>NZ_JBHVGV010000004.1:0-261220 GCF_042800555.1 Streptomyces sp. NPDC057617 | reverse complement strand
AGGGAGGGGAGGGGGGGGAGAAGAAAAAGAGGACCCCCCCACAAACCCCCCCCCCACAACCCCCCCCCCACCCCCCCCCCCAACAAAGGGAGACCCCCCCCCCCGGGCCGTTGTCAGTGGCAGCCGCCACAATGGGCGGGTGAGTACGACCAGCCTTCCCGCGCCCGACCACTCGCCCCGACTCCGTGCGGCCCTGCTCGCCGCGGACTTCACCGTCGACGGCCTCCTCGACCTGCTCGGCGCGCCCGCGTACGCTGCGCTGGCCCGCAGCGAGACCGTGCCCGCGCTGCGCGCCACCCGTGGCGACACGCCGCTCGACACACTCGTACGGCTCTTCCTGCTCCAGAGGCCGGTCCCGGGGGAGCGCGCGGCGGCCGCGCTGCCGCTGGACGAGGCGCTGGCGGACGGCTGGCTGGTACGGGACGGGGCGGAGGTCCGCGCGACGGTGGATGTCCGGCCGTACGGCGGGCCGGAGGGGCAGGACTGGTTCATCGTCTCCGACCTGGGGCTCGCGGTCGGGGGCGCCTCTGGGGCGAGCGGCCATGACGAGGGGGTGGTGCTCGGCGTCGGCGGCGCCTCGACGACCCTGGCCGGGATCACCGTACGTACCCCCGTCGAGAAGGCGCTCGATCTCGGCACCGGCTCCGGTATCCAGGCGCTGCACGCGACCCAGCACGCCACGCGGGTCACGGCCACCGATCTCAATCCGCGGGCGCTCGGCTTCACGCGTCTGACGCTGGCTCTGTCCGGCGCGCCGGCCGCCGAGTTGCGCGAGGGCTCGCTGTTCGAGCCGGTCGGGGACGAGACGTACGACCTGATCGTGTCGAACCCGCCGTTCGTCATCTCGCCCGGCGCCCGGCTGACTTACCGGGACGGCGGGATGGGCGGGGACGATCTTTGCCGGACGCTCGTTCAGCAAGCGGGCGAGCGGCTGCGCGAGGGCGGCTTCGCGCACTTCCTCGCCAACTGGCAGCACGTGGAGGGGGAGGAGTGGGAGCAGCGGCTGCGCTCATGGGTGCCGGCCGGCTGCGACGCCTGGATCGTTCAGCGCGAGGTCCAGGACGTCACGCAGTACGCCGAGTTGTGGCTGCGGGACAGCGGAGACCACAGGGAGGATCCGGAGGAGTACGCCGCGCGGTACGAAGCGTGGCTGGACGAGTTCGAGTCCCGTAAGACCAAGGCCGTCGGATTCGGCTGGATCACGCTCAGGAAGTCGGGCGCCGAGCGGCATTCCGTTGTCGTGGAGGAGTGGCCGCATCCGGTCGAGCAGCCGCTCGGCGAGACCGTACGGGCGCACTTCGAGCGGCAGGACTATCTGCGCGCGCACGATGACGCGGGGCTGCTCGCCGGGCACTTCGTCCTGGCGCCCGAGATCGTCCAGGAGCAGGTGGGGCTGCCGGGCGCCGAGGATCCGGAGCATGTGGTGCTGCGGCAGCACCGGGGTATGCGGCGGGCGACGAAGGTCGACACGGTCGCGGCCGGATTCGCGGGGGTCTGTGACGGGAGGCTGAGCGCCGGGCGGATCGTGGACGCGATCGCTCAGCTCATGCAGGAGGATCCGGTGCTGCTCCGTGACCGCACGCCGCAGGCGATCCGTCTCCTGGTGGAGGAGGGCTTTCTGGAACCGGCACCGACTTCGGTATGACGGCAGGACGCGACGGGCAGCGCGGGGCACCGGGCGGGGCCGGGCACGGTGCGCACTCGGGCCGCCGTGCGTACTCGGGGCGCCGTGCGTACTCGGTCGGTACGCGCGATCGGGCCGCGGCCCGAGGGCTCCGGGAGCGGCTGGGCGGTCGGCCGCGCGGGCAAGCGGCGCGCGATACGGCAGGGGCCGATGCGGGTACGGGGGTGCCTTGAGGCGGTCCGATCCGGCCGAGTCTGATCCCGGTCCGATCCGACTCGGTCCGGCTCGATCTGGCCTGCACGGGACTTGACCGGCCTCATCCGGAACATCGCCCCGGACCGTATCCGGAATGCTGCCCCGGGCCGTCCGGCGGCGGCCGTCCGGCTGCCGAGGCCGGCGGGACCGGGCCCCGGGCGCGCCTGGTGCCCGGCCGGTGCCGCGGCCTGCCGGACGGCACCTTCGTACCGGCCGGAGCGGGCGGGGGAACGCGTGCGTGGCGTTCACCCGGAATTCGTACCGCTGACGTCCCGGGGTGCCAGCCTCGGCCTCCTGGATCCTTGTCGCCTCATGGGGCGGCGTCGCGCAAGGAGTGAGGTACGGGCATGGAGAGCGGGCCGGCGATCTTCGCGGGGGCGACATTCGCGCTGTTCGGCGCCGGGCTGCTGCTGTGGACCGGGGCACGCGTGCTCCATCGCGCACCCGTCGCCCACGGAATACGGCCTGCGGCGTCCATCACGCTCGCGGCAGTCTCGGGCGTGGTCTTTCTCGCTCTCGGGGTGTGGTGCTTCGGTCGTATCTGATCCCGGTTCTCCGAGCCGGTCCGGAACCTCCGGGCCATGATCGAACGGGTGCGCGCCGACCGCCGCCAGGTGGCTCGACCTGCACCGGACGGGTTTCGGAGCCCCGCGGCCGGGGCAGCTTGAAGCACCCCGGCGGAACCTTCGCCACCGGTTCCCGACGCGACGGGCCCGGGGGTCCGGGCGGCAGGAATGGCTGGAGTCGGGTTACCGTTCGAGTGGCCGTTGCGGGCTTTTGCCGTTTGACACGGGGGCGGGTTGTACCGTCACACTCCGCAGCGAAGCAGCGTCACCGCTGGGCCGTCCGCGCCCGGCCGTGCCGTACGCCCGTACGGTGCCGTACGGGCCCACCGAGCGTCGACCGGAGAGAAGAGCGAAGTTGTCCCCGACCAGCGAGACCGCACACGGCGGCCGCCGACTCGTCATCGTCGAGTCGCCTGCCAAGGCGAAGACGATCAAGGGCTACCTCGGCCCCGGCTATGTCGTCGAGGCGAGCGTCGGGCACATCCGCGACCTCCCGAACGGCGCCGCGGAGGTGCCCGAGAAGTACACCGGCGAGGTGCGCCGCCTCGGTGTGGACGTCGAACATGACTTCCAGCCGATCTATGTGGTCAACGCCGACAAGCGGGCTCAGGTCAGAAAGCTCAAGGAGCTGCTGGCCGAGTCCGACGAGCTGTACCTCGCCACCGATGAGGACCGCGAGGGCGAAGCCATCGCATGGCACCTCCAGGAAGTCCTCAAGCCCAAGGTCCCCGTCAAGCGGATGGTCTTCCACGAGATCACCAAGGACGCGATCAGGGCCGCCGTCGCCAACCCGCGTGAGCTGAACACGCGCATGGTCGACGCGCAGGAGACCCGTCGTATCCTGGACCGCCTGTACGGCTACGAGGTCTCGCCGGTCCTGTGGAAAAAGGTCATGCGCGGCCTCTCCGCGGGCCGCGTGCAGTCCGTGGCCACCCGGCTCGTCGTCGAGCGGGAGCGCGAGCGCATCGCGTTCCGCTCCGCCGAGTACTGGGATCTGACCGGTACGTTCTCCACAGGCCGCGCCGGAGACGCCTCCGACCCGTCCTCGCTGGTCGCCCGGCTGAACGCGGTCGACGGTCGGCGTGTCGCCCAGGGCCGGGACTTCGGCCCGGACGGACAGCTCAAGACCCCCCAGGCGCTGCACCTCGACGAGGCCAACGCCCGCGCGCTCGCCGCCGCCCTGGAGAACGCCTCCTTCTCCGTCCGCTCGGTCGAGTCCAAGCCGTACCGCCGCTCCCCGTACGCCCCGTTCCGTACGACGACCCTCCAGCAGGAGGCCTCGCGCAAGCTGGGCTTCGGGGCGAAGTCCACGATGCAGGTCGCGCAGAAGCTGTACGAGAACGGCTTCATCACCTATATGCGTACGGACTCCACGACCCTCTCCGACACGGCGGTCTCGGCCGCTCGTGCGCAGGTCACGCAGTTGTACGGGGCGAGCTATCTGCCGGACAGGCCGCGCACGTACGCCGGCAAGGTCAAGAACGCGCAGGAGGCACACGAGGCGATCCGGCCCTCGGGCGACCGTTTCCGTACGCCCGCGGAGACCGGACTGACCGGCGACCAGTTCAAGCTGTACGAGCTGATCTGGAAGCGGACCGTCGCCTCCCAGATGAAGGACGCGGTCGGCAACAGCGTCACCGTCAAGATCGGCGGTACGTCGAGCGACGGCCGGGACGTGGAATTCTCCGCCTCCGGCAAGACGATCACGTTCCACGGCTTCATGAAGGCGTATGTCGAGGGCGCGGACGACCCGAACGCCGAGCTGGACGACCGCGAGCGCCGGCTGCCGCAGGTCGCCGAGGGCGACGCGCTCACCGCCGAGGAGCTGTCCGTCGACGGCCACGCGACCAAGCCCCCGGCCCGCTACACCGAAGCGTCGCTGGTCAAGGAGCTGGAAGAGCGCGAGATCGGCCGCCCGTCGACGTATGCCTCGATCATCGGCACCATCCTCGACCGCGGCTATGTCTTCAAGAAGGGCACCGCGCTCGTACCGTCCTTCCTGTCCTTCGCCGTGGTCAATCTGCTGGAGAAGCACTTCGGACGGCTGGTCGACTACGACTTCACGGCCAAGATGGAGGACGACCTCGACCGCATCGCGCGGGGCGAGGCACAGGCCGTGCCGTGGCTGAGGCGCTTCTACTTCGGCGAGGGCGACGACAACGCGGGTCTCGCGTCGGGCGCGGGCAATGGCGACGGAGACCACCTCGGCGGTCTCAAGGAGCTGGTCACGGACCTCGGCGCGATCGACGCGCGCGAGATCTCCTCCTTCCCCGTCGGCGAGGGCATCATGCTGCGCGTCGGCCGGTACGGGCCGTATGTCGAGCGCGGTGACAAGGACGAAGAGGGCCATCAGCGGGCGGATGTGCCTGAGGATCTGGCGCCCGACGAGCTGACGGTCGAGTACGCGGAGGAGCTGCTGGCCAAGCCGAGCGGCGATTTCGAACTGGGCGCGGATCCGGTGACGGGCCATCAGATCGTGGCGAAGGACGGCCGGTACGGGCCGTATGTCACCGAGATCCTCCCGGACGGCACCCCGAAGACCGGCAAGAACGCGGTCAAGCCGCGTACCGCCTCGCTCTTCAAGTCCATGTCCCTGGACACGGTCACGCTCGACGACGCGCTCAGGCTGATGTCACTCCCGCGGGTGGTCGGCAAGGACGCCGAGGGCGTCGAGATCACCGCGCAGAACGGGCGGTACGGCCCGTATCTCAAGAAGGGCACGGACTCGCGGTCGCTGGAGACCGAGGACCAGCTCTTCGGCATCACGCTGGACGAGGCGCTGGCGATCTACGCGCAGCCGAAGCAGCGGGGGCGGGCCGCGGCCAAGCCGCCGCTGAAGGAGCTGGGTACGGACCCGGTGAGCGAGCGGCCGGTGGTGGTGAAGGACGGGCGTTTCGGGCCGTATGTCACGGATGGCGAGACGAACGCGACCTTGCGGACCGGGGACAGCGTCGAGGAGATCACTCCGGAGCGCGGGTACGAACTGCTCGCGGAGAAGCGCGCCAAGGGGCCGGCCAAGAAGACCGCGAAGAAGACGGCCAAGGCTCCGGCGAAGAAGGCCCCGGCCAAGAAGGCGACGACGGCGAAGAAGGCCGCGGCGAAGACGACGGCGTCCAAGACGGCGGCTGCGAAGACCGCGGCGGCGGCCAAGAAGACGGCGTCCGCGAAGGCGGCGGCGTCGGCGAAGACGGACGAGTGACGGAGCGGGACCGGGACCGGTAGGGCGCGCGTCGGCTGGGTGCGGGGGCTGGTCGCGGGGCGGCTGGCTGGTTGCGGTGCGGCTGGTTCAGGGGGCGGCGGTCGGTCCGCGTTGTCGCGTTGCTGCGGGCGATGGGCGCCCACATGTTCGGACGGGGACACCAGGGAGTCAACAGCTCCCGATAGGCTGGCCGAATGACGCGAGCCGAGCAGCCAACGGTCGTGAGCCCCACCTCCGACTCCGACGCACTTGCCGCAGACTCACGAGAGCGTGCCGTGCGATCTCTGCTGCGCCTTCCTCCGCTGAGGCGGTTGTGGGGCGCGCAGTTCGCCGGCGGCGTCGGCGACGTACTCGCCGTACTCGTGCTTCTGCTGCTGTCGTTGCAGGCGGCGATCGCCGAGGGCTCGTTCGGAGCGGGATACCGGGGCGCGGCGTTCGCCGTCGCGGCGGTGTTCGGCGCCCGGGTTCTCGCGACGCTGCTTTTCGGGGCGGTCCTGCTGGGGCCGCTGTCGTCGCTGATCGCGCCGGGCAGCGGGGTACGGTCCGCACGGTCTTCGGCTTCGGCTGCGGCTGCGCCCGTGGACGAAGCGGCCGCTGGGACGGGTGAGGCGGGTGGGGCGGCCAAGAAGCGGGCCAAGGACGCCAAGCAGGCCAAGGACGGTGGGCCGCTGGACCGCCGCTGGACGATGATCGTCGCGGATGTACTCCGCCTTGTGCTGCTCATCATCGCGCCGCTGTGGCTCGACTGGTCGCCGGAGCGCGCGCTTCCGATCCTCCTGAGCACCGTCTTCGTGCTGGGTGTGGCCGAGCGGTTCTGGACGGTCGCCAAGGAGAGCGCCGCGCCCGCCCTGCTGCCGGCCCCGCCGCTGGAGGGCGCTACGGTACGGCCGCTGCCCGACCACCTCGACGCGCTGCGCCGCCTCTCCCTCCGTACGACCTTCGCCGCGGTGCCCGTCGCGGCGGCGGTCCTGCTGGTGGCCACGCTCGTCGGCAGCTTGATTGGTACGGGCGTCGACTGGTTCTCGCTGCATCAGGCGGCGCTCGGCTCGTATGTCGCGGCGGGGCTGTTCGCCGCGTCCGTGTCCACGCTGTACTTCCTGGAGCTGCCGGACGGGCATACGCCCCGGCCGCGGTCGCCGCTCGAAGGCCTGCGCCGGCCGTCCGCCGTGGGCGGTGCTGGTACCGGTACGGGTGTCGGCGTGGGCGCTGACGGTGTTGATGGCGGCGGTGCCGGCGGTGCCGGTGGTGGTGGCCGGGACAAGGGGCGTACGGGTGCGCTGCCCCTGCTGGTCCTCGCCTGCGGCGCGATCGCGGCGGCCATCGCGTCCGCCGTGGCGGTCTCCGTACTGCACGCCAAGGACCTCGGCGGCGGCCCCGTCGCCTTCGCCCTGCTGGTCCTGGCCCTGACCGGTGGTACGGCGCTGGGTATCCGCAGCGCCGCGAAGGTGCTGCCCGCGCTGTCCCGGCGGCGTCTGTTCGCGCTGGCGATCGCCGTCACGGGTATCGCGCTGCTGGCCATGGGGCTGGTGCCGGACACGGCGACTGTGCTGTTCCTCGCGCTGTTCGCGGGCTTCACGGCCGGGGTCGTGGCGAGTACTGGCCACGCGCTTATCGACCTGGAGGCGGAGGAGTACCGTCGTAATCGAGTCACCGAACACCTGCAAGCCGTCGTAAGGGTCTTTGTCGCACTCGGCGTGGTTGTCGCCCCCCTCGTCGCCGCGGCCATCGGCCCGCACCGCCTCGCCAATGGAACCTTTGTCTTCGCGCACGACGGCGCGGCCTTCACGCTGATGTTGGTAGGCGCGCTGTTGCTCCCGGTCGCGGCGGTCGTCCTGGCCAAGACGGACGACCGTTCAGGGGTGCCGCTGCGTCGCGATCTCCGCGACGCACTGCGCGGTGGCGCCGATCCGGCGCAGGCTCCCGCCAAGAGCGGCTTCTTCCTCGCGGTCGAGGGAGGAGACGGCGCCGGCAAGTCGACCCAGGTCGAGGCGCTGGCGGAATGGATCCGTGCCAAGGGCCACGAAGTGGTGGTCACCCGCGAGCCAGGAGCCACGCCCGTCGGCAAGCGCCTGCGCTCGATCCTGCTGGATGTGTCGAGCGGAGGTCTGTCGAACCGCGCGGAGGCGCTGCTGTACGCGGCCGACCGCGCCGAGCATGTCGACTCCGTCGTGCGCCCTGCCCTGGAGCGTGGCGCGATCGTCATCTCGGACCGCTATATCGACTCGTCCGTCGCCTACCAGGGCGCGGGGCGCGATCTCTCGCCGACCGAGATCGCCCGTATCTCGCGCTGGGCGACGGACGGGCTCGTACCGCACCTGACCGTGCTGCTCGATGTCTCGCCGGAGACGGCACGCGAGCGGTTCACGGAGGCGCCGGACCGGCTGGAGTCCGAGCCGGCCGAGTTCCATCAGCGGGTACGGTCGGGCTTCCTGACCCTGGCCGCCGCCGACCCGGGGCGTTATCTGGTCGTGGACGCCGCTCAGGAGCCGGAAGCAGTCACCACGGTCGTACGGCACAGGCTCGACCAGATGCTGCCGCTCTCCGAGGCCGAGGTGAGGGCCCAGGAGGAGGCGCGGAAGGCCGCCATCGAGGAGGCCCGGCGCAGGGCGGAGGAAGAGGCCGCGCGCAAGGCCGAGGAGGAGCGGCTGGAGCGCGAGCGCCAGGCGCAGCTCGCCAAGCTCCGCGCCGAGGAAGAGGAGCGCAAGCGCCGCGAGCTGGAGGAGGAGCGGCAGCGCGAGGCCGAGCGGCAGGCGGAGGAGGCCAGGCAGCGTGCCGAAGAGGCGCGACGGCTGGCCGAGGAGGAGCGCAAGCGGCGGGAGGCCGAGGAGCGGGCCTACGAAGCGGAGCAGGCGCGGCTCAGGCGGCAGGCCCAGGAAGAGGCGAGGCTGCGCGCGGAGGCCGAGGAGCGGCGTCGCGAGAAGCAGCGCAGGGCGGAGGAGTCGCTGCTCCGGGCCGAGGAGGCCCGGCGGCTGGCGGAGGAGGCAGAGGCCTCGTCTGCTGGAGGCTCTGGGGTCGCGGGGACTGGTGGGGCTGGCGGGACTGGCGAGGTCACCGGGAGCGCCGGGACTTCGAGTCCTTCTGCTTCTGCCGGCTCCGGGATTTCGCCGAATGAGATCACGGTGCCGACGCGCCTCGTGAAGCAGCCGGTCGCCTCGGACGATGTGACGCAGGAGGTTCCGGCGGTACGACCGTACGACCTGCGCAAGACGGAGGTGCCGGACGCCGAGAAGACGGCCGTCATCCCGCAGGTGCCGGAGCGGTCCGAGCGGCCCGAAGTGCCTGGCTGGGCGCGTAAGGCCGATGAGACCGCCGTACTTCCGCCGGTACGGGACGTTCCGGTGCGGGACGGGGAGCGCGGTACTGATCAGCCCGTACGGGACGCCGATCCGGCGGACCGGGTGCCGCAGGGCTTCTTCCGTGAGGACGAGGCCGCTCCGCGTGGGGACGGCGGCAATGAACGTACGCGGGAGCTGCCGCAGTTCGACCCGCAGGACAGTGCGGTACGGGAGCCGGAGCCGCGGTCGGATCGCCCGCGCCGCCGTTCGGACTGGGCTGAGGAGACTCCGCTGGACGATCTTCCGAGCCTGGCGGACGAACTGCTGGGCCCGCACGAGGACGATGACGAGCCCGACAGCAGGCGCCGTCGCCGGTAGACCGGTGCCGGCTCGCGTTGCCCGTGCTGGATTCGGGTGGCTTGGTCGCGGCCGGGTGCTGTGTGTTCGAGTGGCGTGTTCGCGCCGGTGGGGCCGGACTGTCAGACCCCGGCCCCACAATGGAATCCGAGCGGCACAGAGCGTTCCGGGCGGCATGCGCGCCCGGTTCGGCCGCTTGTGCCTGCAAACTTCCGTACAGGCACGTCCCAGGCACATCCGTACAGGACATATCCACAGGCCTGTGCACATATCCGTACGTGCGGCACAGCAGACGGCAAGGAGGCGGTGACGGCGTATGACCGTATGGGACGACCTGGTCGGGCAGGACCGCGTTCACGCGGCGCTCTCCGCCGCCGCCCGTGACGCCGACGCGCTCGTGACCGCCGACGCCTCGGGCACCCCGCCGCCCGAGGCGTCGAAGATGACGCACGCGTGGCTGTTCACCGGACCGCCGGGTTCGGGCGGTCCCACCGCGGCCCGAGCCTTCGCCGCCGCCCTCCAGTGCGTGAGCCCGGACCGCGCGCTGGGCGGGGAGCCGGGCTGCGGGTTCTGCGACGGCTGCCATACGAGCCTGATCGGTACGCACGCCGACGTCGAGGTCATCCGTACCGACCTGCTCTCCATCGGTGTCAAGGAGACCCGCGAGCTGGTGCGCCGCGCCCAGCTCTCCCCGGCCGTGGGCCGCTGGCAGGTCATCGTGCTGGAGGACGCCGACCGCCTCACGGAGGGCGCGGGCAATGTGCTGCTGAAGGCGGTGGAGGAGCCGGCGCCCCGTACGGTCTGGCTGCTCTGCGCGCCCTCCCTGGAGGACGTGCTGCCCACCATCCGCTCGCGCTGCCGCCATCTGGTGCTGCGTACCCCACCGGTGGACGCCGTCGCCGATGTCCTGATACGGCGCGACGGTATCGAGCCCGAAGCGGCCCGTGCCGCCGCCCGCGCCACCCAGGGCCATATCGGCCGCGCCCGCCGGCTCGCCACCGACGAACGGGCCCGCGCCCGCCGCGCCACCGTTCTCAAGCTGCCGCTGCGTGTGGACTACATAGGCGGCTGCCTGAAGGCGGCGCAGGAGCTGATCGACTCCGCGACGGAGGACGCCAAGCAGGTCGCCGAGGATGTGGACGTCAAGGAGACCGAGGACATGAAGGCCGCGCTCGGCGCCTCGGCGGGCGGCCGGATGCCCCGGGGCACGGCGGGGGTGATGAAGGAACTGGCCGACCGCCAGAAGCGGCGTTCCACCCGTACGCAGCGGGACAGCCTCGATCTCGCGCTCACCGAGCTGACCGGCTTCTACCGCGATGTGCTGGCGCTCCAGTTCGGCTCGCGGATCGCACTTGCCAACGGGGACATACAGGACGCGCTCGACCGGGTCGCCCGAGCCTCGACACCGGAGCGGACCTTGCGCCGGATAGAGGCGATCGCCGCCTGCCGCGAGGCGCTGGACCGCAATGTGGCGCCGCTGCTGGCGGTGGAGGCGATGGCGGTGTCGCTGCGCGCGGGCTGATGGGGCGCGGGGGCAGACGGGGGCGTGCGGAAGCTGACCGGGCGGGCGTGCCTACGGGGCACGCGGGCCGATGAGCGGTCTATTCACCCGTACGAGCGCCGATAGGCGGCGTACGCCATCCGGCGGCTAGGCTCCCGGAATGGACAACAGGCGTCTGTTCCGTGCCACCGCCACCGCGTTGGCCGCGGCCGGTCTACTGATCTTCGGCTGCACTCCGGCCCCGGGCTCGTCGGCCCCGGAATCGCGTGCCTCGGACTCGTCGACGCCGGATCCGTCGGCGCTGAAGAAGTTCTACGACCAGAAGCTGAAGTGGCGTTCGTGCGGGGTCCCGGGTTTCCAGTGCGCCACGATGAAGGCGCCGCTCGACTACGCGAAGCCGGACGGCACCGAGATCAAGCTGGCCGTCTCCCGCAAGAAGGCCACCGGCCCCGGCAAGCGCCTCGGCTCCCTCCTGGTCAACCCGGGCGGCCCCGGCGGCTCGGCGATCGGATACCTTCAGGGGTACGCGGGCATCGGCTACCCGGCCCCGGTTCGCGCCCAGTACGACATGGCGGCGATCGACCCGCGCGGTGTCGCCCGCAGCGAACCCGTCGAATGCCTCACCGGCCCGGAGATGGACGCGTACACGCAGGTCGACCAGACCCCCGACGACCAGACCGAGAGCGGACTGCTGGCGGCGTCGTTCAAGAAGTTCGCGCAGGGCTGCGAGAAGCGTTCCTCCGGGATCCTTTCGCATGTCTCCACGGTCGAGGCCGCCCGTGACATGGACATCTTCCGCGCCGTGCTGGGCGACGAGAAGTTGTCGTACGTCGGCGCTTCGTACGGCACCTTCCTGGGCGCGACCTATGCCGAGCTGTTCCCGCAGCGCACCGGCCGCCTGGTCCTCGACGGCGCGATGGATCCCTCGCTCCCGGCCCGGGACCTGAACCGTGACCAGACGGCCGGCTTCGAGACCGCCTTCCAGTCCTTCGCCCAGGACTGCGTCCAGCAGCCGGACTGCCCTCTCGGCAACACAACCGCGGCCGAGGTCTCGGCCCGGATGAAGGCTTTCTTCCTGACCCTGGACGCCGAACCGGTCCCCACCGGCGAAAGCCGCCCACTGGGCGAGTCCCTCGCCACGACGGGCGTGATCGCCGCGATGTACGACGAGTCCGCCTGGCCCCAGCTCCGCGAAGCCCTCGCCGCGGCCATGGACGGCGACGGCGCCCCGCTCCTGGAGCTCGCCGACTCGTACTACGAGCGCGAAAGCGATGGCTCGTACGCAAATCTGATGTACGCCAACTCCGCCGTGAACTGCCTGGACCTCCCGCCCGCCTTCACCACCCCCGAAGAGGTCACCCAGGCCCTCCCCACTTTCGAACAGGCCTCCCCGGTCTTCGGCAGGGGCCTCGCCTGGGCATCCCTGAACTGCGCGTACTGGCCCACCAAGGCCACCGGCACCCCCCACCGCATCGAGGCGAAGGGCGCGGCCCCGATCGTCGTAGTGGGCACCACCCGCGACCCGGCCACCCCGTACAAATGGGCCCAGTCCCTCGCCACCCAGCTCTCCTCCGGCACCCTCCTCACCTACGACGGCGACGGCCACACCGCCTACGGCCGCGGCAGCGACTGCATCGACACGGCGATCAACACCTACCTCCTGGAGGGCACCCCTCCGCCCCCCGCCAAGAAGTGCTCCTGACCTGCACAAAGACCCCCACCCCAGGCGTGTACGGAGCACCCCCGGAAACTGTGTAGACTTGGCGGCGCCGCAGACCACACCATGGTCCACACGGCCTGCCGCCTTAGCTCAGTTGGCCAGAGCAACGCACTCGTAATGCGTAGGTCTCGGGTTCGAATCCCGAAGGCGGCTCCACTTGGGCCCAGGTCAGATAGCATCTGACCTGGGCCTTTATGCTTTCCAAGATCAAATGGTGGCCATGGCGCACCGCTTCGCGGACACCATGATCGCCACCGGTGGACAGCCGGTGGACAAGCGTGCAGTTGGCGTGCAGAGCGGTGGACAAGCGGGTGGCACTGGTGGACCTGCCCGTGGACGGTACCGGGGGCAACTGTGGTTCGCGGGCCGGCCGGCGGCCCAGGGTGTTCTTGGAGGGTTCCCATAAAACCGCCGATCCCCGATGGCGGCTGATGGAGAATCGGCGAGCCAGGACCTCGCTATGGAGGGACCAGCCGTGGACGTGATGCTCGTTCCAGTCAGCTCGCTTCGCTGGCGCCACGGCGAACATGAGACGGTCATCGGGCCGACGGGTTCGGGGAAGACGCCACTTGGAGTCGGCAGCCGCGAAGTGGGTGAGCGAACCCACGGGCACTCCAGGCGAGACCAGCTCAGTGCGCTGCAGAGGACGTCGTGTCGGGCCGTGGGGGCCGTGAACCAGTGGGCACAGTTCGACAGGGCATTGCGTGAAATGTCCAGGGGCGGTGGTTGGCTCGTTCTTCTCGACGAGCTGAGTGCAGCCGCACCTTCCGGGAACTCCGGGGTGCTTCCGAGGCGGGGCCGCTCAGCGAGCCTTCTGCTCTTCGCCTGCAGCCCTGTGCCACAAAGGCCGGAGCCCCGGTCAGCTTCCCTCTGACCGGGGCTCCTTCTCATCTGGCGTTAGGCGGAACGATTCTGCTCCGCTGCGTCGCTCTTGAGTGGAGGCGCCATCCTCGGCCGCCGAGGACTCGTCTTGTGCTCGGTGTCCTTGACGGACGCGAGCGGCTTGCGGGCGTGCGGTACGAGCTGCGCGACCTTCTCGGCGGCATCGCGGGCGAGGTCGTCGAGGACCGACTGGTAGATGTCCCGCGTAATGCGGGTGTCAGAGTGACCGAGAGTCTCGGAGACGACCTTGATGTCGACTCCGGCCGCGAGCATCAGCGTGGCGGCGACGTGGCGAAGGTCGTGAAGGCGGATGGGAGGCAGTCCGGCGGCCTCTATGAGGCGCTCGAAGAGGTCGCTGACCTTGCCGGGGTGGAGAAGAGAGCCGTCTTCCTGGGTGAAGATGCGCCCGGTGTCCTGCCAGCCCTCGCCCCACTCCTCACGCTCCCGTTGCTGGCGTGCCTTGTGTCCGAGAAGGCCCTCGTTGGTCTCGTCGTCGAGGGCGACCAGGCGGAAGCCGCTGTCGGTCTTGGGAGCGCCCTCGTGGACGTCCCAGCCGTCTTGGATGAGCTGCGTGGCGATGGCCAGTGAGCGGGCCTTGGCGGAATGGTCCTCCCAGCGGACGCCGCAGCCTTCGCCCCGTCGCGTGCCCCGGAAGGCGATGATCCGCCAGAGCATGTAGAGGCGGTCCTGTACGACGAAGTCGAGGAAGGTGCCAGCCTGCACGGGGGTCCAGACCATGACCGGCGAGGGCTTCTCGCCGGTCTCCTTCCAGCGGGCGATGCGTTCATCGGTCCAGATGAGCGCCTTCGGCTTGGTGCCGGGCAGCAGTTCGACGTGCGCGGCCGGGTTGAAGGCGGGCATCACCTGTTGGGCGATGGCGACGTTCAGCGCGGCCCGCAGGGTGTCGCGGATGTGCGGCTGGGTGTTGAGGCCGGTGATACGCCTGAACGGTGGCATAGCGTTGAGCTGTGCTTGCAGCCACTTACGGCGGGCCCGGTTCTCGGCCCCCTTGTTCGGCGTGGCCTTGAGTTCGTCGCGCACTGTCCGCCGCTGGGCGTTCTGCTCCTGTACTTCGATGTTGCGCTCGTTGATGGCGTCGAACATCGTGTCGATGTGGTGGACGCGCAGCTTGTCGAGGCGCAGGTGGCCGAGGTGAGGCTTCAAGTGGACGCGGATATCGCACTCGTAACGCGCCACGCCGCCGCGCCGCAGGCGTTTGCGGCCGACGAGCCAGGTGTCGAGCCACTCGGCGACAGTGGTCTTGGAGTTCAGGGACTGCCCGGTCTTGAAGCGGCGGCGGGTCTCGTCGTAGTCAGGGACGGGAGCCTTGTCCTTGACGCAGTTCTCCAGGACATCGCTGATCTGGGTTTTGCCCCAGGCGTCGTCCTCCTCGGGGATCGCCATGAGCGCGCGAACCTTGTCCAGCTCCTCCTGGGCCTTGGTGGAGGACTCGAAGCCGCCGCGACGGAACCGTCGGCGACGACCGTCCTGGGCCAGGTCCAGCTCCTGGAAGACGCCCCACGTCCCGTGCCGCCGGGACTTGAGCTTGGGGCAGGACGCTCCGAGGTCCTTGCCGGTCGTGGGGTCCGTGCACCGGCACCGCCGGGTTATGGTGCCGTTCTTCACTCGCTGTCCTCCGGACCGGTGGGTGATTCGGCCTGGTCGGCGAAGGCGAGTTCGGCAGGGAGGGCCGGAGGAGTGAGGCCGCGCTGACGCATCCGGTCCCGATAGGTGCGCAGCTCCTGGGCGTCTTCGAAGGCGTGCTCTTCGTAGCCCTGGGCCCGCTGGAGCAGCGTGGCTCTGCGGGTCCGGTCGAGCGTGGTGCTCGCCGCACGCCGCCGCTCCCGGGCCAGGGCGTAGGAGGACCTGGCTGCGGCGACGAGGTCGCCGTGCTGGCGGAAGAGTTCGAGGACGTCCCGAGCGGTGCCTTCAGCGGCAGGCACGTCCAACGGGGTCTCCCCGGTGAACCAGGCGAGCGCGTCCCACGTCGAGACCTCCCGTCCGGGAAGAACCTCCACCGTGGCGGACGTGCCGAGCGGGAACAGCAGAGTCACAGGCGGGACTCCGAGAACGTCCGCCAGCACGACGAAGTCGGCGACGGTGATGCTCGCCTTCCGCCCCAACTCCAGGTTCTTCAAGGAATGCTCGGTGATCTCTGCCAGGCCACGGTCGGCGCAGCCCTGAGCCACCTCTCCCATGGTGAGGCCGGCACCCTTGCGGGCTTCCCGAATTGCTTGGGCCACCAGGGCGGTGAACGCCGCTGCCCATCCATCGCGTGTCATGGCAGCACTTTAAGCCTCCAGAAAGTGCTGCTGCAACTTCGTGATACACAGATGGCCACACGACAACACCTTGGATGACCTGGAGGGAAACGTGGCAGCACCTTCTTCTGGCGATGGGCGCGGACTGACAAGCGAGGAACTGCTTGCCCTCCCGGCGGTGATCGACCTCGACACCTCGAACCGGGCGTTGATGATCGGCCGATCCACCGGCTACGGGCTCGCCAAGCAGGGGGAGTATCCGGTCAGGGTGCTGCGGCTCGGCAACGCCTACCGTGTGGTGACGGCCGACCTGCTGAAGCTGCTCGGGCTGGAGCGCCAGCAGTCGGAGGGCGGCCAGATCGAAGCCGGAGGCGATCTCCATAGCCTGTGCGCTTAGACGCGATCACATCTCAGTGCGCACCGCTCGATGCGTAGATCAACGTGCAGGGCCTCGGCGCCGGGTCCGTGTCGTTCGCGGTGGTGGCTCCTGCCAGGAGCCACCAACCAGGGGCCGCAACGAGAGCCGACGAGATTTCTCTGATCTGGCCGGAGGCTGCGTTGCCCGGTCATCAGCAGCGGCGTGCAAAGTTTGTCTGCTTTAGTACTCCGGTTGCAGTTCGCTATCGCTGCTGATCAGGCGCAGGTTTCTGAGCGTGGCGAGCTGACTCACCGTCATGTGGCGGGGTTCGTGACCGGCGGTGCGACGCTTGTAGTGGCAGCGTCACCTGGTGACGACGGCGCCAGCAGGATCACGTCAGTACCTGATCAATGTGGCGGTGGTGGCGCGCTGTTCTGGGGCGGCAAGCTGCCATGAGCCTTCGGATTTCTGCCAAGGTGAGGGGCGCGACGGCTGATTGGTTTCTGCGGCCCCCTTCCGTTCCGGCACGGGCGGCCATGGCGGCGAGGAAGGCGTGGGCGAGCATGGCCAGGGTGATGTGCCGGTACCAGGCCGGGTAGCGGCGGACCTCGTACTGGTCCAGGCCGCACTCGTTCTTCGCGCTTTGGAAGCAGGCTTCGATGGTCCAGCAGCTTCCTGCGACCTTGACCATTTGATCGACGGTGATGTCGGTGGAGGCATGAGCATGAGCCGGGTAGTAGGCGATCTCGTCTGGCCGGGCGATGCTGCGGCGGGCCATGACCCACTGCCGGTGGGGCGGATCCAAGACGTACCGCAGTCTGGCCAGATCGACGGATCTCTTGCCTAGGTGGAATGAGACCCGGCCTGGGCCGTACATATCGGCGCCGAGACCAGCGTGCCCACACGGTACACCGGCGGGTCTGTTGAGGCTCTCTGAAATCAACATTACGGATCGTCAGGGAGCGCAGGTTTCCTGGGTACGGTACCCAGAATCCGCATACCGTACCCAGGATCGCGGCGGGGTGAGTCTCTGGGCCGCGCAGTCCCCCAGGATGTAGCTCTAAGCGGGTTGATCGCCAACAGTCATTGTTGCGCGGTCGGTTTCTGCGCGCGCGTACAGCAGCTTCCAACCTCCTCGGACTTGGCCGGCCAGCCGTCGGCCGTACCGCCCAGCCCCAGCCCAATACGTACCTACCAGCCACGCGCCCGATCCGTTCGGACTGCCAACCACTCCCGGAGCTAATGATGTTGACGGTGATGAGTCAGAACGTCCAGTACGGGGCCGATCAGGACGGCGGCCGTTGGGAAGGCATCGTGGCCGACGTCCGCTCCGAGCGCCCGCAGTTGGTCCTGTTCCAGGAAGTCGACTTTCTTGCCGACCCGGACAAGGCCGAGGCCGCTGAGAAGGCCTTGGGCATGCTGCTGGTTGTCGCTCCGAGCCGGAACCTTCCTACGGCGGTCGCCTGGGACCCGGCGTGCCTGGAGCTGGTGGATACCGAAACCAAGTACAGCAAGGCTGACATGCACCACGGCTACTGCGCTCCTCGCTTCAGGCCCCTGGGCCTGGACAATCCGCTGCCCGCGCCGCTGGTCGCCATCAGCACGCACCTGACGCCGTACTCCGCGCAGGCCGCTGCCCAGGAGGCTCAGATGTTGTGCGCGCGGGCCTATCGTTACGGCGGCATCGCCTTTGTCGTCGGCGATATCAACCACCCTCCCCTGGGCGATGATGAGCCCGACTGGTCTCTCGTTCAGCCCTACAACCGTGCCTCGCGTTGCCATCGCCGTACGAGTCCCGACGAGCCGTGGAGGGGCGACCGCGTCGTTGGTGAGGTCTTCCGGGACGCGGAGTTCACCGATGTCGCGGCCCACGTCGCCGACGTTCGGGAGGACAGCTCGCTCCGTGCGCCCACCGGCAAGGCGGGCCTGATCCGCACGGACCAAGCGCACGTTACCCCCGCGCTGAAGCCCGCGATCAAGGATTACTGGACAGTGGACACCGGCACCCACAGCGACCACGACGGCGTGGTCTTCACCCTGGATCTGAACCAGATCGATGCCTCCCGCGTTCGTGCCTACACCTGATACCGGGGTGTGGGCTGCCGCGCGGGACAAAGGCTGATCCCGGCTTTGCGGTAGCACGAACGGTTCCGGTTGGCAGAGGCGGTGCTGAGGGGCAAGAGGCGGTCCGGCCTCGCTTCATCATCCCGCCTCCGCAGGCCAGTTCGACCATCTTGGGGCTCTCGTGACGCTCAGTCACACGCCGTAGACTCAAGATCGTTTGCCCGGCGTCAGATGTCCGTCACCACATGGTGCACGCGGCTGTGCGCCATTGCCTCGGGCGCCGGGTGTGCGTCCGGTTCCGATGATTGAAGAGGGGTGTTCCCGTGCCCGTGAAGGTCACCAAGGACAAGGTGCTGTGTTACGTCGTGCGCGACGGAAAGCTGCTGGTGTTCCGGCATACCGATTACAGCTACGAGGAGGTCGGTATTCAGGTTCCGGCTGGCAGCATTCGCGAGGGCGAGACGCCGGAGGCGGCGGCTCTGCGCGAGGCCTGCGAGGAGACCGGCCTGAAGGACTTCAAGATCGTGCGGAAGCTGGGGGAGGCCGAGTACGACATCAGTCCGTACCGGTTCGAGATCCAGCGCCGTCATGTCTTCCACCTGGAGCTGACCGAGCCCACTCCGGAGCGGTGGATGAGCCAGGAGGACCACGACGGCGAGCAGGCGCCCACGCGATTCGAGTGCTTCTGGATTCCGCTGGAGGCCGCCCACATCCTCCAGTCGGGCCAGGGCGCCCTGCTGGGACGCCTGTACGACTGATCCCCGTCCGGTAACGGCGCCCCTGGGAGGCAGCCGATGTACGGCACCACCGAACAGTACGAGCATGATCCGATCGCCCAGATGTACCGCGGCCTGGATACCGAGGACACCGCCAGCGCCGTATCGGTGATCTTGAAGTTACGCGGTGAGACCTGCGACATCGACTGCCTGTACTGCTACGAGAAACGGAAGCAGGCCCCGGGAGGGGCACGGATCGACGCTGGCCAGGTGCGCCGGCTCGCCGAGCTCTTCCAGGGGCGCCCGCTCGCCGTCGAACTCCACGGCGGCGAGCCGCTGACCGCCGGCCGTGACCACGTCGCCGAGGTCCTGCGTGAACTGGCAGCCCAGCCCAGCGTGGTCCGTGTCTCGCTGCAGACCAACGGCGTGCTGCTTGACGAGCAGTGGCTGGACCTCTTCGACGCCCTGTACCCGGGACTTGAGATCGGTATCTCCCTGGACGGCGACGCGGCGGGCAACGCCTGGCGGGTCGGCTACGACGGCAAGCCGGTCTACCCGCGCGTCGCCGCTGCCCTGCGGCTGCTGGCCGGCCGCGGCAGGAGGACCGGTGTGATCGCCGCGGTCACTCCCGCCGTGCTCGGCCGCGCCGAAGCTGTCCTGGACCATCTCGCCGGTTTTGACGCGGTCGACGCCGTCAGCTTCGTGCCCTGCTTCGACACCTCCGTCCAGCAGCCGACCGCCGCCGCGGGGCGGCGCCTTCCCGCGAGCCGACAGCTTCAGGGCGCCGCCGTGCGCGGCCCCGGCGGTCCGGCATGGGCGATCAGGGCGTCCGAGTACGCCGAGTTCGTGCTCGCTGCCACCGCCCACTGGATTCGTGCCGGGCACTTCGCCCGGATGAAGCTGGAACCGGCCGTGTCCACCATCCGGCGGCTGCGCGGGCTGGAGTCCGGCTTCTGCCACTTCTCGAACCTCAAATGCGATCACGTTTTCACGTTCTACCCGGACGGCCGGCTCGGCAGTTGCGACGAACTGCCCTGGCCCCAGGCCCAGCTCGTCCGTCTCGGCCAGGTCACCGACCAGAGCGCGGTCGTCGCGGCCCAGCGGCGGCTGCCGCTGCTGAACCAGGGCAAGGCCCTGATGGACCGGTGCACCACCTGCGCGTACCAGCCGGCGTGCGGCGGCGGCTGCGTGGCCACCCGCTGGCGCTACGACCAGGCCGGCGACCAGGACGCCTACTGCGACTACCGGATACGGATGATCGACGGTATCGCGGCGCTCCTTGCCCAGCCTGCCCAGCCCGAGGGCGCCTGGTGCCGGGTAGCGCGCTGGCGTCCCCGCACACCGAACGGGATGCGCGACGTCGCTGCTTTCCTTGCCCGCTGGAACCGTGGCGACGCTCCTCGCACGCCGGTGCGACTGGAGACCAGCGCGCACGGCAACATCAACTCTGTCGGCTTGCCGGGCGTCCACGAGGCCGACGACTTGGACCCGGCCCATCCTCAGTGGCATGAGGGGATCGAGCGCGGGATCCGTCCTGTGGTCGACGCGGTCACCCGTGAGTGGGGCCTGGTCACGTACGACAGTTGCCAGGGCCACCCCTACACCGGCCTTGACCTGGCGCCCGCCGAACGGCGGGTCGGTATCCTCCCTCGCGATCCTGACCAGTACGCCCGGACTGCCGCTGCTCTGTGCCGTGCGGTCACCGTGGCGGCCCCCGGCCTGCCCTCGACGGTGCAGGTGACCGTCGGCCGTGCGGAATTGACGTGCGAGGCCACCGGACATACGAGGCCCGTGCTCGACCTGGCCCTGCGGCCGGCCTCCGGGCACGGCTGGTCGGCGTACTTCGAGACCGTGGATGCCGCCACGGAGATCATCGCGGACGCACTGCGCGGTCAGCATCCCACCGCGGGCGCTGGATGCCCGTGCCCGGTACCGCAGGCCGCTGTCCCCGTGACCGAGGGGATGCCGGCGTGAGCAGTGCCGCGGACGCGCTGACGATCCACCAGTTACTGGGGCGGATCGTGTACTTCCATGCCCTGTTTATCGAACCGGCACTCAGGGCCGGCCCTTCGCCCAGGCCGGGCCTGGTGTGCTGCAATCACGGCGCGGCCCCCGGCCGGCGTTCCGCCGACGAGCTGCTGCTGGATTCCGCCTGGGCGGCCCTCGCCGAGGTAGCCGGCGCCTTCCCTGCCCATCACCGGCCGTGCCTGAAAGCCGCTGCCTTGTGCTGCGCCACCTGCCGTATCGCCGCTGCTGCCGCGGCGGTGGCTGCCGGCTGGGCGCAGACCGAGTACCGGATCTACCGGCAGGCCGTGCCCGCCGAAACGCTTCTGCGAACGTGCGGACGGGCGGCTGCGGCCCGGCTCGGGCGCGTCTTCGCCGCCCAGCACGCTGCCCCGTGCCCGGCGCTGGATCAGCTCACTGTGCCCGACTCCCTGCCCGGGATGGAGGAGTTGCCGCTGACCGGCGAGCTGCTGGCTCTGTGGGCGGACCCGACCGCGTCCACCCGCCACCCCGTGGCCAGTTGGCTCAACCATTGCACCGGCCTGGACGACGTCCGTCGCGTGCTCGAAACGAGGAGGACCGGCTCGTGATCCATATCGCCGAGACCGTCACGATGGGCAGCGTCGAGGGGTTCCTCGACATTGAGGAGCGGACCCGGCTCGCCACCGTGATGAACGGCTTTCTCCCGGAAGGTGAGCGTGCCCGCTTCGGTGAGGGGCGCACCACCTCCATCCACGAGATTCCCGGCCACTCCCACGAGCAGGCGATGGCCGTGTACGAGCCGGCCGGACGGGTGGAGATACCCAAGATCCCGGACGAGGCCGAGCATCTGCTCCAGCGAGCCTTCGACCGCGCCCGTCCGGCTCTTTCCCGCGTCATGCCGTCGATCAACGCCTGTCGGCCGTGGACCTACGTCGAGTACGGGGCGGGCCAGCACATCACCGGCCACCTCGACGGCATCGCCCCTGACCCGCTGGCCTGGCCGAGGCAGATCGCCGGAATCAGCGTGGTGATCAGCGAGGCGGAAGCGGGCGGAGCCTTCTACGTCGAGAGTTCCTCCAGCGACCGCCTGTGGAACGCCCGCCTGGACGATGCCACGGGAGATGGCTACGCGGACGGTATGTGGCTGGCCCACGACGGGGCCGACCACTCCGCCGACTGGTTCGCGCAGATGCCCCGCACCCGGTGGAGCGTGAGCCCCGCCCCGGGCACCGCCCTGCTGTACGGGTCTCAGCTCACCCACGGCACCGAGCCCGTACTGCGCGGCCGGGTCGCGAAGTTCATCAGTTGGCTGATCGCCGAGAAACACGAGGGGTGAGGCGGCATGCTGCTGGCGTTGGAGGGGATCGCCGGAGCCGGGAAGAGCACGCTGCGCGACCGGCTCCTGGCCGCAGCCGCGGCCGAAGACATCCGCCTCGGGCACATCGGACAGTTCTCGTGGCTGTCGCTCGGGGCCACCCGCACCATCATCGGCCTGCGGGCCGGCCGCCCCGCGCACAGCGCCGAGACCGCGTTGGCCGCCGTACGACGCGACCTGGAACTCCACGCCCGTCACAACCTCGCCCCCGCCCTGTCCATGGGCACAGTGGTCGCCGACCGGCTCACCCTGTCGACCGCCTGCCTGCTGGCGCTGTTGCACGACCGTCCCGTCGCCGACTACATCCACCGCCTGGCCGAGGTGACGTCCGCGCGGGCGCAGTTGACCGTCCTGCTGACCACCCCGCCCGAGCTGTGCCACACCCGGCTCTCCCGCCGGCCCGCATCGCGCCGCTTCGGCGAGGACCCGCCGACTGCCGCCCGGTTCGCCGACCTGTACGAGCATGCCGCCACCGCGTGGACCGAGGCGACCGGTCTGCCCGTGCTGCGGCATCCGTGCACCGACGAGACGGACCTCGATCTGCTGGCTGCCGTCTGCCTGGACCGGCTGCGCCAAACCGCCCCGCACACGGCGCGAATATGAGGAGCCGCACCATGCGCCTGCATCCCCTGCACCCCGCCGCCTGGATCCTGGACCAGGTCCGCGACGCCGGGTGGCACGTACACGACCTGCTCACCTTCACCCGCGCCAGCACCCTGGTGCTCGCCAGCCGCGACGACGCGCCCCCGGTGGTCCTCAAGGCCGGCTTCGGCAGCAACCACGTCCTGGCCGAACTCGACGAGAGCAGCCGACGGGCCGCCTACGGCTTCTACTGGTACGCGGAGATGACCGAGGCCGAACGGACCCTGACCCGTGAGGACTTCCGCCACGAGATCGCCGTCACCCGCGCCGCCGTAGGCGCCGAGCACGTCGTGCCGCTGCTGGAGGAAGGCAGCGCCGACCGGTTCGACTGGTACACGATGCCCTACTGCTCCGGTGGCAGCTTGCGCCCCCTCCTCGCAACCGGCCCCGCCCGGGAGCGCGATGAGACGGTAACGGGGCTGGGCATCCTGGCGGACGTCGCTGAGGGCCTGTGCATCCTGCACGACCGCGGGATCGTGCACCGTGACGTGTACCAGGAGAACATCCTCATCTCGGACGGCGTCGGGCTGATCACCGACCTCGGAGCGGCCCGCCGCACCGACACCCCGCGCGGGCCCGCCGCCCGGGGTCCTGAAGTGCACTGGCCCCCGGAGTACGCGGCCTCCTACGACCGCGCCACCCCGGCCGCCGATGTCTTCAGCCTCGCGGTCCTGGTCTACCGCTTCCTGTGCGCGGACATCCCCCGCCACGGCTACTCCCGGCTCGACGCCGCCCCCGCCGTCCTGCGCCCGGTGATCTCCGAGGCTCTCGCCCCCGCGCCGGAGGACCGGCCCGCGATGAGTGAACTCCGCGACGCCCTCGGCCAGGCAGCCACCCAGGCCGCCGCGCTCGTCGAGCGCGCTCACTGACCCGACACCGGCCGGAAGGAGACTGCGGTGCCGACCGCCCGCTCGCCGCCGCACCACAGGTTCCACAAGGCGCACGGCCCCAACACCCTTACTGGAAAGGACCAGCACACTCATGGACAACGACCGGTTCAGCGACTTCCTCGCCACTGTGGACGACTTGCGTGGCGACGACGAGACCGTCCGCACTACCGCCCACACCTCCAGCGTCTCGGCCGAGGGCTGGCCGACCACCGTCGCGACCGCGACCGCGGCGGCCCCTGTAGGCATCAACTCCTGAGCACCGTCCGTCTCATCGGCGGCGACCGCTGGTGAGCACTTCCTGGGGCCGGACCATCACCGGTCTGGCCCCGGGCCCCAGCCTTGTCGGAAGGACCCTTTCGTGGACGCGCCCGCCATCGCCTTCTCGTTCGCTCCGATTCAGAGCCTGCACTGCGACCGCACCCGTCGAATCCGCACCATCATCAAGCCCACCGCCCTGCATTCGGCCTGTATCCCCGATTTCCCGGCGACAGCCGCCGCCGACTTTTGCTTGACCCACCACGTCCTCGAAGGCGCCGAGACTGCCGCTCGCACCCGCGACACCACCGCTTTCGACTGGTACCGCGGCCATCCGGACGCGGGCGCCCCGAGGCTGTCGATGCCCACGGCGGTCGGCCCGCGCATTGTGGTTGCCCCTCGCCTGGATCGACTGCCCCGCTCGGCGATCTCCGAGACCCCTTATTACGTGCTCGGACCCGGCACCACCACCGCCTCGCCGGACCAGCAGGACCTGGCTGTCGGCGCATACGCCATCGGCGCCCAGACTGGCTTCGCCGACCTGCTTGCCGCCCATGCCGTCGTCCTGGTGCTGCTGCGGCACAAGCAGCTCGGTGACACTCTCGATAGCTGGACCATCACCCGCCTGCCCGGCACCGTCTTCTGCGACCACGTCCACGAGCCCGTCGTCCTGGCCCGCGACCTTATCCACGAAGCCGGCCACAACTGGCTCAACGATGCCCTGGCCGCCACCGCCTCCAAGATCAGCGACGAGGTGCGGTTCCACTCTCCCTGGAAGCAGACGATGCGCCCCGCCTTCGGCTTCCTGCACGCGTGCTGGGCCTTCCCCCTCACCATGATCTACACCGCCCGCATCCTGCCCCGGACCACCGGCGACCTGCACCGCTTCCTGTCCGCCTACCTCGACCAGCAGCGCGACCTGCTCGCCCCAACCGCCAGCGACCACGCCCGCGCACTCGACCTCATCGCCGACACCGACCTCCGCCAGCGTCTGCACACCGTTCATCAGGAGGCCCTCAGCCTGTGAACCACACCGACACACCAACCGCCGACACCGCGGCCCCACCGCGCGAGCCCGGCCTGATACTGCGCATCCACCGTTCCGGCGAAGACCCGGTGCAGGCGCACGCCGGAGCGTCCAGCCTCGAACTGGCCGCACCCATCGGCGAGAACACCGCCTTCAACGTCGGCTCTGTCGCCAAGCAGATCACCGCGTACCTATGCGTACGCGCCGTCCGTGACCACCTGATCACTCTGGACCGGCCGGTCGGCGGCATTCTGCCCGGCTTCCGCATCCCCGGCGTCACCATCGCCGACCTCATCCAGCACCGCGGCGGCATCCGCGACGCCGAATCCCTGCTCTCCCTGGCCGGCTTCCGCGACCTCGACCACTACACCACCGACGACCTGCTGCAACTGGCCTACCGCCAGCACCACCGAGCCGTCGAACCCGGCCGCTTCCTCTACAGCAACACCGGCTACCTCCTGCTCGGCGAAGTCCTCAAGCACATCCACAGCGCCGGACTCCAGGAGATCGCGGATCAGCAGGTCTTCACACCGCTCGGCATGGCCTCCGCCCGCTTCAAGACCGATCCGCGCGAAGTCATCCCCGGCGCCGCCGCCAGCTACCAGCCGACCGCATCCGGCTGGCTCCACCAACAGCGTGCGGTCACCCTGCCCGGCCCCGGCTCCCTGTGGTGCACCGCAGCCGACCTCGACCGCTGGCTCGGTCACCTCTGGCACGAATGGCACCCCTCGGCCGACGACGGGCTTCCGTTCGAACAGCACCTCGGCTACCAGCCCAGCGACCACCCGCCGTTCACGTACGGAGCCGGCCTGTTTGCCGATTCGCGCCCCGGACGCGCCGCCGTCTTCCACTACGGCCACGAACAGGGGTTCTCCGCAGCCACCCACCTCACCAGCTCCGGACTTCGAGTCATCTGCCTGTCCAACCACACCGGCATCGCGGCCGACCACGTCGTTGCCGCCGCCCTCGCCGAACTCACCAGCCACCGTGGAGCCGACCCGAGCAAAATCCTGGCCCGTGTTCTCCGGCGCCGCCCCGCGCCACAGTCCACCTGCGGGGGCCGCCCCGACAGCAACGCACCACACATCCCGATCGGTGCGTACGCCTGCGGGGACGTCCCAGGCACCCTCCGCCTCACCCGAAGCGCGGGCACGCTGTACCTGTGGCGCCGGGGCACCCGCGACCACCTCACCCCCACCGGACCCGCGACGTACGCCGCGGACGGCTACACCCTCACACTCCCCGCCGCCCCAGCGGACGACGGCGAGCCAGCGCTCGACAGCTTCGTCCTCGACCTCGCCCGCGCCCCCGGACTCCACTACCAACGATGCCCGGACTGACCAACTCCCAAGCGGTCCGAGGTGCGATGGACACTGCCTGTGCTGCGGCTTCTGCGGTCTGAAGGATGAGCCCGCGTACGGCACCAGCGGCACCCGCCCCACCTTCCTGAGCGCTGGGCCGTGTTCCTGCTGAACGCCGAGCCGGCCAGGCGGTGGCGTCCCTCGGCCTCGCGGATCGTCGAGCAGGTGCTGTGGATCATCCTGTCGGGGGCCGGGGTGGTTGCGGGCTAGGTTTCGTCTGTCCTGAGCCACGGTGTCATCTCTGGCAGCAGACAGCCCGGCTGCGGGGGCCATGATATCGGCGCCGTACCCGCGGCTACGGACCCTGCGTCTGCGAGCAGGGCCCCGCGCCCAGCCTCGGCCTGCTGATGCGGCGGCCCCCTTTCCGGAACAAGAGACCCCATGCCCCGCATGGCAGCTAAAATTTCCCGAGAGTAACGAGAGGCAGGCACTCCATGGGGCAGCACCAGCACGAACTCCTTGAGCTACCCGAGGCACCCACAGACGCTAGTGGACCCACGGTGAACCAGCAGTTGCTCGGTGAGCTGATGGCAGCAACCATGGACGACTGCACCCCTTGCGCAAGCCGGTCGCTCGATGAAATCGTCGATGATCCGGCCAGCATTGCGCGGCTGGCGGAATTCTCACGCCTCCTCATCATTACCGTCTACGACGGTGAACCGCCGCGGTTCATGACGGACGATGGAGCAGCAGGTCCGAGTCCGATTACGCCTGAGTTCCGGCGCCTGATGCGCGCGGTGCAGGCCGGCGAGACGGCGTATCCCGAGTGTGTGCGAATGACACGCGCCGAGCGGTGGACTGCGGCGCGCAGCGCAGTGGGCCTCCTGATCGGGCACATGTATGTCGCCGATGAGAGCCGTATCGGTACGGGCCAGACCTTGCCCCAGGCGTGCGTAGCCACCGCTTCGTTGATGACCAAGTGGTGGACGGCCGCGAAGCGCTACGAGGCCGCCGAATTCGCGATGCGCTGGGACGGCTACCAGGCCACCCTTCCCTCAGGCGCGAAGCTCCCGCTGGAAGCGGACGTAGCTGTAGCTTTCATCCTGGGTGCCGTTCTCCACCATGTCGCCAAGCAGGACGGCATCACGGTCGACAGCTTCGACCAACTCGTCTTCACCCGCGCCAGACCCGTCCTGCAAGACAGGCAGCGCGCTGAGCGCGCCCTGCGTGACTTCGTCTTCCCGCCAGGCTTTGTCGAGAACAAGGCCGTTCACGTCAAACGTCTCGCGCAAGTCGATCACGTATTCCTAGCCAACATTTGTGGCAGCGCCACTCTCGTCGTCGACGCCCACGCTGCTGACTGTTCGGACGGCACGGACCGGAATTCTCAGCGCGAATACGCGCTTGTCGATCGGGCAGCGCAGATAATCTCCGCAGAGTCCTCTTAGCAGACAGACAGGGGACACTCGCGAACCGACAGCCGCCAGCGGCGCCATCGTTCGCCGACCCGCACAGTCACTCCGGCGCGGCCGTTGACATCTTCCCCACCTGGGCCGCTGACGCGGTGGCCGCCGAGATGGACCCCGCATAGCTGCTGACGGGCCTATCGGTGCCGCTCGTCGTGCGCAGCGGCGGCCATACCACGGACAAACGCGGCGGCCAGCGCGACCGCCAGACCGGTCCCGAGCGAGACAACCAAAGACGCCCCCGCGGTGAAGAACACGATGCCGACCACGCTGTACACGATGAGCCCGACCGGGATCACCGGCAGGCGATACCACCACGGTTTGTCCGGCCGGTCGTTCCTCGACTGACGGTTCATGGTGGCCAAGTATCGCGGCATCAACGACGGACCGCCAGCATGCCTGTTGGACCGTACCCGTGCCCGCTTGCGCTGCCGTGTCGGAGCGCTGGCGGATGAATGCCCCTGGCGGGGTGCACGTTGATGCGACACTGGCACTGCACGAGAGGAGGCGCTGCGCGTGAACGCCGTACCCGCAGGGGCAGTTGTGGCACCGAGCCGAGTGGAGACTCGGACGGTAGCGGTGGGCGAGGCCGTGCGGGTTCTGGTGACCTGCCACGATCCGGATGCGTCCATCAGTCCGGACGGCCGTCGGACCACACACCTCCTGGCGCCGAGCGGCGCGCGGTATGCCAGCGAGAGCGCCTCCGTGGTGGTCGCCGACGGCCGCGGACCAGCAGGCCATGACGGCATTGTGTCGGCCCATGACCTGCTCTATGCGACCGCCCGGCAGTATCCGGGTGCATTGGTGGCAGGTGTGGTAACGGGCAGCCGGAGCGCGCTGGTGTGGGTCCGTGTCCAGCCGCCGTCGGTCTGGGTCCCCGTCGGCTACAGCGTGACCGTCCGCAGTACGGGCCCGGGGCCCGCCGAGTTGTATCCGTCGGCGGTCTACGGCTGGGCCCGCTGGTGGCTGGAACAGCAGAGCGACATCCCTAGCGGTTTTCCCGTCGGCCTGCTGCTGCCGCGCCCGCCCCGGCACCTGGACGTGGTGGCGCAGTGGGATGCGAGGACCTCTCAGTACGCGCACCGCCTCACCGTTGAGGCGGCCACGCGCCCCGGCGAGTAGCACTGCTGCCCGCCGTTCGGCGTCGCCAACGGACCTCTGCCGGACCGGCCGGCCCCACCGCGACGGCTCCGACTTCCACTGATGAGGATCCGGAATCGCGGTCAGAACCAGAATCAAAGAGTCCTATCAGCACCGCTCACACGCTGCTCGGATCACCGCTGGCCTCGGCGGCTGACGATACTCTCGCCGACAGCTCACTGCGGTGCCGCTATTCGTCGAACAACGGCCGGATACTTTCGTAAGTACGCTCCTGCGCCCGGGCGGTGAGGTCCTCGGCACGATCGGCCAGCGTGACCCGGAGGTCCCCCTGATCGATGAGTTCGAGCAGGTCCACGGGAGTGATCCCGGCTGTCACTCGCATCTGACTCGTGTTCTCGGCGAGCACCATGTGCGCTGCCCCGAGCACCCAGTACTGGAGGGCGCGTGCTTCCGGACCCTCCAAGGCCCAGGTGCCGCGCAGGTCCTCCAGGAGCGGGTCCTCCTGTGCCTCGCGGGCGACGCGCGCGATCAGCTCAGCGACCCGGGGGCGGACGGCGTACTGGGCGGGCATGAGATCGACGGCCCGTACGAGCGGAGTTCGGGAGACGGCGGACCCATCCGCGGGAACATGCAGTCCTGCGTCGCGCGCCGCCTCGAAGAGAGCCACCGTCACAAAACCGAGCACGAGCCGGACCTCCTGCTCCGGCCTGCCGTCGTAGTCACCGGGACGGTAGGCGCGGTGCCAGTCCACCAGGCCCTCGGCCCAGATACGGCAAGCGTCCCAGACCGACGTGAACGTCGCGTCCGCGCCGAACGGCGCAGGCTCATCCTCCACAGCCAGCGTTTCCAGAGCGCGCGCCTCGACCAGCACCGGCTCGAATGTGCCCCGCACGGCGCTGCGCACCAGATACGCCTGTGGCGGGCCGGGCCGGACGTCGTGCGCGTGGTCATCAAGATCCCACACGGGGAAGATCACCGTGCCAGGCCGGCCGTCGTACTCTCCAGCGGTGATCCTCACCCGGGTTTCGGGACCCAGGCCGGCTCCGCGCTCCCGTACCAGCGCGAAGCCGGCCGAGGCTGCCGCCCAGGAAGCGCATACGTCCACCGCAGGTTCCGAGCGGTCGGGGTCAATCCGACGGTACAGGCCGTCCCAGCGCGGCGGAGCCCCCACATCTGGGGACTCAAGAGCTTCCGGCCAGGTCCGGGTCAGCCACAGCCACCGCGCGACCAACGGGTCGTCAGCCTGTGCGACGGTGGCCGGGTCGGTGTCGGTACCAGATGCGAGGCCCGCTCCGACCACGGAAGCGGCCAGGGCCCGCAGGTGAAAGGGCTCCTGATGCACGTGCCAGGCCAGCGTGCCCAGTCCCACAGCATCGACACCGCCCACAGTCTGCTTGCCCAGAGCCGCGAGGCTCACGGCCAGGACACCGCTCACAGCAGTCCAGTCCCAACTGCTTCTGCGATTACCCGAGCCGTCCAGGTAGCAGGCAGTGACCTCCTCAGCCCGTTCGCACGCCCGCTCCCAATCTGCTGCCCCCACCCCACCGCTCCTCGCCCCGTCACTGTTCACGCACACACCGTAGACCACCCCAAACAGACTGCACCCCGAACAGGGGAACCAGGACGGCGGGCCGTTCGAACCGCGGTCCGGCCTGCCGGTGCGGGCCAGTTCCTCCGGGGATCCGGGTGGCCACGGCTCAGTCGCCCATGCCGGCCGATACCGTCCCGAGAAACTCGCTGACGCGCTAGCCACTACGCGCCGGGCGACCTTCCGGTGGCCTCGGCGAGTAGCGCGGAGCGGCTGTCAGGACCACGCACTCTTCGGGCGGCCGGTGGCACCGCTGCGGCGCACTTCCGTACGGTGTCCGTCATGACGCAGACGCCAAACCGGCTGAGTGAGATCGCGCGCTCACTGAACTGCATGCAGTGGCTGCCCACCGCCGAGGAAGTCGACTTCGGTAACGCCTTCTTCCAGCAGGTCAAGAAGGCGGAGGAGGAACTGTGTGGCGATTTCCCGCGAGGGATGCACAGATGGCACCGGCTGCGCACCGAGGACTTCACCGCGCTGGCCCGGACAGTCACTGTGGTGAAGAACGAGCTGTTGCCGGCCTGGCGGGACCGGCTCCCAGCCTCGCCCATGGTGGAACTGGTCGAGATGTACGTCAGTGGTGCTCAGCCGGTGCTGCCGCATGCGGAGACGCTGCTCGCGGCCTGGCACGATGCCACCCTGGCTGAGCCCTCGGACGCCGATATCGCCTATGAGGCACGGCGGCTGAACATTTCCTCCGAGCAGGCCGCGGCCAATTTCCGGTTCTGGAAGGCCTCCCACTGGGAGAAGGAGCATTTCCCGCGCTCCCTGGAGGACGACCTGCGCCCGGTTTGGGGGTATCTGATTGCGGTGGGGTCGACCTTGACGGCAGCAGTGACCGGGGACACGGATTACTGACTGTCGATCGGGGCGTGGTCTCGCCGGGTAGCTCGGCGAAGTCGCTTACGGGTTCGCCGGTGGCCGTCGTCTGCCGCTGATCCGGCCTGTAGCCGACTGAACCCGGTCCGTCGCTCGTAAACGTACAGTTTGGAAGGGGCGATTCCGAGCGCGGCTCGCGTGCTGCTGGCTGGGTCAGATGGCCGCCTTCGGGATCGCCGTCCCGAGCCGAGGCGCTTCGCAGAGTGGTGCCATGTCCGAAGGTGGCCCCGCGTCGTATTCGTCCGCCCCGTAGGGCCCGGTGAAGCAGCGCGGGACGGTCGATCCGGCATCCTTGTTCCTTCAGAGCCCCTTGCGTTGGCATGCGGTCCGAGCTTCCAGCCGGCTCCGGCGTACGGTGAGTGTCATGGACTTCTCAGATGCCCTACGAGCGATGCGGGCAGGGCACCGGGTTACGCGGACGAGTTGGATCGAGCCAGGCAAGTACCTGTACTGGGTGCCCTCCAGTGAAGTGCGCACTCCGGATGGCCTCGTGAGGGATTTCGTCGGATATGCAGTGTTCGTACGACCGGGCAAGGGTGCCCGGGGCACTGCCGAGCCAGTACTTCCTACCTTCGACGGGCTGGCCGGCGAGGACTGGGAGATTGTGGAAGACGGGTGACCAGCCCCGCCTCGCGCCGCCCCGCTCCTATGGGGCGGCGCGCGATCAGGCGGCGGCGCCGATGAGAGTCGCGTGCTTGCGAAGTCCTGGGAGGGACGGGCTGGTGGCGACCATGTCGGAGACCATGCGGCGCAGCGATGTACGGCGCGCGTCCTGCGGGGTCTCGGCTTCGTGTTCATGGAGGAGGGTGAGGGCCCGGGGGAGGTCGCCGAGGTCCCGGTAGAGCTTCGCGCTGTCGTGTCGGTACCGGGCTCGGCGCTCGGCGGTCGGCATGGCGAGGACGTTGATCCGGGAGGCATGCCGGAGGGCGGAGCGGGTGTCGCCGAGCAGGTGATGGATGCACAGCGCGTACCGGTCGACCTGATCGGAGGTCAGGGGGCCCGCGTGGTCTGGCCACGAGGTGACGGTCGGCCCCTGCTTGGCGAGTTTCCGTGCGTGCTCCCAGAGGGCCAAGGCGTCCGTGCTCTGGCCGGCCTGAGCGGCTCCGTAGGCGGTTTCCAGCAGAATGTGCGCGACGACGGGGCGGGCGGTCGCCTCTGCGGACAGATCGGCTATAGCGGTGTCGGCGACTTGGCGGGCCTGCTCCCAGTGCCCACGCTGGCGCAGGACGATGGTCTGGGCCCTGGCTGCGGTGGCTGCGGCGAGGGGGTCCTGTGACAGGCGCGCGGCCTGGACGGCGCGGTCGGCGGTGATCATCGCGATGTCATCGCGTTCCTTCACCGCTATGGCCGTGGTGAGGATGTAGGCGCGGGTCAGGAGAACGGCCCCGGTACGGCTACCGTCCTGGGCGGTGTGGTCCGCAGCGTCGACAACGGCGGGGATGGCGTCGGCTGCCTCGCGGTAGCGGGCGTTCGTGTAGTGCTGGACCACGGTGGCCAGGGCCCCTTGAAGCTGGGCCACCGTCATCGTGGAAGTGGACGTGGGTTTCCGCAACAGCACCGCGTCCCACTGACGGGGATGAGAGGCCGCTGGCGCTGCCCCGGGCAGCGCTGCGGCCAGGCTGATTCCCACCGTTGCTGAAATCAGATCGCGTCTGTGCACATTGACCTCGCTCATGTCACTGTCGTCTCCCACTCCGAGCATGGAGACGTCGATCCCCAAAGCCTTTGCGAGCGCTCGGCGTTCGGCGGTGCTGGGTAAGGAGCGGCCCAGCTCAATACGTGAGATGCCGCTCTGAGCTATGGAACACGCCTGCCCGAGCTGCTGCTGTGTCAGGTTCGCGAAGATGCGGGCGGACCTCACGACGGCCCCTACGGATTGACCACTGCTGAGCGTCATACCCCGACGGTACGCCGATGGACCGGCAGGACACAGGTGGAACTCTGGGTACCGTACCCAGATTCTGCATACGGCACCCAGGATCCAGGCGAGTTGAGTCCAGGGGGCGCGCAGTCCATAAGTATGTAGTTCTGAAGCCGCGCGATCACCAAACGTGATTGCTGCTGCGGCTGCGCCGTGCCGTTCTCCTGGCTCCGCTGAGGATCGGACTTCGTGCGCCGCGCTCCCATTCCGATGCTCCGCGGAGGAACTGCCATGCTCGCTCGCTTCAAGGCGAACCAGCGCAAGAGAGCTGGGAGCCGGGCGGTGCCGACCAAGATGATCACGGTCCCGTACACCGTTGTGGGCTCCTCCTCCGCCGAGGAAGGCCGTTGATCACCATGCGGGTCAAGCCCGTGGACAGCCGGTCCGTGGCCCACGAATGGGCGAGCGACTACGCGATGGTGCCCGGCTCCGTACGGCTCGTCCGGACACACATCCGGCAGCGCCTCACCGTGGTGGGCTGGCGCGGCGATGCAGACGACGCGGAGACCATCGCGTCTGAACTCGCGTCCAACGCGGTCGAGCACGCCCAGGTCGCCGGTGAACTTCTGACCGTACGTGCGGCCGTACTGGACGACGGCACTCTTGTGCTGGACCTCTCGGATCCGGTTGGAGCCTTCCCTCACTTCGGGGAAATGACGTATCTGCCGGCCGACGCCGAGGGCGGCCGAGGACTGCTGCTCGTTGAGGCCCTGGGCGCACGCCTTACATGGTTCCTCCGTGACAGGGGTGGCAAGACGGTCCGCGCTCACCTGGCCATGAGGTGCTGGCCGTGACCGCCGGACGGATAGTCGCCCCGCGGGTCGATGCTGCCACTCTGGATCGCCTCCGGGCCGAGTTGAGGGAGTGGCAGCCCCTGCCCGTTGGCCTGGACAGCGTCTGCGCAGACCTGGAATTGGTGCTTGACGTGTACGCCGACCCGGCTGCGGGCGACATGTCGGGCCTGGTCGGTCGGCTGCGGGGCGCTCTGGGTCGGCTCCTGCCTGTCGCCCGCCGAGAACAGAAGTCTTCTGAACGGGACGTGCTCAATCGCGCGGTGCTCGTCTGGGCTGCCTCCCTGCCGGCGTCGGCCAAGCAGGCCTTGGCACATGTGCGTCGGCTGGCCCTGGTGACGCTTGACGTCCTCGAACTGCTCATCAAGGAGTCCCCCAGCATGGGCGCAAGCGTGACGTCAGTCGTCTCCGCGCCCTTGAACATTCGCCTCTGCCCCCCAAGCCAGGCGTACAACTACGAATTCATCCGCACGCGACTCGCTGACCCTCACCTGGTGACGAGAGGTTTCGCGGTCCAGGTCTTCCGGGCCCCGCTCTTGGCCGTGCCGGTCGGAGGATGCTGCCGCGGCGGATTCCTCATCGTTGAGGACCGGCGAATCGCTCTAGCCGTCATCGATCTGCTCTGGGGACAGTCCGGCTTTCCGATGCTTCGGCTGCGGCGGGCTCCGCCGCCCGATGACCGCTACGTCGTGGAATGGGGAGAGAACGCGCCCAGTGCAAGTCCTGAGGAACGAGGGCGGTTTTACGGCTATGCCGAGGACGCCATCGCACACGGCCGTTTTGAGCTTCCGCCTCTTCCTCGCCCCGGCGCGGGCGAGGTTTCACACTCCCTCTCCGGCCGGTCGCGTGCTGATCCCCCGCGGCATCGGGACCAGCCGGAGAGGGGCCTGACTTCTCCCAGGGGCGGCCGATGAGCCGTCGCTCGGATTACCTCCCGGTGGCGCTCGATATGGGAGTGGACACATGACGAAGGGCCAGATCATCCCCCGTACCGAGTGCACCAGCCGACTGCGACCAGCGCGGTGCTGACCGCCGCTGGCTGCTCCGCACCCACATGGCGGTACGGAAAGAACCCTCGTACACCACCGGGAACGACTGATGAGGAGAAGGATGCGACGCTTTGCCCCGGCTGCCGTTTCGCTGCGGATCGGTACTTACAACGTGCTCGACGGTGGGCGCGACGAGGGCGGCTTGTATGTCAGATGGGCGGCGCAGACGTCCATGCTGGACCAGCTCTCCCTGGACGTACTGTGTATCCAGGGGGCCAACCACTGGGACCGGAAAGGCAGCGCGCGCGCCAAGGGCACTGCGAAAACACTGGGCATGACCGCAAGACTCGCGCGGTCCAGGAGTGGTGGTCACCTCGTCATCCTCGCTCGCGAACCGAAGGTGCGGATTACTCGCTTCTATCCCGATATTGTTGAAAACCGCTATCAGCAGAAACCCTTTCATCACACGGTATCCCGCGCTGATCTCCAGATAGAGGGTGTCGAATGGCCTTTGCGGCTGCTCCACGCCCACCTTTCTCCGATCAGCCCCGAGGACCGGGCCCGCGAGGCAGCCTGGCTGACCGAGTACGGCGACCAGCCTGACACCGTGCTGATCGGTGACCTCTCCTGCGAAGCCCCAGATGACCCGCAGCCGAAATCCTGGGACTGGTTGGCCCCTCACCTGCACTCGCTCCACCGGATCCGGCACGCCGACGGTACCTACGGGGACGGGGATCGCGGCGCCATGCAAGCCCTCGTGGATGCAGGCTTCCAGGACCCCGCCGCACTCCCCGGCATCGAGCGCCACCGGACCGTCGGCTACTGGGATCCGACCCAATTGCATGACCGCCGGTCCGACTACATATTGCCCACCTGCCGTCTCCTGAGCACGAGGGCGGAGTTGCGGTCGTACGACGTCGTCGACATTGAGACCACTCGTCAGCTTTCAAGTCATCTGCCGGTCGTGGCCAAACTCGCGGTGCGGCGCACTTTGCCGCTGGCCGCCCGACGACGCCTCCAGCGATACCCAGCCTGACAGCACAGAGAACCGGAGCAGCACACATGACGATCGAAGTCCGCGACGAGACGGACTGCCATGCCAGCTTGCGGGAGCAGATAGAAGACATCGTCATCGAGGTGGCGCCCCTGGTAGCCGACGTCACGGGCCTGAGCCTGCCAAGTCGGGTCGTCTACCGCCTCATCACGCCCACGGTCTGGAAACACGAGAGCATAGAGGCGATATGGGCGCTGCTCGCGCGGGACATCGCGGAATTGAGCCCATCAGGAGCTCGCCGGACCGAAGCCAAGACCGACGTCCAGGTCCAGACCCGACTGATCCCGCTCGTCTGGCCTCTGGTCATGGGACAGACCATCGAGACCGGTACGGGTACCCAGACCCACCTCGTGCCCGCCACCCTGAAGCACACGGGGGTCCTGTCCGACGAGAGGTTCCTGTGCCAGGTAGTCGTGCACGAACTGGTGCGGCAAATGCAGCACGCCGCAGGGGCGAACGGCTGGAGAACGTTTATGCCCGATCTGCGAGGGCTCGCCGACCGGGCCATCAGCCACCTGATTGAGGGGCATGCCCGTTGGGCCGACCAGCTCGTGACTGCGAAGTTGTTCGGCACCCCGGTTGATGCCGGGCTGGCACCGTGGTCCGACCTGTATCGCAAGAGCAGCCAGCATCCCGAGGTCAAAGACATGTGGGAGCAGCGCCACATCCCGTACCGGCAGGGGACCCAATTCGTCGGCGCCGTTGTCGCTGTGGGTGGGACCGACGCCGTCAACCGCATCTGGGGGGACCGGGAAATGATCCCTCGGACGCACGAGATCCTCGATCCGGGCCTGTGGCTCCAGCGATACGAACGCAGCCCACACACGGCTGCACGGTGAACCGGCCGCCGTAAGGCCCAGTTCATCGAGCAGCACCGGGGGGCGGCGCGGGACAGGCGGCCCCGCAGTCGGGGCATGGCACCTCGCGCCGCTCCTTCACCCTCAAGCTTGCGAGAGGGCAGCCGGACCACACGGTCATCTCCATCCCCGTATCGGGGGATGGCCTCCGCCGGGGCCCTTTCGGCAGGACGCTGCCGAAAGGGGGATGTTGTTGCCGCCACGAGGCGGCAACAACATCCCAGCCGCCTCCTCATGGCGACGAAAGCCCCCACCACCAACACCACCTATCGCCGGAGTCAGCTTTGACGCGCACACAACTCGATCTGCCCCCCGTCAAGAAAGGCGAGCGGCTCGTTGGTGATCTGCGCCAGCGCTATGCCGACGAACTGGCCAGGGCCTACGTGAGCAGCGAAAATGTTTCAGTTCGGGTCCTCGTCAGACGGTCCGGGCTGTCCTACGGCTCGGTTCACCGGCTGCTCACCGTTGACGCTGGGCTGACGCTGCGGAGGCCTGGCGGCGATAAGCGCAGCCCTGATGCCCTCTGCCCGGACACTGACCAGACCATACGGCCGTCCTCCTCGTAGGAGGCGGCCTCCCTGGGGCCCGTCCGGATGAGACCGCACACCTCGCCGGACGGAGGGCGCCGTGGAACGGCGCCCCGGCCGCCGCCCAGATGAGGGTCGCAGCGGCGGCCGGCCCCGCCTTTACACCAACACGGGGATTGCTTTGACGCATGACAGGCGTATCGGCCGGGTGACAAGAGGGTACGGAGCGACTATGGGGGCGGCTGCGGGGCTTGTGGGGCGTATTGCTGAGCGGCGTGCGGGGGTGGGGGATCCACGGGCGTTGGTGGGGGAGTTGCGGAGGGCGCTGGTGCTGGTGCCCTTCGGCGGGAGCGGGTTGTGGACCGCCAAGCTGGGTGGCGTCCGGTGGATCAGCGGGTTCACGGATGAGGTCGCACTGGCCCGGTTCGCGAAGGCGCGCGGGGGTGGGAAGGGAACGGACGGCACGGACGGGGCCTGGGAGTACGCCGAACTGCGCGGCGCCCGGCTGCTGGACGAGATCATTCCGGCGATGGGAGTGCCGGCGGGGGTGGCGATCAATGTCGCCGATCCGGATGGGTCGATGCTGTTCCCGCCCGTGGTGGGAATCGTGCCCGAAGCTGTCGCCCTGGATGCCGTCGAACCGCGTGAGGGCGGGTGGCGCTGATGAGCGGGTTTGAGGATCTGCGGTTCGACCAGGAGAGCGTCCGGCGGATCACCGAGGGCCTGCGGGCCTCGGTCGGTGAGCTGCGGGATGTGGGCACCGGGACCGGCGCCGTACTCGGCAAGGGCTTCTCCGAGCTGGCCATGACCGGCATGGAGAGCGGGCACCACGGTCTGTCGGCCGACTTCGAGGACTTCTGTGAGCGCTGGGAGTGGGGTGTACGGGCGCTCGTCCAGGATGCCAACACGATCGCCTCGACACTCGGTCTGGCCGCGGGTCTGGTGTGGGAGGAGGACCAGTACCTCCAGGGCACGTTCAAGATCGCGGTGAACGCGGCGGTCGGCAATCCGCATGCCTCCGAGGAGGAGATCACCGGGCAGAGCTGGGGTGAGGTGTTCACACCGGACTATCTGAGCCCGGACTACAGTGCGGAGTCCTTCCAACAGGCGGGGGACGAGGCCGCGCAGACCTGGCGGGACACCGGGCGTACGGTGCTCACGGAGGGCCAGGGCGGCCGTCAGTCGCGGATCCTCAACGAGCTGCTCGGGGTGGGTCAGGAGGATTTCGACCAGGCGCTGGATGACACGTTCGGTCCGTCTCCGGAGGAGCGCGCCCAGCAGGCCCAGCAGCAGGACAACGGGGACGGCGGGGGGAACTGAGCCATGGGTATCGGTGATTTCGTTCCGGATGTCGTTGAGGACGCGGTCGAAGGCGGCACCAAGTGGGTCGGTAACCGTGTCGAGGACGCCGGCCGGTGGACCGCGGACCGGCTGGAGGACGTGGGCTGGCAGTCCGGTGCGGACTGGGTGCGTGAGCAGTCGGGTTCGCTGGCGAACCGGATGGGCGCCCAGGTCGACGAGTTGGATCTCGGCCAGACCGAGGACAAGACCAAGCTGATCTACGGAAGTCCGGGCAAGATCCGGAGCACGGTCTCCCATCTGCGCGATTTCCAGAACGCGTTTACCGAGGTCGGTGAGGGCCTGCGGAGTCTGAACTCGGACTCGATCCGGGGCGAGGCGGCCGACGCGTTCCGGGAGACGGTGTCGGTCGAGCCGCCGAAGTGGCTGCGGGCGGCGGACGCGTGCGAGCAGGCGGCCGGTGCGCTGGAGGCCTTCGCGGACACGGTGGAATGGGCGCAGGGGCAGGCGCAGACGGCGATCGACAAGTGGAAGGCGGGTACGGAGGCGTCGGAGTCGGCTCGGGATGCGTACAACGGGCGGGTTGACACGTACAACCAGGCCGTCGACCGTTACAACGCGCAGCCCGCCGACCAGCGCGACCCGGCTTCCCTGCCCACCCGGCCCGGCGCGTTCACCGATCCCGGCCGGGCGCGGATGGAGGGGGCGCAGGAGCTGCTGGCCGAGGCCCGCCATCAGCGCAATTCGGCGGCGGAGACGGCGCGTGCGGCGGTACGGACGGCGCGGGACGCGGCCCCGCAGAAGCCTTCGTACGGCGAGCAGGCCATGGACGGTCTGGACGAACTCCAGGTCATGCAGACACACTTCGGTGCGGGCATCGTCAGAGGGACGGCCGGGCTGGCCACGTTCGTACGGGGGATCAATCCGACCGACCCGTACAACATCACGCATCCGGCAGAGTATTTGACGTCGCTGAACAGCACGGCGGCCGGGCTGGTGCAGGTGGCGAACGACCCGTGGGGCGCGGGCCGTCAGATGGTCACCGACTTCATGCGGGACCCGGCCGAGGGCTTCGGCCGGCTCGTCCCCGACCTGCTGCTGACGGCGGCGACCGGGGGCGCGGGGGCTGGCGTCAAGGGTGCGCGGCTGGCCATGGACGCCGCGGATGCGGCCGCCGCCGCGAACCGTGCGCGCAGGCTGATCGACGATGCCCCGGACGGCACCCACAATCGCCCCGACGGCGAGCGCACCACAGACGGCACGGACCCGGTGGACCTGGCCTCGGGCCGGATGTTCCTGCCGCAGACCGACGTCGAACTCCCCGGCATTCTGCCGCTGGTCTTCACCCGCCGCACCGAGTCGGGTTGCGCGGTCGGCCGCTTCCTGGGGCCCTCGTGGTCGTCCACCGTCGACGAGCGTCTGGAGATCGATGCCGTCGGTGTCGTCCACGTCACCGCAGACGGGCTCCTGATCCCGTACCCGCACCCGGTGCCTGGCGCACCCACCCGGTCGGCGACGGGCAGGGCCCGCACCCTGCTGGCCCGCGACGCGGAAGGCGACTACACGGTCACCGACCCCGACACCGGGCTGACCCGCCATTTCACCGCCCCGTCCGGCAGTGAGCCTGGCGACGACGGCGACGCCTGGCTGACTCAGATCAGCGACCGCAACGGCCATACGGTCACCCTCGACCGTTTGGCCGACGGCCTGCCGCTGGCCCTGGTCCACTCGGCGGGCCACCAGGTGAAGCTGTCCGTCGCCGACGGCCGGGTCACGGCCCTGTGCCTGGTCGGCGCGGGCGAGGACGGCGCGGACCTGCCCCTGATGGGTTACGGCTACGAGGACGGCAATCTCAGCGCCGTCACCCGGCCTTCCGGCGCCGCCACCACCTTCGTCTATGACGACCGCCGCCGGGTCATCGCCTGGACCGACTCCAACAACAGCCGTTACGACTACGTCTACGACGACCTGCACCGCGTCATCGCCGAGGGCGGCGAGGCCGGCCACGTCCAGATCACCCTGGCCTACTCCGAACCCGACGCGGCGACCGGCCACCGGACGACGGTCCTGACCACCGCCGACGGCCGGGCCACCCGGCACCTGATCGGCCGCGGCTGCCGTGTCCTGGCCACCACCGACCCACTCGGCCACACCACCCGCTTCGCCTACGACACGAGCGGCAACCTGCTGACCCGCACCGACCCGCTGGGCGCCACCACCGCCTTCTCCTACGACGAGGACGGTCGGCTCATAACCGCCACCCGTCCCGACGGAAGCGAACTGCGCACGGTGCGCGGCCTGTTCGGCCTGCCGGTGGAGATCCTCGGCCCGGACGGCGCGTGCACGGTTTACGAGTTCGACGAACGCGGCAACCGCACGACGGTCACCGACCAGGCTGGCTCCATCACCCGTTGCACCTACGACCACGCCGGCCGGCTCACCTCGGTCACCGACGCCCTCGGAGCCACGACACGCGTGGTGTGCGACGCGGCGGGGCTGCCCGTCGAGGTGACCGACCCGACGGGCTCCACGACCCGCACGGAGCGCGACGCCCTCGGCCGCCCCGTCCGCGTCACCGACCCGGCGGGAGGGCTCACCCGCCTGGGATGGAACGTCGATGGGCAGCTCGCGTACCGCACGGACCCCGGCGGTGCCACGGAGTCGTGGACCTACGACGGTGAGGGCAACTGCACCAGCCACACCGACGCGTCCGGTGGCGTCTCCCGCTTCGAGTACACCCACTTCGACCTGCCGCTCGCCAGCACCCGACCCGGTGGCGCACGCTACGAGTTCGAGCACGACGCCGCCCTGCGCCTCACCCGCGTGGTCAACCCGCAGGGCCTGAACTGGAGTTACGAGTACGACGCGGCTGGCAACACCGTCTCCGAGACCGACTTCGACGGACGTACGCTGACCTACCGGGTGGACGCCGCGGGCCGGCTCGCCGCCCGCACCGACGGGCTCGGCGGCACCATCTCGTTCGTCCGCGACCAGCTCGGCCAGGTGATCCGCAAGGACGTCGACGGCCGGACGACGGCCTACGCCTACGACAGGGCCGGACGCCTCCTTGAGGCAGTCGGACCGGACAGCGACCTCCGGTACCAGTACGACCGCCGCGGCCACGTCAAGACCGAACTGGTGGACGGCCGTCCCGTCGTCTACGCCTACGACGAACTCGGCCGCCGCAAGCGCCGTACCACACCCACCGGTCATGTCACCAGCTACGCCTACGGCTCCGACGGACGACCCCTGCGGCTGACCACCGGAGATCACCGCGTCAACTTCACCCACGACGCCGCCGGCCGGGAACTCGCCCGCGTTTTCGGCGACATGGTCACCATGACCTCCGCCTGGGACGAGGCCGGCCGGCTTTCCGCGCAGACCATCACCGCTGGAACGCGTGCCGTCAACAGCCGCGCTTACTCCTACCGCGCCGACGGTCACCTGACCTCCGTCGTCGACCAGTTGTCGGGCACCCGCACCTTCGACCTCGACCAGGCGGGCCGGGTCACCGCCGTCCACGCCCAGGGCTGGACGGAGCGGTACGCCTACGACGCCGCCGGCAACCAGACCTCGGCATCCTGGCCGTCCCGCCACCCCGGCAGCGAGGCCACCGGATCGCGCGCCTACAACGGCACCACCATCACCCGCGCCGGAGGCGTCCGCTTCGAACACGACGCCCTCGGCCGTCTCACCCTCCGGCAGAAGACCCGCCTCTCCCGCAAGCCCGACACCTGGCGCTACGCGTGGGACACGGAGAACCGCCTCACCTCCGTGACCACGCCCGACGGGACACGGTGGAGGTACCGCTACGACCCCCTGGGCCGCCGCAGCGCGAAGCAGCGCCTGGCGGCCGACGGCGAGAGCGTGGTCGAGGAGGTCCGCTTCACCTGGGACGGCCTCACCCTGTGCGAACAGACCAGCCACCAGCCGGGCGTCCCGCGCACGGTCGCCCTCACCTGGGACCACCGTGCCCACGTCCCCCTGGCCCAGACCGAGCGCATTCTCACGGCCGACGACCGTCAGGAGGAGATCGACCGCCGTTTCTTCGTCATCGCCACGGACCTCATCGGCACGCCCACCGAACTGATCGACGAGTCCGGCGACATCGCGTGGCGCTCCCGGGCCACCCTGTGGGGCACCACCGCCTGGGCCCACGGCAGCAGCACATACACGCCTCTTCGCTTCCCGGGCCAGTACTACGACCCCGAAACCGGCCTCCACTACAACGTCTTCCGCCACTACGACCCGGAAACCGGCCGCTACACCTCCCCGGACCCCCTCGGCCTCGCTCCCGCCCCGAACCCCGTCGCCTACGTGGACAACCCGTACATCGGGTCCGACCGGCTGGGTCTCATGCCCAAGTACACGAAGGAGGAGAAGGCTCAGCAGCGGGTCCTCAAGGTCGCGGACGGGGTCGTCGAGAGGGCGGAGGACGGTCGTCTGAGAAAGGACCCCGACTACCACGGTGACACCAGGCACGGCTTCACGGACGAGCGCGTCCTGGAGATCCTGAAGAACCCGGACGCGGTGTACCACTCGACGGGAGGCGCAGGAAACCTCATCTTCCGGCAGGGCGAGGACATCGTGGTGACCCGGGGCCCCGGCTCCACCGCGGGTCAGGCCATCACGGCATACGGCCCGTCGGGGATCAGGGGCGAATCCGGGGCAGGGGCGCTCGGCGGCTCGCCGACCGACCCCGGTGGGCCGATTACCCACACGGACATCGTGGAGGGCAGGATTCCGGCCAAGGACGGCTACATGCCTCCGGCAGTGCAGATCCGATGAGGCGGCATTCACCATGAGACTGACATTCGGCGAAGACTGGTCCGCGACGGTGGCGGGCGATCCCCTGCACGTCACCCCGCGTTTCGATTTCGCGGGCCAGCGTGTGCGCCTCGGGGAGTACAGGGACGTGGCGGAACATGAGCGGCTCCTCGTGGACACGTTCGGTAGCCGGGACTTGCTCTGGGACACACCTGACGAGCTCCGGTTCGACCGGTCCGAACGGCAATTGGCCGCTGCCCAGTTGCAACTGCCCGGTGAGTCCGCTCCCGCCGAGGACTGCGTCCGTGTTCCCGTCACGCCCGCCGTCCGCCCAGGCGGGCTGCGCGCGGACGAGGCCCGGGATTTCCGCCTGGAGGCGACCACGGTGCTCTGCCGCACCCCCGAAGACACCGTCCTGACGTGCCTTCGCGACCTCGATGTCCTCGACAAGCCCGTGGAGGCCCGGATCGGCATCGCCCCCGACGTGGCGCTCCTGGTCCAGGGCGGCGCCTTCGTCGGCTGGAGCCTCACCGATCCCGCGCGGTACCTGACCACCGGTTTCGCAGCCCCCGACTCCGCCACGCCGTCCCAAGCCACCCGGCAGTTGTTCGCCGAGTGCCTGGAGCTGGCCACCACACCGGTGTTTGACGACGTGTTCGACCGAGAGCCGGCCGCCCTGAACCGGCTCCGGGCAGTCGATCTGGCCCTACGGCACCAGCGCGAGGACCGCCACCGAGCCGACGCACTGCTCGCACTCATCAGCAACCTGGTCGAGGACTACGCCGACCCGCCAACCGAACAGAAGCCGTGAACCACCGGCCTGACCCCGCCCATGGCAACATCGCGGACGACCAGCGGCAGACGCCGCCCGCCTCCTAGTACGCCGAGTAGCCGAGGGGATTCTCAACTCGGCCTGGTTCGCCGGACTGTCAGGCACGGCCGTCAGCGTGCCGTCGATCGCGCAGACGAGTGGGCCCCGCCACCGAGCCCCCACTGTGCCGATCGCGGCGGCCGGTCCGCGCAGCAGGTCGAACAGCCTGCGCAGCGGCCGGGCCCGGATTCGCCTGCGCCAGTGCGCCTGCCGTCGGAGTCGCTGTCGGCAGTCCTTCCATGCCTGCCGTCAACCGCTGCCGATCTGTAGCCAGCCGATCCCGGGAAACAGGACCCCGGTCAGCAGCAGGTACACCACTACACGCGAGGGCAAGTCCCATATCCGCTGCTGTGTCCTGTCGGTCTCGGCCAGGACTTCATCGACCGTCTCGAAGACGAGGGTGTACGCGCTGTCCAACCAGGACCGAAGTCTCAAATGCCCTCGTACAAGGACACGGTTGTCACAGGTGGCGCTTCAGCCGAGATAGGCGAAGAGCCTGCGCCTCAATTCCTTCAGATGTAAGTAAGTCGGCTGGGTAGAGTCGTGTTACACCGAGAGGAGAGGTAGTTGTATGGCCAACAGTGAGATTGTGATTGCGCAGACGACCATTGACGACGAGGACCGGGCGAAGGCGTTGGCACGGGGGGCTGTTGAGAACCAGTTGGCGGCATGCGCCCACATCGATGCGCCGTTCACAGCCGTCTACAGGTGGAAGGGTGCCATCGAGACCGCGCAGGAGTGGCGAATCTCGTACAAGACCACCACGGACCGACTCCCGGACCTCGCGGCGTGGGTAGCGGAACAGCACACTTACGAAGTTCCGGAGTGGATCACTCTTCCCGTGACCGGAGGGTCCGAGGCGTACCTGTCTTGGGTTGTCGAGGAGACAACTCCGGCGTAACGCCCAGACCCCGCGCGCATCAGCGTTCGCGTCCCGAGTGCCCGTCCGCTGGCAGCGGCGGAGTGCGGACTCAGGACGCGAATTGCTCCAGGTGGTGAGAGAGTTCTCGTTCCCTGCTGGGAAGCTGGGCCGCAACTGTCCGGGCTCGCTCCCTACCCATGGTGTTGGGCTTGGACCGTGCCGCAGCCGCAAACGCATGTGAGACGTAGACCCCTCGGTCGACGTCACCTCCGCGAAGCAGCGCCGAGGCCAGATCACCCAGGACGACAACGCCGGATTCCGGTAGAGCCTCTCCTAAACGTGCTACCGCGCTGTCCGCGGTGGTGGTCAATTCCTTGCGCCGCAAGTGCCCGTACACCGAGAGCGCCAGCGAGTCCATCCGGTGCGGGGTCACGAACCGGACCCACGCTTGTTCATTGACGTGATCCGCGAAGTCGTAGGCGAAGCGGGCACGCTCCAGCGCACGCATCGCGCCTGTCTCATCTCCGGCCTGAGCCGCCTCCTCGGCCTGCCTGCCGTGGACCCAGGCAGCAGCGGTTGCGTTGCCATGGCCCCGGACATCCTGAGCCGCCTGGGACAGCAGTTCCAATGCCTTCTTCGGCGTGGCGGCGCCATAGCTGGCGTAGGTCAAGGCGAGCCCCCTCAATGGCGGGTGCCCGGCGGCCTCTGCACACTCCGATGTGACCGTGTAGTAGGCGCCAGCTTTTTGGTGTTCCCCCAGGTCCCAGGCCACCCATCCGGCAAGGGCAGCGGTCTCACCGGCGGCGATCGTGAGAGCCCGCTCATGCTCGCCGGCATGAGTCAGAGCGGCGGTGATCGCGTCCAGGTGTGATTCGACCACGCCTTGCAGTCGGCGACCGCTGAGGTTCAGCTCGCTTAGGTGCAGTTCGGCGGCTCGATCAACGAGCGCCGCCACAGCGTGCGAATCGATCGTGGATCCCTTGCTGAGAGCGAAGGCAAGCCGTCCCCACGGTTCGGCGGCGGTAGCCGCTCCAACAGCGGCGCCCCCAAGTAGCGTGCGGCGCTTCACGTCGTCCCGGTCCTCCTTTCTCCGCCTGGCACGAGCGGCCCTGGCTTCCCTCTGTAGCTCCTCAAATGGGAGACCGCAGGCCACAGCGATATGCGCAAGTGTGTGGTTTGTCGGGATGTTCTCAGAGTGCTCGTAACGGTTGATCTCTCGGCGGGTCACGGTGTGTCGGCCAGACACAGCGTTGATCGCGGCTGCCTGCTGCTCCTGGGTTCGTCCCGCTTCCTTACGGAGCCGGAGGAGTAGTTCGGCGAACGGATCTGCTGGCATGAGTGTGCCCTTGTCAGTGGATGGAATCCAATCATGTCCTTAATTCCGCACTGTGGTTTCCCCCTTGACAGATTTTTTCCCCCTCTTGATTCCCCTGTTGGGCGGCATCGTCACGCGGTCCGATGGGCACATGACCACGCTCCGAAAGGCAGCCCCTCACAGCCAGGGCAGCACAGACAGCATCGCGGCCGATGCCTGCGCGCCAGGCGAGAGGTCAACTCCCAAGGACAGTGGGCCCAAACCAGTACGTGCAGACATGTCGGTGGGGCCGCACGCGCACGGTCCTCCGGGTCTCGGTGGCCTGTGGCGAGGCCCGCGTGACGGTGACCGATCGGAACCCGGATGGCGCGGTACTGGGAAACCTCGACAACGGTAAGGAGTCCGGCCGCGGGCTTCAGCTTGTCGCCGACCCCGAGACCTGCCTACGGTCCCGCGCCTGGTTGCCGAACCGCGTCACCCCATCCCCCAAAACCCTGAACCACACGTTCCGGAATCTGATCGCAGCCGCCGAGCAACTGATTCCGCCAGCCGCTCACGAACAGATCGGGCGGATCACGTCCGGGGACGCCGCCGTCGAAGTCCTTGATCTCGCAGGTAATGCCCAGTGAGCACCGATTACCGATCATTAGATCCAAACGGGAGCAAAATGAACACCGAAGCGCGCGGCCTGGTCACGCACCGCCGCCGCAAACGGCATCGCCCGCCCGTGGACCGTTACGTGCTGGAGCACGTCCGGGCGGCGGTCGCCGCCCCGCTCGTCATCGTCTTGGCCGTGCTGGGCGCGGCCCTGATCGCTTGGAGCACTGTTCAGGTTCCGACTGGGCACCTGCTGGCCGCAGTGGCGTGTGGGCTGGTGGCGGCCGTTGTGGTCGGGGTTCAGCGGGCACGGGCAGTGGCGGTAGCCGTTGAGCGTGTACGCGAGGAGGGATTGCGGAAGGTCACCGAGGCGGTGGCCGCAGTGGGGAAGTCCGTGCTGTGGACGGCGGAGGAGTTGTGCCGGGGCGGCACGCCGGCGATGCCCGGGAGTGCTCCGCTCCAGGAGAGGGCGGGACCGGCCAATGAGGCAGTGGCCCTGCTGGATGAGGTTCAGGTACAGGCGGTTGCCGCTTTGGTCCGTGTTCACGACGAGTCGCAGTCGGCGGTGCTGGTGTCGATGCTGCATCAGCTCTCCCGACGTGAACATGCGTTGATCGACCGGGCGTTGAAGCTGCTGGACGAGTTGCAGGATCTGACCGAGGATCCCGATCTGCTGGACTCGCTATACAAACTTGATCATCTGGTGACGCGGATGCGGCGCTGGGTGGAGAGCAAGGCGGTGCTGGCGGGAGAATCGCTGCGCAGTGCCTGGCAGCCGGTGAGCGTGACGGAGGTTCTGCGAGGCGCGGTTCAGGAGGTTCTGCACTACTCGCGTGTGTCGACGGCGGCGGGAACGGTGGGTGTCGAGCTCGGTCTACCCCGGCATGTGGGGCCGGACCTGACGCACCTGCTGGCCGAACTCGTCGACAACGCCACGCAGTTTTCCAACCCGGTGTCGAAGGTGCGGGTGCGGGCCCGTCAGGTGGCGACGGGTCTAGTGGTCGAGGTCGAGGACGAGGTCGCCATCCCGATGCGTGCGGCGCAACGGGAGCAGTTGAACCTGCTGCTGGCAGATCCCGGGCAGGTCGATGTGAGTGCCCAGGTCCGTGAGGGACGTATCGGTCTGCTCACTGCGGCGAAGATCGGCCGCCGTCACGGTATATCCGTGCGGTTGATGGAGAGTCCGACCGGGGGAACGACCGCCCAGGTGGTCGTCCCCGCCAAGCTTCTGGTGCAGATGACGGCTCCCGAGGATTCTTCCGGTCCCGCCGCCGCGCTCGCCCCTCCGCCGGCTGCGCCGTCCTCCCGGTCCAGCGTGCTGGTCGGCGCGACGCCGTCCACACCGCCCGCGGGCGCTCCACCGGCGCCTGCTGATGCTGGGACCGCGCCGGCAGCCGGTGCGCCGCCGCTGCCCCGGCGAGTGCTGGAGCATCTGGACGTGCCGGAGCCTACGCGGCCTGCGGCCCCGGTTACTGGGCCCCGTTATGACCTGGCGGGCGCGTTCAGAGGTGGTATCAACGCTGCCCGCGGCCAAGACGGTCACGCCCCTACCGACGGCCCGGAAGCCCCAAAGCCGCCAGCCGCACAGCCATAGCCCCCCACCGACGGCCCGCCCGGGGCGCCCGAGGCAGGTCACGTATCCGCAGGAGCGATTTCCCATGACTCACGACAGGCAGCAAACGAACGGCGACACCGTGACGGCGACTCCGAGTGGCCAGAACGGAGCGGTCCAACAGATGGCCCGCATGCTTGAGGAGTTCGCACAGACCGTCCCCGAGGTCACGCACGCGTTGCTGATCTCGCGGGACGGGCTGACGCTCGTGGACAGCGGCATCCACAAGGACTCGTCCGACAAGTGGTCCGCAACCCTGGGCACGCTCGCGTCCCTGGCCGAGAACATCCCCGGTCCGCGCGGCGGCAAGGAAGCGCTGAAGCTGGCCCTCATCGAGCGCGAGGACGGACTGATCTTCGTGTCCATCGCCGGGACCAGTGCGGCCTTCCCCAACCGCCCCGGCAACACCAATGGCGTGGTCGACACGGTGCTCGCGGTGATCGCCGAGCCCAAGGCGAATGCGGGCACGGTGGGATACGAGATGGGCCACCTGGTGGACCGGTTCGCCCCGTACATGGTCGCGGCCGTCCGCATCGCCTGATGACCAGGCCCATCAGGCGCACGCCGCAATCCGCGAGGACGGCCGCCGCGTTCGTACGGCCCTACCTCGTGACTCGGGGCCGCACGCGCCACCGCCACCTGCTCAGCCCGGAGACCGCCTTGGAAGCCGGGGACGGCAGAGCAGGTCCGGGACTGTCCGAGGGGGAGTACCGGCAGATCACGACCCTGTGCCGACAGCGGCGCCGCTCAGTGGCGGAACTGGCGGGCACGATTGGCCTCCCGCTGACCGCGACCCGGGTACTGATCTCGGACCTGATCGACGCCCGTGTCCTGGTGCTGTCTCTCACCACCCCCTACACGCCCTCCGACTCCCCTGCCGGGGACCGCCCGAACCGACAGCTCCTGGAGGCACTCCGTGCCGGTCTCGCCCTCAAATGGCCCGACGCCGTCAACAAGGCCAGTTGACCCGCTTCCCTCCGGGACCACGATGCCGCGGGCCGACGGCCCTGCCGTGCTGAAGATCCTTATCGCAGGGGGATTCGGGGTCGGCAAGACCACCGCCGTGGGGACGGTCAGCGAAATCGAGCCCGTCAGCACCGAGGAGTACCTGACCCAAGCCAGCGCCGCTACCGACAGCCTGAACGGGGTGGAGGCGAAGGCAACCACCACGGTGGCCTTCGACTTCGGCCGCCTCACCCTCACGCGGCCGATACCCATGGAACTAATGCTGTTCGGCACGTCGGGCCAGGACAGGTTTATCGACCTCTGGTACGACCTGGCCCGAGGCGCGGTGGGGGCCGTCGTCCTGGCCGACACCCGCCGTCTGGAGGTCAGCTTTCCGGCGGTCACCTTCTGCGAACGGGCCAGTCTGCCGTTCGTCGTGGCTGTCAACGAGTTCGACGGCGCGCACCGCTACCTCGCGCAGGATATCCGTCACGCCTTCGCCCTCCACTCCAGCGTCCCCGTGGTGACCTGCGACGCCCGCCGGCCCGACTCGGTCGCCGGGGTCCTGCTCCGCCTCGTCGACCACGCCCTGTCCCCGTCTTCAACCTCGACTCTTCTGGATGCCTGATGCCACAGCACACCACCACCCTCCCGTCTCCGCTGGTCCGCCAGTTTCCCGGCCTGCGATCTGTTCCCACCCGGCATGAGGTGATCGTGCCGCCGACCGGTGCGGTCCACCCGGGCGAGCCGATGATCAGCGGGGCCCGGGCCCAGGAACTGGCCGAGCAGCAGGCCCGCGAGGAGCTGATCCAACGCCTGGGCGTGCCCACCTTCGCGGACGACCTGATGGATGACTTCGCGCACCACCTCGCCGAGGCGACCGGCATGCTCTACGGGTTCGTTAACATCTTCCGCGCCGACCAAACGTTCGTCGGCCTACACAACCCGCCGCCCGACAGCGGCCACCTGATCCTCGGCCGCACTATGAGCCTCAATCATGGCTGGTGCCCCGCAGTGGTCAAGCGGAAGAAGGGCCTGCCCCTGCACGACGTCCATGCCTCCCCGCGCTTCTCAGGCAATTACGTCGCCGACGCGGTGGGCATCCGCTCGTACTTCGGCGCCCCGCTGATCCACCAGGAGACCGGCATCACCTTGGGCACCGTGTGTGGGATCGACCCCGAGGTCCGTCCCCGCGCCGACGCCCGCCGCCTCCTCGACATCGTCAAGGCCACCGGCGCTGATGTCATGCGCACCCTCACCCCCGGCACACCAGTCCACTGACCTCGGCTTCGCCCCCACCCGGCAACCCACGCCAATGAGAACAGGCCGCACCCGCCTTGGGACCCCGCACAGGAGAGGGAGACGACCATGTCCGCCGCACCGCCCGCCGCGCTCGCCCCTTACCTCACGCCTGCCCATGAGCACCTGTGGTCAGAAGCTGAAGAGTTCACCGCCCGCCACGTCGCGTCCCGAGTGGAACGCATGGAAGCCGCCCCGCACAAAGTCGAGCGCAAGCTGTCTCGGCTCATGGCCGGGCGGCGCTGGTTCGGGGTGACGATCCCCGCCGAGTACGGAGGGCTGGGGGCCGGGCACGTGGCCAAAACAGTGCTGATCCATCGTCTCGCGGCGGTCTCCGCGACTGCGGCAGCGATCCTCCAAGCCGGTCTGATCCCCATCGGTGCCCTCCAGCACTGGGGCACCGCCGAGCAGAAAACGCGGTGGCTGCCGCTGGCGGCCGACGGGACGGTGCTGCTGTCGATTGCAGTCACCGAACCCCGCGCCGGCGGGCATATCGGCGGCATCGAGACCGTTGCCGAGCGCGACGGGGACACATGGTTGATCACCGGCAGCAAGGCCCACATAGGCAACAGCCACCTCGCTGGCATGCACATCGTCGTCGCCCGCACCGCCCCTCCGGACGTCACCGCTTCCAAGGCACTGACCGCGTTCCTCGTCGAACACGGCTGCAAGGGCTTGACGGTTGACCCGCACCGGGCTGGGTTGGGCCTGCGCGGGTTCACCGCCGGCCGCCTCCATCTCGACCGCGTACGCATACCCGCCGCCAACATGCTCGGGAACGTCGGAGAGGGCCTGTATGTGGCGCAGAGCAGCAGCATCCTCTACGGCCGTCCCAATCTGACCGCCCTCAGTCTCGGTATCCACGAAGCCCTCGTCGACACCACCGCCACCTATCTCAGCAGCCGCGCCCGTTACGGCGGGCACCTGTCCGACCTGCCCGTTGTACAAGACCGCCTCGGCGGTATGCAGGCCCGCCTTCAGACCGCCCAGACCATCGCCTACCAGGCCGTCGACCTCCTCGACCGCAAGGTGGCCTGCGATAACCATCTGATCGGCGCCAAACACACCGGCCATCAGCTCGCCGCCCGATCAGCCCAGGACGCTATGGAGCTGCACGGCGCCCGTGCCCTGGACACCGACTACCCGCTCCAACGCCTCTTCCGCGACATCCAGCACACCTACCCGCCTGCCGGCACCGGCGAGTTCCAGCGTATCCACCTCGCCAAAACCGCACTCGGCACCGGCTTCGTCGAGTGGTCCGAACGCCTGGCCACCGAATCCTCCTGGACACCCATCGAACCCACCCCCGGCTGACACCACACCCCCTCACTCCCAGATCACCGTTTGAAGCGGTACATGATGCCAAGGATTACGTAGTGGGCCAGATCAAGATCGCCACCTGCAACTTCAAACTGAACGGCAAGGGTGACCTGGGCAAATGCTGGGCCATGCACGAGCTGGTGGCCGGGCTGAGGCCGACGATCCTATGCCGCCGGGAGGACGTACTTCGACACCGCTGTCGACGGTGCCGCGCAACACGCTCACGAGGTCGTCGAAGACCACATTGATCACAGGGAGGGGCAACATCATGGCAAGTAGCGCATCGCAGACCGGTACTGCCGGCCCTCAGCTTGCGGGGTACGGGCCAGCGGCGGTGAAGCCCAACTCGATCACGCGATGGTCCCTCGACGGGAGTTCACTGCTCAAGGTCTATCGCACCATCACCCCACACGAGAGGCGACGTCGCGAGGTACATGCGCTCAGAATCGCTGCCGGATGGGGCTTTTCAGTCCCTTCTGTGGTGTCGACTGGCGAATACGGGGCCCACCCCTGGGCCGTGTTCGGAGCCGTGCCGGGGAAGCCCTGCTCAATCCGCACCGCACGAGGAGTCCAGGGCTTCGTCCGGCACGTCATCACAGCGACTCACCAGTTCCATCGCGGAGTTGCCGGCCTATGCCCCGGCTCAGGTTGGCGGTGGCGCCCCGGCGACATGCTCGGGTCCAACCGCGGATTCCTTCTCGACCAGCTCTCCAGTCGCTGTCGGCAACTCTCCTGGTGGCATGACCTGGAGGATGCCCTTGTGTCCTGCGACGAACTCCCTACGGTATACCTGCACGGCGACCTCAAGCCTGAGCACCTCCTGTTCGACGGCGACCGCCTTCACATAGTCGATTGGGAGGCGAGTGGACGAGGCCCTGCCATGTGCGATCAGGCCGATGCGACCTTCCATGTCATACGCGACTTGATCTACACAGCAGCAAGACCTCACCGATTGCCCATCGGAATCGTCAGTCAACTTGGCTCCACGGGTCCAGCGTTGGCTTGGCGCCTCGTTCTTTGGCTCGATCGACGACGCGCCGGAGACATCCACCTCATTCCGGCGCGTGACCTCTACCAGCTCGCCGCGGAAGACGATCCTGCGGCGGCCTGCGAGCAACTCGTCCGACTTGTCTCACGCTTGCGGACCGCGGGCGTCCCGCGATGATCTCGGTTCGCCCAGCCAACCGGCCCGACGAAATCCACGCACATCCCTTCCAGCTCTGCAAGGAGTAGGCCATGCACCGAACCAGCACCACCTTGGGCAACAGCCACATAGTGATCGAGACCGGAGCACCCCAACCGGACGCCACGACCATCGTCGAGCGTAAGGGCCTCGGCCACCCGGACACCCTCGCCGATCACCTCGCCGAGCGCCTGTCCCGGGCGTACAGCCAGTACACCGTGAAGCACTTCGGGGCCGTACTGCACCACAACTTCGACAAGCTCGCTCTCCTCGGCGGCGCAAGCGAAGTTCGCTACGGCGGCGGCAAGATGACCTCGCCGGTCCGAGTTCACGTCAACGGCCGAGCCGCGCCTTTATGCGGTGGCGAGACGATCCCCGTTACGGAGATCATTGAGGCGGAAGTCAAATCGTTCTTCGCCGAACGCGTGCCGGAGGTCTCGGATCACCTCGACATCGCCTTCAACATCACGAGCAACTCCAGTCCCGGCGCCGTACTCATAGGCGACGATGTTCCGGACCGCACCCGCTGGTTCAACCCGCGTTCCATAGACGACCTCCGTGAGCGCAGCGTGCGCCTCTCGAACGACACTTCCCTCGGGACGGGTTGGGCCCCGGAGAACCCATTCGAGACGTTCGTCCGCGACCTCGTAAACCACTTCTCCGGAGAGAGCGACTTCACGCGGGACCACGCCTGGTGCGGCTCCGACGTGAAGCTCATGGGCTACTGGGACGGGCAGCACGCGGACATCGTGTTATGCGTACCCCAGAAATCGCGTCACGTCGCGAGTCGAGCGGAGTATGTCCGCAACACTGAGACCGTTCTCGCCGAATGCCATCGCTTCGCCAGCATCTCGCTCCCCGGCGCGGACGCGGACTTCCGCCTCAACGCTCGCGACGTGCCCGAGAAGGACGAGCTCTACCTGACCTACACGGGAAGCTCGATCGAGTCCGGTGACGAAGGCGTAGTCGGCCGAGGCAACCGCGTCAACGGTCTCATCACGCCCCTGCGCCCAATGAATCTGGAGGGCGCGAGCGGAAAAAACCCCGTCTACCACGTCGGCAAGCTCTACAACATCACCGCCCTTCGGTTGGCACACCGACTCCATGAAGTGACAGGCGAGCATGCCGAAGTGCACCTGGTGAGCATTACCGGGCAGAGGCTGGATCAACCATGGCGGGTCCTGGTTCGTCTCGCCGCACAGGAAGTCGAGATCGACAAGGTGCAGGCTCTCGTCACCGAGGCTCTGGAGGAGTTCCCGGCCCTCACCGACGAGCTTGTTCAAGACGGGATCGTGCTGAGCTGATGACTACGCGGACGCTCGGCGGGGTGCCCGAGGGATGTCGAGAGCGGCTGATCGCACATTACGGGCCGAAGGTCCAAGATTGGCTCGACACCGTACCTAGCGTGCTGGAGCAGTTGGCAGAACGCTGGAACCTCTCGCTTGAGGGGTACCACGACGCTGGACACGCCTCCGTGATCGCCACGGCGATCGATCCCGACGGGTGTCCGCTGCTCCTCAAGGCTTGGGCTGATCCCGCACGCTACCGCCATGAGATTCGTGCCCTTCGACTGTGGGCCGGCGGGATGACGGTCGATGTCATGGACACTGCCGACGATCACGCGGTGGCACTCTTCGAAATGGTGGGTGGGCGCCCCGGAGGCTCCGAGTGGCGGCGCCGGGAAACACAGATGGTGGCTGGTGCGCTTCACGGACTGCACCTGCGAGGACGAGCGAGGCCGCGCACAGTCAGCCTCCCGCTTCTCAGTGACTACCTTCGCTTCGAGGTGCTGCCGCGGATCGAGAAGCGAGCGCTAAGTCTTGATCTTGGGCCGTGGGGGTCACTCGTCGAGGACGAGTTTCGCGCACTCGCCACCCTCAAAGCGGCCCCTGAGCGCTCCACCGTCCTTCACGGTGACCTGTATCGGGAGAACGTTCCGTTCGACGACAAGGGCCATCCGCGTCTGCTCGATCCTGTTCCTATGGTGGGCGACGCCGCCTTCGACTGGGCCTTCTGGACCGTCTACTACGATCTTGGCCGAGAGACGAAACAGCGGCTTTCGACAGCCGCCCGAATCTCGCGCATCCCCGTTCCGGTGATCGCACCGTGGTGCAGATTGCTGTCCCTGGACGGCCTCCTCTACTACGTGGACACCGTTGATCCACGAGCACCGAAGATGATGGGGGTGCTCTCCTTCCTGTCGGCCCGAGGAGCCGGAGGCGACATATGAGGACGCGCATCCTCCGCCACGGTCAGACGGAATACAGCACGAAACAGCTCCTCAACGGGGACCCCTCCGTCAGCGTCCAGCTCAGCGAGGAGGGAGTGCGATCGTGTCAGCGCGCCTGGACCGAATTGCCTCTGCACAGCGTACGGATGTGGGCGGCCAGCAGGTTCCCGCGTGCTAAGCAGACCACTCTCCTACTCACGGGTAGTGCCCGCCGCGGAGCTCGTGGTCGAGCCCCGGCTGAATGAACTGGACTATGGAGAGTTCGAGGGTGGCCCTTGGCTCGGCTACGGCGATGGGGTTGATCAACATGGCGCATGGCGCCATCCCCCGGGCGCCGCGGAATCGCAGCGGGAGGGTATCCACGGATGCTCCTCGGGCTGAAAGACTGCCTAGCTCTCCCCGGCCCTCGCCTCGTCGTGGGGCACGGCTTGCTCCTGTCCGTCCTGTTCCGGCAGCGGGGTCGTCCCGAGGGCGATGCCGCGCCCCTGTTCTTCCCAGAGGCTCCCTGCGTGCAGCCGCTCGATGTCGCACACCACATGCTCGGCGGCTGGATCACGGAGCTTCTATCTGATCTTGATACAGAGGATCGCCAAGATCCAGATGAGCGGAGTAACGCAGCGATATAGCGGGTCGACGGAACGTCGGCAGTTGCTACCGTCAGAGCAGCAGCTCACTTTCCGGAGAAGAAGGACCCCAACCATGCATGATGCTCGCGCCCTGATCGACATGGGGGCCGAAGCGGTACGTCGGCTCGCTCGACGCGGTTACTCCCTGGACCTGTCCGTCCTGGAGGACCTCCATGCCCGGCGGAACCAGAGCATTCATGTTGCCGACGGGCTGCGGGCAGAGTCCAAACGTGTGGCCAAGGAGGTCCAGGAGACCGCGAAGCAAGGCGGGGATATCTCCAAGCTGAAGGAGCGGGCCCGCGAGATCAAGGACGAAATCCGGGAGATAGAGGCCGATCAGGAGAAGGTTCAGGACGATCTCCGCAACCTCCTCCTCAGCATTCCGAACATCCCCGACGACAGGGCTCCGGATGGCGACTCTGAGGAGTTCGCGGTCGAGGTCCGTCGAGTAGGGACTCCGCCGACCTTCTCCTTCGAGCCGAAGGACCACGTCGACCTTGGCGAGGCTACCGGGGTCCTCGATTTCGCCCGGGCGACGAAGCTCTCGGGCTCCCGCTTCGCCGTCTCTCGTGGAGCAGGGGCAGCCCTTGAGCGGGCACTCGTCACGCTCTTCCTCGACCTTCACACACGCCGGCACGGCTACGTCGAGCACTCGGTTCCGTTCCTGGTCACCCGCAAGACGATGACCGGCACGGGTCAGTTGCCGAAGTTCGAGGAGGACCTGTTCAAGACCGGCGTTGCGGATCGCGAGCTGTTCCTGATCCCGACCGCCGAGGTCCCGCTCACCAATCTCTACGCCGACGAGATCATCCCGCCCTCGGAGCTGCCACTCGCCCTCACTGCTCAAACGCCGTGCTTCCGCTCGGAGGCCGGCTCGTACGGTCGCGACACCCGAGGCCTGATCCGCCAGCACCAGTTCACGAAGGTGGAGATGGTGCGGATCTGCGACCCCGAGGATGCCGACGCCGAGCTGGAGAAGATGATCGGGCACGCCGAGGCGTGCCTGAAGGAGCTGGGTCTCGCGTACCGCGTGATCCGCCTCGCCGCTGGCGACACAGGCTTCTCCGCCCAGCTCACCTACGACCTCGAGGTGTGGCTGCCAAGCCAGAACACCTACCGCGAGATCTCGTCGGTCTCCAACTTCGGCACCTTCCAAGCGCGCCGCGCGCACATCCGCACCCGTGGCGCGGACGGCAAACCGAAGCTGGTTGCCACGCTCAACGGCTCGGGCCTGCCGATCGGCCGCACCCTGGCCGCGGTGCTCGAACAAGGCCAGCAGCAGGACGGCTCGATCGTCCTGCCTGAATCACTCGTCCCATACCTCGGCTTCCGCCGTATCTCGGCGGATGGAACCCCGGAGGCATAGTGCTCGTCGGCGTCTGCGACTTTCCAGGTAGCTACGCTTTTCCCCCGGCCGGATACGGCGGGATCGAACGATGGCTCTGGGCGGTCGCGGTTGGCGCCCGTGCCGCAGGCGCCGACGTGCATCTCCTCGGGCCGGGCTGGCTCATGGACCTGGAAGCCGAATGGGTCCGCAAGCCAGTCCGTCTTGAGGACATGACGTCGGGATCTCAGGCAGAGCGTGACCTCCGCGCCGCGGGATACAACCTCCTGGTGGTCGGCCACGAGTACCCCTCACTCGCCGCCTGGACGCGCACGTGGAACGAGCTCGATTGCGACGTCGCGACATTCCAGCACTCGCCGATCTTTCAACACACTGAGACGGCGTTCGACGGTAAGCGGTCGCGTCTGTACTGCTACTCGCCCGAGATGATCGAGCGGTACGCAGCTCACCAGCCGATCCGAGAGCTTGCCGTCCACCTGGGCCTCAACGAGGAAGAGCCGCCCTCAGTCGGCGGGCGTGACCTTGTGTGGCTCGGTCGGATAGACGAGGAGAAGGCCCCGCACCTCGCTCTGAGAGCAGCGCAGATACTTGGCCGCCGGATACGCGTCGTGGGGCCGGTCTTCGACGAGGACTACGTACGCCGGCACGAGAAGCTCTTCACCGCGGAGCACGTCGAGCTGGTGGGCGAACTCGGTGGCCCGGCCAAGACCGCCGCTCTTCGTGACGCATCAGCGTTCGTCTACACGTACGCACGCACCTACGTGGAGGCCGGAGCCGCAGTGTTCGGCGAATCTCTGCGAGCCGGAACCCCCGTGGCTGCGCTGACCTGGCGCAAGGGCACGTGCGCCGAGGCTGCGCTGTGCGACCAGACCGGGGCCATCGCTGTCGCCGATCCTGAAGTGGACGACGAGACAGCAGCGCTCACGCTCGCCGGGGCAGTCGAACAAGCGCAGTCACTCGACCACCGCACGGTGCAGGCGGCCGGACAGCTACGGTTTGACCCAGCACGGCATTTCGAGGGGATGGCGGCTCGCCCGTGCTGAGCGGGGCACCGAGCCAGCAGGTAGCCGACGTGCTCAGGCAAGCGGTTGGAGCCCATTGGGAGTTCACCCTCGACGGGGATTCCTTAGAAATCCAACACCCACACCGCGGCTCTCCATACTGCCCACCCCGCCGTCGGCCTTCGTGGGCAGAACTGCTCGGAACACTTCAAGAGGGCTTCGCCACGCAAGGCATCCCACGGGATACTTGCCTACCTCTTCGATGGGGGCGCGAGACGGAACTGACCATTTCGGCTGTCCAAGCCCTCGATCCGCTCCTCAAGGACGGCCACTCAGGAACCTACCGCCGAGGCTTCATCCCTCAACCTGTAGTGCGATTCACCGGCCAACGCACCGACTCCGGAGAACTGCGTGACGGGTTTCTGACCTCTTTCGTCAACGTCTCCTGCGTCCAGCCCATCGACAGTATCGCCGAATACGGGACGATTCTCGACGTCTGGCTATCCGTACTCTCCCAACTCGGCTTCCATGCCCGGCACATAAGCATCTACGGCCGAGTCATGGTGTGGCAACGCCGCCAAGTCAAGGGAATCACTCTACGGTTTCGACACTTGAACCTTACGCTGGGCGACATCGTTCTTCTCTGGAACGCGGACAATCCACAGTGCATGGCGGTCGACCTCGGCACCAGCCTCGAACGCTTGGCATGGGCCCGGACCATGCAAAATTGGAACGAGCTGATCTACGGGCCCCTCACCGGAGCGGCCCCTCCCGCCACCCTGGACGCACTCCGCACGGCGACGCTTCTTCTCGGTAACGGCATCACACCTGCGGCACGCGGTGCGGGCGGCATAACCCGCCGGGTCCTTGGCACACTTACGCCCGAATCGACCCGCCTCGGAGTAAGCGCCGCGGTTCGATCATCGCACCGATATTGGACAACGATTGCGGCGCTTCCCGTCCCCTGGCCCGCCGTTGCCTCAAGTATCGAGCGGGAGGTCACCCGATAACGTCATTACGTACCGCCAGCGTGTCCGTCTGGGGTCTGTGACGGAGTTTTCCAGGTCGGCAAAGTGGTGGTGTGTGGCCCGCTACACGTTGAACCGGAACTCATCTATATCAGTGGCGTGTCCGGGGTCTCCGGGTATTGGTGAGGCTGCGAGAAGTCCGTTGTAGTGGGGTTGGCGTACGAAGACTCTGGCTTCGGGGCGCGCAGCGCCGGGGACCTCCGGTGGAAATGATCGGCCCGGGGCCGAGTTGGCCATCGGACAGTGCGATCGATCAGGCCCGTTGATCGTGATCGACGGATGATTGGTGCGTAGGCCCGCGAGGCGGGCTGGCAACTGGCCGAGCAGTACGTCAAGGTAGCTGTGATGCAGAGTGGTCCTTCCCACATGCCCTGGGGAGGACCACTCCTCATTTCGTCCCGGCGGTCAGTTATCGATTGCACCGAAGCCGGAGTCGGAGCGCACGGTTGAGATGAACGACGAGAATGCCGAGCTAGGGACGGTCAGAGTGGCTCCTTCCTTGTCCTTGGAGTCCCGGATGCTGACCTGCCCGGCCAGATCCGCGATCTCCACACAGTTCCCTTCGGCCCCACTGCTGTAGGACGACTTAAACCAGGCGCTTTCAAGTGCCACGTCAGTGGATTTCACGTTTGTGTTAATGGCCATGACTTCCGTTCTTCCTGTTCTCTTCTGGCTTCTTCGAGGATCCGCGGTGTCTCGTGAGGCGCGAGACCCGCGGCCCGCAGTGCTTCGAACCTCCGGGAGAACCTGCCGGCCTCGGGCTTCTTGTCGGTAACCCAGGCTTGACCGTTGACATGGTCGGCCTGAACCATCTTCGGCAGTGGCTCGGGCAGTTCGAGCAGTGCGAAGTTCTGACTGGCCCGGTAGCCGGCGGACGCGGCCGGAAGCACCTGCACGGTGACGTGGTCGAGCGCGGCAAGCCTTCCGATCTCCTCGTACTGCTCAATCATGATCGCGCTTCCGCCGATCGTGCTGTGGATCGCGTCCTCAGCCAGGATGACCCACAGGGAGCGCGGTTCCTCCTCTGTGATGAGTCTTTTCCGGCTCATCCGAAGCTCGACGTTCGCATCGATGAACTCGGTCGTGATCTCATCGACGGCCTTTGCGCTCTCAAGCAGCGCCCGCGCGTAATTCGGCGTCTGAAGCAAGCCGAAGATCAGGTTGGGCTGCCAGGCACTGATGGACAGGGCGTCAGCCTCCAGGCCGACGTAGTCGCGCATGCCCTTCTGGAGATGGGGGTTGTAGGGCACCCACCACCCCTGACTCAGCGACTCGCGGTGGATCTTGACAAGCTCTTCGACGGTTTCCTCGTCGGATACTTCGTAGTGCTCCAGGAGCGCCTTGAGGTCACCGTGGTTCGGCAGGCCGGTACGACCCTTCTCCAAACGCCACAGCTTCTCCGGGGAGAAGCCGAGTGCCACCGCCACTTCATCTCTGGACTCTCTGCGGTCGATGCGCATCTTCTCCAGCACCCTGCCCAAGTGCACGCGTCGACTCGTAGGTCCCCTTGGCGCTGCCACAGTCTGAGTCCTCCTCACTTCTCCAGAGTCAGGCGTACGAGCTCCTGAGTCCGGCTCGGCCATCTCCGAGTCCGCTTCGGCGGTCCCCGAGTCCTGAGTGTGCCAGCCAGAGTTCGGCTTGCACAGGCAAGAGTCCGGACAATCGAATATGACAATTTCCGTGAAAGTTGCACGGCATCTTGCCGTCCAACTATCCCGTGCAAGACAGTAGTTGAGCCAGAACCAAGCCAGACAGCAATACGCAATCCCGGACGTACGAGCAGATCTCCGGTGCGTACTTCCTGGCACACCTGTGGAGGTCTCGGCCATGCCCCTTCTGCTGTCCCTCGCTCGCAACCTTGACGAAGCGGGGTGCGAATTTCGTTCCACTCAATCGAAGATGCTGTGCGGGAACGCTGCTGCCGCCTCGATGCTGAACGGTCAGCGGAGCGCCCGATGACTGCCGTTGGGAAAGCGGGTGGACGGAAGTACCGTCAGGAGTTGATGGTCACCCCGGAGAACCTCGCCAGTATCCGCCGCATCATCAGCGCCCACCTTCGCCACTGGGACTACGGGGCAATTGTGGATATTGCGGTGTATTGCGCAAACGAGCTGCTGACGAACGTGCGCCAGCACACCGAATCCGCGCAGTGCGTGCTGACCCTGATGCGACTGCCCGCCGGCGTCCGCATCGTAGTCAGCGACATGAGCGCCGAGCTGCCGAAGGTAGGGGAACTGGACTACTTCGCCGAACGCGGGCGGGGGTTGGCGTCCGTGAAAGCCCTGACCAACGCATGGGGTGCCCAACCCACCGACGGGGGCAAGGATGTGTGGTTCGAGATCCACTGCGTGCCCTCCCGCAGGGAAGCTGCAGTGAGCCGGACTTCTGGCGCCTGAGTGCCGGATCACTCCGTGCTGAACCCGCTGCTCCACCCGATTCGGCATCGTGTCGGAGGGCTGAGGGTAAGACCGGTGACGCAAGCGTCACCGTGGCACATTCGCTCAGATTTGATGGAGTAAATGATGCGGTATGTGCATTACGAAGAATCCAGAAAAATACGGAGGGTGGCTGATTCGCCGCATCTCGTCACTGTGTGCTGAGACGGCCACCTTAATTGCCCGTGTGGAGCCCGTGTTGCTGCGCCGCAAGGTAACGATCAAAACCGGCACCGACTCCTACCGCTTGGCCAGCACCCGGGCATCAGCCGAGGAGCCTGCCAAGGCCGGTTGATCCCCGCCGCTTCCCCCGTCCCGTGTTCCCGACCACCTCGGTGCCGTCATTTTTGCTCGACATTCCGGAGCTAGTTGATCAACAGTCGCCTCCGAAGTCCGTTGTCCTGCCACACGTCTCACCTAGTCCAGTCCACGCCGGTCAGAACAGGCGCGACCGACTGACTGACTTCGTCGAGACAGGACACCGGCTCGAAACATCGTGGTCACGCCCGCAGGACCACGGCCGTGATCGCGACCCCCGCCGCGTACCCCACCACCGTCACCTGCCATCCCGCATACCCACTGCGGACCGCCCACCGCTGCGCGTATGCCCGCGCGACCGCTGCCGCCACCACCGCCACCATCTTCTTCGACACCACAACGTCCTCCTCATGTACGGGGGCGCGACCGCCCCGCCGGACCGGCGCCGCCAGTTCGACGGGCCGGTTCTCCCGACACAAGCACCCCGCCGCCCATCCCGGCAACGGCCGAAGCCGCGGATGCGAGATACCGGCCCTCTTTCCGGGAGTACCCCCTCCCGCCGGCCCCTCCAACCGCCTTCTCCGGCCCGCCCCTGACGCGCCGGCACGGGAGCGCACTAGGCTGCGCCGATGAGCCCCGCCACACCCCCGGGTCCGTCGCTGATCTGCTCTGGCCCCGACAGCGCCGCCCTCCTCCAGGCCGCCCGCCGCGCGGGTCACCCTGTCACCGCCCGGCAGCTAGAGACGCTGCGTGTCCAGGGACTTATCCCGCGCCCCCGCCGGGCCCAGAACCGGGGGATCACTCCCGTGTGGCTCTACCCGTCCGGCACCGAGCAGCAGATCGTGTCCCTGTGTCGCTGGCGGCGACACACGAAAGACCCCGGCATGCTCCGCGTGCTGCTGTGGCTGGAGGGCTTCCCCATCCCCACGTACGCCGCCCGCAGCGCGCTCATCGCCAGCCTTCGCGCCGCTGAGGAAGCCCTTCAGGAGCACACCGCTCCGACACCAGATGCTGCCGCCACACCGGGATCGGCAGCCCGCCGGGAACCCGTCGAATCCCTCGCCGCTGAACTCGCCGCGAAACGCGGCCGCAATGCCGCCCCCCGGCCGATCCGACAGCCCGCCGCCGAACGGACCCGCTCCGTCGAGCTGCTTCTCCGCACCTTCGGACTCGGCGAACCGCCCACCGCGACCGACAGCGAAGCCTTCGCGATCGAACGACTCCTCGGTGTCGCCCCGGGGCGCCGACATCTGGTGAACGGCGCCGGCCCGTGGCTCACCGGCTCACCCCACGACCTGCTCACCGCCGGCCGCATCCTGGCCCTGCCGGTCCTCGTCAAGACGATGGCAACCGCCACGGACACCGAACTGGAAGAAGCCCGCCCCTTCGCCCACGCTCTCTTCCGGCTGATGCCCCTCGCCGCCCGGCTCATCGGTGCGGTTCACGGCAAGGACAATCACGCGGGCTTCGGCGGGATCGCCTGCCTGGACGAGGAACCCGCGATGGCCCCCCTGATGGTGGCCATGACGGTCGGGATGCGCCGCTCGGACCCGGAGATGGCCGACAACCTCACTGCCATCCAGGCCTCGCTGCAACACCTCCCCGACGCCCTCGCCAACGTCAAGGATCTGCTGGACATGCCGCAGGCAGTACTGGACGAGAACCTCGCCGAGCAACCAGCCGCAGTCCGGCGCCAGGTCCTGCGAGTAGTCGAGGCCGCCCTTGAGGGAAAGCTTGAGGGCGCCCGCACCCTCTGACGACGCTTGGCGGCTGTCCTGCCTCGACGAAGTAAGTCGTCCAACGCGTTGACCTGAGTGGACTGGATTGGTGAGACGCGTGGACTGGCTTCTGAGATGGAAGCGAACGACTCGCTTCGTTGAGAAGACGACTCGATTCAGTGAGACAGGACATCCGTCGGCAAACGCTGTTCCTAGAGATCAACTGTCCTTTGCCATCCAATCGAGGCGCGTGACAGCCAACCCAGCCGTTTCGGCTTCTCTGACAGCGATCTAGTCGTGGGGGATGAGCATCGTCGAAATCAGTGGTCGCGCGCGTAGTGGGGCGCATAGCCTCGTGGTTCGCCCAGCATGCGAAGACTTCGATACGAGGAGGCAAGCATGGCCGCCGACAGCGCGACGACGTGGGATGAGCTGCTGGCCGGACCGTTCAACATCCACTCGGTCACGACCCACGACAACCTCCTCCTCGCTGCGATGCGGAACGGGTTCAACCTGACCGACGAGGCGTACCACCGGAGGATGCGCGCCGACCACCTCCACCTCAGCCGGGCCCTCGACGAGCTGGGCATCGCCTACAGCAGCCTTGCCAAGGCGCTCGTGCCCGATCACCGCCGCAGGGAGATCGCCCTCCTTTTCGACTCCAAGCGCTCCAACGGCCTCTACGCCGTAGACGTGACGGAGGCGTGGGTCGCGGGTCTCCCCCGGCCAAAGAAGAGCGTCCCGGTCAACTCGATCCTACGCGGCGACCTCCTTCGCGCCCCCGCCGAAAAGGTGCAGGCGGCTATGGATAAGACCGTCGTCTACCACCGGCCGTACAGAGTTACCTACTCGGAGCTGGTGTACTGCGTGTACGTCACCAACCTGTCCAAGGCACAGGCCGACACGCTCACCTCGACTGCTGCTGAGCACCCCGCCTACTTCGGGTACGCCGACTGCACCGGCCGCAGCACCCTGAAGGCGTTCCTCGGTCTGTCCCTCATGAACTCCGGCCTTCGCGTGGGCGACAGGATCCTGGAAGGCGTGTACGTCGACGAAGAGCCAAACAGCGCAGGGCTGCCATTCGAAGCACTCGGCTTCACGCCCACAGCAGTGATCGACATGCTGTTCCTGCCGTTCCTCGGCTACCGCATCAACAGCCACCTCACCGGCCAGAATCGCGAGGACAACCGCTCCGCGCTCGCCACGCTCAGCCCTGACGCCGCGCGCCTGGAGTCACCCGACATCTGGATGACTCCGGGCCGGTACGGGTACCTCCAGGACGGCAAGCACCGGGACTCCGTGGAGCAGGCCGGCCTGCTCCATCTGGATCAGCCCGCCTTGGAGGCCGCGGTCAGCAAGTTGGTGGCGCAGGGGTACCTATACAACCTGCGCCTCGATAAGTACGGGAACCTGCTCTACACGGCGCTGGTCGACGTCGAAGTGGAGGACGGCCGATACCAGACCTTCACGATCGGACTCCGGTTCAACCGGGAGGACAAGCGCGTCGAGCTGACGACGTTCTTCTGACCACCGGTCGCATGCCCTAATGTCGCACTGTCTTCGACACGGTTTGCATGCTCTTACCTACGCAGCCTGCACGAGCAGACTCGTTGACATCCAAACCTGTCGACCCACGACTAACTTCGCTGTCGAAGGACATCAACGAAGCCACCGGTGCGTGAGTCGAGGATAAGGAAGCGGCGGCCGACCTACCGGTGCGGTCCTGAGTGCATGTCATTGCTGGGTTGGCTCTGCTTCCAGCTCTCTTTCGTCGGATGTGGCCCACCAGAGGGCGAGGCGGAACCGATCGCCGGCTTCGATACTGAGTGCTTCGTAGATCGGGCTGAGGTTGTTGGTGACCGTACGTGTGCTCACTCCGAGGCTCTTGGCGATGGCTTCGTGGGTGTGTCCGAGGCTCATGCCGTTCAGGATGGTCCGGACGCGGGGGGTCGTGATCGTCCCCGACGCCGATGGTGTGATCCTGCCCGCCCAGGGGTCGGCCACATGCCACAGGAGCTTGAAGGTGTCCAGGATGAAACCCAGCATGCCTGGGTGGGTCACCGTCCAGCCTGTCCGGCTGTAAGGGGGCACCGCTTCGCGGTCGGATATGAGGGCGAAGACCTCGTCGATGATGATCATCCGTGGGAACGGGGCTGCCGCGGTCCTGACCTGTGCACCGTGTGGGGTGACTGCCGAGACCCACTGGTTCTCCGGCGCCCGGGAGAGTGCGGTCTCCGGGTAGACAGTCCGCATTCCGATGCCTCTTTCCAGGCGCTCGATGTCGCTTACGGCAGAGATGGTCAGCACTTCCTGCTGGCGGTCCTTGGGGTGCGCGGTGTAGACGTGGGAACTGACGTCGGCCAGGGCGGCGGCGACGGCTGTGTTGGCGTCGCGGGGGCTCTTCATGAACTCGATGCCGCCGCTGTCCTGGCCCCCTGTTGCCGCGCGCGGGAGCTTCGCGAAAAAGCGCGGCAGCGCTCTGAGTCGCTCCCCGGATCGTCTCAGCCGCTCCCACGACTGCTCAATGCTGACTCGTTCTCGGTCCGTCAGGATCTGCCAGACGTGTTGCCGGTCGGAGGGCAGGTATAGATCTTCCTCGAAGATGTGCGGCAGTACCAGGCCAATGCCGAGCAGTTCATCCAGTCCGGGCTGACCCGGCTCAACATGTCCGTCACCACGGGCAACGCGCTCGTAGAGGGCAAAGGCATCATCCGAAAGGGCCAGGCCGTCCGGCGTTCCGTCGCTTTCCGTCGCATCTGTCATTTTTGAACCTTGCGTCTTCTGGAAAGTGCGTGCACACGCAACGCTTTTTTCTTGTGCCGACGGGCCGGAGCGTGGAACCTACACACAGCGACCACGTCTCCCTTTCAGTTTCATCCTTTTCGTGGCCGCTCGCACGATGATCATGATCCTGCCGGGAAGGGCGGGACTCGGCCTGGACTGCAGAATCCGGTTGGCAAAAGCCGCTGATGGCAAGGGCTGCCGTCAGCGCTGGACGAGAGATGGGAATTCAATGATGAGCCGTCAGAAAAGCAGGGTTCTCGTTGCCGCGTTCGCATTGGCCCTGGCGGTGGCAGGGGGATTGGGTTCGGCGCCCACGGTGCTGAGCGCTTCTTCGGCAGACACACGCTGGGACTCGGTGCCGGTGACCATTGCACTGGCCAGTGACCCGAATTGGGACGCGGAGCCTGCTCACGCTCGCGTGGCCGGATAGCCAGCCCCCGCCCGCAGGTTGACGGACTTGCTGGGCTGGGAGATCCGTCACTGAACAGTCGGTTGGAGCGGGGCCGCGCCCGTGCCTTGGCTTGCCTGCCGGGCCTTGCCTGTCAGAGGGGCCAGTCAGAGGGGAGCGGTGGGAATTATCTCCGGAGATCTCGGCGCGAGCGTCATTCCGCGCCCGTTGTCCTCTACGGTCCACACCGGGCGAGGCGCGGCCCTTCTCGTGAGTTCTAGGGGGATCTCCAAGCTCGTCTAGAACTTGACGCGGCATCGCCATAAGTTTCTGGTCGCTCGCCGGCGCCCGGCCAGGCGGAGCTGCGGAATGCTATACGGAACGGGCCGATGCGCCCGGAAATCAGCGACGGCGTCTGAGAGTTGCACCTCTCAGGCGCCGAATGCTGAATGGCATTCACGCTGAGGCAAGGGCGGGAGATCACCTGCCGACGCCGCGCCGGCTCTTTCCCCGGACACCGGAGTGGCGCACGTCAAAGGAGTTTTGCATGTCGGCTGTCGTGCGCAAAGGGTCGAACGTCCCAACCTGCGTGGTGGCTTGTCTGCCTTGCTCCCCGTACATAAATCTGGATGCCCGGCGTGGCCGCTGTCGCCCGCTGGGTCACCGTCCGTCTGGTGAGCAGTGCTCGCTGATGGTTCGCTCGGTGGCCGTGGTGTCCAACCGGCATCCGGGAACGGGGTGGATCTTCGTGGGGTGTGTGCATATGGTGCTGGTCGCTCGACGGACCGCCCGCCGCAGCCCGAACCGAACGACGAGGGGGAGACCGGGATGAACGCCTTACCACCCCACGCGGCTGCCTATCGCATGCCGCACAGCACTCTGGGTCGGGGCTGAAATGAGACCGGCGCCCGGGAGCTACCAACTCCTGGGCGCCGGGCCGATGCCCCGAAGAGCACCGATTCACAACTCACACGGGCGGCTGGACTTTTCCACGAGGACAGCCGCACCGCGCTCCTACAAATCACGGAGTATTGCATGCCCGTCATACCGAGCGGAACCCCAGCCTGCCCGGACAGCGCCGACCGCCAGCGCCGCCTCGCCCTTCAGCTTGCCGACATGATCCCCGGCGCGGCCACCGTCCGCGTGAGCCTTCGGGAGCCCGGGGCGGTCTGGCCGCACCCCCACGCCCGTGTCTGGGACGGGGCGGGGCAGCCGATCGAACTCAGCCGCACGACCGCCACGGTCGCGGCCCGCTGGGTCGTGCGGGTCTGGCCGGACGCCGACTGGACCCGGCCTCACACCCTCGACCTCGCCTCGGCCGTTCTCACCCGCAGCGACCTCCCCACCACTGGTCGGGGCCGCTGACATGGCGCGGATACGGACGATCAAGCCGGAGGCGTTCTTCTCCGAGTCGCTCGCCGAGGTGAGTGTCGAGGCGGAGCGCACCTTCTTCGGCCTGCTCACCCAGGCCGACGACCACGGCCGTCACCGGGACAACGCGGCGATCATCGCCGGGCTGCTCTGGCCGCTTCGCGCCGAGCACACCTCCGTCCATGTCGAGGACGACCTTCAGCAGCTCGAAAGCGCGGGGCTGGTCTGCCGGTACACCGGCTGCGACGGCCGGCGCTACCTGCATGTCGTGACCTGGTCCGAGCATCAGAAGATCGACAAGCCCAGCCAGTCCCGGCTGCCCGCGTGCCCGGAGCACCAGGCGGCGGACCGCTGCGGTCCCTGCAAGGGCCTCTGCGCCAATCACACCGAGGCGTCGCCCACCCCTCCCCGAGGGCTCGACGAGGCTTCGGGGAACACTCCCCGAGCCCTCGATCTACCCGCGCAGCCCGCACCGACGCCTCCCGCCCCCCAAGGCGGGGCCCCGGCCGCCCAACGGGACGCCCCCGCCGACCCCGTCGGCACCCCTGACCACAGTGGCGAGAAAATCGCAGGTCAGACGGCATTCGCCGAGGACTCCCCGAAGGCTCCCCGAAACGTCGGGGAGGGCTCGGCGCCTGGATCTAGGACCTTGGATCCTGGATCTTCTTTCCCTACGGGGCGCACAGCGCCCGATGCCACCGTCTCGGCGAAGGAGCTGGTCGGCGAGTACGTCGCCTCGTGCCAGGAGCGTCCTCCGGGCGACGTGATCGGGCACCTCGGGAGGATCGCCAAGAAGCTCCTCGGCGAGGGCATCGCCTCGGAGCACGTCCGAGCCGGGCTGAAGCGCTTCGGCGAGATCCAGGGCCACCCATCCCGCCTGCCGAGCCTGGTCAACGACGCCATGAACGCCCCCGCCGCCGGTTTTGCGCGGCCGGGATCGCGGTCTACCGTGCCCGCTCATCAGGCGTGGACCAATCCCGTCGATGCCGCCGCTTACGCCGAGGAGCTGTGATGCGCACCCGTACCCGCGACCCGCAGACCCTCGGCGCCGGGGGTGCCCTGGACCGGATGGCCCGCATCCTGGCCTCCCGGAACATCGCCCCGGCGGCCGTCGCCGCCCTGACCGAGGAGCCCGAGCGCGTCTCCGCACTCGATGCCCTGTCGGCAGGGATACCTCCGCGCTACCGGGGCGCGGTGGCCGACCACCCCCAGGTCCTGGACTGGATCCACGACGTCGCCCGGCAGGCCGTCGTCCCGAGCCGGGGCGCCCGGCGGCAGATCACCACGGGCCCGAGCCTGCTGATGGCCGGGGTGGTCGGCTCGGGCAAGACCCACCAGGCGTACGGCGCGGTCCGCGCCCTTGCCGGGGCCGGCATCGGGGTGCGGTGGCGCGCGGTCACTGCCGCGGACCTGTACGCGGAACTCCGTCCCCGCCCCGGAGTGGACAGCGAACGGGAGCTGGCGGTTGTCAGCAGGTGCCCGCTGCTGATCCTCGACGACCTCGGCGCGGCGAAGGCCAGCGACTGGACCGAGGAGATCACCTACCGGCTGGTCAACCGCCGGTACAACCACATGCTCCCCACGCTGATCACCACCAACCTGCGCATCGGGGACCTGCGGGCCTATCTCGGCGACCGCGTCGCCTCCCGCCTGCGTCAGATGACCATCCGGGTCGAGTTCGAGCCGGTCGACCGCAGACGCCTCCGCACTGCCGCCTGACTGCAGCAGGCCGCCGCCGCGCCTGCCCCGTGCGCCCTCGGCGCACCCCGAGTACCTCCCGACCCATGCACTCCTCCGCCGACGCCCCTGCGCGCGGAGAGCGATCGGAGCACACCCCGCATGAGCACCACGACGAACGGCCCGGCCCGCCACCGCTCGCTCGGCGACCAGACCTGGCAGGACCAGGCCGTCTGCCAGAGCACGGAGTACCACCCGGTGGACCCGGAGATTTTTTTCCCTGAGCCGGACGAGATGGACCGTATCCGCGCCGCGAAGGCGCTGTGCCGCCAGTGCCCGGTCCGCCTCACCTGCCTGGACGCCGCCCTGGAGAACAACGACGCCCACGGCATCCGGGGCGGCATGACCGAGGAGGAACGCACGCTGCTGCACGCGAAGCTCGCCACCCGCCTCGACTACAGCCGTGTCAACGCCACCCTCGCCGGACGCGACATCCACCTCACCCATGCCGAACGCCGCGCGGTCATCCACGCCGCCTACCGCCACGGCCTCACCGAGCAGCACCTGGCCCGGCTGCTGAAGGTCACGGAGGAATACGCCAAGAAGCAGTACCGCGAGATCCGCCGCGCTCTGCGCAACCGCGATGTGGAGCAGAGCCGGGAGAACCCTCCGCCTCCCGAGGCCGACGGCAAGCGTCTCCGCCGGGACGACTTCGGGACGGCGGCATGACCAGCACCACAGTGCCGATACCGGCACACATCACCGGCTGGGACCGCGCCGCCATCGTGGCCCTTGGCGCGGCAGGCTGCGCCCTGTCGTACGACGCCCTCCAGCAGATGGCCGTCGCGATCCACGTCCGAGGCCCGCTGACCTACCTTTTCCCCCTGGTGATCGACGGGTTCATCGCCTACGGCGTACGGGCCCTGCTCGTCCTGCGCAACGCCCCGCTGCGGGCCCGCGCGTACGTATGGCTCCTGTTCGGCACGGCCACCACCGCCAGCATCTGGGCCAACGCCCTCCACGCGGTCCGCCTCAACCAGCAGACGGCCTCGGCCAGCGAACTACGGCTCGGGGACACCGTGGTCGCCGTACTGTCCACCCTCGCGCCGCTGGCCCTGGCCGGAGCGGTCCATCTCTACATCCTGATCGCCCGGGGCCCGGTCAAGAACAGTGACCGCGATGACCTCGGTCACTTCGGTCACTCCCGTCAGGCCGGGCGCGTCGCGGTCACTCGGACTGACCGGGCCGGTCAGCAGCAGCCGCAGCCCGGTCGGGCCGGCGCTGGAGAGCCGGTGACCGTGCCGACCGACCGGCCCCGGCTGTCCCCGAACAAGCAGACTCCGGACACCCGGACACCCGCCGGGGACGGTGCCCCGGTGGACAGCGCCCGCCCGGACACCGGTCACCTTGACCAGGGGCCCAAGGGGGCTGACCTGGTCGGACATCTGGATACCATCCCGGCGGTCAGTGACCGGCCGGACAGTGCCGAGCCGGTCACCGGTCATCTGGACAGCCTCCCGCCGGTCACCGACCGGTCGGTCACTGCGCCGCCGGTGAGTGACCGGGATGCCCGGACTACCGGTGACCGGCGGTCTGACCCGGATACCGAGGAGTTGCTGGAGATCGCCCGGTCAGCGGTCAGGGCCGAGGACAAGCTGACCCGGAAGGTGGTCGCGCAGGCGATCCGCGGTCAGCAGATCCCGCTGTCCAGCGACACGCTGACCGCCCTGATGGTCCAGCTCCGCAAGCAGCACGGACAGCAGGTCACCTCCCCCCGGGACTGACCGGACACCACGGCGCTGGGTGACCGAGCCGGACCTTCTCGGCCGGTCACCCGCCCCCGGACACGCGCCCCACGACCTCCTGAAGCGAACCGGAGAGCACCGCCATGCGCACGACCCCCGCAACACCGGCCGAGGTGGACACCTGGCTGACCGTCCATCACCAGCACAGCCACCTCCACCGCACCGAACCCGGCCCCGACAACACCTGGACCGTGCAACGCCATTCACGCAGCACCCCGTGGACCCTGCACCACCCGGTCCTGGCCATGGACTGGATCGAGACCGTCCTGCGCGACGTCCACCGGCAAAACACGGAGACGAGCCGGTGAGCGCCAACGACCCGACGGTCACTGCCCCCGAACCTTCTCGTGAACCCAAGACGGCAATCAGCGCAGCAAGTTGTCGCATACGACGGTCCTACGGCCCGTCGCACGCACTTGCCCCCGCCCAGGGGGGCGGGGGAAGCCCGGCTGGTCCCCGAGCGAGGGCGCACGGGAACCAGCCGGACACCCGGCACCAGGGGGCGCCGGCCGTGGAGGGAGAAGCAGCCGACCGCGCACCGCGCCAGCAGCCGCCCCCGACGCCGCCCGCCTTCCCCGACCGCGCGCCCCGCCGCCGCGCCCGCAACCCGACCGAGCGCACGCACAAGACGACCACCCGCCTCTCCGACACCGAGAAGAGCGAGATCACCGCTGCCGCCCAACAACGTGCCGTCACCGTCGCCCGTTTCCTCGCCGCCGCCGGACTCGCCGCCGCCCGCGGTACGACCGCCACGCAGACCAACGAGCAGCTCGACGCCGCCGTCGACGAGCTGGCCGCCCTGCGCACCGCCCTGTCCCGCATCGGCAACAACATGAACCAGATCGCCCACGTCCACAACGCCGGAGGACAACCCCGTCCCGGCGAACTCGACCACGCGCTCACGGCCTTGACCCGCGTCCTCGCCCGCGTTGATGACGCGGCCGACTTCCTGGTGAAGAAGCGGCTGTAGATGGTTCCCAAGATCCGGCGCGGCTCGCGCACCCACGGTCTGCTCGCCTACCTGTACGGGCCCGGAAAGCGCGACGAGCACACCGACCCTCACCTCGTGGGGAGTTGGGACGGCTTCGCGCCCGACCCCGGCCGCGACCCCGAGGCGACCCTCGCCCGTCTCGCCGCCGCGTTGGACCTGCGGGTCAAGCAGGCCGGCATCAGGGCTCCGGCCCAGCATGTCTGGCACTGTTCGGTCCGTACCGATCCCGGTGACCGGCTCTTGAGCGACGATGAGTGGAACACCGTCGCCCGTCGCCTGGTCCAGGCCGTGAACCTCGCTCCTGAAGGCGATCCGGACGGCTGCCGCTGGGTCGCCGTACGCCACGCGGACGACCACATCCACATCCTGGCCACCATGGTCCGAGGCGACCTGCGCCGCCCTAGGATGAACTACGACTTCAAGAAGGCCCAGGCCGAATGCCGCCGCATCGAACAGGAGATGGGCCTGCGACGGCTCCAGCCCGGCGACGGCACCGCGGCCAAGGCACCCACCAGCGCTGAACGCTTCAAAGCCGAGCGCACCGGCCGCCCCGAGACCTCGCGCGAGACACTGCGCACAGCAGTCCGCCAGTCCCTTGCAGGCGCGGCCGGCGAAGGGGAGTTCTTCACCCGGCTCCGTGAGGCGGGTGTGCGCGTCAAGCTGCGGCACGCGCCGTCCGGCGATGTCCTTGGCTACAGCGTCGCGCTGCCCGGTGACCGCAACCGCGACCGCGAACCCGTCTGGTTCCCGGGTTCCACCCTCGCCCCCGACCTGTCCCTGCCGAAGATCCGCCGCCGCCTGGCCGACGGTACGCCCGAACCCGTCATGCAGGATGATGCGGGCGAGGCCCGTAGGGACTGGTCTGCGCCCGCACACCAGCGGCGCCGGGCCACCACTATCGCCGAGCGCGCCGCGACAGCACTGGACGAGGACGACGACGAAGCTGCCGGTCAGCTCGTCGGCGTCGGCGAACTCCTCGACGCCCTCGCCCAGACCTCCCCGGCAGCGACCCGCGCCGAACTGGGCGCCGCTGCCCGCGCCTTCGAACGCGCCACCCGCAGCCACATCCGCGCCGAACAAGCCGACACCCGAGCCATCCGCTCGGCGGCCCGGGGCATCATCCAGGCCGGCGGCGCACTCGGCCGAGGCGAGGACGGCGGCGCCACCGCCATGCTCCTGTCGACCCTGGTCCTCGTCACTATCGCCGCCGTCCGCTGGCACTCCGCCCGCGGCCACGCCCAGCAGGCCGCTGCCTCCCGGCAGGCCGCCGAGCACCTGCGTGCCGCCTACCGCCAGGCCGCCACCGCACCCATGCGAACCCTGCGCGACCAAGGCCACACCCTGCCCGAACCCGAACGCCGACGGTATGAAGCCGCCATCCGGGCTGCCCTGCCCGACCCCGGAACCCGTGCAGGGGCCGAGCCGACCCACTACGCTCTCGCCGCCACCCTCGCCCAGGCCGAACAGGCCGGGCACGACCCCGAGACCCTCCTGCGGAAGGCCGTCGCCCTGCGCGAACTGGACACGGCCGAGGACGTGAACGACGTCCTGGTCTGGCGACTGCGCCGACTCGCCCACCTCCCCGCACACCCGGGAGACACCAGCCGCTCCACATCCGGCACCGGCAGCCCCAATGCCCCGGCCAACCGGACCGGCGTACGACCCACCTCTGCGACTACGGCTCGGCCCGCCCCACCGGACCCGCGCAACCGGCCGCCGCGCCGCTGACCAGCGGTGTGGCAGGCTGGCGCCCGGCCGACCGGTGCCAGCGAATCTGGACCGATTGCCATCGAAGCTGGACTGCCCTGACTGCACAGGCTCTACTCCGCTCCGGAGCAGAGCCTGTGCAGTCAGGTGATCGTGTAGGGCCTGGGGTGGCCCATCCGCTCGTACTCTGCCGTCTCTTTATCGAGCTGCTCCAGGGCGGTGGTGCGGCCGAATGCTTCCAACTGCATGACCACGGTGCAGATCGCGATGGCGTGGACGCGGTCCAGCGGTGCCAGGCTCTCCACTGCTTTGGTGAGCCCCGTCTCCTCTGCGGCGACTCGGTGCAGGGCCGTCGTCGTCGCGAACTCGGTCTCCGGTGGTGCCAGGGCCGCCACCGCTTTGACCTCGCGCACTGACATGGACGGCTCCCCCAGAGTGTCGAAGAGGTCGTCGTGGGTGAGGATCAGCCAGGCCAGGACGCGCTCCAGTCGGCCGGTGTCCAGATCTGTGAGGCCGTCCGCTACCCGGGCGCGGTCCTGGGCGAGGTAGGCCCGCGTCAGGTCGGCCGCCCGCCACACCGCATCGACCATCCACGGGTCGTCTCCTATTGTCATACGGCTTCTTCTAGCGGACTTGCGGAAACGGCGGCGGCCTTTCCCCTCTGATTCACCACTACGAGGTGGCAGGGTGAGGGAGTTGGCGGTGGAGGAGGAGAGGAGCTGGCCGTCGGCAAACCGGCGGCTGTGATGTCAGACCACCTTCCATCGGTGCACAGCATCAGTTTTGTCGGCGCCCCAAGTAGCAGGGCGTGTTGGGGGTCACCACCCGGCCCTCCCTGCTGGCCCGCAGCTTCTCGACCGGTCCAACTTCGATGTCACAAACCGGCTCACCGGACCCCGGCCGACCGGACTGCAGTAAACCTCTGGACAACCGGATTCACCGGCTGTTATGGATGAACGAGAAGGCCCTCGACCGGGAGATGACGCTCGTGCCCAGATTGACCGACCGCACCGTAGAGCCGACCCCCTCCCTGCCCTCCATCCCCCTCGCCGACGATCCACTGCTGCAGCTCCGGTACGAGACGCAGCCGCCCGACGGCCCCAGCGGCGCCCGCTGTCTCACCCACCCGCAGGAGCTGGCCTTGCGCGGGATCCCCGTGAGGTGCTCAGCCTGCCGTGCACGACGGGACTGGCTCCTGATCAACCAGGGACGCCACGTCTGGGTCCGCTGCCGCTGCAGCAACCAGTGGCTGGAGCCCGAGATCACCCGCGCCGACTACGACGCCATGATCGCCACCCCGCAGCGGACCATCTATCCCAGCGTCGAGCAGGGCCTGATCGCCATGGGGTTCGACGGCGCGTTCGCTGGCACCTACCTGGAGTGGGCGAGCGACGAGCCTGGGTCATGAACCTCACCGAACACAGAGGGGTGCCACCGCATGGCGGTGACACCCCTCTGTTCTGTAGGGCGGTCAGCCGCGGTTGCTGTTCTTGGGGAGCTGGCCCCGGAAGTCGCAGCCGGGGCAGTTGTCTTCGCCCTGGATGTGGCCCTCGTACCAGCCGTGGACGGCGGCGTTAAGGATCGCCTCGTGCACGGTGGCCTCGCCGGTCTCGACCGATGCGATGGCGTTGCCGACGATCACGCGGAGCACGGTGCTGTCGGGTGAGGGGAACGGCGGGGACGGCATCGGTGAGTCGTTCATGAGCGCGAGCCTACGGGTGACCGGGATGGAGATCAGCCGGAATGAGACTTCTCCGTGCCGTGGAGGCCGCGCGGAATCCCCGGCCGAGCGGCTTCCAGCTCTGGAAGGTGGCGGGCCCCCAACGGGGCCGGTCGGCCACGCTGGTGTCGTCGGGTACGGGCAGGGTTCCCCGGCTTTTGCGGCTGCGGGCGGCCGGACGCTGATGCCCAGGTGGGCGGCGACCTCCGGGTTTCCCTAGAGTGGCTGTTCGTCGGCCATCGTCTCCTCCTTCAGCCTGCGTTGAGCGTACGCACCGTCCGAGTGGCTGGGGATACGGCGAGGGCCGCCCCGTGCCGGTCGGCGCGGGGCGGCCTTGTACGGTGCCGGTCAAGTCTCGGCGAGATGGTTGGCGAGGCCCAGGGCGGCGGTGGCCACCCCGAGGGCGGCACACAGGCCGGTCACCTCGTAAAGGGTGGGGCGGACCAGGCGTGGCCAGGTGTCGGGGGCGTTGGGCCAGGTGGCGAGGAGGACCTCGGTGGTGGGCAGGCCCAGGTGGGCGGTGATGTTCCAGCCTGCGGCGGAGGCGGGTTCCCAGTGCAGGCGGATGCGGCCGGGAGGGAGACTCGGGGCGTCTGCCGGGAGCCAGGTGATCTCGAACGGGCCGTCGGGGACGGCGCAGACGCGGTGGACGAGCGCCCCGCATACGCCCGGCGGCATGGGCCGCAGAGCGAAACCGTGCAGCGGGTGCGGAGTTGAAGGCCGGTGTGGCGGCGGGATACGGGTCTCCTGGTCGGGGTCGGCGCGACGGGTCAGGTCCAGTTGAGGGCGTCGCGGACGGGGGTGGGGAGATATCCCTCCTGGCCGTCCTCGGCGATGAAGACCATGCCGTCGCGTTCGATGACGTCGGTGGCGATGAAGTGGGTGAAGGGCCAGTCGGGGTTGACGGCGAGCCGGACGGGCAGGCCGGGGTCCACGGTCTGGAGCTGGCGGATGAGGTGGCCGACGGTTAGGTATTGCGGCACGGGAACCTCCGGAGAGCGGGGGCGGGCAGGACGGACGTGCCGGCGCGGTGTTACTGCGGGTCGAGGCGGAGTAGGTTGCGCAGCACGTCCGGGCCGGGGCCGTCCTCCTGCTTCTGGTGGGTGTCGAGGTGTCGTCTGCGGCATTCGTTGACGTAGCCCTTGCCGGGGTGCTTGATCTCCCAGGCACCGCAGGAGCACACAGCCTGGGAGTAGAAGCGGCCGGGACACTCGGGGTGACGTGGTTTGCCGGTGACGGTGTGCTTGTGCTCGGGCGGGCAGATCGAGTCGTCGGCGTGGTGGTTGGTCAGCGGAGCACGGTATGGCAACGGGTGTTCCTCCAGGTCGGGTGGGGGCCGGTCGGCTCGACGTCCGGACCGGCGGGCAGGTGGGGCGGGGTCAGTCGGACAGCCGGTAGGAGCGCATCGGGAGCGTTTCGTTCTCGGTCTCCAGCACCACCAGGCCGTCCTTGACCAGGCGGGTGAGAGATCTGCCGACTGGCCGGTCGCGGAGTTCCAGAGCCCGGCCGATCTGGCGCGTCCGGGCACCAGGGGTCTTGGCGAGGTGGGCGACGATCCGTGCGTCGCGGCGCAGGGAGTCCTCCCGTACGTCGTCGAGGGTGAGGAGTGTGCCGCTGGCGGTGACCGCGAGGCTGAGCACGAAGGTGAGGGTGTCCGGCGCGGTGTTGACCGTGCTGATGAGGCCGAGGCCCGCGATGGCGGGCCCAGGAAGCCTGTTGAGGTCGAACGCGAGCTTCACGGGATCCTTCCGATAAGCGATGAGGAACAGCCGCCCGGCAGGGAGCCGGGCTGGCGGGGGATGTCAGCGACGAGGACTGGCGGCAAGGGCGGCGAGAAATCCGGCGACGGCCTCGGAAGGGGTGTCGGGGCCGAACTCCTGGACCCAGGGCTCTCCTTCGACGGGGGCCACCCGGACCTGCCAGACGATGTCGCGCTTCCACGCGGCCGGGTCCTCGGGCAGCCAGCCGACGTAGACGCGCCGGTCCGGGCTGGTGCAGTGCACATTGGCCTCCGGGGTGTCCACAACGGCCCACCCGTCGAGGACAGGGCCCGCGCAGTGGTCGCTGGAGAGCCACGCACGGTCCTCCACGGCAGGGAGGACGACGTCAGGCAGGAGCGTGCTGGAGGTGTTCACGGTGAGACGGTCCCTTCGTTGACCTGCGGGTTTTCCCGACGTCCGTACGTTGACATGCGGTGCGCCGATGTACGTAGTCGTTTCCCGGGGCTAGGTGTCTGCCGTGGGCGAACCGGTCGTCAAAGGGCGCGTGGAGGCGCGGGGAAACGCTGGGGCGGGCGGTCGGCCCCCCTGGAGCCCGCATGCGCGCAACCCAGCTCATTCCTGATCAGGAGCAGTGGGAGCTGGCTTGGAGTTCACCGTGACGGAGCGAAGCCATCACTACCTACTCAAGGGACCGCCGGCATCGCTCCACTGCTAGTGGCCAACGCTGTTGATCACTGCAAGTGAGCAGGTCAGCGCACATTGTCAGTGGCGGGCGCTAGCCTCCCTCTCCTCAAAAAGGGAGCGGTGGAGGTTGCGATGGTGGTAGATGCGAGCGTGCTGCGTGGTAGCCGGGTCAAGCAGGCTACGTATGTGTGGCTGATGGGGCTCACGGCGAACAAGGGCTTGTGTACTTACTGCAATGCCAGCCCGTCGACAACTCTTGATCACGAAGACCCCGTCGCGGACAACGGAGCCGATATCTGGTGGAACTTCCTGCCTGCGTGCAAGCCCTGTAACGACTGGAAGCGCAACCGGACGCCAGTTGAGTGGCTCATCGATCAAAAGCTCCACCGTGCTCAGCCGACCGTGGGCTTCGATACGCGTCGGATGCCCCTCCTCATGTTCCACGGGTTCGAGGCCCGTACCGAGCGCGTACGTCGCGAGATCCGCGAGAGCGGTCGAAGGGATTGGTTCCGCCACCACTACGGACAAGCACGCCACAAGAACAAGGCGGAGATGCTGGAGCACCTTGACTCGTGCCGCAAGGAACTGTCCGGCTACCCGCATCTGCCGTGGTCCACTCCCAACGTCCGTACGTGGGCCGCTGACGTGTGCGCCCGCCACATCTGCTGCGGGTGGCGCCACCCCCAGGCGCGAAGCGTGGAGGCGGTGATCCTCACGGATGATCAATACTCGGCATTCTTGAAGTTAGCCTTCGCCAAAGGCATGTCGGGGGGTGACTTCACTGCCATGCTCATCCGGCGGGCACTTGAACGCGAGCCGTAGCGGCGGGGCGAAGCCCGCCTCGGTTCACTCCTCTGGCCAGCATCGCTTGACGGAGGCATACCGGGTCAGGCCCGACTGGGGAATCGATGCCGGTCCGACTTCGCCTGTAGCTCCTGCCCGTGGCGCGTCTTTGGTCCCCCGGGGGACGACGCACGCACCTGGCAGACTCGTTTGGATCACCGCGGACCAGACAAGGATTCCGGGCGTCAGGTTGGAACCGCAGCGGTCGGCCGCCGGCCGGTGCAGCTCCCAGGTGACCGTTGCTGCCTCTGTGACCTCTGCCCGGATGCGCAACATGATCCATTGTTGTTGCGTCTCTGGTTTGCCGTCGGCAAATGTGGCATGTCAGTATCAAAACTCATGAGTGGTGCTCATCGCTACAACTCGGTCAGTTGTCCGGCTCTGGCGTGAGTGAGCGCACGCATGGTGCACGATAGGTAACGCTCTGATAGGAGCCGTTGTCTCGATCCAAGGAGATTTTGTGACTGACCCTCGTCCGTCCCCGGCTCAACGACGAGTCAGGCACCTGCATGCCGAAGCGGCTCCCATGGCGCAGCGCATGGTTTTGGGGAGTCACCTGCGGGAACTCCGTGAAGGGTTAGGCATATCCGTCGTGGATGCCGGCAGGCACATCGGGGCCTCCGGATCCAAGATCAGCCGGCTTGAGACGGGGCAGCACGTCTACAAGGCCAGGGACATCAGTAGTTTGCTGGACTTTTACGGCGTCAGCGACGCTGCGGAACGGCACAACCTGATGGAGCTGCTCGAACACGCCAACCAGCGTCCTTGGTGGCAGGACTGGTCGGATGTCGCGACGAAACAGCTACAGACCTTCGTGAGCTTCGAGGAGATGGCGCAGCGGATCCGCACATACGAGCCAGCGCAGCTACCGGGTCTGCTGCAGACCGAGGAGTACGCGCGAGCTGTGATCCTGTCGGGGCGGGAGGCTACGTCCCGCCGGGAGGTCGAGCGGCTTGTGGATCTGAGGCAGCATCGTCGACTGCGGTTTGAGGGGGCGCCGCCCAAGAGGCTGATCTCCGTGATCGATGAAGTGACGCTCATCCGGCCTTTCGGCGACAGCGGGATTATGCGCAGGCAACTCGACCACTTGATCGCGCTGACGGAGCAGCACTCGCGCTACGTCATGCGTATCGCGGAACTACGCAAACCCAATCTGCCGGTGGTGCTGGGGTCGACTACCATCTTTGACTTCGAGGACATGTTGCTCCCCAGCATTGTCTATACCGAGCAGTTCGACGGTGCTTTTATTCTGCAGGAAGAGGAGCAGGTGGACCGGCGGGTCAAGGGCTTCGACCGTCTGCAGAAAGCATCGCTGAGCCACAAGGGTTCTGCCCAGCGTCTGCGTGACCTGAGGAGCGCGTTCTAGCCCCTTTTCCGCGCAGGCAGCGCCCGATCTGCCCGTGTCTGACCGGGCGCTGCCGGTTGGGCGCTATGGCTTCTGTGCCACTCCGGCGTACAGGGATACCTGGGTGTCAGTCACGAGACTTGGCCCACTGGCGGCCTCCGGGCGCCAGCGATGCGCTACGACAAGCCCCGGGTCGGTCAGCGTCAGCCCGTCGAAGAAGCGGAGCACTTCGGCCCGACTGCGTACCTGTGTCGGAGTGCCGGCGGCGGTGTAGACGTTCACGATCGCCGCCCATGCCGCGGGGTCGAAGTCTGGGGTGCAATGCGAAAGGCTCAGGTAGGAACCCGGCGCCAACCGGTTCAGCAACGTTCGCACTATGCCGTACGGATCACGGTCGTCCGGAACGAAGTGCAGCAGGGCGTGAAGACTCAGGCCGACCGGGCGGTTCAGGTCCAGGTAGCCAGACTCCTCTATCGCCGCGAGCACCGAGCCGGGGTCGGTCACGTCCCCTTCGACATAGGTAGTGGCGCCTTGTGGTGAGCTGTTGAGAAGTCCGTCTGCATACACAAGCACAATCGGGTCACTGTCCACATAGACGACCCGCGCGTCCGGGGCCGCTTCCTGGGCCACTTCGTGCAGGTTGGGAGCAGTCGGAATCCCGGTCCCGATGTCGATGAACTGACGGATCCCGCACTGGCTGGCCAGATAGCGCGCTGATCGGTGCATGAAGGCGCGGTTCACCCGCGCCACTGTGCTGATGCCGGGAAAGTGGCGGGTGACTTCCTGTGCCGCTTCCCGATCAACCGCGTAGTTGGTTTTCCCGCCCAGGTAGTAGTCGTACATCCGGGCGCTGTGAGGCCGGTCCTGCTGTAACTCCCCGTCCCCGCTGCCCGTTTGCGGGTACTTAGTCCTGTCATCTTCCACGCCATCCCCTATTCGCAAGCATGTCGCATCTGTGCAAGCCAACTCTGAGGTGAGTTGGATGCAACAGATGCACTTGCATCATGGTCACTGAGTACCCGTCAGAACAACCGCGTGTCCACCCCTCGACCGCCATTCGCCCCGCACGACCTTTGAGGCGTGAGTCCGGGGGCACCAGTGCGAACAGGGTGATGTCAGCCTGCTGATCTCGCCCCGTCCCTTGCCTTGGCGGACGCGCTCACCGGCGTGCACAAGGCGAGGTGATGCACGCCCGGCAGGCATGCATCACCTCTTGTCTGGCGGATCCAGGACGGCCAACTTCCGTCAACCGTTCGGCGAACTACAAGTCCCCGATGGCCACGGCCGTGATGAACGCCGAGGCGTCGTCACGCATGAACCCCAGGACAGGCCCGTCCGGGACCTTGGAGTCACGGAAGGCGATGGCCTTGGGACCACGAGCGGCGACCTCGACGCAGGCGCCATTGTGGTTGCTGTAAGAACTCTTTCGCCAGGCCGTCACCGGGACGGCTGCTGACTGTTCAGCGCGTCCCTTCGTGACGCCTGAGATCGTTCCGGATTCCCCCGTCATCATCAGCTCCTCTGCGCTTGCTGCCAGTACCCCGTTGGCTCTGGGTGCAATTGCATCCCGATAGTCATTTGAAGGATGACCCGTCAAGGCGGTCCCTGAACCTGTATGAAGCATCTTTCTCTGTGCGGCAGCAGCAGCCAGGCATGCAAGTGCGCGCCGGGAGCCTTTTTCTTCACGGACTTCGCGCCGGCGCACTCACGAGGGCGCGCGCAACGCATCAGTTACCTGAGGCATATTCGTTCGACAACCGGATGACGGTGCCACCGGGCATCTCACCTGCGGAAACAGCGAAGATGATGCGATTTTCGGAAACAGCCCGGACGCTCAGCAGCTCCGCAAACTGCGGGCGCTCTCACAGAGAAGCCGGTAGGCGCACCGCTGTTCAGGGCGTCCAGCGCTCGCGGGGCGGAGGGAAACGGTCCAGGAGCGGTGGCAGCCGGTAGAGCACCGGCCTACTCTCAGTGCCCGCTGACTGAGTTATTCGGTTCAGCCGCAGAGCCCTGGCTCCTCAGGTTGTGGAGCCCGGTGCCAGGGCTCTGCGTCTCTACGACAGAAGGAGTCGCAATGGCGACATCCCCCGCCCGCCGAGGCGGCAAACGCAAACGCCACCCTGATCGGCAGGCTAGCAGCCGCACCCGAAACACCACATGGGGCGCCTGTGCCGTCAACGCGCTTATGGCGGCGCATGTCTGCGGTGCTGCGCCTTACCCGGGCCCGCAGACGCCCCCGGACCCGATGACCTTCCTGGCGGCCATGGTCCTGTCCGCCCTCACCATCTGGCTCAGTACCCGTGGAGCCCCGAACGGCGCGTGAATAACGGTCGGGGGCGCCAAGATGCGGCTCCCGACCACCACTGCCGCTCCGCGTGATGGCCAGCGAAGCGGCAGCGCCGATCCATCGGATATGCGGCAACGAGCGCAGCCCTCGTTGCCGCATATCCGCCATCGAGCTTCCGAGGAAGGACATCTCGCATATGCGCGTCACGTTCCGTTCTGGTCACGCCAACGAGCCACTCCCGCGAAAGAGCGCCTTTTCTGGCTTGCCCAATGACTGCATTGCCTCTTACGGCCAGGCGGCTCATTGGAAAAGCCAAGCGGCCTGTTCGGTAATCGCTCCCGCTCCGGCAATGGCCGACACCGCCATGCGAGAAGTAGCTGAACATGCACTGGTTCAGGTCAACCACCTTGTACAGGTGGCCTCCCAGGCCGACGCACCTGTGCAAACTCTCGCCGAGCAAGCTATGCACTTTCGTCTGTCAGTAGAGGCGCTCACGGATCGTCTGATCCACATTGCTCACGAGATCCGGCAAGCCCTGCAGGATCCGGAAGTCACACAGCCAACGCAGACTGAAAGCGAAAGGTACAAGGCGACTGGGGATGGTGATTCTCGCAGCTCGTGCAATCGCCCAGTCAGATGTCAACTGGGGTCCGTCCTCGCGCATGTGCAACGTTTCTCGCATATTCCCCTTGAGGAACTTGCCTCCAGCGCTGGCCTCTCGCTTTCCCAGATGTCCCACATCTTGGCTGGCGAACAATTCCCTAACTGGCGCGTTACTGAAAGCATTGCGCGTATTTGCGGAGCTGACCCGCTGATCCTGCGAAAGGTGTGGGAAGACGAAAAGAGCCGTCAGGAGAATTCCTCCATCTGCCGGTTCGACCGCCCGAGGGCACTTAGGGGTGATCGCTAGCGGACTTTCCAACGGATCACATCTAGGGCCCGAGAAGCAGTGGTCCTGCTGGCAGGAGCCGGACGGATGCGCAGATGGCGCGGGTTTTGACCGACGCCTCCGACCACTGATGTGTGCTACTTGAGGCCAGTGGCGGCGGGCACAACGGCTTCTGCGGCGCGTAAAGCAGGGATGGTGGTCAGCGGCTGTGTTCTGGGCGCGAGCTTTGCGGAGCTGACGGCTGGCGCGGGGCCGGGATGACGGGCCGTGCGCTGGCGGGCGGGGGCACGGTGGTGCGGGCGCTGGCGGCTTGGGCGCGGCGTACGTCCAGTGGTGTCGGGACTGGTGGTTTGACCGGGGTGGCGGTGGCCTGTGGGGGAAGGTGGCGTACGTCGTAGCCGTAGCGGATGACGGGTGCCGGGTCGGTGAGGGCGGTGTTCATCGCGGCGACGAGGCCTTCGGGGGTGAAGGAGGAGGCGGTGGCGTACCACCGGTCACCGGGAGGGCCGGCCTGCATGAGCCATCGTTCTTGGTGCCCGGTCATTTCGGCATGGTGGTCGAGGCGGTGGCGGCGCAGGTGGACTTCGGCGAGTCCGTCGGGGGAGTGGAAGGAGACGTCGGTGGTTCCGTAGCGGTGGCTCCAGCCCGCTGCTGCGAGGGGCGTGCCGACGTCGAGGGCCGCGAGGGTGTCGTTGCCGTAGTAGAGGTAGGAGTCGGGGCCGTCGGTGTAGGCGGTGGCGAGCGCGGTGGTGAAGCCGGCGACGATTTCGGTGGGGGTGCTGTTCTGGAAGGTGACGAGCCAGCGGGGCGTGGCGAAGGGGTCGGAGTACGCGGTGATCTTCCAGAGGGTGGCGTCTTCGCCTTCGGGGAGGTAGCCCAGGCGGACGGTGTGGTCCGGGGAAGCGACGTACACATTGGCCAGCTCGTCGCGGGTCAGCTTCCAGCCCAGGTCGAGGAGGGGCCGGAGGGCGGGACCCGCGGTGTAGGTCGATCCGGCCAGGTAGCAGGGGGTGATGTGGTACTCGCGCCACGGTTCGGGGTCTTGGTTGTGCGGCACGGTGTCTCCGGAGGGGGCGGTCAGCGGCGGTGCGGCGGCGCGGGCGCGGGCGTGTTGCCGGCAGGCTGGGCGGCGGGTGCGGCAGGGCCGCTGTGCGGGGCGTTGGTTGTGCGGGCGAGAGCGGCGGACCGGCGTGGATCGGGGCCCGCGTTGGCCGGCCGGGCGGTGATGTAGGGGAGGTTCCGCTCGGGGATGGCGTGGAGCGGGCGCTCGACGGGGTCGGTGCTGCTGAGCGCAAGCACGGCTTGCTCTACGAGGTAGAGGGGGGTGGTGCTGGTGAAGTCGGCGTGCCAGCGTTCGCCGTTGACGCGCTCCACGCAGCCGTACATCGTCCACTGCGCGGGTCCCCCGCCTTCCAGCTCGGTGTAGTGGTCGAGGTGGTCCTTGTGCAGGCGGAAGTAGGCGTGCCCGTCCGGCGCGTACTGGTACAGGTAGGAGGCGGTGTCCTCGGTGTGCCAGCCGCGGTCGGCGAGGGTGCGGGCGGGGCTGGCGGGCCGGTGGTGGGGGCCGCCGTGGAGGAAGTCGCGGTGGTTGCTGGGCAGCCCTGTGGCGAGGGCGCGGGTGAAGGCCGCGGTGATCTCGGCCGGGGTGTTCTGGCTGAAGCTGGCGGACCAGACGGGCATGCCGAGCGGCTCGCGGTACTGGACGATCTTCCAGCCCCCGTACCGGCTTTCGGGAACCGAGGCCACCAGCGCGTCCCCCCGCGGACTGGTGAACATCAGCCCAGTGGTGGTGTTCACGGTGCCCCAGCCGTGGGCGGCGGACAACGGGGCGTGGATGGTGGTGGTATCTCCGCGTCCGGCGAGGTAGACGGGGAAGACCAGCATGTCGGTGTCGGGAGAGGGTTCGCCCAACGGGAGGGGGCTCATGGTGAGGGTTCCTGGCGGGAGGGGCACGGGCCCGCACGCAGCCGGATACGGACGGTACGGCGGCGCGCGGGCACGGTGGCGGCAGGGATGGCGGGGATGCCGGTCTGGCGCTGATTGCCATGGCGGGCGGGTCACCGGCCCCGGCGTGGGGCGGGCTGCGCGGTGACGGCTGCTCGGACCTGCGGCTGCGGCTGGGAGGCGTGGCTGAACAGGCCGCCCGGGGAGGCCGTGGTCCGGCGCAGCGCTGCTGCGGCACGTATGTCCTGCGATTCTGTCCGCGCCCCGGTATGGGTGCGAGTGACCCTCGTGGCTGGTGCGGCGGAGGTAGGTGCTGGAGCGGTGGGATGGCTCCACTGCTCGACGGCGGCGTAGACGGGGCCGAGGGCACGGCCCGCGTCGGTGAGGGTGTAGGGGTCTCCGCGGCGTGGTCCGGTCCGGGTCACCAGACCGTCGGTCTGGAGCCGGTTCAGCCGGTGAAAGGCGAGGGTGGTGTCCAGCCCGGCCATTTCGGCGATGTGCACGAACCGCGTCGGGCCGGCGGTGTCGAGGACCTGGATCACTGCGGTCGTATGGCGCAGGTACAGGCGGCGTACGGCGTCTTCGGCGCGTTCGGCGTCGGCTGCTGCGCCGAGCGGTATATGCGCCTGGGACCAGTCGGACAGGGCACGGTGGACCGGTTCGAGTGCCTGGCCGAGGACGCTGAGCTGGTAGGGAGCGCGGTATCGGGTGTCGGTACGGGTTACCAGTCCGTCGCCGCGCATCTCGTGCAGGCGCTTGCCGATGACGTTTTGGTGGACGAACGGGAGCTGGGCGGCGATGTCGCTCACGTGCATGGGGCTGCCGTGCTGTGCGAGGGTCTGCAGGGTCCAGGCCGTCCACCGTGGGGCGATCAGCGTCAGGGCGTCCTCGACTCCCTGGGCGTCGACGGAGCCGGTCAGGGAAGTGCCGGGCTGAGAGGCGTTAGTCATCGCGGTAACTCCAAGTCAAGTGGGGAAGGTTCGGTGTGGCCGACGCGTAGCAAGTCCGGGGCGGGGACCGGTACTACGGGCGGGGACGCTCGGTGCGCAGGCGGTGCAGGACCGTGCCGAGGCGGCGGTTGCTGGCGTGGATGCCGCGGTCGTGCAGGGCCTGGCGCAGGGTGTCGCGGTTGAGCCGGGGCAGGCCGGCGGTGACCTGGCGGGCGGTGGCCATCAGGTCGTCGGCATCTGGCGTGGCGGCCTCCCGCCTGCGGGCGGAGATACCCAGGGGGGTGGGCTGTTGCAGCAGAAGGTGGACGTCGAGGAGGTCCCAGAGGGCCTCGGCCTGCGATGCTTCCCGCTGTTCCAGGTCCGCGACGCGGGCGGCGTAGCGGAGAACCAGGTCGTCGACGCCGTGCTCTGCGGAGCGGCAGCGCTGCCAGGCCGCGTCGAGGCTGCGGCGGGCGGATCGGGCATCGGCGTCGGTCTGGGCGAGGCCGCTGAGCCGTCGCAGCAGGATGGGCAGGACAGGGTCGTTGGAGTGACCGGAGGCGTTGCCGCGCCGCAGTTCCTCCAGCGGGCGGCCGTACCGGTGCTCGACCAGGCGGCGTGTGTAGATCGCGGTGGACATGGGGGACGTCCTTTCGTGGGGGAGATCAGCGGGAACGGGAAGGCTTGGTGGCCGCGCTTGTTGTGGGTGCGATCGCTGGATCGGCGACAGCGCTGGGGATCGCTGCGGTGTTGCTGCGGCTGAGGGCGGCGGATGCGCGCGGCGTGGCCGTACGGGCATCGCGAAGTGCCGCCTGGCCCTGCGGCGTGAGCGAGAGGAGCTGTCCAGGCCGGTACAGTCCCTCGCTGGTGTCCTGGTCCAGGAGCCCGTCGGCGACCAGCCGCTGGACGGTTTCGGGCCAGACCTCCGGGTTGGGGCGCAGGCCCCGTCGGTCGGAGAGGTAGATGTAACCGTGGACCCCGCTCTGGTGGAATCGGAGCCCGCCCGCCTCCACGGCTTCAAGGGCCCCGAGTTGGCGGTCACCTGAGATGGCCCAGTCATCGTCCCGGCCGGGATCCTGTTCCTTGTTCAGGCTGTGGACCGACGCCTTCGAGGGCTGCCCGGCGTCCGGCTCGGGCAGGAGACGACGGTACGCGGATACGGACTGGGCGAGCCGCTCGTAGGCCGCGTCCCGGCGCGCGACGAGCTGCCCGATCTGCGGGACAGCGGTGCGCAGCAGTGCGTCGGCGACGCGCGTACCGCCGAATTCACCGCGCCCGACGGGTTCGAGCAGTCCGATGGCGGACCGGGCGGCGCGGGTCAGTTCGCCGTGCAGCTCGTCGACGTCGCAGGCGGCCTCGGCGACCATCCTGCCGACCAGGCCAAGCGGGCTGCTCAGCGGGCGGTTGTCGCTCAGCGCCCAGGGGTCCTCAACGCCGAACTCCTCGGTGACCAGGTGGGCACCGGGCCGTTTGGCCGCGTCGTGGGGGTTCATTCGGCCGTCTCCATTCGGGCCAGGAGGGTGCGGACGAGGGTGGGCAGGCTGTCGGGGCCGTCGCCGAGCCGGACGCGGTCGGTGACCTCGTCGAGGACGTACTTCGCGTCTTCGCGCAGCCCGTTGGAGATTTCGGTGCAGGCGTCGGTGATGCGGGAGGCGGCGAGCAGGGCCTGAGACAGCACCTCGACGTACTCGCTGGCGGAGAGGCCGGCCGCTTCGGCAGCGGTGCGGATGGCCGTCAGCTCTGGCGAACTGAACTGGAAGCCCGACTCGGCTGGTTCGGCGGCGCTGGGCGGAACGTCGGCCGGGGCCGGTGGCCCGGTGGGGAGACCGACGCGGGTGCAGATCTGGTCGACCGAGATGGTCAGTTCGGCGAGGGACTCTGTGAGCCAGCCGAGCGCGGAGGCGTAGGAGGCGAGGGTGAACAGCCCGGCAGGAGTAGCCGGGAGCGGTTCGTCGAAGAACTCTTCGAGCCGGTCGTTCAGCTCGCCGATCACCTGCGGGCCGGCGGCCAGCGCGCCGAGGACGGGGTGCAGGTAGGACCGGCCGGCGGGAGTGGGGTACTCGGCGGCCAGGATGCCCGAGATCCTCTCCGCAGTATCGGTGAGCAGGTCGGCCAGTTCGGCGCGGGACAGCGGGATACGGTCGGCAGTCATCGCAGGGCCCTTCGGGGATCGGCGGCCGGAGTGCTCGTGCTGAATGCCGTACGAGCAGCGGAGGTGAACCGGGTCTGCTCACCCGCAAGCGGGGAGCGGGACCGGGCGGCCCGTACCCGTGCCTCGACGGCCTGGCCGGTGTCGGCGGGCTGGTTGAGGCCGGTGCGGTTCGTACGGAGCTGGGCGGTGCGGTAGACGGCGTAGTTTTCGCGGGATCCGGCTGCGACGAGGTACACCTCGCGGGCGTGGCGGGAGCCGGGGGGTGCGGGGCGGAACTGGACGACGAGGCGGTGTGAGGCGAAGGCGGTGCCGGTGCCGAGGTAGACCTTGTGGAACCCTTCGAGCCGGCCCTCCAGGCGTTTGGCGACGCGTTCCCCGTGGACGAGGTCCTGGAGGTGGAGGAGGGCCTGGTCGCGGATGGGGCCGGGGAGTTGGCGCAGGTCGGTGAGGGCGTCGGGGTGCGCGGCGAACGCGAAGCGGGCCCGGCTCACAACGGCCTCGACACCGTCGTCTGTACCGCCGTGCTCGTCGACGGCGCGGCACTGCGGGCTGCCTCGGGCTGCGACGGAACCGTGGGGCCGGTGGAGCGGGTGAGCGCCGCGCGGCTGCGGGCCGCCGCCTCAGCGTGGTACTCCGGCGACTCGGGCAGGGGGCTGTGTCGGTAGAACAGCCAGTCCATCGCCGCTTCCTCGTCGGCGAACGCGCCCTCACGCAGGGTGTACGTCTCCGTCCCGGGACCGTCCACTTCCAGGAACACCCTGACCGGGTCCTGTACCGCACGCCGATCGCGGGCCATGGTCCACGTCTCGTACGGGTAGTCCGGCGCCGTGTCGCTGTGGAGAACCTCGTAGCGGCCGGCCGCGTCGCGGATCTTCCGCTCGGTCTGGACGGTGATGTCGTCCGCGGGCGCGATGCCGGTGGTGACCTGGGTGATGAGGTCGGGCGGGCAGTCGCGTTCGATGAGCCAGCTCTGGGCGAAGGCCAGGACGGTGTGCGGGGCGCACTCGAAGGTGAACGTACGGTCGCCCGGAGCCCGGCTGATCTTGATGGCGATGAGCTGTGGCTCGCCCGGTACACCCCAGGTGGCCGAGGTGTCGTGGGCGAGGAGGTAGCTGTGCGATCCGCTGGGGGTGTGGTGTTCGGCCAGGACCGTGAGATCCCCGGCCCACACACTCTGCTCCGCTTCCGCGGAGTCGGTGTCGGCGGGCTCGAAGCCGTCGAGACAGAAGTCGGCTTCGGCGCTCACTGGACCGCTCCCGCCATCTGCGGTGCCGGGGTGGCGAGGAGGCGGTGGTTGGGCCTGGCCGGGCTGGTGGTGCAGGCGGCGAACGGCCCGTCCGGGGCGCGCAGGTGGACCAGGGTCTGGTCGAGGTGGTCGCGGTGCCACGTCGAGGGACCGGAGAGGCCGGCCTCGGCATCGGTGAGCTGCTGCCACGCAAGCCAGAGCGCATGGAGGCGGGCGACGGCCTCGGGATGCTCATGCCACTGGTCGCACCAGGGACGGGTAGTGCTGATCTCCCGCCCGTAGACCGGCAGGAACAGGTAATTCACCCAGTCCGTGAGCGCCGAAAGCTCGGCGGCATACACCTCGCCGCCCAGCGCGAGGATGAACACGGACGCCGGACCGTCGCCCTGTCCGACGCTGGTGTCCTCGGCGCGGGGTTCGGCTGCGGCGGTCGGCCGGGGCGTGGGATCGATCGTGGGTTCGGTGGGTGGTTCGGTGCCGAGGCGGTCGAGGATGACGCCGTGGTGGCGGACCTCGGCCATGGTGCGGGCGAGCGTGGTGGCGAGGTCGTCGAGATCCTCGTCGGGAACGCGGAACGGCTCGGGTTCGGGGGCGGTCGTGCTGGGGTCTGACATGACGGATCCAAGAAGTGAGAGCGAGCAGGGCGGGACGGGGCGCTCGGCGCTCTTCTGCAGGTCACGGCAGTGCTCCATCGGTTCGAAGGCGGCATGGGGAAGAGGATCCGCAGATTCCGGGATTTGGCCCGGCCGGAAAAAGGGAGTAGAGGGCTACCGGGCGGTGCAGCGGGGGCAGCGCGGGAACGGCGGGGCCAGCAACTCCACGGCTCGGGTGGCTTGTTGGGGGATGACGCCGTTGCCGAGCGCGGTGAGCTGGGCCGGCCGTCCGAGCCCCTCAGTGGCGGTGACCCAGCCCGGTGGGAGCCCTTGCATCCACTCGACGAACTCCGCGCGCAGACGCCCGCCCGCGTCGGTGGGCGGTGGCGCCGGGCGGGTGAGCGTCTCCCATCGGGTGATGGCGGCGCCGTACGGTCCCCATCGCCCGTCAGATCCTCCGTCGCCGGGCTCGTGTCGGACCACAGCGGCAGGACGTCCGCAGACAGCCGCGGACATCGGCTGCTCCCCGGGCTGCGGCCGGGTGTGCCCGTCGGCAGCAGCGAGGCCGCTGCGGAGGGGAGTGTCATGTCGCCGTTTCCGTGGCGCTGGTTCGGAGAGCCCTTGATCCCGTCCGACGCCTTCGGGGTGGGCAGCAGCCACTCCACCTCGTCCGCCAGATTTGGGCCGTGGCCGCCGCTCTTCCTCTTGGCGGGGTGCTGGGAGCCGCCGTTCTTGCCGATGTTGCTCGTCGGGGTTTTGAGGAGTGTGTCCGGCGGGCCAGGCGGTGAGGAAGGTCCGCTCGCGGCGGTGCGGGGCTCCGACATCGGAGGCGCGTAGCACGAGCCATCGTGTGTCGTACCGGAGGTCGGCCAGGGATCCGAGTACGGCACCAAGTGCCCGCAGAGGAGGCTGGGTTGGGTCGTCTCCCAGACACCACGGGCAGAGTTCCACGTCGCCAGGGGAACCGGCGGGCGCGGTGAGGAGTCCGCGGACATTCTCGATCACCACCAGGCAGGGACGGAGGGCTTCGACCGCACGGGCGACGTGCAGCCACAGCCCCGAGCGGGTACGGGGGTTGAGTCCGGCCCGGCGGCCGGCGACCGACACGTCTTTGACACGGGAAACCCGCCGTCAGGACACACACCCGCTTGACATCGGCCCAGTCCACGGTGGTGATGTCGCCCAGGTTGGGCACGCCGGGCCAGTGACGGGCGAGGATGCGGGAGGCGTCGGGGCTGGTCTCGGCGTGCCAGGCGACCCGGCCGCCGAGGGCGGCCTGCACACCGAGGTCCAGGCCCCCGTACCCGGAGCACAGCGACCCGATCAGTGGACCGTGCGAGGCGCTGGTATCCATGTCATCGGCCCCGTACAGCCGATGGGGAACCCGCTGCCGCAGAAGCGGTTTTCGCGCCGACGGCGGGTGACGGTGCTGTGTCGGCGGCGCTGTGGGATCGGCTGAGGGCGGCCCGGAGCCGTACGGACGGAGGCAGAAGTGTTGTCGAGGCGGCGTGCAGCCTGTTGGCCGCGTCGTACAGAGCAGCTTCGGCGAGGGCGAGCGAGTCTTCCAGGACGTGGACGGACGCCTCCCGTGCTTCGCGTACGTCGGCATGGTTGTGTGACGGTTCGATCTGGGCGAGGAAGGCGAGCTGGTGGCTCACCGTGCCCAGGATGGCGACGGCTTCGCCGGCGGGCTCGACGGCGGAGGCGAACGCGGTGATCACCCGGTCGCTGTGCGGCGCCCGGTCCTGGGCGGTGACACGGAGCAGGACTTCGTCGCTCAACTGGGTTAGCAGTGAGCTGAGTTCGGCGATCTGGCGGCAGATGGCGGTGGGTTCGGGCGTGCGGTGCGGGTCGCCGGGTACGGGCAGTTTGCCGCGCTGGGCGTCGAACGAGGACGCCATGTCCCGCAGGGTCAGGGCGTCGGTGGTGGGGGTGTTGACCACGGAGTGTTCCAAGGGTGAGAGGCGGACGGGACAGGGGCCGGGTGGTTCAGATGGGGGTCCGTGACGAGGTACGCGCGGCGGGCGCTGAGGGGAGGGCGCCGGAGCGTTGTGGGGGCCGGGCTGGTGGTCGCGGAGTACTGCGGGCGAGCGCGGCGTGAACCCGGGCCGGCGGGGAATCGCCGGTGGTCGGAGCTGGCGCGGGCGTTGGCGCGGGGATGCCGTTGGCGCTCTGCCAGCGGGCACGGACATTGTCGAGCGGGCCGAGGGCGTGCAGGGCATGGCTGATGAGCTGGCCCGGGGCCAAGGCTTCGTTCTCGGCCAGCGCGCGGATGGCACGGGCTGATTCGGCGGCGGTGCGGGTGAGCGAGGAACGGATGACCTGTTCGCCGAGCCACTCGGCGGTGCCGGCACCGACGCCGTCGCAGATCCCGGCGAGTTGCTCGGCGGTCAGTGTGCCGTCTGCGAGCAGGCCGCGTCGCTGGGCCTCCCACAGGAGCGTCATCCGGTCGATGGGCTCGCCGCGGTGATGCAGTGCGCCCAGGCACTGGTAGAGGTGGGCGTGGGCGGGGTCGGCGAAGTCGTCCGGCCGCAGCCAGCCAACCACCTCGTTCATCGCCCCGGACCGTTCGGTCAGGACTGCCAGCAGGAATCGTTCGTCCTCGGCCACCTCGTCCGTACCGGCGAGCGGGGGTTCGGCGGCTGCGGTGGCCGGCGGCGCGGCTGGGGCGAGCGGGCGTGGTTCGGTTCCCCAGCGGCGTGCGAGATCGCCGAGCACCCCGGCCAGGACATCCGCCTGGTGCAGTGCCCCCTCGACATCGCCCCGCAGCGCGTCGGCGCGCGCGGCCTGGTGCAGACGGACGGCATGCTCGGTGACGGTGCGGTGAATCGCGCCTTCGAGCACCATCCGGCCATACAGCGGAGCATTCCCTGAACGGGGGCACGCCGCGATCAGGACGTGGGCATAGGGGGCGGTGAGCCCGCGGACATGGCGGCTCGCCTCGGCGACCGTGTCGGTCACCCACGACAACGGCACCACTGCCTTCGCCTTGGTTGACACTGCGGGGTGGGCGTTGGTGTGGAGTGTGCGCATCGCGGCGAACAGGGCCCGGTGGACCGGCCGGGAGAAGTGCTCCGGCGCCAGCCAGCCCAGGCGCGCGAGCTGGCCCGGGTCGAGGAGTACCGCACCGAGGACCGCCTGTTCGGCGCGCAGCAGCGGATTCACCACTGCCCCCGTGGACCAGAGGCGGAGGATTCGTGCTGCTCGTCGGGGAGGTCGGCGACGGCCTGGTCGGCGGCGGCGAGCGCCGTGGCGAGGCGGTCCAGCTCGCCGGTGAAGTCCGGGTCGGTGGCGAGGACCGAACCGGTGCTGCCGACCAGCCACCACCGGCCGTCGCACCGTACGGCCGGCGAACCGACCAACCGCTCGGAACGCGGCGTGGGAGCGGAAGGAGTGGGCGAGGACACGGCAGAACTCCTGGAAAATGGGGGAGACATGGGGAGTCAGGCGGTGAGGTCGAGGTCGGCCTGGGTGGGGGCGCCGGAGCGGCAGGACCAGGGCGAGCAACCGTCCGGCTCACCGAGTTCCAGCTCCGTATCGGCCATGGAGTTGAAGACGTCGCTCTGGCGGGCGGCCCATTCGTGGGCGGTGACATGGTCGATCGGCGCCTCATCGAGAGGGCGGCGGCTGCGGTGCAGATATGCCTGGCCCAGCAGCGGCTTGCCTTCGGCGGTCGCCCGCGCGTTGCCCGTACGGATGGCGGCGTCGAACTCGACCACGTCGCGCCACTCGTCGGGGGAGCTGTCGCGCAGGGCCCTCCACTGGGCGTTGCCGTGGTACGGACACCCCAGGCACGCACTTTTGGGGGTGCTGCCGAATCCGCGCGAGCGCAGCAGCCGCAGGCAGTCCGCGCGGGAGAGATCCTGTTCGATCAGCGGGAAACGGTTCTTCATGTAGGCGACGTCGGCGTCCTTTGCCCGGTGGAACTCGTCCACACTGATACCGATCCACTGCTCGACGAACACCCCCGCCGGAATACGCTGCGGGTGCGGACGGCCGAGCAGCTCGCGGACCTTCTCCTTGATCGGCCGGATTTTGTACTGACCTGTGCACTGCCGTCGTGACATGCCCTTGCCGCCCGAGGGGTTGAGGATGTGCAGCGGCATCGACGCGAACCGCTTCGACGGATCCAGCGCGTCCGTACGGATGTTGCCGGAGGAGACCCGCAGGACCGGGATGCCCGCGGGCTCGGCTATCTCCCGTTCGATCCGGTCGAGGTGCTCGTACACCGCCCGCGGCTCCCACCCGGTGTCGGCGAAGATCGCCGCATCAAGCCGGGGCAGGTGCCCTTCGGCGGCCATGAGAAGCAGGCTGGTCGACTGCACGCCGGCGCCGAGCGAAAGAACGCGCAGCGCGGGAGCCCCGCCTGGAGCGGGACGGGCAGGAGGTACCGGCTCAGGAGAAGCCAGAGATGCTGCTGCGTCCGGTGTGAGGGAAGACATGGTGGGTCCTTGCTGTGTGGAGTGGGGCGTGGCGCGTTGTGGTCAGCGGCTGTGGCGGGGTGCGGCGGGCGTCGCGGGGCGCGCGGCTGACGGGGGCGAGGACGGGCTGCTCGCGGCAGAGCCGGCCAGGCGGTTGGGCGAGGAGACAGTGGCCGCGCGGGCCCGGGCGGCTGCGGAGGCTCCCGGGGCGGGCACCTGGCCGGTGTCCTGTCCGGGCCGTGGAGCGGTGCGGGTGGCCTGGGCGGTGTCGGTGAAGCGGCGCCAGGCGTACTCGGACCGGTCGCGGGTCCACGTGTCGGCCTGGGCGATCAGTGCGGGTGCGAGGGCGGCGACTTCGGTGGCGGGTACGGTGCCGAAGGCGAGCAACTGCCCGCGGGCGGACCACAGGTCCAGGTACCAGTCCTCACCGATCGGATACGCCTTCACATGAGCGCCGGAGCCGTCCGGCTGGTAGGCCCAGAAGCCGCCCAGGTCGCTCCAGCCGGGCCCTGCGAACGGCGGGGCCGGCGGCTCCACGGCCGGTACGGGTGTGCCGCGGTCGGCGACGGTGAACAGATCGATCAGCGTCTCGTCGTTCAGCGCGTTCTTGACCAGCCCGAGGACATCGGATGCGTCCAGTCCCTCCCGGGCTTCCAGCACACCGATGACATGCCGCAGGGTCCGCAGGGTGTGCCGCGCGCCCTCGGGGTCGATGAGGTCTTCTGCCGGTCCGGATTCCTTCAGTTCGAACCGCACCCGTACGGCCGCCGAGCGCACTCCGTCCATCTGCTGGGGGCCGGGGCGGTCGGGAAGCTGCTCGACGCGGTAGAGAAGGGCGTCGAACGGGCGCATGTGCTGACGTACGGCGTGCTGGGCGTAGCGGTCGGCGTGGTCCCTGAACGCGCTGGTGGCGGCGGTACGGACCGCGTCGTCGTGGTGGCGCAGGGAGGTGAGCAGACTCATGTAGCGGTCGCGGGTGTCGATCTGTTCGCGCAGGACCGACTCGTACGCCGCGTTCAGCAGCTCCAGATCCGAGAGGCCGGCAGCAGACTCCTCCCCGTACCGGGCGGCCTGTTCACGCAGGGCGGCGACGCGGTCGGTGGCGGGGGTGTTCCACACGCTCATGCCGACAGCCCGAAGTCGTCACGGCTGTTGAGGGACTTGGCGATCGCCCGCTCGGTGATGGCCTGCGTCGCTCGGGCGGATGCCGGGCCGACCGTCTTCGCCGAAGGCTGGTCGTACCAGGGCCGGAGGTCCAGCATGGCTGCCCGGATACCGGTCGCGAACAGCAGCGCCCGCCCCTTGGGGAGGGCCCGGATCGCGTCCGGGGGCAGGATCCGCTCCGTACGCGTGCTCACCGACGTGGACTTGCCGCTCTCGCTGGTGGAGACGGAGGTGGTCTGGACGTCGTGGTCGCCGATCAGCCGGGACAACCGGTCGGCGAAGTCACTGTCGTCGATTCCCGAACCGATGATCTTGACGGTGGCTGCGGACCACAGGGCGTCCATCCCGGCCTCGCCCCAGCATTTCTGGCCCTGCCGGTAGGACTGGAGGATCGTTATCGGGATGACGCCCCGGGAGCCGAGGTGGGAGTAGAGGTCGGGGAGATCGCTGATTTTGCACACGTTGGCGGCCTCGTCCAGGACGCACAGCGCGGGCGGGTCGAGCCGCCCGCCCGAGCGCTCCGCCACGACCACGGCCGCGCGCATCACCGCATCCGCTGCTGCCGCGATGATCGCCGAGGCCGAACCGCCGCCGTCCTTGCTGAGCAGATAGAGCGTGTCGCGGGAGGTGGCGAACGCGGAGGGCCGGAACTCGGGCAGGTGCTTGGCGGGGGTGACCCAGGCGGCGACCTCCGGGTCGAGGAGGCAGCTCGCGTACTGGCGGGCGGTCTCATAGATGCCGTCCCGGGTTTCGGTGGCGCCGCTGACGGTGCCCTGGAGCTGGGCGGCGACCGCGTCGTGGCCGGCATCGGTGAGCAGGTCCACCGGAGTACGGTCTGCTGGCGAGGCCAGCCAGGCGAGGACGTCGGTGATCGGGCGGTGGTGGCCGGCGGCAGCGAGGAACAGTGCGCCGAGGGTGTTGCTGGCGGCGGTGGACCAGAAGTCGGAGCCGCTGGACTCGTCCACGCTGGCTGCGACGAAGTGCCCGGCCAGCCGTTTCGCCCCGGCGAGATCCTGGGCGTCGGCCAGGATGTCCCACCACATCTGACGTGGGTGGTGGGCGATCTGCTGTGGATCTAGCGTCCACACCGTGCCGACCTCGGCGCGGACGTCGACCGTGGCGGTGAAGGCGTCGTTGGCTGCCTTGTTTGAGGTCAGCAGGACGGGTCCGGGCGCGGCGAGGATCGCGGGGATCGCCAGGCCCGACGTCTTGCCGGAACGGGGGGCCATGATCGCGACGAGGACGTCTTTCCCAGGAGGCGCGGACCTCGGCGCGGCCGGGCGAGAGGGTGCCGACGAGGATCCCCCGGTCCGCCGGTGCGATCTCATTCCCCTTGAGGCTGGACAGACTCGGCCGCAGGGTTTTCGCCTTGGCGGTGATCTGCTTGTCCAGCAGTGGCGCGAGATCGGCCCTACGGGCAAGGCCGTTGCGTGGACCCCGCCACCGTGTCCACAGGACCAGCCCAGTGACAGTGAGGGAGAGGGTTAGCAGGCCTGGGACGATCCGGGCGCCGATCAGCAGGGCGGTGGGGCTCAGGTGGGGCCACAGTTCGTGGGGCCGTAGTAGTGCGTCGGTGGCGGCGTAGGGCGCCCAGGGGCCCGTACCGGCAAGAAGGTTGGTGACGTTGCCGGTCAGCCAGGCGAAAGAACCGACGGCTGTCGCGGCGCCGAGAACGCCGAAGAGGAGGTAGAGGAGCGCGTCGGTCCCGGTGGTGGACGAGGGCGCGCTGGTACGCGGAGCGGGCATGGCTGATCCAGGAGTTGGCGGCGGGCAGCGGGCGGGGGCGGTGCGCGCGGCGCTCTTGTGCTGGTCATCGGGGGTGGCTCCTGTTCTGGCGGGTCGGGCAGAGGGGGTTATCGGGTCCGGGGAGGGCGGGTCGGTGTAGCGGGCGGCTGCGTGCCGGTGTGCACGGTGGCGGAGGGAGTGGCACCCTGGGCGGTGGCCCGTGGGGAGGCGGCGCTGGCGGCCTGCTGTCGTGTGGACTCGGCCTGCGGGTGCTGGAAGGCGGTTGGCTCGGCCGGGGGTTGGCCGGGTGTGGTGAAGATGTCGTCCTCGCCTTCCCGGGTGCGCAGGATGCGGACCATGTCCTGGTGCTTGGGGTCGCTGAGGGCGGCCGGGCACGCGGCGATCCCGGCGTAGGCGTCGTCCAGTTCCTCTATCGCGTCCTGCAGCAGCGAGGTGCAGACGGCGAGGCGCTGCCACACCTCGAAGACCGGGTTGTGGAGGGGGCCGTCGAAGTTCAGCCGCGACCGGGTCCAGTCGGCGGTGGTGGCGACGAGTTCCGTTACCTGGGGGAGGACTCCGAAGAGGGGGCTGGTGATCTCCTCGACCATCCGTGCTACATCGGCGGGTGCGGTGGTCTCGGTGAGCCGGAGGAGCATTCCCGGCACGGAGTACGGGTCGGGCCTGTTGGGTGGTGCGGCTGTGGCGGGTTCATTGCTGTGGGCGAGCCGGATGTTGTGGGCCATGGCGGCGCCGATCGCGTCGCCGATAGTCGGGTGAAACTCGGGCACTGGTCCTCCTTGGTCGGTAGGGGCTGTGGGTGTAGTGATCAGCGGGGTGATGCCGGGTGGGCGAGGAGCGCGGCGGAGCCCTCCGGGCCCGGGGCGGTTGCGGGCCGGCGGCGGTTCAGGTGGTGGCGTGGGGTTCGACCGCCAGGGTGAGCTGTTCGGTGAGGGACGCCAGGCGGCTGCGTGCGTCATCGGGACTGTCGGCGGTGACGATGAGGAACCCGATGCGGGCGGCGCCGGGGATGGCGGTGGGCGGGAGGCAGACCTGGTCGCCGACATTGCGCAGCCAGGTCACCTGGCGCAGCCACGGATTCAACGGGCCGGGTACGGCCGGGAGGTGGCGGGCGGTGAGGGTGCCTGCGGTGGGTGGGTAGAGCAGTGTGATCGCGGCGGTGGTGTGTTTGGTGGGGGTGAGGTCGGGTGTGTTTCCGCAGGCGATGTCGGCGGCGATGCGGGGTAGGTCGATGCCGGTGGCGAGGCGGACGAGTTCGCCGATCATGTCGCCGCCGATACGCGCGTTGACCTCGACGATCCTCGGCCCGGTGGCCGTCAGGCGCATCTCCACATGCTGCACCCCGTCCGTCACACCGAGGGCCTGCAACGCGTGGGCGGCGACCGGGGCCACCTCGGACACGAGCGGGTCGCCGGCGGTGACGGTGTGACCGACTTCCTCGAAGTACGGCGCGAAACCAACGTCCTTACGGGTGACCGCCACCACGGTGGTCACGCCGTGCAGGGTGACGCACTCCACGGATATCTCCGGACCGTCCAGATACTCCTCGACCAGGACACCGCTGCCCTCCCGCCCCTGCTCCCCGGCCCCGGATACAGCGAACTCCCACCCGGCCGTGAGGTCTTCGGGGCTGTCGATACGGATGACGCCGATGCTCCCCGCGTGGGAAGAAGGCTTGAGCACGACAGGGAAGCCTGTGCGGTGCGCGGCGGCGGTCGCCTCCGGCAGGGTATGCACGCGGGTGGATGTCGCGGACGGCACGTTGTGCTCGGCGAAGTGACGGCGGCTGGCCGCTTTGTCCCGGGAGGCGTTCATCGACGCGACCGTGTTGCCCGGCAGCCCGAGCCGGGCGGTGAGGTGCGCGGTCGCGACGAGGGCGTATTCGTCCCAGGTCAGGACGCCGGCGATGGTGTGGCGTTCGGCCAGCGCGAGTCCGGCGGCAATCACCGAGGCGGAGTCCCGGGGATCGGCGACCTCGTGGTCGACCACGAGATCCTGCTGCCATGTCGGCGGCTTGGCGTCAATCAGCGCGACCGGGTACGCGGCGGCAGCCTGTTCCATGCAGTAGCCGCGCAGCACCGGGTCCGTACCACCGACCACGATCAGAACCGGATCAGCGACAAGCGTGGACCGTGACATGGAAAAGCCTCCACAGAAAGGGGGTTGGGCAGAGGAGAGGAGAACCGGGCGCGGTCGTGTGAGGGTGTTCACGGGGCATCGACCGGGACAGCCGGATCACTGGCCTGCGTGTCAGCCGGAGCCGTGTGAGCTGTGGCCGGGCCGGATGCGCGGACCGGCGACAGCGCCCGGTAGCCCTCGGCGCGGTGCCGGCGCAGCCCGGCGAAGCACGCGCCCAGCACGACGCCCTGGACAACGGCGCACGCCAGCAGCAGGTGAGGGAGGCCGGCGGCGGGTACGGCGGCGACGAGGATTCCGGCGGCGGGAAACGGCAGCAGGAGCAGGATGATCGTGACCGCAAGGGTGGAGCCGAACGCGCGGGCGGGGATGAGACGGCCGCGCAGGGTGCGCAGGACCACGGTCAGCACACCGTCGGCGGCCATCAGCACCGCCACCACCACGGTGTAAGAACGGAAGCCGGGCACGAGGGCGGTGGCCAGGCACGCCGCGGTGGAGAAGGCGGCGGCTGCCGCGCCGACCGGCCACACGGGCCAGCGGCTAAGGGCGCGGTGGGCGGCCCAGACGGCGAACAGGGACGCCACGGCCGCCAGACTCCACATCATCCCCACGTCCACAGCAGGCCGGCGGAACTGCTGCACCACGGTGATGGGCGTGGCGGCCTGGAGCACACCGAGGGAGAGATTGGAGGCGGCCAGACCGCCCACCAGCCAGGCCAGCGCCGGGATGTGGCGCAGGGTCCGCCAGCCGGTCAGCAGACTGCTGGGAACCGGACGGTGATCCACCAGGCCACCGTGACCCCGCGCACCGGCCGCCGCCGTCACGGCCAGGGCGGCGATGACCGCCATCAGCACGGGCGGACCGGCCAGCAGCACCAGAGCGCCGAGGAGCGGCCCGAGCAGCAGGGCACCCTGGTCGATACCGGTCTGCACCGCCTGGACCCGGTGCGCCCGCTCGCCGGGCCGGCGGCCGGCTGCGGCGCCGAGGGTCTCGACCGCGACGAAGGACACCTCCGCCACCAGCCCCGCAACAGCCCCGAACGTCATGACGACCCAGGTGGTCGCCGTACCGGTCGCAGGCAGAACCAGCAGCACCCCGCCGGCCACCGCAACCACCGCAGCCCGGACGAGGTTGGCGGTACGGAAGGCCCGGCCGGCACCCCACCGGTCCACGAGCGATCCGGCGAAGGAGAAGGACACCAGTCGCGGTACCCACTGCACAACGAACGCGACGCCCGTCAGCGTCGTCGAGTTCGTGGTGAGGAGCACCAGAAGCGGAATCGCGTACGAGGCCGTCATACTCGCCAGACCATCGGCGGCACGGATGAGATACGTACGCGTCAGGCCGGGTGAAGAGGAACGGGAGGAGAGCATCACGGTTCACCGAGTCCGCGGGCTGGGGCCCTGCGCGGGAGACGCGGGCGTGATGGACGCGGGCGCCGATGTGCCCAGCGAGGGCGGCACGTTGGCCGAAGCAGGTGACGTGGCGCGGGCCGCGCCGGCGACGGGGACCCCGCTGCGGGCGGCGCTCCTGGACCGGTCGCTGCTTTCCCATTGCGGCGGGCTGTCGAGGATGCGTATCTCCGCAGCCGTTCCGGCCAGTTCCTCTCCGACGGTGGTGAGTTGCTCGGCGGCGGCGGTCAAGCGGTCGGCGAGTTCCCAGGCCTCGTCATCAAAGTCGGTGACCTGTTCCCCGGCGGCTTCGAGGGCCTCCTGAAGCCGGACCAGAACACCGTCGGCCGGATCGAGGAGCTGATCGACCGCATGGGCGGCCTCGGCAGCGTTCGCGGCACCACGGATGTGATCCGTCAGCCGCAAGATCTGCCCTCCGGCGACATAGGCCCCGTACGGGTCGGTCGGGGTGGTCAGCCGACCACTGTCGAGCGCGGAATCCAGCTCGACGCTATACCGGGCGGCGCGGAGCATTGCGGCTGCGTGAGACGCGATGGAGGCGCGGTCCGCCTCCGATGTGGTGGTCGGCAACCGGTGACGGCGGCCATACCAGTCCTGGATTTGCTGGAAGCCGGCGTGCTTGAGGAGCGCGGCGGAGAGGTCGTCCCTGGCGCCCTCGGCCACCACGCTGCCGGTGGGGTTGCCGGTGATGACGACGGTGACGCTCGGCGCGGGGCTGAGGTTGACCGGGCGCACGGTGACCGCCGCGTCCGGGTAACGGCTTCCATACTCGGTGTCAATGCTCTGGCACTCCCGCCAGACAGCCATGTTGAGGTTGTAGAGGGAACGTGCGGGCCGCCCGTCATCGTGGACGAGGCTCGCCACGAGGTGCACCTGCCGTTCGGAGGTGCCCAGCGCAAGCCATCGGCATCCCTGCCCGTCGATCTCACCGAGCAGGCTGGCCGCCGACAGCACGCGACGACTGAACATCGCCCACTCCTCGTCGTTCGGAGAGGGAAGGTCGGGACTCGACCGGATGGTGCAGAGCATGATCGGACGGTCGAAGGCGGGCTGTGCGTCCTCTCGCCCGTGACGAACCTGGACCGCCGTCGCGAGGCCGGCCACGTCGTCCATGTCCATCGGCGCACCGTGGCAGTCGCCGTCGATCAGGCGAGGGCGCACGCCGGTTTCCTGCGCGGCCTGATCGTAGAGATAGGTGAGAGCGGAGAGGGCTGTATCGCCCCGTCGCAGGTGGGGAATCACGTTCAACCTCGGGGTAGTCGCATGGGCCTGGTACCGGCCACCGAGGAGAGACGATCCGCACATTCCGCGATTTGGCCCGGCCGGAAAAGGGTGGTAGACGCACCCCGGTCAGGACTGTCCGTTCAAAGGCCGTGGCTGTAAGCGAAATCTGTGCAGGCGGAGCACGAGGTGTAGGCGTCGTTGCGTAGACGGGCCAGTGGCCGTTCGCGTGGCCAGCGGTGGCGACGATGTCGAGACCGCAGCCTGCCGGGCAGGCAACCGGGTCGGCCTCCGGCCCGATGTCCGTGGCGGTGGCTTTATCGAGCGGTAGTGACGTCACTTGTCGACGGGTGTCCGTTGTCATCGAAGGTAGTCGTCCTGTCACTCAACCCGGCCGCACACACGGCAACGCCAGCGGTCACTTGCCCAGACCGGCCACGGGCCGACATTGCCGGGGCCCCTCCCTGGTAACCCTCTGCGCACGTATAGTGATTCTCCGGGTGCCTTCCGCAAGGGGGATGGATGGATCCGATCGTGCTCGCGGCAGGAACGGCGTTGGTCAGCGCTATGGCCACGGACGCCTGGCAGCAGGCAAGAGCGGCGACGGTAGCCCTATGGAGACGGATCCGTCCCGAGCAGGCCGACCACATAGGAGCCGAGCTGGAAGCCCTCCGCGCCCGGGTCCTCGCTGCCCGGCAGCAAGGTGATGGAGACACCGAGCAGGCCCTGGCGGGCACCTGGCGCCTGCACCTGCAGCAGCTCCTCCTCGACGACCCCACCCTGGCCGCCGAGCTGCAGCGGTTGCTGGACGAACAGCTCACCCCGGCTCTGCCCCCAGGCGAGCAGGCATGGATCCAGTCGCTCGTCATGCGGGCGGAAGCACGTGACAACGCCCGGGTGTATATGGCTGGCCGCGACCAGCACATCACCGGCTCATGACCACCTCCCCGAACGAAGACGTAGGTGAGAACTTCACAACGCCGATGCGTATCGAGGCGCATGCCGAAGGCAACGCGCGGGTCTACATGGCCGGGCGGGACCTGCACGTCACCCCGGAGGCGTCCACGACGCCCGCGCCGGTCACCACGCTGCGGACCCTGCCGCGGGACGTGGCCGAATTCACCGGCCGCCAGGCCGAGGTGGAACAGCTCCTGGCCGCCGCCGCCCAGCCGGCCCAGGTGGTGTCCATCCACACCGTTGACGGCATGCCCGGGGTAGGCAAGACCGCCCTCGTCGTACACGCCGCCCGCCAGCTCACCGACCGCTTCCCCGACGGGCAGCTGTTCGTGCGCCTGCAGGCCCATACCCCCGGCCAGAACCCGGCCGACCCTGCCGACACTCTCGCCGCACTGCTGCTCTGCATCGGCGTGGACCCGCGCAACATCCCCGACGGCCTCGAAGCCCGCGTCGGATTGTGGCGGGACCGGATGACCGGGAAGCGAATGCTGCTGGTGCTGGATGACGCCGCCGGCCGCGCGCAGGTCGAGCCGTTGCTGCCAGGATCCGGGGGCTGCCTGGTGATGGTCACCAGCCGGCGGCGCATCGCCGCCCTGGACGGTGCCACTCCCCTGGCACTGGACACCCTCCCGCCCAACGACGCGCATCTGCTGTTCACCCGTCTGGCCCACCGCACCATCACGACGGCCGCCGGCACCGATGCCGTTGCGCGGATCGTGCGACTGTGCGGTTACCTGCCACTGGCCATCGCGCTGCTCGCCGGCCGTCTCGCGCACCGCCCTCACTGGAACCTCGCCGAGTTCGCCGACGACTTCGCCGCCACCCGCGATCGCCTGAGTGAACTCGCCGTAGATGACCGCGCCGTCGCCGCAGCCTTCGACACCTCCTACCGCGCCCTGCCCACCGAACGGCAACGCCTCTTCCGTCGCTTGGGCCTGCATCCGGGCACCGATACGGACGCCTACGCCACGGCTGCCATCGCCAGCATCCCGCTCGCCCGAGCACGACGAGAGCTGGAAGCCCTCTACGACGACCACCTCATCGATTCTCCGGCCGCCGGCCGTTACCGCCTGCACGACCTGCTGCGCACCTACGCTCACAACCTCGCCGCCGGTGACCGTGCCGTCGAGCGCGACCAGGCGCTTAGGAGACTGCTGAACTACTACCAGCACACTGCCGACCGCGCCGACGCCCAACTCGCCCGCAGCCCCCGCCCCGCTGTCACTGCATCCGTCGCCCCTCCGACAGTGGCACCCGACCTGCCCGACCGGCACCGAGCGCAGGCATGGATGGTCATGGAGCGCGCCAACCTGTTTGCCTGCATCGACCACGCCACCGCACACCACCACGCCCGCATCGTCGGCCTCACCGCTGCAATCGCTGCGCACCTGCGCAACAACGGTCCCTGGGCGCAAGCCACCACCTTGCATATCGCTGCCGTCACCGCGGCACGACACGTCGCTGACCAAGCTGGCCAAGCCGGCGCCCTCCACGAACTCGGGGCTGTACGACGACTGGCTGGGGACTATCCGGGGGCCACGGTGGCGCTGGAACGGGCCCTGGACATCTACCGCACCGCCGGCAACCAGCTCGGCCAAGCCAACGCGCTCAACTACCTGGGAGGTGTGCGGTGGCTGACCGGGGACTATCCGGGAGCCACCGCGGTGCTGGAGCAGGCCCTCACCGCCTACCGCAGCATCGGCGACCGCAACGGCCAAGCCCACGCTCTCAACTACCTGGGGGCTGTGCGGATCGCGACTGGGGACTACCCCGGCGCCACCGCGGTGCTGGAGCAGGCCCTCGCCGCCTACCGCGACACTGGAGACCGGCTCGGCCATGCCCACGCCCTCCACGGTGTGGGGGTTGTGCGGATCGCGACGGGGGATCATCCCGGCGCCACCGTGGTGCTGGAGGAAGCGTTGGACGTCTACCGCGACATCGGCGACCGAAACGGTCAGGCTAACGCGCTCAACCACATGGCGGCTGTGCAGATCGCAACCGGGAACTACACAGGTGCCGCTGTTGTACTGGAGCAAGTTCACGACGCCTACCGTTACATCGGTGACCGGGCCGGTGAGACGGAGGTGCTGAACCGCATCGGAACGCTTCATTTGAAATGTGGGGACCCGAGACAGGCGCAGGCTCATCACCAGCGCGCCCTGGAACTCGCCCGCACGATCCGCAATCAGCTTGAGGAAGCCCGCGCTCTCGAAGGCGTCGCCCGCTGCTGCGAGCTCACCAGGAATTACCCCGCAGCCCTCTCAAATCTCCGCGAAGCGGTGAGCCTCTACCAGCGGATTGGCGCGGCCGAAGCCCCCGCCGCCGCCCAATCCCTTGTGCAGTTCAAAGTGACCTGTGACAGCTGGAGGACGGGTGCCGGTTCTTGGACCGACACCTGAAGTGAGGCCGATGGCGGTGGCCAGCGGATGCAATACCACCCCGATCACCGCGGTACCGGCCATCGGCGGTACCGGCCGATCGGGGCGGCGCGAGGGCGTGCTAAAGCTTCCCCTTGATCGTGGACACCTGGAGACTGGGACCTGAGGTTCCAGAGGAAGTAGCACCAGGTGGGAAGCAAGTACACGAAGCGGTACACAGAGGAGTTCAAGCGGGACGCCATCGCGCTCGTCGACTCCTCGATCTCCTCCCACTGCGCCTCGCTGGTGTCGCCTTCGAGGACCAGGGCGGTGTAGGCGTCGGCCAGGATCTGGTGGCGGCAGCGCACGCCCCAGGCGACGGCACGCACGGTGCCTTCCAGCGGTGGCATGCGGTACTGCGCGGACCAGGCGTCCGATTCGGCCTGCTCCTCGGCGCGCCTTGCTTCCAGCCAGGCGGCCTTGTCCTGCTCGCCGGTCGTCCTCGCGGCCCGCCAGTAGTCGGTGCACTCCCGATTGGCGAGCCACTCGGCGAAGCCCGCGCGACGGTCGGCCGCACGGTTGGACAAGTCGCGCTCGGCCTTGTGCCCGCAGGAATGGGTGATGTGCCAGAGCTTCTTCACCCCCGGGGAATTCCGTTTGATGGGCGTTACGTTCGAGGTCGGGCTGCTGGTCTGGGGCTTCAAATCGAGTGCCTTTCGTTGGCGGTTGGGGTGGTGGCCTGCGTCGTTGCGGAGGGTCGTGCATCAGATGCACGATTCATGCGGCGGACGGAGGTGTTCTGGAGTGCTTGGCGGTGGTCTCGGGGACGCTTCCGCCTTCTGCGTCGTCTCAGCGTGTCCTGCGGATGGCGTCTGTGGCCGCCGCGGCGATGGCGACGGGAGCGCTGGAGGGCTGGGGCAGGTGCAGCAAGGTGGTCCCCGGCAAGTGGCGGGACTTGGCGGTGAGGGTGAGCTGGAGTACGGCGCAGCCGGCGGTCGTGAGCTGCTTGACGCGGGTGACGGCTTGAGCGGTTTCGTCGGGGGTGTAGACGGCGTCGGTGACGATCACGAGGAGGCGGCCGGTGCCGGGGCGGCTGAGTTCGAGGCCGTGGTCGAGTGCGTCGATGGCGTCGCCGAGGTTGTGGTGGCCGCCGTTGGCATTGAACGTGGTCACGCGCTCTGGTGCTCGGTGGGTGGGTCGGGTCAGTGCGGTCAGGTGCCTGTCGTAGGCGATGGTGGCGGTGAGGGAGTCGGGGTCGGTCAGGGCTGCTGCGCGTGCCACGATCCAGGCGGCGGACGCGACGGGCGCGCAGGCGGCACGCATGGAGCCGGAGACGTCGACGGCGATACCCACACGCAGCGGTGGGGTGGGGGAGTTCCGGCGGCGGGTGTGGGTGAACGGTTGTGCGGTGGGGACCGATCCGGCCGCGCGCTGAGCGTCGCGGGCGAGGGCCGCGCGCATGTTGAGGCGGCCGGGCGGGGTGGGGCTGGTGGTCCGCTCCTCGGTCCGCTCGCGGTAGGCGGCGGCGCGCAGGGCGCGGCTCAGGCGCGCGGCGGCACTCTGCTCGGCGGCGGTGGGCCTGCGGGTGCCGGTAACCGGGTTGCTGCCGTAGGGCGCCGGTGTGCCGTCGGGGGTGACGGTGGTGCCACGGGCGTTGAAGACCGACTTGGCGGTAGCGGCGGCTTTGCGTCGCTGGCCGGCCCGCTGGGCGCGGTCCTGTGCCTGCGCCTTGGACTGCGCGGCCATGGCGTTGGCCGCTGCGGCCTGTGCCGCGAGGTCGGCGGCGTCGGTGGCGGCCGTGCTGTCCATGACGACCCGCACGGCGCCGGACAGCAGATCGGTGAGGTTCTCCGGCACGGGCAGGGCGGGGGCCGCGGTGTCCAGAGCGTCGCACCATTGTTGAGCGTGCGCGAGCATGGTCGTGGCGTCGTGGTCGGCGCACTGATGGGCTGCGGTCCAGATGCGGGTGAGTGTGGCCAGCAGGTCTGCGCCCAGCACCTTTTCGCACAGATCGGCGACGGCCCGGGTCTCGCCGGCGTCCAGGATGCCGACGTCACGGCGGCCGAGGACCAGGGCCGCCACGCCGGCGGCGTGCTCGATGCCCTGGAGGGTGGGGTGGGCGATGTCGGGCATGACCAGGGTTCGGGCACTGGTGCGCAGGTACGTGCGGTCCGTGGGCCGCGTGATCAGGTGTGCGCCTTCGACGCGGCTCTCCTCCAGCAGGAGCGCGGCCTCGACGACACGGGGGTCCGCTCCGGCAGGCTGTGTCCAGACGGAGTGGGCCGCGTGCGCGGCCTCGTGGACGAACACTCCCCAGGCGGCGGGATACCGGTCCTCGTCGCCCACGATCCGCGGATGGATCTCGTGGGGCTGGAGCGGGGCGAACAGGCCGGCGTCGAACTCGACCTCGCCCAGAGTGGGGAAGAACGCGGCCGGTGCGCCGCTGCGCGTGCCGGGGCGGCAGGTGACGAGGAGGTCCTGGCGGCCGGAGAGGTCGACCAGCCGGTCGCCGAGTTCGGCTCCCACGCGCAGCCACAAGTGCGGGGAGGAACGGGGTCGCGCGGGCGGGGCGCCGTCGTCGTCCCAGCGCGCGAGGTCGGCGTCGTCGTCCGGCGTGGTGGCGGGGGACTGGACGTGGTGGCGGGCGCTCATCGCGAGCGGCCCCGGTGTGCGGAGCCGGCGTGGCCCGGGGGCTGCCGGGCGGCTGAGGCGGAGAGCTGCTTGCCGAGGGTGAGGGGCGCGACCTCCTTGACGCCGACAGCCTTGACGACGGCAGCGGCGACGGCGTCGCGATCCTCCACAGGAGCGATGCCGACCAGGTTCGCGAGCGCGGCTTTGGAGCCGAGGACGGCCTCGGTCCTCTGGTAGCTGAGCAGTTCCCGCAGTTGGGGGGCCCAGCCCAGCTCGCCGAGTTCGACCTGGTGGGCGAGGTGTCGGGCGACCCGGACCACCCGGGCATCGATCCTCAAGGCCAGGGCGAGGTCATAGTCCGTGCCGATCTGGATCTGCACGCTGAACCGGCTCGCGAGCGCCTCCGTCAACACCGCGCCGTGGACGCCGGGATTGTGGCCCGCCACCACGTAGAAGCCCGGCTCGGCCTTGATGGTCTCGCCCTTGTGGGCCTTGACCTGGATCTGCCTGCGCCCGTCCATCGCGGGATACAGCGCCGCCAGGACCTTCGGTGAGATCAAGGTGGCATCGTCGATCAGCAGAGCGCGACCCTCGGTCATCGCGGTGACCAGCGGACCGTACTGGAAGACGTAGGCTCCCGCGTCGTCCTGCGTGTACTCGCCGATCAAGTCGCCGACCGTGGTGTCGCCGTCACCGGCGACGGTGAGCAGGTCCGGGAACGCCGCCTCGACCAGACTCGTCTTGCCGGTGCCCGGAGGGCCGTAGAGCAGCACCGGCACGTCGGCGTCGCGCAAGCGATTCAACGCCTCGACGTCGGGCAGATCGGCCAGCTCCCGGGGGTGGTAGAGCTGGCCCCCCGCGCGGCGGATCGGGCCGGTCTGCCTGGGCGTGGCTGCTGCGGGAATGGTCGTGCGGGCCGTGGCCGCCTGGGCGCGGGGAGAGTGGGTGCCCGGTGGGCTGATCACAGCGGTCTGCGCGGCTGCGGCGGTTTTCGCGTTCGCGCGGAACTCCGGTTGTCCGGTTCCGCTTTGGTCGGCCTCGCCGCGTCGCACCAGGGTGAGGGCGGCGTTGCGGACGGCGCCGTGGGAGTGGCCCAGCTGCCTGGCCATGTCCCCGATGGTGAGCGTGTCCGCCGGCCGGTCGGCCAGCAGTCGGGCCACCTTGGCCCGTAGTTCGCCGCCCTTGGTGCGCGCTGGACTGGTAGGCGTTCCTGGTGTGGTCAAAACGGGCTCCCTTCAACAGGTACGGGTGCGGGCGGGGCTGGCGACGTGCTGGAGAGGCTGGCCGCTCTCGGAGCGGATCACGGACTGTGCCGACATCGGCGACCGGGCCAACCGGGGCGTACCGTCGGCGCTCACCGGCCGACCGAGGGCTCGGTCCAGGTGCAGGGGATGGCCGGCGACGAGCAGCTCGCCGGCTGCCGAGCAGGCCCGTGCGTCCGCTCCGTACCGGGTTCCGTCGCCCGGCAGGCGCAGCCTGGCGTCTCTTCGAAGCCGGCCTGGAGCAGGATCCGCCGGGCGGCGGCGTTGTAGCCGGTGGTGGTGATCTCGCCGGTGATGGCGTGCCGGATCGTCATGAACGGCTCTGCTGGTGCTTCGGGCAAGGCGGATCTCCTATCGGTGGTGGCGGAAAAGCGGTGGGGTGTTGGGCGAAGGCGAGGCGCGCCCGGAGCTTCCAGCACATCAACGGTGCGTGGCTGGACCACGAACGATGGGCAATGACTGCCGACATGCTCCAGGGCGGGCCTCACCGCCCCGCAGCTACCTGACTCGCCTCTCCGCACGTGCTAATAGCCGGGTGTACCAACAACGGCCATGGGAACGTCCCCTTACGAGAGTTGAAAGTCAGCGGTTGCGGGTGAACGCGATGCGCGGATCCACCTGGCGCGCCGCCGGGGCAGGGACGCCGGGGGCGGGGAGCGGCGGCTTGGCGGGCAGGCCGGCGCGAGTGGGGCTGGCGGCGAGCGCGGCAGTACTGACGCGGGACGTGGGAGCGGCGAAGCTCTGGTCGCGCTTGTCGTGCGCTGCCGACGTGGGCGCGGTTGGCCGGCGTGCGGCTGTCTCCCGGGCGAGGTGGGGATGCACCGCTACCTGAAGGCCGACTCGGTGCATGGCCAGGGTGGCTCGGGTGACCTTGCTGAGCGCCTCGCCGCGGTCGGTGGTGGCGGGCAGGGCATAGATATCGAGACGGAGGTTGTGCCGCCATCCGTGCTCTTCGAGGAACTGGCCGCCAAGGTCGCCGCCGTCGGCGGTGGCGGCGACAATGCCGAGTTGCGGATGTTCGGCGAACGCGACGTCGGGCTCGACACGCACTGATTGGTCGTGCTGGGGAGCGGGGCGGTGGTCCGTCAGGGGTTCGAACGCGGTGTCTGCGTCGACTCGGTAGCCGGCCCTGCGCAGGTAGGCGACGGCCCGTGTGGCGCGGTCCTGCCCCCAGCGGGCCTGGTCGGTGAGGGCATACAGGGTGGGGTGGCCGGGGACGGGGCGGAAGTCGAGGCGTTCGAGCATCCACTGGCCGGCGGGGAGGCGCTTGGGGTTGGCGGCCGTGATGCCGTAATGGGGGTGGTGCCCGATCGCGATGTCGGGGCGGGGGTGGTGCTCGGTGGTGGGCATGGCGGATCCATCCGGGACGGGCGGCAACGAGGGGACAGTCAGGCGCGGTCCCGAATCTGCGGGCAGAGGGCATCGGTGGGTCTCCGGGGAGGCGGTGGTCAGCGGCCGGGCGCGGACGAGGGGCGTGTGGGCGGCAGGCCCGATTGCGTGGCATGGTCGGCCGTGACGGTGCTGGTGGCGATGCCCTGGCCGTGGGGTGAGACGGATCGGGCCGCAGATACCCGGGCTGTCGTGGCCGGATCCGGGTCGGCGGCTGGCCGGCCCCGTGAGGGCTGTTCGGTGTGCCGGTCGGCCAGGTCGCCGCGCATTGCCCGGATTTCCAGGGCGTAGGAGTCGAGTTCACGGGTGATGTGGCGCAGACGGTTCGCGTAGTGGGGATCGGCCGGTTCGCCCAGGCCCTCCCACCAGTCGGCGGTCGCGTCGAGAGCGTCGACGACCGCGTGCACGACACCGTTACCGGGAGCGGTCAGCTCACCGAGCGCGGCGACGACGTCACGCGTGTGACCGGCCGTGGAGATCACCTCGGTCAGATGACCCACCTGGTCGCCGGGACTCCTCTCCGGTCCGGCGGAGTACCGCTGGCTGTGATCGATCAGTTCGGCGTCGGATGAGATGGCGAAGCCTTCGTCGTGCAGCATGTCGACGGCGCGCGTGACAGTGCGCCGCTGCTCGTCCGGGTCGGTCATGTCGGTGGGCAGCCGGTGAAAGTGCTCGTGCAGGCGGGCGACGGGGACGAAGCCCGCGCGGTGCAGCACGGCAGCGGCGGGCTCCCCGCCGGAGGAGTCACCGTTGATCCGCGCGGTGACCAGGCCCTTGTCGCGCTGGAAGGTGACCGTGGTCGGCTCTGGGCGCATGAGGGATGCTTCTCCTTCCTTGTTGCATCGGGGGCCGGTATTCCTAGCGGCCATGGCCCCGAACGGCAGAAGCGGACGTGCCGGACGCGGCGGGGACTGCTGTGATCGCATCGGTGCCTGTCGGCGGGTGTGCTTCGGCGGCGGGCGACGATGACGCGGCGGCGCTGCTGTGGAGCGTGTGGTCCTGGTGGATCTCGGCGGGTACGGCTGCGTGTGCGGTGGGGGACAGGAGGGTTTCGTCGATGTTCGCGTCGAGTCCGGCAGCGCGCAGAAGGCACACGGCGCGGGTGGACCGGGCCTTCTTCTCCTCCTCGCCGAGACCTGCGGGGAGTTGGTGCCAGACGTAGAGGGGCGGTATCGACCTCTCGGTGAAGCCGCACGCCTTCAGGATCCGGTGTGCGTGTGCGTTGCTGCTGTCGGCGATGACCTCGGTGCTGAACTGCCTGCGGTAGATCTCGGCGTCGGTGCCGTACTCCTCGTGGAGGAAGGACATGAAGCGGCCTTTCGGGGAACGGAAGTTGGTGGTCAGCGGGAGCGCCGGGGCGCCGGCGGTGTGGGCAGCGCCGTGGCGGCGGACTGGGTGAGCACGGTGGCCGGGGCGCCTGCGTGTTGTGGCGGGGCGGTTTCGCGGTAGGCGGTGAGCTGGGCCTGCCAGTTCGGTACGGCGGGTGGGCCGAGGGCGCGCAGCCGGTCGTCGGCGACGTGGAGGTCCTCGCTGATCTCGGTGAGCCGCCGGGCGGCGTCGGTGAAACGGCCGCCCAGGTCCAAGCCGTCCTCGTTGTCGGCGGCGTTGGCCTGTTCGGCGGCGGCGTCGAAGAACTCGCTCAACCGCGCCAGTACACCGTCGATCGGATCCAGGACCTCCTCGGTCAGAGATGCCGTCGTGTCGTACGTTTCCGATGCCGTGAGCTGCTCGGTCAGTGCCAGGATGAGCTGGCCGTGGACGCGGGCGCCGCTCGGATCGGTGGGTGTGGTGATGGGTGAGGTGCCGAGGCTCGGGTCGAGGTCGACCTGGTAGCCGACCGCGGTGAGCATCCGGGCGGCGTGGTCGGCCATCTCGTTCTCGCGTTCTTCGCCCAGGTCCCACGGCAGCCGGTACCAGGGGGCGAAGCGGGGCGCGGTCTGGACGACGAACCCCGCGCGTTGGAGAAGGGCTGTGGCCAGTTCGTCACCGCCTTCGGCAGTGACGTTTCCGCTCGGCTGCCGTGCGATGACGACATCGGGAAGGGCAGACATGGAGGGCCTCTCAAGAGGGAACAGGAGCGGCGGTTCAGCGCACGTCATTGAGGATCCGGAGATCCGGCGGTTTGGCCGCGCCGGGAACTGGTGCTAGGGACGGTCAGCGCGAGCGGCGCGCCGCAGGGACACTGACGGTGTGGACGGTGGCGGCAGCGCGGGCCCGGGACGGTGAAGGCCCGGGGCGGAGCGGGCGATCGCGGCGTGGACACGCCGGGCGGGTCCGGGCTGCTCGGCGCCGATCCGCTCGGTCAGGTACTCGGCGGCGCTGGCCAGCGCCTGGCCGCTGTAGGACAGTTCGTCGGCGTAGTGCCAGCCTTCGGCGTTGCGCAGCTCCACCGCTCGCTCCTCATAGATCTCGCGTGCGCCGGGCGGCGAGGCGGTCAGCAGCGCGGTGACCTGCTCCCACTCGTGGCGAATCTGCTGGGCTCGTGCGAGGATGGTGTCGACGCCCCGCAGCCGCTGAAGGTCACCGCTGATCGGCCCATCGAGGTAATCGGCCCCGGTAACGGTGGCCCGGACTCCGGCGAGGACCTCTGGTCCGTGTGCGAGGAAGGTCTCGACGTGCTCCCACGCCGCCGCGTCGCGGCGTACCTTGCCGTTGTCGTAGCCGGTTTCGTCGGCCGGCCAGCCGTCCTCGTCGCAGAAGCTGTCGGACACCGCGTCCCAGGCATCGGATGCCTGGGTGATGCCGACGGCTGCGGCGGCCAGGGCCCTCACGCGTACCCGCCATACCGCTTGTTCGTAGCGGGGAAGGAGTCGGCGCCGCACCTCGGCGGCAGCCCGTACCGGATCGGCGCCGACAGCGATGGCCGACGGCACTGGGCTGTCGTCGGGCGCGATCAGACGGGCGGGTATGGATGCGGGACGCAGGGCACCGACGAGGAACTGGCCGCGTGCGCCGGGCCGGTGCACAGCAACAAGCTGAGCGCCGCCGGGGCCGGTGAGTACGGCGGCCTCGTCCAGAACGTACTGCTCGAAGGCATGGGACAGCGTTCCGTTGTCCCAGACCCGCTCGTCCACCTCGCGGGGCTGCTCGCCGACGGTGAGATCGTGTGCCCGAGCGGTCCAGCCGGGCAGCCGGGCGGCCATCGTGGAGGCGAATCCCCGCAGGTCGGCGGGACTGCTCTCCTCGGGAGACAGCCAGGCGGGATCCTGCAGCGGTTCGGCGGGACTGGATGGGGCAGTTGGGATGTCGGTCATGACCGGGTCTCGTTTCGGTGTCCGGGCCTACCGCGAGCGCGGTGCGGTGCGGGCGCTGTTCGGCGGGGGAGGTTCAGGGGATGGGCCGGTGGACGGGCTGGTCGGCGGAAGATTTTGGGCGGAGGCGGTTGGGGAGGGACGGAGGGCGGCCTCGGCTGTGGAGGACCGGGCGGCGGGCTGTGCCAGTTCGGTCGCGAGGTCGTCGGCCAGGAGTGCGAGGTCGTCGCCCAGTTCCTCCAGCGAGATCGCGAACGTGTTCAGTTCGGCTGCGCTGTGGGGGGCACCGTGGTCGTGGCACCAGGAGGATGCGCTCTGCAGGAACTGGTGGAGGCGGGCGAGAGCCCCGTGGTCGTCACTGGTGGTGTGTTCGAAGACCTCGGTGAACTCTTCGCGGGTGGTGGCGGCCAGGAGGCGGTCCGTCGCGGCGAGGACCGACGCCCCCGAGTCCGGTTCCGGAGACGCAGCCGTGGCGCGGCGACCGGGGACGATGACCGCCCCGGTCGCGTCGCGGGGGATCCAGACCGGTACGCGACGCCCGTACTCATAGGTGTAGTAGTCGGGCGTGCTGCTGGGGCGCTGCATTGTGAACTCCTCGGTGTGAGTGTGTGTGGGCGACGTCTGTGTTGCCGCCGGGTCTTTCTTCTGCGGGCGGGCGCCTTGGTGCACGGCTCCGACGAGAGAGGGATGGCGGTTCAGTTCGTTGCCGCCTTCGGCAGTGACGTTTCCGCTTGGCTGCCGTGTGATGACGACGTCGGGAAGGGCAGACAGGGAGGGCCTCTCAAGAGGGACCAGGAGTGGCGGCTGCGGTTTGCTCGTCAACTGACGAGGAGGTGACTGACGTTGCGCGGTAGGTGTGGTCTGGAGCAGACGCGCTGCCTCAGTTTGTCCGCTCTGCCACGCCGCGCGGGTGGCGTCGGAATACGTCGGATCAACCGGTTCTAGAGGTGTCAGGGCGCCGCGTGCGTACGCATGGCTCTGCTCGGCCGGGTCGAGGTTTGCGCTCCATGTATCCCATGGCCACATGGCTTCGATGGTGTAGTGACCTTGTGCATCCGGCGTGACGGTGTACGTGAAGCCTTCGCCGTCGTAGTCCTTGGTTGCGGTGAAGGTCAGCGAGTCGCCGTTCCAGGAGCCGGTCAGTCCGGAAGCGTCCGTGTTGAGGTCGGCGACGATCCGCTCCGCCGTCTGCCGAGTGAAGGACAGAGAGTCATATCCGGTCATCGTGGGTCGCTCGGACGCACCTAGGTACGGGCCGTACGGAGCGCCCTCGACAATGACGAGATGAAGGAAGGCTGGCACAGGGATTTCCAATCGACTTTCCAGTTGTCAGTGATTTATCTGGAATGCGGATTTGGCGGTCATGCGGGTGTCGGTGTCGAAGAGGTGGCGTTCTGCGGGGTGGAGGATGTGCTGGGTGATGAAGGAGCGGCCGGCGACTTTCCAGAGGCCGCGGCCTTTGGTGAGGGCGGAGACGGCCTGGGTTTCGACGCCGGTGAGACCGAGGAGCGTTGCGGCGGCGGCAAGTTGGTCGGGTTCCTGGCGGTAGATGATGCGGGTGGAGCAGTCGGCGAGGAGGCCCTCGGCGAGGACCCGGCCGCGTGATCCGGCGTCGCCAGCGGAGAGCAGGTCACTGAGGCGGTGGATGACCATGAGGTTGGCGATGCCCAGGCCACGCGACAGCTTCCACTGGCTCTGCATGCGCTCCAGCAGGCCGAGGTGGCGCATGACGCGCCACGCCTCGTCGTAGATGACCCAGCGCCTGCCGCCGTCGGGATCGGCGAGGGCCGATTCCATCCAGGCGCTCGCGCACGTCATCGCCAGCACCAGCGCGGTGTCATCGCCCGCCCCGCCCAGGCGGGAGAGGTCGATGGACAGCATGGGCGTGGTGGGGTCGAACGCGACGGTCGACGGTGCGTCGAACATGCCGGACAGGTCACCGTGTACCAGGCGCCGCAGGGCGTGGGCCAGGTCTTGGGCTGCGGGCCCCATTCGCCCGGCCTGGTCGCCGAGGGCCTGGTCGAGGCGTTCGGGTGAGCCGAGGGTGTGCGCGATCTCGCCGAGCAGCGGCACGGTGCCGCGCGCCTGGGCGTCGGTGACCACCAGGTCCAGGGCGAGGTCGAGGGCGGTGTGTTCCATGGGCTGCAGGTCGCGGGTGAGGACGGTGCGGGCGAGGGCGGCCAGGAGCAGGAGGCGTCGCTTGCGGACTTCGGTGGCCCAGTCGTCCTCGCTGACCGAGGCGGGGCGGGCGGGGGCGTCCAGCGGGTTGAGCCTGCCGGGCAGGCCGGGGCCGAGGGCGATGGTGTAGCCGCCGAGCGCCCGTGCGACCGCGGTCCATTCACCCTTGGGATCGCAGGGGACGTAGACCCGGTAGCCGTGCGCGATCGACCTGGTGGCGATGGACTTGGCGAGTGCGGACTTGCCCATGCCGATAATTCCGGCCAGCACCGCATTCGGATTGGTGAACCCTTCGATCCGTCCGCTGCTGTACAGCGTGAACGGGTCGTAGCAGAACGCCGCCTCCGCGTGGACGTCACGGCCGATGAAGATGCCCTCCGCACCCAGGCCGCCCTCGGCGAGGAAGGGATAGGCACCGGACACGGTGGCGGTCGTCAACCGGTGCGCGGGCAGACGGAGCCTGCCGCCACGCGCCGAGGCGGGCCCTGGGCGGCCCGACGGCGGATACGTCGACCGCAGCTCTGACGCGTCGGTCGCCTCGTTGCTGCGCTTCGGTGTCACTCCGGCGAGGCGGGCCTGGCGGCGGGCCTCGGCGAATCCGGCGCGCGCGGCCCGTTGTTCGGCGCGGGATGTCTTGCGAGGGGTGAACAGGTGGGTGGCGGTGGCGCGGATCCTGGGCATGGCGGAGTCTCCGGTCGGTGGCAGGCAGGGGGTTAGTGGCGGATGAGGCCGGTGAAGGGGGCGTGCAGGTCGGCCGGGGTGGTGCGGCGCCGTACGAGGTGGGCGGCTGCCTGGTGGCGCCGGCAGATCGTTAGTTCCGGAGCCCCTTCGGGCAGGCCAGACTGGCACTCCTCGCGGTCGGGGATCTCACCGGATCCCGTACGAGGGGCTGTGTGGTAGGCGGTGTGGAGGTGGTCGGCGGCCTGCCAGATCCGGGTCCGGGCGGCACGGAGCAGGTCACCTTCGACCTGCACGAGCGCGCCCGTGCGCACGGCGTGGGCGTCGAGCAGTCCGTGCACAGAGATGAGATGGGCGTGCAGGGAGTCCAGCTCGGCCCGGGAGGTGACCAGGGGTCCGCCGGGGATGTTGAGCGCGCGGTGGAAGTCGAGGGCGGCGGAGGCGAAGGGCACGAAGTCCTGCGCGGTCGACGAAGCGGAGCTGCGGGACATGACGGTCCTCTTTCAGACGGGGCGAGGGCCGGCATCAGGCGGCGAGGGCGAGCGGCATGGCAGCAGCGGTGAACGCCTCGGCCTGCTGCCAGGTCAGCGGCCGGACATCGATCTGCGCGCCGACCGCCGCGGTCTCCACCACCGCGCACGCCGTCCGCAGTTCCTCCTCGGAGTCGGCCGAGACCGTCAGCAGCCCGGTCATCGCCACATCCGCGTGGCCGGCGATGAGCTGGCGTTCGCGGGACTTGATGTCCTGGTACTCGATCGCGTCCGCTTCGGAGTCGACCTGCCCGCGCCGGGCGCGCTCGGCGGCGTCCGCGATCACGCTGGCCTTCTTGCGCTGGACATCCCGCAGCGCGGCGTCGAGGCCCTTCGGCTCGTACGACAGTGACAGGGTCCGGCGTACTCCGGCGGTGAACAGGAGCTGGTGCAGGAATCCCGCTGAAGTTTCGGTGCGGGGCCAGTTCTCGATCCAGTACGTGGTGTGAAAGGCGGAGTCAGTGGCGATATGGTCCGACTTCTCCACGACGACGACCGGGCCGGCTGCGGCAGGATCGGCCTCGGGGCGGCTGGACGATGACCAGCGGTCCAGCGCCGCAAGGGCCTTGGGGTCGTAGGCAGTCCGTACGACGGCCGCGATCTCGGTGGCGGTGAGCCAGCCGGTGGGGGTGAGCCCGGCGGTGCGTGCGGCCTGGTCGAGGGTGGAGGTGAGCTGGCCCAGGACGCTGAAGGCTCCCGTGAGTCCGCCTCCGGCCTGGTTGACCAGCCGCCGGGCCGCCCTGGCATCCAGCGACACCGCGACGTATGCCTCGTGCGGAGCGGCGGCCGGTCCGGCGGAAGCGATCAGCTCGCTGTAGACGGCACCCGCCAGCGGGGCATCGGGCTGGCCGTGTTCTTCCCAGTAGCGGCGAAGGGCGTCGCCGGAGTCCGGGACCGTCCGTTCGATCACCTGGATCCGGGCCACCTGACCCGTACGGGCCAGCGCGGCGAGCGCACGGCCCCACCCGGCGACGTTGGCATTCTGCGTGCCCGGGTCGAGGAGGGCGTACGCGCGGCTGCTGACCTTGACGACGGCGGTCAGTGCTCCGGTGTGCGGGTTGTGGACCGCGCCATACCGGCCGTCTGGGGCGGTGACCACGCGCAGGCTCGCCGCAGTGCCGGGAAGATGCAACATACCCTCGCGGATTGGCCGCTGGGACGGGCGGGTCAGCCACAGCAACTGACCGCGCATACGCCGGTGGGCGTAGCGGGTGACGACCGGTGTCCAGTCGGCCAGGGACCGCCCCCGGTGCCGGACGAAGACGAACAGGACGATCGTCGCCCACACCGGTATGAGTTCGAGGGCTCCGACCACGCCACGGGTGAGGATCACGGCGAGCAGGAGCAGGCCGGTGAGTGCGGCGGTGATCAGTTGCGCGGCGGTCAGGCCGAGGAGGACGCCGCGCCTGGAGCGGTGCGGGAACTTGACCGTGGCGGCGGCTTCGGCCCGGGGGATATCGGACATGGTTGTTCCGTTCACGTAGATCAGGAATGGCAGCGGGATACCAGGGCGGGGTGTGCACCGGCAGGAGACACATCCCGCCCCGGGTGTGATGGTTGGTCAGGATCCGGACGGCGGCTTGCCGGGGTAGACCCAGCGCGTCGGGCTCGCCGAGCCGGTCGGCGACGGCCCCGTAGCGGTCGGCGCCGGTCCGGAGGGCGCAGCCGGTCCGTCCTTGGCCAAGCTGCCGCTGGGGGCGCTGGCGGCCGGAGCGGCGGAGCTGTCCGCCCCGTCCTCGGCGGGCCGTGTGATCAGCGGGGGTATGCCGGGGCGCTGGATCAGCGCGCGGCCCTTGTCGCCGGGAGCGTTCGGGTCCTCGCCGTACCGGAAGCTGGTCTGGGGCCTGGCCGGTCCGGGATCGATGCCTTCCTTGCTCAGACGGCCGCCGGTGGGGTCGATGCCGGTCGCGACGCCGTCGGGGCCCGCCCCGGGCACCTGGCTGGGGCCCTGCGGAGCGCGGCCACCGGTGCCTACCTGCATGGCCAGGCTGCCTGCGGTTTTGACGGCGCCGGCGGTGACGGCGAGTCCGGCGATGCCGGTGCGGTGGAGGTCGTCGTGGCCGCCGCTGTCCGAGGCCCAGCGCACGAACCGGTACGTCGCATACGGGCACAGGAGGACGAGGATCATGACGACGATGCCGGCCAGCGCGTCGGAGAGGGCGGCCATGCCGTCCTGCGGGTCGGACTTGCCCATCGCGCTCACCCCGATGAGGAACACCACGGTCATCAGGAGTTTGCTCACCACCAGGGTGGCGGTAGCCTCAATCCAGCCCCGCCGCCACCGCTTCGCCGCCTCCCAGCCGCCACCCGCCCCGGCGAAGACCGCGAGCGCGACGAGGATCAGTACGCCGACTTTGCGGGCGACCATGACGCCCCAGTACAGGAACGCTCCGATCGCGCAGCCCAGGGCGACGAATGCCGGGACGCCCCAGCCGAGCCCGTACATGGCGCCGAGTTCGTTGACGCTGATGACGCGGCGGATGGCGTCGTCCACCGAGGAGTTGGCGGCCTGGAACAGCCCTGCGGACAGGGCGTCGACGACGGTGAGGGCGACGGTGGTGAAGGCGATGGCGCAGAAGGAGAAGAGAACACCGGTCATGGTGCCGATGGCGGCCTGGGCGAGGGCGCGTTCGTCGCGCCGCCAGGCGGCGGCAACGAGCTGGAGGCAGAACGTGCCGACGGTGATCGCCAGGCCGATGGGGAGCAGCAGCTCGTAGTTGGCGCGGAACCAGGAGGCGTTGAGGTCGATGGCGGTGGTGGTGTTGACGGCATTGGCAGCCAGGTCGGCCGCGGTGGCGGCGACTTCGCCCATGGATTTGGCGATCCATGCGCCGATGCCGTCGGTGACGGCGCCGCCGGGGTTGGTGACGAAGTCGACGGTGTCGCAGACACTCCCCATCAGCGGAAGGTCACAGACATCCATGGCAGTACCTCCATATCTGTGGGTTGGGGTCAGGGGGCGACGGCCGGCAGGACGCCGGCCAGAGCGCAGGGCCGGGACGGGCGGCACTGGACGGCGAGGGTGATGGTGCGTGCCTCGGCGCCCCCGGCGGGTGCGCCGGTCCAGGCGATGGACTGCTTGCCGGAGACGGTGACCGCGTAGATGTACGCGGCGGTGATCGCGCCGGGGTCCGCCTGCAGGGCCCGGGTGAACGAGTCCGGGAAGTGGGCCTCGTTCACGGTGGCGGTGGCGTACTGGCCGTGGTCAGCCATCCGCCCCCACAACACGGGCGAGGGCACAAGGGCGTCTACCGAGGCCGGGTCCGCGTACCTCGACTCGCCGGTGAGCCAGGTGTGCAGGGCTGCCAGCCACTCCGGCTGGGAGGAGGCTCGGGTGTCGTAGGACCACAGTGCTGCGGCTGCCGCCTTCCCGAAGGCGATCGGATCGTGCGTGGAAGGGGGAACGGGAAAGGCGCTGTGGCTTCCTCCCGGTGGCGAGGCGGAAGCCGAAGCGGTCGGAGAGGAGGGGGATGCCGGACTCGCCTGCGGCGCGGGATCTTTGGAGGGTGTCCTGTCGTCGCGGGTGAGGTAGGCGGTCAGGCCGGCGAGGGCGACGAGTACGGCCAGGACGGCGGCGCCGATCAGCGCCCGGCGGCGCAGGGGCGACGCGCCGCCGGGGTTCGTGGAACGGGGAGACATCAGCGGACCTGCGTCCCCAGCGTCGAGAAGAACGCGACCACACCGTTGGCCGCACCCAGCAGCAGAGCGGCGCCGGCGGAGACGAGTACGCCCTTCTTGCCGTTGGCTTCGGCCTGGTGGCCGCCGGAGTGGTGGCCCCAGGCCCACACGCCCGCGCTGACCGCGAGCGCGCCGACCACGGCGATGATGCCGAATAGGTTGATGGAGCCGATCACCTGCTTGAGGACCTCAAGGCCCGGCAGCCCGCCCTCGTTCGGCTTGATACCGGGGTCGTAGGCGAGTGGGACGACTGTGTCGGCGAGAAACATGTGAACTCCAGTTCGGTTCTGCGTGCGCGGAGGTGCACACGGAGGAAGGCGGGAACAAGGGGGAAGATGCTGGAGGGAGGTGCTGTAGGTTCCGATTTCAGTTGTCGGCCGGTGGTGGCGTGACCTGGTGTTTTGGGGTGCTGTCCAGGCTTCTTGTCGGGGTTTTGTCCGGCTGATCTGTCGGTTTCTTCAGGTTGATGGTGAAGGGCTTCGTGGCGGGTGGTCGGTGGCCATGGGGGGTGCCGTGGAACCCGGGGGTCGGGCAGCATGGCAGTGTGGCTGATCTGCTGTGGGATGACGTGAAGTGCTTTTTCGACCCGGATCTGATGGGGTCGCTGCCGGACGTGCGCGTCCCTGGCGTCTCAGTGGAGGACTGGCAGGCGGTCCTCGATCTTGTCGCGGAAAGGGGCTGGCAGTGCCAGTACTCCGAAGGCGAGACGGTGCTTCCGCTGCTTCGGGCGGAGGTTGTGCTGTCACGCCCGGTTGACGCGGAGTGCCCGAACCTGCGCGTTTGGCTAGCTGCCGATGTTCTGGCGATCTTCCGCTTCCATGCCGACGACGAAGTCGACTTCGATGTCGACCTGCGAGAGTTGCAAGGGCAGGACCGACTTGATGTGTTCTGTGGCCTCCTTCGAGAGATCGGGCGGCGGTTGGGCAAGCCGGTTCTGATGGATCCGGAGGGTGGCCATGGCCATCCGGTGCTCGGCTTCGATGTCGAGGCTGATCGAGTCGTCCTCCTCTCGGAGCCGCTAGTCAGGTGACTTCGGGCGACTGTTGATCGTTCGGTTTCTTCCGGTCACGGTGCGGTGTTGGGTTTCGTGGCGGGCGGCGCGGTGGCCCTCGGTTGTGAGGGCGTAGAAGGTGCGGCGTTTGCCGGGTCCGCGTCCTGGGGTGGCTCTGTTCATCCAGGTGACGTCGTCTTCGAGTCGGCTGGTCAGCCAGCCCGCTTGTTGGAGCTTCTTGAGCCGGGGATAGACAGTCCCTGGGTCGAGTCCGGTGCGTGTGATGACCTCGGCGCCGTAGAACTCCTGTTGCGGTTGGGCGAGCAGATCCCGTAGGAGGACGAGCGTGGGCTTGGTGATGCGGATGCGCTCGACGGCGATGTCGTCGAAGGGGGTGGGCGGGCCCGGGTTGCGGCGGGTTTGGAACTTGGCATGGGCGGCTTCCAGGACGTAGTCATCGGGCGAGGCGGAGGTGTGGTCGCGCTGGAGCGAGGCGGTCATCAGAGCCTGGACGCGATCGGTTTCGAGGTGTCGAAGGATTCGTTGGCCGCGTGGGGTGGGCTGTTGAGGGCGGCCGAAGGCTGCCCTGGTGAAGAGGCGTGTGCCGATGTCGCGTTCTAGCCGCTGGAACTGTGTGACCAGCGCGTTGGGTTCGGTCTTCAGGTGGTGGGCGGCGCTGTCGAGTGAGGGGAAGCGCATGGCGATCTGGAAGCGGTGGAGGCGGAGCCAGCCGTAGAGGGTGCCTTCGACGGCGGACCGGACGTCACGGGGGAGGCTGGTGTCGATCTTGGTCATGATGGTGCGGCTGTGCACTCCTGGGGGTCGCAGGGGAATCTTCAGGTGCTTGAGGCGTCGGCGGACTGTTTCGTCTTCTGTGCCGAGTTCTTCGGCGATGTCGAGGGTCGAGCGCTTGTGGGTGAGGTATTGCTCGCGCAGCCAGGTCTCGTCGATAGGGAAGGGCTTGCGGGTGCGGCGGATGGTGAAGCCGAGGGTGCGGGCATGGGCGATAGCGATGTGACGGGGGACTCCGGCTTCTTGAGCGATGCGGCCCAGGGGCTTGTCGCTGTCGATGTACTCGCGTTGTAGGAATTCCGTAGTGAGGACCGCCTTGGCCCGTTGGTGGAGGCGCCAGGAGCCGAGACTCGATGACCTGCCCCACTCGCGGGGTTCGCGGGGAACCTGTTCGAGCGCGAAGCGGACATGGGTGAGGGTGGTGTTCAGTTCCCTGGCCGCTTCGCGTGGGGCCCGCTGCTGGGTGACGACGATGCGGCGTACTTCTTCCAAGTCGATGTCGTCGAGACGCCAGCCGGGGAGGTCGAGTCCATCGGCGCATTCTTGCGGCGGCTCCCATGTCAGGGGTTCGTGGATGTTCAGGTCGTGCAGGATGCCGATCGCGTGTTGATGGAGAGCGTCGCGCTGGTCGAGGGTCAGGGAGGGCGGGAAGGCGAAGTACCGGGAGCGGTCGGGCGCCGATCGCAGGACGAGGGGGTGGCGTGGATCGGTCAGGTCGGCGCCGGTGAGGAGCTGGTTGAGGTAGCGCTGGGCGTTGAGATAGCGCGGGGCCTGGGTGGTTTTGGCGCTGAGCTGTTCACCGGGCTGAGTGCCGGTGCGGAAACAGAGCTCGCGCCACTGGTCGGGACTGATCGGGGTCGCGGGGATCAGGCGCCGCCGGCGCTCGTAGTCGATGGGGCTGCCGTGGTCGTCGAGGTAGTGGGCGAGGTTGCAGAGCGCGGCGAGCACGTCTGGGTGCCCGGACTTGAGGGCTCGCTGCAAGGTGACGGTCATGGCGTTCGGTAGGTGCGGTCCCAGCCGGTCGGTGACGCCGCGCGCCCGAAGGACTGGTTCCCCGGGCAGGAGAAGCAGTGCGGCTGCGATGCCGCGGAACAGGTTCTCCTGCATCCCCTCCTGGGGCATGAGCCGCACTGTCCAGCCAGGCCAGAGAGCTTGCGGAACGTTCCGGATGCGTGCGCTTGCACTGTGATCGCCGGGTTGGGGGACGCGGGCGCGTGGGGTCGAGGATGAGAAGCGGACGCGGTCCAGGGCGCCCATGATCTGGTCGCCGGCGCGCAGGAATCGGCGCTGCGTGCCAGGCGAGAGCTGGGACCACTGCTCGGCTGTCATGCCCCGGGGGATCACCTTGTTCGGGGTGTCGCGCCGGGACCGCAGGCCGAGGACAGCATGGACGGCCGAGGCGTCGTCGGGTGCGGCGAGGAAGGGCAGAGCCGAGTGGGCGATGACACCGCTCACGGCGGCGTCGAGCGGCTTGACCCGGTCGGCGGGAGTCCGGATGGCCAGCGGCCGGCGGCGCCAGCGGTCTTGGACCGTCCGGCCCATCGTTTGGATGTCGTTGTCGTCGACCGTGTGCATCAGCCATGGCGTGCACTGGTTCAGGTCGGTCAGGACCGTGCTGGCGGTGAACGGATCGGCGAGTAGGACGTCGACGCGGCTCTGGGCGGCGAGCAACGGATGATCGGAGTGCAACGGCAGAAGGTCGGCGCTAGTCAGGTCGGTGCCGCAGACCGACGCGAGCCGGGAGCCGCGGGTGCAGGTTCCCGCCGGGAAACGGAGGGTGTGGCCGGGGAGCCTGACGCGCACTCCTTCGCCGCAGCCGGGACAGGCGTCGTGAAGCAGGGCCTTGTGCGTGGTGCAGGCGAATGTCCAGGACAGCCACCATTTCAGCAGCCAGCGTCCCTCCCGCTCGGCGAGGCACTGGGGACAGAAGCGGCATCGCCGCTGCCGCCTGGGCCCGAAGGGAAAGCCGCTGCCGATCACCGCGTGATCGAGACGGCCGGCCGGAAGACCGGTGCGGACCTCCAGCTCGCGCAGCACGGAGACGGGCAGGTCACTGACCAGCAGGCGGGTGAGGTAGTGCCGGGACAGACCCAGGACGCGCAAGAACGCGGAGAACGTCAGGCCGTTGCGGCGGCCCAGCGTCTCCAGCCAGCTGTCGAGACTCTCGCCATCCAGGATCGGGATCCGCAGAGGCAGCACGCGTGTCTCGGTCACGAGGCATCACCGAGCGCGGCGGTGATCTTCGCGTGGGCCATGGTGGCGGCCAGCTGCTTGCGGGCCTGTTCGGATGCCTCGTCGAGCCGGATGCCGTCGAGGACTTCGCGGGTGATGGCTTCCGTGCCGGTGTGGATCGCGCGGTAGCAGCCGCGCATGAGCAGGGTGAAGTACGACCCGATGTGGCCGCTGGTGCGTTCGAAGAGGTAGTCGGCGTTGCGTAGCAGCATTCCGGGCCGGTGCTCGGCGAGGACGAGCTGGCGTTCGGTGGACTTGATCAGGCTCCGCCAGTGGCGTCGCCCCTGGTCGGTGTCGAGGCGGAACGGATCGACACCAAGGCGGGTCCAGCGGCGGGCGGTCTGGGCCAAGGCGACGTTCTTGCCGGTCAGGCCGTCGGCGAAGAACCGCCGCTCGGCGAGGCCGACACCGACATAGATGAAGGTGACCGGCAGCTCGTTGGCGAGCCACTTGAGGTGGTTGGACACCGCCAAGCCGTCGCGGCGGTCCAGGTCGATGAAGTGGATGTCGTCGATGATGGCGAGCTGGGTCTCGCAGGACAGGACGCAGTCCAGGGCATAACTGGCCAAGGCGGCGGCGTTCGCCCGGTCGGTGGCAGGGTGGCCGTAGTACTCGCAGATCATCCGGTTCAGAGTTCGCAGGGTGGTGTTGGAGGTCAGTCCGACACGGAAGACGGGGATGCGTTCGTGTCCGGCCTCGGTGACCGTGGACAGGCGGCGCATCTGCTGGCGGTCGAAGTCACGGCCGAACAGGTTGGCGATGGTGGTCTTGCCCAGGCCCGGCAGCGCGTCGATGACAGCGGCCGAGCGGATGCGGTCACCGTCCTGCCGGTTGCTGGCCACGATCTGTTCGAGTTCGTCGTGGATGCCTGCGAGCTGAGGCGTCTGCACGATGCCGAAGTTCGCGTGCCAGTCGTGGCGCGAATCGTTGTAGTCCTCGGCTGCGGCCTCGCCCAGGGCGGCCAGTTGGGCGCGGGCCAGGGTCTCGGGCCGTTGCCGTGGCGGGGCGTCGGCGAAGCGGCGCCAGCCCTCCTTGCGGGAGAGGCTGAACAGATTGGGCTGCCTCACTCGATCACCTCGAAGGCGTCGGCGTAGAAGTCGTCGCCCTCGGGGGCGTCGAACAGCTCGTCCTCCTCGTCGCTGTCCCCGGCCGGCAGGTCGGGCACCAGCCTCAGCTCCGGAGGTGTCAGCGGGCCGGACTGCTCGAGCAGCACCGGCAGGGACAGCGCGTCGCGCTCTGCCGACAGGCGCACCGCCATGCGGCGTTCGCGCCGGTCGGTGACCATGCCCTGGTCCCAGCGGGCCAGCAAATCCGAAAGGGCCTGCGAGGCGTCAATGTGCCGGCCCTCGCGTGCGGCCAGACGGCGGGCATAGGCGGCGGCCTCCCCGCTGAAGGCCATCTTCAGTGCGGGAGCGTGCTCCCAGATCAGCGGATGCCAGGAGTTGTCGTCCGGGTTCTGGAAGTAGACGAACCGCACGTCGTCGGGGTTGACGTGGATCGGCCACTGCCGGCCCAGACCGGTGTAGGGGCTAGGCGCGTTGCGGTAGCCGTCCAGCACCGGCCCGTTGTAACGCAGGCCATCGACCTCGACACCGTAGTGCTGGATCGTGCGCGGCTTGACCGCGAGGAACTGAAAGGCCAGGTCCGGCGAGGCTGGCATCCGCAGTCGTCCGGCGCGGGCCAGGCCGATGCGCAGCATCTCCAGCGGGGACAACGACAGCTTCGGCCACTGCGGGATGACGAGCCCGTCGTGCTCACGACGGTGGTAGACCTCCGCGATCCACTCACGGATGATCTCCTCCACCTCGTGGATGAAGAAGAACGCGGCGTCCTCGACCGCCTGGCCGCGGCTGTGGACGTCGGGCCCCTTGTAGGCGGGAAGGTGCTGGATCAAGCCCTCCCGCAAGGTGCGGAAGAAGCGTTCGACGGTCGGCTTGTCCGTGGGCTTCTTCGGCTGGGCCGGCTGAATGGACATCCCCAGCCGGGTGCAGACCCCGATCACGTGTGCGGACATGAAGGCCCGACCGTGGTCGATGACCAGCGTCTCCGGCGGACACAGCCCGCGGCCCGGAACGAGTGCGTCCTCGGTGAACACCACCTCGTCCCACAGCCCGTGGTAAGGAGCGAGCGCGGGGTGGGCCGTGTCCTCCAGCGGAGGGCAGACCGCCTCGAACAGCACGCCGGCGACGTCCACTGCCTTGGTGGAGCAGGCCGTCACCCGCAGTCCGACGATGCAGCGGGAGAACAGGTCCTGGGCGACGGTGAGCTGGAGCGGAACCCAGCGGCAGGTCACCGGCTCCATGGCGTAGATGTCCAGGTCCTGGGTGTCGAGCACGACGTACTCGCCGGGCCGTGTGGCCCGCAGTCGTCCGTAAGTTCCCTGCGGCCTCTCCGCGATCGAGCGGCGTGCCTTGGCGCTGCCGGAGACCGCGTTCGTGCCCTTGGCCAGCCAGGCCAGGCGGGCGTAGGCCGTGCTCCGGGACGGGACACGAACAGTCCCTTTGCCGTACTCGGCCTTCAGCCGTTCCTCGGCCCGCAGCAGCAGAGCCGACCGCGTGGGAGTCGAGCCGGTCACCGACTCTGCCATCACCCGGCGCACGGCCTCCTCCCACCGGGGATCGACGCTTGAAGTCCTTCCCGCGCGGGCATCGACGAGACCCGCCTCACCGCTTTCCCGGTAGGCGGTCAGCCACCGCTCCAGCGTGCGAGCGGAAACACCCAGATCAGCGGCCTTGGCCGCAGTCCGGTCCTTCAGCGGGAGATTGGGATCGTAGGCGGGCCTGGGCTCGTTGGGCAGAGCACGGCCGGGGTGCCCGGACCGGTAGCCGCTGAGCACCTCGCGGATGTGCCCCGCCCGTTCCTCCAGCCGCTGACGCTGGTCGGCCGACAAGCCCGCCAGCAGCATGCCGACCCCGTCCGCGGCGGCTGGTGTGGGATCACCGATCGACCGGGCTCCAGCGGCCAGCCGCCCGAGCGGAACGGAGCTGTACTCACTCGTCCGTTCGTTGCGGACCGTCGTGCGCAGGCCCTCGACGTCCACGACCTCGACGACGTCACCGCCGAAGAAGAGACGGGCCCCCGCGAACAGGTGCATTGCGTAACCGTTCATGCCGCCACCCGGATCCGGCTCGCACGGTTCAGCGGAGCACACAGGTCGGTGACGAGCTGGCCGGACCAGACCAAGTGCAGGACGACCGGGCGGACGGTCTCGCATGGCCGTCCAGCCAGTGCGGCCTCGATACCGCCGATCGTCGGCTGGTCCGCGGCAGCCTCCAGCACCCGGGAGATGAGCGAGGTCTCCACTAGGTCACGACGCCGGTAGCCCGCCAGGAAGCGCACGTTCTCCACCACGGCAGGCTCGGCGCCCGACCAGGTCTCATAGACCCAGCCGCGACGCGAACACACCTGGCGTGTCCAGTCGAACTGTGCGATCACCTTGGGATCCTTCATGCGTGAGGGGGCTTTGACGTCCACGACAGTCACCAGACCGTCGGCATGGACGAGGAACAGATCGGGAACGTGCTGGCGGATGCGCGTACCGTCCCGGCCGATCAGTAGGAAGGGCTGGGCCGCGATCTCCGTGACGTCGCTGGCGAAGTCGGCGATCAGGATGCGCGCGAGTTCCAACCGGCTCTCGTAGGCCACCGTCCGGCCCGTCGTCGAGGCGTGATACCAGCCGGAGTAGTGCTTTCGGCCCCGGTACCAACGGAACTCGCGTACAGGGAGCCCGCTGGCGACTTCGTCCACCGGGATCCGGTCGAGATCGTCCTCGACCAGCCGTCCGTTGCCTCGTCGATACGTGGCCCGGACTGTCCGGCTATCTGTCGCGTCCTCTCCGCCTGCACCAGTCCCCATGGCCGCCCCTTCGTGTCCGATGTCTTCGACACCAGGACACTGGCCGCCACCAGCGCTAGCCTGAGCGGAAAAGCGGGCAAACCAAACGAAAGGCTGGACCACGGACTGCCGACGTGACGCTGGCGCCGTACCGAGTGGAGACTCAGCCGGACGAGTCGAACGACAAGTTGATGACAAGTCACTTGGAAAACGACATCTCTATTCGGAACCTACAGGTGCCGGTCAGAGGACTCGGCGGGCCGCGAGGATCTGCGGCCTCCAGTCGGCGAGGGTCGCGATACGGACCACGTCACCGGTGTGCGGGGCGTTGACGATCAGCCCCTGGCCGATGAACATCCCAACATGCTCAGGGACTCGGACGGTCCCCTCGGTGAAGAGCAGGTCGCCGGGTTTGAGGGCGTTGACCGGGACCGGCTTGCCCTCCCTGACCTGCGTGGAGGTGGTCCGCGTCAGGGTGACCCCGGCCGCCTTGTACGACTGCTGCATCAGCGAGGAGCAGTCACAGCGGCCCATCGGATCCGGCCCGTGCGAGTCCGTACAGCTCCCGCCCCACTGGTACGGCGTACCGAGCTGGCCCAGCGCCCACCGGATCGCGGTCCGCACCTTCAGCGGAGCGTCGGCCGGAATCGCGTAACCGGCCGGCAGGGCACCGGCCGGGATCGTCCCGAAGCCACTGCCGTCACCACCAGCCGCACAGCCGCCCGCGAGATCCGCCGAGGGAACACTCGGGGTACCGGGACCGGACGTTACGGGATCCGGTGACGGATTGCCGGTCGCCGTCAGCAGGGGCTCGATCGCCTTCTGCAGGGCTGTGGCCAGCGGCTCCCATTTGGCGTAGGCGTCGGGGAAGCCCGAACGCTGCACCGCCTGGGCGGCCTGGGTGACCGTCAACGACTCCCAGCCCGGCACCTTCCGCAGCGACTCGTAGAACTTCGTCGCCGCGTACACCGGCTGCATGATCTGCTCGGCGGTTCCCCAGCCCTGTGACGGCCGCTGCTGGAACAGGCCCAGCGAATCACGGTCGCCGTAGGTCAGGTTCCGCAGACCGCTCTCCTGAAGGGCGGTGGCCAGTGCCACGATCTGCCCGCGGGCCGGGATGTGCATCGCGACGCCGGTGGCCTGGATGGTCCGGGCGTTGGGCACCTGCTCGGCGGGGTCATCCAGACCCGGTATGGAGACCGGGCCTTTGCCACCGCCGTCGAGGATGGCCTTCACCTGCGCGGCGACGGCCGCGGTATCCACAGCCTGTGTGCCGCCGGTGGAGCAGGAGGCCGAGGCGCTCGCGGCAGTGACGGCCAGGAGAGGGGAGGCCAGCAGTAGTGCTCCGGCGGAGACGAGCCCGACGAAGGCACCGGTGGTTTTCTTCACTGCCGACGCCGTTCGCCGGGGCGGACGGTCCGGCAGGGCAACGGGGTTGGGTCAGGGCGTGGGCGTATCAGGGCATGCTGCATCGCAGCGGCTCCTCGGGGTTTGTAGGAGGCGCGGTGCCGGTTCCTCGTGGAAAGCCGCCGGCACCGCGCCGATGTGAATCCGCCCTGATGAAGGCGGTCCCGGGTCAGAGGAGTTGGTAACTCCTGGACGCCGGTCTCAGGTCATGCGCGGCAGCCGGCCGCGCTCGTAATCTCAGGCAGTACACGGGGGTCTCCATGCGTCTTCCAGAATGGGGGCCAATGTGCCTTCCTCGCCGCGCATGTGGACACGGCAACACGGATCGGCACAGGTCAGTAGGGGTGGAGCGGGACTCGGCCCCGGTGACTTGGCGAGACAGTAGACGCGAAGTCCGGCCGCACCAAACGCTCTGCGAACCGGCCAGCCGAGCACGGCTTCGGGTCGGTTGGGTGCGGCCGGAAATCGCGTCTACCCTCCCGCGTATCCCCCTCCGACCGGTCTCCGCCGACCGCCGAGCGGAGCGGGCGGGCCCAGTCCCGCCGCGCCCAGAAGAAGAGGCCCCGCGTATGAGCTACACGCTGCACCGAGGCGACGCCCTCACCGTCCTGAAAACCCTCCCGGACGAGAGCATCCACGCCGTCATCACCGACCCCCCGTACAACAGCGGCGGACGCACCAGCTCGGACCGGACCAGCCGCACCGCCCGAGCCAAGTACGTCACCACCGGCTCGGCCCACGACCTGCAGAACTTCCCCGGGGAGAACCGCGACCAGCGCTCGTACCGGAGCTGGCTGACCGCCCTGCTCACCGAGGCATACCGGGCCGCGACGGAGCACACTGTCGCGATGGTGTTCTCCGACTGGCGCCAGGAACCCACCACGTCCGATGCCCTGCAGATGGCGGGCTGGACATGGAGCGGCACCATCCCCTGGATCAAACCCGCCAGCCGCCCCCGGAAGGGCGGCTTCAAACAGTCCGCCGAGTTCATCACCTGGGGCGTCAAAGGCGGCCTCGACAAAACCCGCAACCTCTACCTCCCCGGCCACTTCACGGCGTCCCAGCCCCGCAAGGACCGCGTCCACATCACCCAGAAACCCGTCGAGATCATGCGGAAACTCGTTCAGATCTGCCCCGAAGACGGCACCGTCCTCGACCCCTTCACCGGCTCCGGAACCACAGGTGTCGCAGCACTGCGTGAAGGCAGGCACTTCGTCGGCGTCGAACTCTCCTCCCACTACGCCGACATCGCCGAGCGCAGGCTCCGAGCTGAACTCACCCAGGACGATTTTATCCTCGCCGGACCGGAGGCATGAACATGAGAACGCCCAGACCAGGGCTCACAGACCGCAGAGGCCGAAGGGCGGCGGGCGCATCGTGACACCGATGCACACGCCGCCCTTCCTTTGCGTCAGGCCGCTTCAAACGCCCGCCGGATCAGCGGCGCCGCCTTCTCCAAGTCGGCTGCCGAGGCGATCCGGACCTCCAGGTCGCCCGTACCGTGGTGGCCGATACCGCGCATATCGCGGGAAAAGCCCTCCTCCAGCCTTACGGCGCCCGGGTCCACCTTCAGGTAGACGAGCACCTCCGCGTTCTTGGACCGGAACACGATGCAGGCCACGTTCACCATCCGCCGGTAGGCGATGTAATGCAGCTTGACATCAACCTCGACCTCACCCGACGCGGTCAGCACCTCATCCAGCTCGCCGTACAGAGCCCGAAGCGAAGCGGGCGCCGCGTCAAGAGCTGCCCGCGCTGGCTTCGCCCAGCCGGCACCGGCCGACACCTCACGCTCGCGAGGCTCCCGCCGTGAGGCAACAGATCTGGCCGAGCCAGGGGCGGACTCGACCAGCAGCAGGCTCAGCAGTCCGCCGTCGAAGACCCGGTAGCGCACCAGGTCGATCCGCTCGTCCAGACGGCGCACCGCGACCCGGTCATGGTGCGAAAAACCGGCGGCGATACACACCATCCGCGGACTCCGCCAGTCGATCGCCTCGGCGATCTCGGAACCCAGCTTCTCCTTGACCAGAGCCTCGAACTCATGACGCGCGGAGCACAGCCACGACAGGTAGGACACGGCCTGCGACAGAACCCCGCTGTCACTGCCCTTCTTGTACTCGATCACCACCGGCGTGTTGTTCTCGTCCAGCCCGAGCGAATCGACCCGGCCCCGGTGCCACGGCCCCGTCGGATACTCGGACGCCAAGAAGCGGATGCCAAGCATCGCCTCCATCCCAGCTTCGACCCGACGCTGCAGCTCCACCTCCAGCGCCACCGTCGAACCCCGCAACTCGACGTCCCCGCCATCGGCATCCAGCCGGAATAGCTTCAGGTCGGTCACCCGCGCCCCCTCTTGCGATTGCTACAGGAGAAGCAATCGAAACGCGCCCACAGGTATTCCGGATCCGGGACGAAGGCGCCGACAGCGGCTAGGACGAGGCGCTGTCGGGGAGGCAACTGTGAAAGAATCCAATGGCGGACGGCTTGTAGAGGTCGAACAGTGACCTCCGCTCGTCCCTCCGGCCGGTCGACAGTGTCGCCAGCAACCTAGTGGCATTCTCGGCGATGGGCCCTGACAGCCCCACCGGTGGACAGCCGGTGGACAGACGCCTTTGGACGGTGCACCACGAGGTGGCACAGGTCAACTTGTTGTACATACCCTGATCAGGCAGAACGTCACGGGGCAGCACGACACGGCACCACGCAACACGAACGCTCACGGTCTCGTAATGCGTAGGTCTCGGGTTCGAATCCCGAAGGCGGCTCCATCGCAAACCCCAGGTCAAGCTTCTGACCTGGGGTTTCTCTTTCGGATGACCTTGGGATTCGGGCCAATCCGGCAATGTCCGTCTGCGCATCGTAATGCGTACGTCGGAGGGTTGGCTTCTGTGGCGAAATCGTTGATCCAATGCTCTGACCTGGTCTTTTGATTGCTCGCACGGGATGGATCACGCTGACGCAAGGGGTCCCGGTGGATAAGCTGTGGACAGCCGTGCGTGACACCTCATCAGGAGGCTGTTGCTGCCCATGGGGCGACGGGTGAAAATCCACCGGCCTCCGACCCGCTGGGTGCTCGGACATCCCGGCCTGGCTCGCCAACTGGTTCCGGCCCTCACTCTCGACCCTGAGGATTTCGGCGACTGGCCGACCTGGGCCCGGGCTCGGGTGACACTTCATCTGGCGGAGCAGTGCCCGTCACCGACTCTGCACCGCTACTGCTGAAGGCGACGGCAGCTCCTCGGTGGCCGAGCGACAACCGCTCGCAGGCCGCCAGGGCAGCTTTCGCATGCGATGAGGCATTGGCCGTCCCCGCCTTGAAGGAGGTGTTGGCCACGCTTGGACCGAGTAAGGACACAGACTCCGACCTCAGCCTCCGGGGCACTCTGCTGACCCTTCTCTGGCCCCGTTTTCTCGATACCACGACAATGCTTGGAGTGCTGAGCGAGAGGCCGAGCAACGATCGGTACGGGGCGTACGAGCATTTCGTTGCAGGCATGCCGACTGCGTGTCCCCAGGAGGATATGCACCACGTCATGGAGTGGGTCTTGCAGGGCGTGGCGGACGCGGCTGCCAAGACCGATGGGGCAGGAGGCTGTTCATGGGAGACAGACTCGTTTCCAGCACAGTCGACCGGGCATTGAGTGTTTCCAATGCCGAGTCGCTGCTGCCCGACCTCGCGCAGATCCTGACGACGCGCATTCTGGGCCACGAGAAGGTGGAATTCCCTCATACGCTGAACCAGATAACGCCCGATGGGCTGGAGCCGCCTCCCGTACGGAATCTGCGCCGCAAGCTCGTCGATGCCCTGCTGGCCTGCGGGATCACGGCCGGACAGGCCATGCGCTTTTTCGTATGGCTCGTCGTGCACGAATGGGAGCCCCGAGGCTCGTGGTCCGTAGAGACCGAAGGACTCCATGGTGACCGGTTCGTGCTGCTCGACGCAGGTGACTTCGCCTGGGCGCTGCACAAGGCGCCGACTGCGCCGGGAATGCTGGGTCGACAGAGGCCTATGCGCAGCTCGCAAAGGTTCTCTTCGACGAGCAGAGCCAGGAACACTTCGAACTCGCCTACCGGAGCCAGGACAATCCTGCCTGGCCACATCTGAAGTGGTTCTACGAACCGATCGAGATCTACGGCGACGGCGCCAAAGCATGGCGCAGAAACCACCGTGCCACGTCCGAGACACCATGGCCGGAGAGCGCGAAGTTCATCGCGGAACAGCGCGCGCGCCTACATGACACCGACAGTCGGGCGAAAATCTCTCCCGCTCCGGAACGCGCTGCAGCCTCCGGCCTCGGCCGCCGGGTTCCCAGCCGGAAGTAGCGTGTTCAGAGGTCCGAGCATGGTGCCCGGGCGGGCGACGCGTGGCGCCGAGGGCGTCCGCGGGAGGCGGTCGGTGCGAGTCGATGCCCGCATCATCGCGGTGGCCCAAGCGGCGGGTCGCATGGTGACGGCCGCGCCCGAGGCGGCAAGTACGCGGCCCTGAACGGCGATGGCCGCACAAGGTCGCCGTCCGTGTCGTCCACCAGTCCGGCAAAGTGACGACCAGCGCGGCGACAGCCGTCGTAGCCGAGACACTGCGTCGACCCTCACCACCAAACCGGCTCTCGCCCTGAGTATCGGCTGGTCCATCTCAAGTAGAGGATCCCGCACGCCCTGCACACAGCTCTGCCCCGCCACTTCGGGTGGCAGGGCAGAGCTGCGCGCGCCGTCGGCGCGGGTGGGTCACATCGGGAGGGAGCCGTACAGCGCGGCGCCCGCAGCGGCGAAGATCGCGCCGGCCCACCATGGCCAGGAGGGTGTGCGTCTTGCCGCCACATAGGAGAGGGCCATGGCGGCCATGGCAGGCCACAGAACGCTGAAGGCGGCGCTGCTGGGCGAGAAGTGGTTCGTGGCGACCGCGGCGACCACGTAGCCGGCTATCGCGGCTGTCGCGGCGATCAGGAAGCCCGTGCCGACCGGATTCCAGGCGACGAACTCTGCCTCCCGCCGTTTGCCTCGGACGGAGAGCACGATCGATGCGATCAGCGCCGTACCGGCGGCTACGGTCCACAGCAGCGCGAGGATGATCAGGAGGGGGCTCGGTGAATTCATAAAGATCCTTCTATCAGCCTCCTCCGGCCGGGAGGTGTTCCCGGCCGGAGGAGACTCTGGTGGCAGATGCGACAGAGGCGCCGTCGGAGTCGGTTCCCACGGCGTCCCGTGTCTACAGTTTGGTCTTGATGCACTTTTCGTAGACGGCGTCGATACCCAAGATCGCCGAGCCTGCGGTGATCATCATCGTTGCCAGGCGTCGGCCGCGCAGGTATCGGGTGCGTGCACTCATCACACGGGTCACGGCGGCCCGAATGCCGCCCCAACGCCTGATCACCTGCCAGATTCTGCGGATCTTGGCAGCGGCGAAGTAGGCGGTGCCGAGGACCCACAAAATGGCGCCCACACACACGGTGACCCGGTAGGCGCGGCCCCAGGAGAACCAGCCCTTGCCGTCCAAGTCGAACATGGTGATCGGGTCCGGCGGGTAGCCATAGGCGTTCGCGCCGCCGCCGACCACCGGGTCCAGTTGAAGGAACCGGCCGGTGGTGGAGTCGTAGGCCCGTGCGCCCACCAACGTGAGTCCGGAGAGAGTGTCGCCTGAGCGTTGCTGTACCCCGAGCCAGTCGTATCGCGCCGGTGTACTGCTGGCGCGCGTGTTGCCGTACTCGTCGGTGTCCTGGACGGTGGGGGCTTTGCTGGTGTCGAGCGGCAGTTGGAGGGTGATATCACCGTGGATGTCACTGAGCTGCAGGACGGTGTCGCCCGTCTTGCTCGTGGTGGCGGTGACGCCTCCGCCGAGCGATTCGACATAGCGGGTCACACTGCCCTGGCTGTCTTCCGTGACCCAACCGGGAGTGTCACATCCGCAGTCGTAGTGGTTGACCTTCGACTCGCTGGTGGTCCACGTGCCGCCGCTGTTGGTCTCGACGGTCCAGGAGCGGATGCGCTGGATCCCGTCGAGCTGCCAGGTCTGCCGCTTGGTGCCGACGGTCTCCTGGCGGATCATGTCGTTGTTGTAGTACTCCAGGGTGACGCCGCCCGGCTTGGCTGTGGTGCGGCTGAAGGCGTCGTAGGCGTAGCCGCTGTCGACCTGCCGGTCGGCGCTGTCGTAGGTGTAGTTGGTGGTGGAGCCTCCCGATGCGGGGCAGTCCGTACCGGGAGTGCCTGTGGCGCTGGTGAGGGTTTTACGGTTGGCGCGGGCGTCGAAGGTGTAGGTGCGCTTGGTGCACACCGTCTCGGCGGTGTCCTCGACCGAGGTCAGGCGCCCGACCGCGTCGTAACGGTAGTTCTGCGCGGTGATCTGTGCGTCCGAGATGACCTGACCGTAGATGGAGCGGTTGACGGTGTCGGACTGGACGAGGATGCCGTCGCTGTCGCGGGTGTAGGTCCGCTCAAGCGCGTTGCCCTCCGCGTCGATGGTCTGGGCCAGTGTGTAGCCGCCGGGCAGCTTCTCCTCGACAAGGTCGCCGTCCGCGTTGTAGGACGCGGTGAACGTACCGGCCACCGAGTCGACCACCTTGGTGGCGAGGCCCCGCGGTTCGGCGGTGTGGTCGTACGTGTAGGTGACCGAGGACGGAATGTTGTTGCTTTGCTTGACTTTGCGGTCGAGCAGGTCGTACTCGGTGGTGCTGGTGCCCGCGTCCGCGTCGGTGTAGGAGATGACCCGGCCGAGCTTGTCGTAGACGGTGGTGAGCGTGCCGCCGGTCGGCGAGAGGGTCTTGATGATCCGGCCGGTGGCCGTGTCGTAGGTGGTGGTGGCTTCGGGCGCGGCCGTACCGACCCCTCCGGTGATTTTCACCGAGGTGGTGCGGCCGGCGTTGTCGATGCCGACGGTGGTGGTGCGGGTCGAGCCCGAGGCGGCCTCGGTGGTGGTGGCGGCGTTCCCCCACCAGTCGTACGTGGTGGTCTTGGCCGGCAACTGCGCGGGGTTGGAGCCACCACCGGTGATCGCCCCGGCCGGGCCCGTCGAGCAGACCAGGTCGGTCCACTCCGGGCGGCCGGCGCATGCGCCGGTGCCGGTCGCGGACCAGTAGGTGGTCACCCGGCTGGTGGCGCTGGTTCCGCTGCTGCCCGGCGTGATGCGCTTGGTCTCACGGCCCTGCGTGTCGTATTCGGTCGTGGTGGTGATCGCCAGGCCGCCCGGATCCTCGACGGTCTTGGTCGGCAGGCCCTTGGCCCAGTCGTAGACCGTCTGCACGACGCGGGTCTCGCCCTGGATGCCCGGGTGTTCGCGGACCTCGGCACCGGCGGTGACCTTGGTGCCCTGGTCGCGGATGACGGCGCTGCCGTCGGTCGGGCGTCCCTCGTCGTAGCCGTAGACCGTCCAGGCGCGCGCCGTCACCGAGGTACCGGCTGCGACCAGGGTGGTGGTGCCGGTCTTCAGGTCCGCGCTCAGGTCGACCCGGCGCAGCGGCCCGAACTCCTCCAGCAGGCGAGTTCCCTTCGTGTCGAAGGTGCGGTTGGTGGACAGCAGTTGGGCTCGTTCGGCGGACGGCAGGGCGGCAATGCCCAGCTCGGTGCGGGCCGCCGTGTTGGCGGCGTCGCTGGCGATGGCCATTTCACGGTTTTTGGCGGTCAGTTCGCGCACCGTGTTGCCGAACTGGTCGTACTCGGTGGTGGCGATGCGCCCGCCGGGGGCGGCCGCGTTCACCACGCGTCCGGAGACGTCCAGGTAGCTGATGCTTGCCCGTTTGTAGTCGGCAGCGGTCAGGGCACTGCCGACGTTCGAGGCGGGAACGGAGTCCGCCGGGAAGATGGCGGTCGCGTCCACCGGCGCGGCGCTCTGCCCCCACGTCCTGACGTCGGTGGTTCCCATCTTGTTCGGGGCCGCGGCGCCGGTCAGCGGCACGTCGTAGACCACGGATGTGACGGCCTCGCCGGAGACGGTGTCCGCACTGCCCTGCGCGAGCGCCGGACGGGATGCCTTGAACAGCATCCCCTCACCGGCCGCGCTGCTGGAGCCGGCGTTGCCGTAGGTGAACGTCCACGGCAACTCGCCGGGCGGGGTGAGCTTGTTGACCCGGCCACTGCTGTCGTACGCGTACTCCGTCTTCAGCGGCGGCGAGATCTGCGGGTTCCAGGCTTGGCGCAGTCGGGCGGAGCTGTCGTAGAGGTACGCCTGCACCGACTTGGCAGTCGCCGTGGTGGCACCGGGCGCTGTCGACCACAGCCGGATCTCCTTCACCTGACCTGACACATCGCCGAAGGCGGTGGCAGTGGCGGTGGTGGAGGTGGCGTACACGAACTCGACAGCCCGGCACGCCTTGGTGGTGTGGTCGGCCCTGCAGGACGCCACTGTGGTCGCCGAGGTGGGGGCGTACACCCAGGTGGGTCGTGCCAGTTGCTTTCCGCCGACGGTGACCGTTTCGGAGTCCATCGATGTCGTGGAGTCGGCCTGGCCGTCGTTCTTGGAGCTGGACACCTGCCAGGTCGTGGCTCCGGCCGGCTTCGTGAACACGGTGACGGTGCCGTCGTCGCCGGTGAGCGTGAACGTACCCGACGTGGAACCGGTCAGTGTGACGTACTCGGCTCCGGGCTCGGCCGTCCAGCCGGTCCGGTCGGCGGTGGCGGTGAAGTGGATGGCATCGCCGTCGAGAGTGATCACATCGACCGCGGTGTCGGACACCTTGCTCACGTGGCTGTATGCCGAGCCCGACAGCTCGGCCACGGTGCCGCTCATCCACTCCTGGCCGAAGATTGGCGCCTGCCCGGCGGTTACCCCGTTGCGGGAGGACGCGGTGCGCTCCACCGCGAGCCCGAAAGCGGACGCGTCGGTGGCGGTGAGCGTGTAGTCGCCGCTGAGCAGATTCACTGTGCCGGGGCCCACCTCCTCGGTGGTGGCATCGTCCGCGGCGCGGTCGACGATCACGGTCAGCGGGTCGGTGCCGCCAACGGCGGAGTTGGGGCCGGTGAAGTTGGCCTTGATCTCGATGCTGCCGTCCGGATCGACGGTGTTGGTGGCGTTCCAGACCAGTGCGGCGTTCTTGCCGCCGGTCAGCGGCACCGGCCAGGCGGACAGGGCGACGCCGTCCTTGGTGACGTCCCCGGCGGGGATCACCACCCACGCGTCTGCGGCGGAGCGGCGCCAGGAGAAGGAGACATTGTTGTACTTTGCCGCGTCGGCCTCGGCGACCAGCGGAAGCCGACGGGCGGTGCGCTGTCCCTCGGAGGGCTGGGCGAAGCCGCCCGGACCGGCGTGGAAGTCGTAGCTGAGGGGCTCGGACTTGTTGTCCGCCTTGTCCACGGCCCGCACGTGCAGCGTGTGATTGCCGTCGCGCGGCGGGGTGACGGAGATGTTCCTGGCCGCGGCGGAGCCGTTGGTGGTCACCTTGGTCCAGGTCTCGCCGTCCAGCGACCACTCCAGCCACTGGTGGTCGGTGGCCGGTGGGGTGACGGTGAAGGTGCCGGCCTGGCCGGCGCCCTTGACCCAGGCGGTCGACGGGTAGTCCGTCGAGGTGATCGCCGTGGGTGCGGAGGGGGCCGTGGTGTCGACCGTGAAGGTCTTCTCCGCCGACCAGCCCGTGTTGTAGTGCGTACCGTCGTACGGGGACGTACGGAAGCGGTAGGTCTTGCCGTTGGCCAGCACCCCGGCGGGTACCTTCACCGAGGCGACCTGTCCGGACGGTACGAACGGTGAGACCAGGACATCGCCGACTTGCGCATTGGTTGTGTTGTCGAAGATCTGGAAGGTTCCGTTGACCTTGTCGCCATTGGCGTCGACGAAGGTGTCACGCAGTGTCGGGGTGAGTGTGTTGACGGTGTAGGCGCCGCTGTACGAGAAGTACGGCGGGCCCGCCTCCTGCTTGGTGCCGGTGCGCGGCCGGTAGTTGTAGTTCACGACCAGTTTCGGAGGGTTGGACGCCGCGTTGGCGGAGTTGACCCGTTTCCACTGCGCGACGACGCTCTCGTCCGAGGCGCGCAGACCCATGTGGCCGCGGGTGGCCCTGGCCGAGGCCCACTCCTGCACCAGAGCTGTCACATCGGCGTTGATCCAGCCGTCCGGCTGGCTGGTGCACGCGGTGTTTCCGCGTGTCTCGGTGGAGGTGGCCTTCTTCGCCGTCATCGCCGGCCGGTTCGTCCACCGGCTGGATGTGGAGGCGGCACCCGAGGACCAGACCTCCCACGGGTAGGCCTTGCAGTCGATGTTGTTGCCGGAGTGGAAGTTCCACAGGCTCAGCTTGGCGTCGAGGACCAGCGCGTCCTGGACGGGCGAGGTGTTCCATGAGATGTAGGACTGCGCGGTGCGTGGTGTGCCGTCGCCGTTCGTGGTGCCGGGGTTGCCGAGGTCGAGCTCGACGTCGCTGGACCAGTCGACGGTCTCGCCCTGCTGGACGTAGGTGTCGAAGACGTTGCCCAGGGTGGAGGTCGAGGGGTCGACCGTCACGGGGTACTTGGTCTTCGGGTCGGCGAGGAAGCCGGCGTCCGGGGTGACCACCAGATTGATGGTCGAGCCCTTCTGCTCGGCCTTCATCGCCACTTTCACGCGTCGGGTGTGTTCGCCGGAGACCGGGTCTACGGTGGCGTCCCACATGACCGGGGCCGGCATGACGGCCTTGGTCTTGTTCTTCTTGTCCGTGAACAGGACGCTGCCGTCCGGCTGCTGCTTGGCCTTCAGCCCCTTGGCCTTCAGCGGCAGTGTGTAGGAGTAACGTTTCTCCGAGGGGGGCTGCTTGATCTCCACGTACTGCTCGAAGCCGGTTCGGGTCGCTTCGACGACCACGTCCGCGCCGGGCACGGCGTTGACGTACTCGGCGCGCGGCCCCTTCAGCGCGGGCTCGGGCAGGCTGCCCTTCCACTGCAGGGTGATCTGCTCGTCGCCCGTGCCGAGCGTGACCAGGTCGACCGCTTCGGACGCCTGCGCCGCGCTGAGAGAAGCGGCAGGGCCGTCGGCGGATCTGCCCGCCAGTTTCAGACCGCGGGGGTGCGCCTTGGGTTCGACGGTGCCGTCCGTGCTGACGAGGCCGAGGTCGACGTCGCGCCAGGTGCCAGTGGCCGGGTCTTCGAAACGGATTGGGCCCGCCGCCAGTTCGGTGGTGAGCGAGCCGTCCTTGTTGACCCAGGTCGTGGAGGTCTCGGTGCGCTCGGACATGGCTTCGACGCGCTTGCCGGACAGCCTCGCCGCCACGCGCGCGGACGGGATGTCGGCAGCCTGGGTCGGTGCGGGCTTGTTGGTCGCGGCGGGTGCCTGGGGTGCATCGGCCATCGCGATGCTCGTGGCATCGAGCAGAGTTACAGCCAGAGTCAGGGCGAGACCGCCGGCTATGTAGCGCAGGCTCTCCCCGGACCACGGCCGCCCCCGTTTGTAGGGCGCAGGTCTATGAAGTGTCATGAATCCTCTGTCTCTTCAGCCCGCGCAGGCGACACGTCTGTGGCGCTTATGTGAACGTAACGAGCACCAAAAGACCACGAACTTCCATACAGGGTGCAGTCAGGGCATCACTTCATGTAACACGCGTGTGACATCAGTCATGCTCGCGGGGTAAACCCATGCGTCCACCCGACTTTGCTTGAACGATGTCTGTTCGTGGTCGGTCCACATGGAGGATCCGGCTGCGGGCGGTGTACGTTCCCGCTGGGGGTGTTCACAGGAGACGCGCCAACAACGTTTCCTTTTCAGACCGGTATCTGCTTTTTTCGGCGAGTAACTGACAATGGGGTGGGGCCGCATGACGCGGCGTCGGATATGGGTGACCGCGGCTACAGCCGTGGCGGGGCTGGCCGGGGTGCTCGTACTGCAAGGGGTGACCGGCAGTGATGAGAATGTCACGGCTGCCGGTGGCAAGCCCGACCCGGTGAAGGTGCGGGCGGAGACTGCTGAGTTGACGTCGGGGGACGGCGGGCGCAGTGCGTCGCTTGTGCGGCGGGACACCGGTCCGTTCAGCATGCTGGGGGTGACGTGGACCGATCCCGGTGCTCGCGTCACCGGCACCGTGGAGGCCCGTACCCGTGCCAGTGGCTCCGGGCAGTGGTCGCCGTGGCTGCGGCTCGACGGTGACAGTGGGCAGGGGGAATTGGGAGCCGCACGCGGCGGTACGGAGCCGGCGTGGGTCGGGCCGTCCGACGCTGTTGAGGTGCGGGTGAGTTCCGGCAAGGGGACTTCTACGGCATTGCCCGCCGGTCTGCGCCTGGACATGGTGGACCCCGGAACCGGCAAGGTCACCGGCATGGAGCCCGCCGCCTTCTCGGTCGAGGAGAGCGAACTGCCCACGCCCTCCGACGTACCCACCGACACGGCGTCCGGGCCGAGTGACCTCCCGCAGCCCACGTCTTCGCCCGAGGAGACGGTGAGCGCGTCACCGACGCCCCCGCCGCCGGCTGACGGGTCGCCGTCCGCTTCTCCTCCGGGCAGTGGCACACCGTCGCCCTCCGTCTCGGCGTCGGTGTCGGCCAGTCCCTCGGCGAGCGTGACGGCTCCGCCCGCGCCGCCTTCGACCGTGCCGAAGCCGCCGATCGTTGACCGCGCGGGCTGGGGAGCGGACGAGTCGATCAGCCCCGAGGAGCCCGGTTACCTTCCCGGCGGCAAGATCAAAGCGGTCGTTGTGCATCACACCGCCGAGTCGAACAACTACACCTGCGCGCAGGGACCCGCTGTTGTCCGGGGTATCTACGCGTATCACGTGCAGCAGCTGGGCTGGAAGGACGTCGGCTACAACTTCCTTGTCGACAAGTGCGGCACGGTCTACGAGGGCCGTAAGGGCGGAGTCGACCGCCCGGTGATGGGGGCGCACGCCTACGGTTTCAACGCCGAGACCACCGGTATATCCGTCCTCGGTACGTACACCGACACCGCTCCGCCGCAGGCCGCGATGGTCTCGGTGGCGCGTATCGCCGCGTGGAAGCTCGGACAGTACGGTGTCGATCCCACCGGCACCACCACCCTCACGGCCGGTGACAGCGGCCGCAGCTACACGGGCAAGACCTGGGCCAAGGGTGCCCAGTTGTCGTTCCCCACGATCCACGGGCACCGGGACGGCTACAACACGCAGTGCCCCGGCGACGCCTTCTACAACCAGCTCTCCACGATCCGTTCCTGGGCCGGCGGACCCGTCGCGGGGCTGGCGCTGAAGTCCGTGACCGGTGCGGGGGTTTCGGGGACGACGTATTACACCAAGTCCGCCGTCACTGTGAGCTGGTCCGCCACGACGCCCGCCGCCCTGGTCAAGCAGTACGAGCTGCTCGTCGACGGCAAGGTCGCGGCCACCGCCGCGGGCAGCGCCACCTCCGCCAAGGCGAACCTCGCCGTCGGGAGCCACAAGGTCGCCGTACGGGCGGTCCACCAGTCCGGCAGGACCAGCACCACGGCGACAGCGACCGTCGTGGCGGAGACGACCGCCCCCACCTTCACCGCGAAGCCCGCGCTCGTTCTGAAGACGGGAACGGTCAACACCACCGCGGTGCCCGTGACACTGAGCTGGAAGGCCACGGACACCGCCGCGCTGAAGGAGGTACGTCTGACCACGCCGGTCGCCAAGACGTACGGCCCGACCACCTACAGTGCCGCGCACACCGCCAAGTCCGGTGCGGCGAGCGCCTGGAGCATGACGGCGTACGACCAGGCCGGGAACTCGGCCACCGCCTCCGCGTCGGTGACGCCGATGATCCTTCAGGAGACGTCGGCGGTCCGGAGCGGGACGTGGACGGCGAAGTCCTCCACCAGTTATCTCGGTGGCAAGTCCTACTCCAGCTCGTCGAAGAACGCGAGCCTGACCTGGACGTTCACCGGGAAGTCCGCGGCCTGGGTCGTCTCCCGTGCCGCCACGTCCGGACAGGCATACGTGTACGTGGACGGAGTCAAGGTCGCGACGGTCGACCTGAAGTCCTCCACCACCAAGTACCGCGACGCGATCTGGACCAAGACCTGGTCCGCGAGCGCCAAACACACCGTCAAGATCGTCGTGGTCGGCACCACCGGCCGCCCGGCCATCACCACGGACGGCCTCGTCTACCTCAAGTAACCGGCTGACGCGTGCAGAAGGGCCCCGGACATGCCATGTCCGGGGCCCTTCCCGTTGCCTGTGTCGCGCCGTTGCCTGTGTCGCGGCGCCGAGGATTCAGGGGGTTCGGGGTGGGGTGGCGGACGGGGGCGTTGAGGAGTTGATGGCTACTCGGCGGGCGTAGCGGGTGTGGGGGTAGTAGTCCCACGTCGCGTGGTGCTGGACGCAGCGGTTGTCCCAGAGGACCAGGGTGTTGGGGGTCCAGCGGACGCGGCAGTGGAGTAGGGGGGTCGTGGCGATGTGGTCGTACAGGGTCTTGAGGATCGCGTCGCTCTCGCTGCGGGAGAGCTGGGGGATGTGCGAGGTGTAGGCGCCGTTGACGTACAGGAGTTGGCGGCCGGTGTCGGGGTGCCGGACCACTATCGGATGTTCGGTCTTCGGGATGTCCAGCCCGGGCGGCGGGGTGTGGCCGCGCCAGGCGAGGAGGCCGTCGTGGATGGCGGTGAGGCCGTCCAGGAAGGTCCTCATGGGCGGGGAGAGCATTTCGTACGCCAGGTGCATATTGGCGAACAGGGTGTCGCCGCCGCTGCCGATCTCCGGGGTGCGGGTGACGTACAGCATGGAACCGAGGGACGGCAGGGCGTCGGCTGTGCCGTCGGCGTGCCAGCCGTTGCCGGCCACGACCCGCGAGTTCTTGTTCGCGCTGACTTCCAGGATGTACGGGTCGGAGTCCGGCGGGGGCGGGGTCACGGGGTGCAGTTCGCCGAAGAGCCGGGCGAAGCGTTTGTGGTCCTCGTCGGTCAGGTCCTGGTCGCGGAAGACCAGCACATGGTGGGTCAGGAACGCGCGCCGGACGTCGTCCGTCTCGGCCGGGGTCAGCTCCTTCGACAGGTCCAGGTCGAACACCTCCGCGCCGAGCAGCGGGGTCAGCGGTTCGACCACAATGCTGTCGTAGACCTCCTGCGGCCTGGTGGTGACGCGTTCGATGGCGTCCAAAGCGAACGGTTCCATGGTGTCGAGATGTCCTCTCGGATGGGCGGGGCGACGGGGCGCTGGGGTGTACGGGGCGGCGTTGGGGGTACGGGGCGGGCGTTCCGTGCGGGGGCGGAAGCGGGGCCGGGGCGGGGCGGGGTAGCGGCGGTAGCGGGAGTCGTGGCGGTGGTGATCGCGGAACGGCGGTGGGTCGGTCGGTGGTCCGGCGCGGGTCAGTCGGTGGCGGGGGACTGCCGGGGCGCCGCCGCGTTGATGGCGTCGGCCACATCCTTGACGTACGGCGGCTGCACCAGGCCGTAGTGCGTGGTGTCCACGACATGCCCCTCCACGGGCTCGGGCAGGTGGGTACGCCAGGCTCTGAGCTGGGCCTCCGGCGGTTCGGGGGTGGGCAGGCCGGGTACGGAACGGGCCGCGAGCCACAGGGTGCTGGGGGTACGGGTCAGCCGGGGCGGGCGGTGGTCGCGCATGCTGGTCAGATTGGTCTGGCAGCACTGGGCGAGGCGGTTGGCGTACGTCTGCGGCCCCTCGCCCAGCGGATCGCCGGAGGCGTTCTGGTTCAGCTCGCGTGCGAATACCTCCTGGAGCTGGCGCTCGTCGTAGCCGCCGAGCCGCGGTCCCGCGTCAGGGGGTGGCGGGTCGAGCAGGTACAGCGCGTCCGCCGGCCACCCGGCGGCCTCCGCCTCGGCCGCCATCGCCTGCGCGACCCACGCGCCGAAGGACCAGCCCGCGAGGCGCCAGCGCCAGGTCCCGTGCGGGAAGCGTGCTTGGAGGGCGGCGTGGTACTGGCGGGCGCGTTCGGCGAGTGTCCAGGGTGAGGGGTCGGCGTGATGGGCGCCAGGGCGGCCGGTGTCGCGGAGACCCGGGTGGCCGAGCCCCGGGTGGTTGGGGCCCAGGCGGCTGGTGTCGCCGAGCCCCGGGTGGCCGGGGCCGGGGTGACGGGGGTCGGAGTGGCCGGGGTCAGGGCGGCGGTCGGCGTCGGAGTGCCGTAGCGCCGGATCGGCTATCAGGCAGACGGTCGGGCCGGGGTCGAGGGCCGAGACGAGCGCCCGGTACGCCTGGATGTCGCCGCCGACGGGGTGGACCAGGCACACGAGATCGTGTCCCGTGCCGGTTTGCCAGATGTCCAGGGGCACCGGGTCGGCTTCGCCGGAGTTGACCTCCGGTTCTTGCTCCAGCCGGCTCAGCACCTCGTTCAGGCTGACCTGGTGGCTGAGTTCGAACAGCTCCAGATCGACCCCGTACAGCCGTTTGACCTCGGAGATCAGATCCAGCAGGGTCAGCGAGTCCGCGCCCAGGTCGTACAGGGAGGCGGCCGGGTCGAGTTCGTCGACGCCCAGGCGGCGGCGCAGGCTGTCCGCCAACTGGTCGGCGGGCGAGGCGGTTTCGCGTACGGACTCGGTGGCTGCCGTAGCCGGGGGCTCGTAGAAAACGTGCGCCTCGTCCACGGAGACCGTCGAGACCATGAGCTGCGGCAACTGGAGCCGCAGAGCCCGCGCGTACAGACGCCGGCCCTCCTCCGTACTCAGCCCGGTGGAGAGGTGCGCCCGGTGGCGTGCGTCCGTACGCAGGGCGCCGCCCGCCATACCGACCTCCCGCCAGACGTCCCAGTCGATGCCGATACGGACGGTGCTCTCGTCCGGGCCGGCCTGGTGGCGCGCGAAGCCGTCGAGGAGGCCGGCGGCGGCCGCGTAGTCGAACTGCCCGACGCCGCCGAACAGTACGGACATCGATGAGCAGTACACCGCGTACGCCGGACTGTGGCCGGCGATCAGCCGCTCGACGAGCAGGGCACCGCGTACCTTCGCCGCCATCGCCTGGCGCATGGCGCCGGGTTCGCGCCTCAGGATCAGGCTGCCGGCCGCCGTACCCGCCGCGTGTACGACGCTTTCGAGTCGGCCGAGGTACGGGGCGACGCGGGCAAGGATCGAGTCGAGCGCGTCCTGTGCCAGGTCGGCTTCGATCAGTGTGACGCGGTCGGCCCACTGGGTCAGTTGGGACGGAAGGTACGGTCGGCGCGCCAGCAGGACGACGTCGGAAGCGGTCTGTTCGAGGAGGAGGGCCGCGATGGCGGTGCCGATGCCGCCTGTGCCGCCGAGGATGAGGTGGGTGGCGCGGGCTGAATGGGCCGGCTGGGCCGGCTGGGCCGGCTGGGCTGCCGGGTCTCGCTGGACTTCCGGCGCCGACACGGGGTCTGCTGCCGGGCCGGCTACGGGCTGGACGGTCTGGTGCCACCAGTAGTTCTGGCGCAGCGCGAGCCGGTGGGGGAGGGCGGTGCCGTCCTCTGCGAGGAGCGCTGCGAGCGGAGGCGCCCAGGTGGCGGGGGCTGGGGCGGAATTGGCCGTGGCAGGGGCGGTCGGATCGAGGGCCGTCGGACCGAAGGCCGTCGGATCGGAGGCCGTCGGACCGGGGCTCGGCAGGTCCAGCCAGTGGCTTTCCGCGCCGGTCTCCTGGCGTGCCACCTCGCCCACACCGGCCAGCAGGCCCAGTGCGGGGCGCTGTACGAAACCGACGACCGGCTGCGCGCCGTACGAGAGCCACCACAGGCGGGGCCTCGGCAGCAGCTCAGGCGTTTCCGCGATCGCCCGGAGCAGGGCGGCGGGGGTGTCGAGGCAGGCCCATTGGGCGCGGGCGAGTGTGTCCTCGTCGGCCTCTCCGTCCACCGCCAGGGGGAGGGCGTGCAGCCAGTCGATACCGGACGGCGGTGCGTCGGAGCTGGTCAGGGCGGTGAGGAGGAGGCGGAGCGAGGCGGGGTCGGCCGGGTCCACCTCGTATGCGTCGTCCGCGAGCCGGGCGAAGCGGTCGGCGGCGCTGACGCGGATCACTCGGGCGTGGGTCCGCTCGAAGGGCTGCCAGGCGGCTGAGGGGGATGGGCCGACAGTGAGTGTGACGAGGGTACGGGCCGGGGGCGGGGTACGGTCCGGAGTACGGGAGGTCGCGCGGCGGAGCCGTACCCAGTGCGGCTGGTGCAGCCACTTGTCCTCGGGCAGCCGCTGCGGTGTCGTCGCGTCAGGTAGCCGCTGCGGTGTTGTCGCGTCGGGTACCCGGTTCGGGGCGGCGCGTGGGAAGTCGTAGTCGGCCAGTTCGAATGCGGGCGGCGGGAAGTCCCAGGGCGCCTGCGCGGTCCCGGCGGGCCAGCGGACCGTACGGCCGGATGCCCAGGCCACGGCGAGTTCGCGGGCGGTACGGCCTGCGGTGGCGAGGCCGGGTTCATGCGGCGCGGGCTGTTCGGTCCGCCCGTTGGGTACGGTCGTGACGCCCCCGGCGACCGTCCGCAGCCAGGCCACCGCGGCGCCGGCATCCGCGCACTCCGCGGCGGCCCGCCAACGATGCGGGGGGCGCCCGGCCTGAAGATGCCGCAACACCTGCGCGTAGGCCTCGGGCCGGGCGGCCAGGTAGTCGGCGATCCGGTCGGCGTCGGCGCGCAGCCCCGCGGGGCTGCTGCTGGAGAGCACGAGGCAGGGGATGGCGCCGGGAGCGCCAAGGCCGCTGTGGTCACCGGGTTCGCCGACATCGGCTTCGGAGCTGCTGAAGCCGCCAGGGACACCGGAGTTGTCGGGGTTGGCGGAGCCGCTGCGGTCATCCGGTCTGCCGGCGCCTGGACGGGCGGCCGGGCCCTCGGAGCCGTACCGGTTGCCGGCGCTTGCGCCATGCGTGCCTCGGCCGACACGGCCGGCGCCACCCGCGCCCGCACCCACCGCCTCCAGAATCACATGCGCGTTTGTGCCGCCGATTCCGAAGCTGCTTACCGCCGCCACCCGTTCGCGGTCCGCTGGCCATGGCTGCGACCGCTCCGGGATGTAGAACGGCGTTGCGTCCTCGCCGATCTGAGGATTCAGGCGGCGGAAACCCAAAGCCGGGGGGATCTGGGCGTGGTGGAGGGAGAGGGTGGCCCGTACCAGGCCGATGACTCCCGCTGCCGCGCCGAGGTGGCCCAGTTGGCTCTTGACCGAGGACAGGGCGCAGCGGGCGGCGGGGCCGGTGGTGGCGAAGGCCTGGCGGAGGGCGGCGAACTCGACCGGGTCGCCCAGGCGGGTGGCGGTGCCGTGGGCCTCGACGTACCCGACCTCGGAGCCCGTACGGCCGCTGCGCCGCAGTGCGGAGCGGATCACCTCGCGCTGGCCGGCCAGCGAGGGGGCGCTGTAACCGAGCTTGTTGGCGCCGTCGTTGTTGAGGGCGGAGCCGGTGACGACCGCGTACACCGTGTCCCCGTCGCGTTCGGCCAGCCGTAGCGGCTTCAACGCCACCACGCCCACCCCGCTCGCCCCGATCGTGCCCTCGGCGTCGTCGCTGAACGGGCGGCAGTGTCCGTCCGGGGAGAAGATGTGCTGCGGGCGGTAGCGGTAGCCCTCGCTCAGATCGGTGTCGACGAGCACACCGCCGGCCAGCATCACATCGGCGTCCCCCTGCCGCAGCAGACCTGCCGCCACATGCACGGCCACCAGCGAACTCGCGCAGGCCGCCTGCACAGTGAACGCCGGTCCTGTCAGACCGAGGTGGTAGGCCGCCTTGGTGGCGAGGAAGTCCTTGTCGTGGTGGAGCGCGAGTTGGAAGTCGTCCGGCAGATCGGCGGGGTCGGCCTCACGGAGCATGGTTCGGTAGTACGTGTTCTCGCCGCAGCTCGCGACCAGGCCGACGCGCGCGACACGCTCGCCGTCCCCTTCCCTGTCCCCTTCCGGGGTGGCGATACCCGCGTGGGCCAGCGCCTCGACACAGCTCATCAGCAGATGCCGCTGCTGCGGGTCCATCAGCCGGGCCTCGTGCGGGCTGATGCCGAAGCGTCCGGGGTCGAAGGACAGTAGACCGTCCATCTGGCTGCGGGCGCCCACGAGCCCCTCGGCGGCCTCGAAGTGTTCGATGCCGCTGCCGCCCGTCCGTACGAGGTCCCAGAAGGCGGCCAGGTCCGGGGCACCGGGGAGTCGTACGGCCATTCCCACGACGGCGATCGGCTCGTCCGGGGAACCCGTTGGACCCACAGAACCGCCGGCCGCTGAAACCGATTCCGTTTCCGAAACCGCTCCCGAAACCGCTCCCGAAACGGCTTCCGAAACCGAGACCGAAGTCGGATCCGAAACCGGATCCGAAGGCGCCGGCCCCTCCAGAAACCGTGCCAACCCCCTTACCGTCACATGCTCGAACAGATCGGCGATGGTGAACGCCACCCCCAGTTCCGTCGTACAGCGCAGATGAAAACGCATCAGGTCCAGGCTCGTCGCCCCCGCGTCGAAGAAGCGCTGCTCGGGCCCCACGCGCTTGCCCGTCACCGCCTCGAACAGCCCGGCCAGCCGCGCTTCCCCCGCCGACAGCACCGGCTCGTCCGGCCCGTACGCCTCCAACTCCTCGCCCGGCGCCGTCAGTACCGCCCTGCGGTCCATCTTGCCGCTCGGCGTGCGCGGGAGCGACCGTATGCGGCGAAAACGGTGTATCCGCACAAAAGATGGCAACAGCGGGGCGAGATGCTCCGCCATCTCCTGTGCCGTCGGGCCGGGATCGCGGCACTCCAGGCACGCCACGAGGTCCTCGCCGTCCCTGGTCACCACCGCATTGACGATCCGGGGGTGTTCGAGCAGGGCCGCCTCCACCTGGCCCAGTTCGAGCCGGTGGCCGCTCACCTTGATCTGCTCGTCGTCGCGGCCCATGTAGTGGAGCAGGCCCTGCCGGTCGAAGCTCGCGAGGTCGCCACTGCGGTAAAAGCGCACCACCCCCGGCACCACCCCCTGCTCCGGCCCGGACCCCGCCCCCGGCTGCCCCGTCCCCGCCCCCGGCAGCTCCACGAACCTCGTACGGTTCAGCTCCTCGTCGCCCAGGTAGCACGGCGCGACCATCGTCCCGCCGATCATCAACTGCCCCGTACGCCCCGGCGGTACCGCCTCACCCGCCTCGTCGACCACCCGCAGCCACGCCCCGCCCACCGGCCGGCCGATCGCCGGACGCGCCGGCCAGCGCGCCGGATCGCCCTCCAGGCACAGCCCGCTGACCACATGGGTCTCGGTCGGGCCGTAGTGGTTGAACAGCCGCGCCCCCGGCATCCCGGCGAACCACCGCCGGATCGCATCCGTGCATACGAGCTGCTCGCCCGCCGTGATCACCTCGCGCAGCCGCGAAGGATGGCGCCCCAGCCGGACACCGTGCTCGGCCAGGAGCTGAAGCGCCACGAAGGGCATGAAGAGGCGCTCGACACCAGCGGTTTCGAGCTGTTCCAGCAGCGCCGGGACATCGTGCCGCCAGCCGGGCCGCACCAGATGCAGATGCCCACCGCCGCACAAGGTCGTGAAGATCTCCTGGAACGAGACGTCGAAGGACAGCATCGAGAACTGCTGCGTCACCGCGCGCCCCGCCAGTCCGCCCGCCCCGGACTGCCACTCCAGCAGATTGCACAGGGTGCGGTCGGGTACGTCGACGCCCTTGGGCGTACCGGTCGATCCCGAGGTGAACAGGGTGTACAGCGGCCGTCGGCCCTCATGAAGCGGTCGCGGCGCGACGGGCGTAGGCGCGGACGGCACCACGGCCGCCAGCGTCACGGCGTACCGCGGCAGATCGTCCGAAGCGTCCGCAGCATCCGGAGCGTCGAGCACGTCCTCCCCGCCCGGTGGTACGAGAACACACAGCGGCCTTGCCTGGTCCAGGATCCGCCGCAGCAGGGCCGGCGGGTACGCGGGATCGAGCGGTACGGCGGTGAGGTTCAGCCGGGCCAGCGCCAGCAGTGCCACCACATGTTCCGGCGACGGCGGAAGGTGCAGCGCGACCCGCGCCGGGGAGCCATGGTCCACCCGGTACCGCGCGCCCAGAACCGCGGCCAACGCCTCGGCCTGGGCGTCGAGTTCCGCGTAACTCAGCGTCCGTCCCTCCGCCGTCACCGCCGGCGCGTCCGGGGTCCTGCGGACCTGCCGCGCGAACCCCTCGGCCACGGTCGTGAACGAGAGCGGTACGGAGGGGCCGCGCCCCGGATCGGCCAGGCCGCGCCGGTACGGGGCGATCAGCTCGGTGAGCGTGGCCGGGCGTCCCTCCGCCAGCCGGTCGATGCCCTGCCGGAAGAGCAGGGCCGCCGCCTCGGCCCCGGCACGGTCGAAGTGATCGTCGGCGTACTCCCACAGACAGTCGAAGCCGGACTCGTGCTCGACCACCGACAGGGTCAGCGGGCATTTGGCCTCGGCGGGTTCCGGCCACTCGGGACGGATCTCGCAGCCCGGCAGCGCCAGCGCACCGAACTCGGTGTTCTCCAGGACGAACAGGAAATCGAAAGGGGGCCCGTCCGTACGGAACCGATGGTCGGCCAGAACATCGGCGAGGACCACGTCCTGCCGGTCCAGCACCGCCCGCGCCTCGGCGCCCTGCCTGGCGAGCTGGGCCCTGAGATCCTCCCCCGGTCCCAGTTCCAGCGGCACCAGCGCGGTGTTGGCGAACATGCCGACCGACGACTCGAACTCGCGCAGCGGCCGGTTGGCCACCGGAGTGGCGATCAGCGGCCGGGCGTCGCCCGTCACCCCGTACAGACTCCACGCGAACACGCTCAGCAGGACCTGGAACCGGGTGAGGCCCAGCTCGGCGCCCAGCCGGTCGAGCGCGGTGCGGTGGTGCTGGCCGAGGGAGGTACGGAGCAGCCGGCCGGCGGGGCGGTCCGGCGGGCGGACGGGCCGTACGGGAAGCAGGGGCGGCGATACGGCAGGGCGGCCCGCGTAGTGCTCCTTGAGGGCGGTGCGCTGGTCGAGGTAGGGGCCGCGGCCGAGCCAGTCCGCCTGCCAGTCGGCGAAGTCCAGGGGGGTGGGTACGGTGTCGGCGTGCTCGGGCGGGCCGGACTCCTCGCCGTGCAGCGCGGCTCGGTAGTACGCCGAGAGGTCCTGGAACAGGACGGTCAGCGACCAGCCGTCGACGGCGATGTGGTGCAGATGCAGCAGGAGAATTCCGTTGCTGCCTTCTGGATCGGGCAGCCAGGAGGTTTGCAGCATCCGCGGTTCGGCCAGGTCGAAAGGCATATCGAAGAGGAAGCGCCCGGCGGAGCCACCCGGGCCGTCCGAGCTGCCCGGGCCGCCCGGCTCCGGCGCCGCCTCCGGCCTCGCGTCCCGGGGATCCGGTGCCGCGATCCACGGGTCGTACGGTTCGCCCACCTCCTGGCGCAGCCCCTCCGGCGTCGCCCGGAACGAGGTTCGCAGCGCGGGATGGCGCGCCACCAGGCGCCGGAGCGCCTCGCGCAGCGCCCCGGTGTCGAGGGCGCCGTGCAGCCGGAAGGCGAGCGGCACGTTGTACGCGCGCGAGCCCGGGTCCCGCTGCTGGAGCAGCCACAACCGCTGCTGTTCGGAGGTCGCCGGTGCCGACCGGGCCCCGGACGGCACCGGCGCGGCCGGATACCCGGCCCCCTGCGGACCCTGCCGCCGCCCCTCGGCGACCGCGGCGGCCAGAGCGGCGAAGTCGGCGCGCAGGACGAGCGCTTGCGGCAGGTCGCAGTCCCATCGGCGGCTCACCTCGTGGCGCAGCCGCAGCGCTTTGAGCGAGTCGCCGCCCTGCGGGATCCAGCGGTCGTCCGGACGCAGATCCGGTACGCCGAGAACGCCCGCGGCCAGATCGAGGACCTCACGCTGCCAGGCGGAGACCGGTTCGCCTTCGCCGGGGCGGTTGGCGAGTCGGCGCCATGGCTCGACCCCGCTCCGCAGAAGCGCGTCCTGGTCGACCTTGCCGTTGGCGTTCAGCGGCAGCGCATCGGTCAGATACATCCGGTGCGGCCGCATATAGACCGGCAGGCCGGCCGTCAGATGGCGGTCGAAGTCGTCGAACGACAGCTCGTGGCGCGGAACGAGATACGCCAGCAGCTCGTTCGCCCCGGCGGCGTCGCGGCGGGTGCAGACGTACGCCTGCCGCACCGCCGGGTGGGACAGGATGTGCCGCTCGATCTCGCCCGGCTCGATCCGGAAGCCGCGTACCTTGACCTGCCGGTCGGCCCGTCCGACGTACGTGATGAACCCGGCGTCGTCGCGGCGCACCAGATCGCCCGTGCGGTACCAGACCCGGTCGCCGTCCTCGTACCACGGCAGCCGGACGAAGCGGCGCGCGGTCTCCTCGGGCAGATTGCGGTAGCCGGCGGCCAGCCCCACCCCGGCCAGGTGCAGTTCGGCGACCTCGCCGGGCCCGGCCGCGCGTGTGCCGTCGACGACGAGCAGCGCCTCGGTGCCGGGCAGGGGTCCGCCGATCGGTACGACATCCGCGTCGAAGCCGCGCGGGATGGGATGGCAGAGGGCGAAGGTGGTCGATTCGGTGGGGCCGTAGACGTTGTGGAGGCGGGTGGTGCCGGCGGGGTTGTCGCGGTACCAGCGGCGGATCAGGGGCGCGTTGAGCTGCTCGCCGCCGATCAGGACCCGGTCGACGGTGGCGAAGCAGTCGGGCACCTCGTCGACCACCGCGTTGAAGAGGGCGGTGGTGACGAAGAGGGTGTCGACGCGCTCGCGCTCCAGCGCCGCCGCGAGCAGCCGCGGGGTCTGGACCTCGGCGTCACCGAGGATCACACAGCAGCCGCCGGTCAGCAGCGGCACCCAGACCTCGAAGCTGAGGGCGTCGAAGGCGGGGTTGGCGAGGCAGGCGTAACGGGCTCCGTCGGCCGGTGCCGTGCGGCCGGGCTGCGTGTAGCCGGGCCGGGCGAGCCGCAGAATGCCGGCGTCCAGGACCTCAACGCCCTTGGGCCGACCGGTGGTTCCGGAGGTGTAGAAGAGGAACGAACAGGCTGACGCGGCGCCGGGCTCGGACTGCGGCTGCTCGTACGGCACGGCCTGCTCGTACGGCTCGGGCGCCGGCTCCTCGTACCGTACGGCCTGCTCGTACGGCCCCGCCTGAGGCTGCTCGTACGGCCCGGGTCCCCGCTCCTCGTACCGTACGGCGTGCCCCTCCGCACCCGCCCCCAGCAGCGTATCCGCCGCCAGTGACAGCACAGTCGGCGCAAGTCCGCCGGGCGGTTCCGCGTCATGCACGAGCGCCACGCTCGCCGAGTCCTCCAGGATGTGGCGCTGCCGGGCGGGCGGGCTCTGTGCGTCGAGGGGTACGACCGTTGCCCCCGCCCGCAGGATGCCGAGCATCACGCACACCAGGGACCACGAACGCGGCAGGCACACCGCGACCGCCTGTCCTGGCCGTACCCCTTCGCTGCGCAGCGCATGGGCGACGGCCGCGCTGCGCCCGTCGAGTTCGGCGTAGTCGATCTGCCGGTCACCGTCCACGATCGCGGTGGCCGACGGTGTACGGCGCGCCTGCGCGAGGACCGACCCGGCGAGGCTCCGGGGAACGGCCCGGTCGGGAACCGCGGCAGCCCGGTCCATCACGCTTCCCGCCCCTCGAACCGTACGGCCGGCCGCTCATCGGCCGCAGCTCGCTCACCCACTGCGGCCCGCTCACCGGCCGCACCCCGCTCACCGGCCGCACCCCGCTCACCGGCCGCACCCCGCTCACCGGCCGCACCCCGCTCACCGACCTCAGCCCACTCATCGACCGCAACCGAAGAGGCCCCGGCCCGAGCCTCCGCCCGGACCCCCGCTCCCGCCCCCACCCGCCCCAGCTCCTTCTCGATCACCGCCGCCACGCGCACCGACTCGCCGCTCTCCAGCAGCTCCCAGTGGTCGCAGTCCGCCGGTTCCACAGCGAATCCCCCCTCGGCCCGCCGCCGCCAGAACTCCCGTACGGCGCCGTGGAACGGCTTGTCCTTGGCGCCCTCCACGGCCTGGACCAGCACCAGCCGGGCCGGTGAGGGCAGCGGCTGATGGTCGCGGGCGGTCATCCGGTTGTGGTTGTAGACGTGGAAGTAGCGCTCGATCTGCGCGTCGTCGATCCCGGGATACATGCCGTTGAACCGCACGAGCTTGTCGCGGAACTCGGCCATGTCCACCGGCGCGACCGCCGCGCGGTCGGCGGGATCGTCGCTGGCCTGTGTGTCGAGCAGGACCACGCTCACATCGTTTCTGCCGCCCAGCGCCAGCCGCCGCCCCATCTCATGGGCGACGAGCCCGCCGTACGAGAGGCCGGTGAGGACCAGCGGCCCGGCGGGCAGCGGTTCGATCAGCCGCAGATAGGCCTCCGCCATGGCGTCGACGGAGGGCAGGAACGCTTCGTCCGGGTTCAGTCCGGGGGACTGGATCCCGTACAGACCGAGGGACTCGGGCAGCGCCTTGGCCAGCGACAGATAGCAGAAGGCGGTGCCGCCGGCCGGATGGACGCACACCACCCGGCCCCGGCCCTCGCCCGCGCGGAACTCGATGAGGCTGCTCTCCGGGCGGTCCGGCGCACCGTGCCTGAGGAGCCCGCCGAGGGCCTCGATGGTCGGGTGCAGCAGGATGTCGCGTACGGCGAGCGGCGCGCCCAGGCTCTCGCGTACGGCATGGGCCATCTTGATCGCCGACAGGGACGTGCCGCCGAGGTCGAAGAAGCTGTCCCCTATACCTATGTCGGGATGCAGCAGGATGTCCCGCCATATCTGATAGAGCGTCAGCTCGATATGGTCGCGCGGGCTGGCCTGGTTGACCTGCGCGGGCCCCGCCGGTCCGTTGGCGCCGATACGCCGCAGCAGGGCCGCCCGGTCGAGTTTGCCGCTGTGCGTGAGGGGCAGGGAGGGCAGTTCGACGAAGGTGGCGGGGATCATGTAGTCCGGCAGGCGCTTGGCCAGAGCCGCACGCCACTCATGCGGCCCGCGCGGCCCGCGCGGTTCGGCGTCGCCATGGCCGATCCCCGCCACCAGGCGCGGCTGACCGGCCGGGTCGTGGTCGGCCAGCACCGCGGCCTCGCGGACCCCGGGCAGCGCCAGCAGCGCCGCCTCGATCTCGCCCGGCTCGATGCGGAAGCCCCGGAGCTTGATCTGGTCGTCGCTCCGGCCCGCGTACTCGGCGTTGCCGTCGGGCAGCCGACGCGCGAGGTCGCCCGTACGGTACATCCGCTCGCCCGGCACAAAAGGATTGGCGACGAACCGCTCTGCCGTCAGATCCGGCCGGTGCAGATACCCTCTGGCCAGGCTCGCGCCTCCCAGATAGACCTCGCCCGTCACCCCGGCCGGCACCGGCCGCAGCCGCTCGTCCAGCAGATAGAGCCGGGTCCCGTCCAGCGGCCGGCCGATCGGGCAGGGGCGGTCCAGGGGCTGGGGGGCGGTGTACGCGGTGCTGTAGAGGGTGGCCTCGGTGGGCCCGTACCCGTACCGGATCCGCAGACCGGGCAGCGCCCGGCACATCCGGTACAGCGCCGTCTCGGGCAGGCTCTCGACCCCGGTCAGCACCTGGCGCAGCGCCAGACCGCGCAGCCGTTCCTCCGGCGCTTCGTCGATCCACTTGATGTACGAGGGCGGCAGGAAGGCCTGGACGACACGGTGCTCGCGCAGCCAGCCCATCAGCGCCTCGGGGTCGCCGCGCAGCTCGTCGGGGACGAGATGGAGGGTGCCGCCGGTGGTGAGCGGCATGAGGATCTCGTGCACCGAGGCGTCGAAACCGATGCTCGACCAGGCCGAATGCGCCTCGCCGGGCTCGTCGCCCATCAGCGCGCGCCAGGAGTCGAAGAGGTTGAGGACGCTCGCGTGGGTCACGGCGACGCCCTTGGGGCGGCCGGTGGATCCGGAGGTGTGGATGACGTAGGCGAGGCGGGAGGGCGGGGTCGGGACGGCGGGGGAGTGGTCGGCCCGTCCCTCTTCTTCTACGGCGGTGAGTGCGTGCCAGCCCCTGGGCGTGTCCTCTGGTGAGGCGCCCGGAGCGGTGCCGGTGTCGGGAGCAGCGTCGGTGAGGACCAGGGCCGGGGCGGAGTCCTCGACGATGACCGCCAGCCGCTCGGCGGGCTGGCCGGGGTCGAGCGGCAGATAGGCGGCGCCCGCCTTGAGGATTCCCAGGATGCCGACGACGAGTTCGGGCGACCGCCCGGTGTGCAGCCCGACGACCTGATCGGGGCGGACTCCGCGGGCGATGAGGGCATGGGCGAGCCGGTTGGCGCGGCGGTCGAGAGCCGCGTAGTCGAGGTGCTGCTTGCCGGCGACGAGGGCGGCGGCAGCGGGACGGATGCGTACCTGCTCCTCGAACCGTTCGACGAGCCCGGGGCTTGGGGGCTGCGGTCGGGGCTCTTCGCTTTGCGGAGACGGCGATTCGCTTTCCTGTGACGGCGACGGCGACGGCGACGGCGAAAGCGACGGCCCGGGCTCGGCCAGCCCATTCCAGTCCGCCAGCAGCCACCGCCGCTCCTCCGCGTCCATCAGATCGAGGTCGTCGACCGGCCGGTCCGGATCCTCGGCCATCCCGGCCAGCACCTGCCGCAGATACCCCGCGTACCGCTCGGCCGTCCCGTGGTCGAACAGCGCGGTCGCGTAGTCGAGCTGGCCCTCGATCCGCCCGTCCGTCTCGCTCAGCGACAGCGCCAGATCGAACTTGGCCGCCGCGTGCGGGATGGCGAGCGGCTCGGCAGCGATGTCCGGAAGGTCCAGCAGGCCCTTCCTGTCCGGAACCCACGCGCACATCGTCTGGAAGACCGGCGTGTGCGCGGCGCTGCGCGGCGGGTTGACCAGTTCCACGACCCGCTCGAACGGCAGGTCCTGGTGGTCGAGTGCCCCTCGTACCACCCCGCGCACCCGCTTCAGCAGCGCGGCCGAGGACGGCGAACCGGACAGATCGACCCGCAGCGCCAGCGAGTTGACGAAGAAGCCGATGAGCTTGCGGACCTCGGGGCGGCGGCGGTTGGCCGCGGGGGTGCCGACAACGATGTCGGTACGGCCGGTCAGCCGCGACAGTACGACCGCCCACCCGGCCAGGACCGCAACGAACAGCGTCCCGCCCTGCCGCCGCGCCACACCCGCGAGCCGCGCGGTCAGCTCCTCGTCCAGCGAGAAACCCACCCGGCCCCCGCGGTGATCCTGCTCGGGCGGCCGGGGCCGGTCGGTCGGCAGCTCCAGCAGCGAGGGGACGCCGGCCAACTGCTCCTGCCAGTACGCCGCCTGCGCGGCGGGCGCCTCCCCGGCCGCCCGACGCCGCTGCTCGGCGGCGTACTCGGCGTACTGGAGGGGCAGCGGCGGCAGCGGATCACCGGTGCCCCGGGCCAGCGCGGTGTAGAGCGCGCCGAGTTCGCGCAGCATCACATCCATGGACTGGCCGTCGTAGACGCTGTGGTGCATGGTCAGCAGCAGGATGTGATGACCGGCGCCCAGTACGATCAGCCGCCCCCGCCCGAGCGGTCCCTCGGCGAGATCGAAGGGCGTGGTGAGTTCGGCGAGCCGCAGCTCGGCGATACGGTCCTCGGCGCGGCGCCCGACGAGATCCTCGGCGCGGCCCTCAACGTGCTCCCCGGCACCGGCCAGACCTGTCAAGTCATCGGTCTCCAGAGCGAATCCGGTGTCCGGCGGCCCGATGAGCTGGCGTACCTCGCCCTCCTCCGAAACCAGCCGGGTCCGCAGCGCCTCATGCCGCGCCACCAGCGCGTCCAGCGCCCGCGCCAGCGCCTCGCGGTCGAGCGGCCCGCGCAGCTCGAACGCCATGGCCTCGTTGTACGCCGTACTCGCCCCTGGCATCTGCGACAGAAACCAGAGCCGCTGCTGCTGGAAGGAGGTGACGGCCGACGCGTGGATGAGTTCTCTGGGCGACAAGCTGGCTCTCCTCGTCCGCGGGTGGCTCAGTGGGGAGGGGCATCACGCGCCGGGCATATGACGACAACGTTGCCATCGAGTAACGGATCACCAGTCACCAGCCGCCCCGAACGCACAGAACGACTGCGGCACCGGCACCGCGACAACACTCCCGGAACCACGCGCTCCGCGATAATCGATCACCCCCCAAGACCCTGTCAATGGGCCCTCCCCCCACGGCAGTTCAGGCCCATGAACACCGCGGGCACCGCCCGGCCTGGGCCCGGTGGACTCCGGTCCGGTCCGTGTATGGCGTCTGGTTTCACCATTTGCCCAGTGCGGTGAGCGATCGTGGAAGCCGGCCGCGTGATCGGCCGGGCCCTCACGCGGACATGAGCGCGGGACAGCGGAACGGGTAGGCCCCCGCCCCCCCCCCCGCTTGCGGCGGGGACGGGGGCGGGGGCAGGGGCAGCCAACAGGGTTGAGAGCAGGGTCAGTCGCGGTTGCGGATCGCCTGCTTCGGCGGGGTGGGCTTTGTCTTTGTCGCCGTGGATGCCGCGCCCGTGATCACGAAGCTCGATCCCGGCTGTGTGACCACATTGCCGTCCGCCGAGTTCGTGATCGTCACATTCGTCAGCGCCGCGTTGCCCCGCGCGCCGCTCATCGCCAGGATTCCGGCTCCGTTGTTCGACTTGTCGATCCGTACGTTCGTGATCGCGACGTTCGGCATATTGCCGCCGCCCGTCTTGAACTGGATGCCGTCGTACGTCGAGTCAAAGATGTCGGTGTCCCGGATCGTGACCCCCGGGATATCTCTGGCCTGCGGGAACAGCGTGATCGCGCCGAACTCCTGGTCCTCGTTCCAGAACGCGCCGCCCGTGCGGTGCAGGGCGTTGTTGGCGATCAGGGTCTGCCCGGAGAAGGGCAGCGGGTCGTGGTCGGTCGCCAGCATGATGCCCGGGTAGTTCGCCGTGTCGTAGATCAGATTGTTCTCGATCTTGTTCCCGTAGCCGCCGTAGACCGCGACACCGTTGGCCCGCCAGGGCAGTTGGATGGTGTTGTTGAGGAACTGGTTGTCGTGCGCGATATTCACCGACGGGTCCTTCACATACCGGTTCGCCCAGACCGCCAGTGAGTCGTCGCCGGTGGTGCGGAAGGACGAATTGAACACCCGCGAATTGCTGGTGCCGTTGGTGAAGTTGATGCCGTCCGCATAGGTGTTGCGGATACGCATACCGCTGAACTCCAGCCCGTCGGCCGGGCCCCAGAGGTCGGGGATGTTGTCGTAGTCACGGCCGACCCAGACACCCACATTGGCGTGTTCCAGCCAGACATTGGCGATCTTGGTGTTCTTGCCGAACCGCCCGTTCAGGCCGACGCCGCCCTCAGCGCCGCCCGGGCCGCCGCGGATCGTGCCGGAGCCGAAGATGGCGATGTCGGATATCTGGGTGTTGTCGTCAATGTCGAAGCCGAAGTTGCCCTCGTGCGGGTGGTTGATGCTGCCGACGGCCTGGTGCGGCTCGGTGAGGGTGTAGAGCTGGGAGTGCCACATTCCGGCGCCCCGGATCGTGACATTGCGGATGCCGACCTGGTTGTACTGGCCCCGGTCGAGCGGGTCGTCCGTCAGGATCTTCTTCTCCTGGCGCCACTGCCCCGCCGGGATCCAGACGCACGCGATGGCGCCTTCCTGGTCGGCCGTCACCGCCCGCTGGATGGCGGCCGTGTCGTCGATGCCGTCGTCGGGGACGGCGCCGTACGCGGTGATGGAGGTGCACTCGGCGGGCTTGGCCGCCGGGGGAGCGACCTGCTCAAGATCGATCAGGTCGATGATGTAGAAGGAGGCCGAGTCGGCGGCGTCGCGCTGCAGGCGGAACTTGGTGCCGACCGGGTAGGTCGTCGGCAGCAGGGCGTGCGACTCGTCGAAGAGGCGCCGGGCGTCGGCCTGGGGCGTGTTGGTCAGCGCCTCGGGGCCGTCGGTGTCGCCGTACAGCCAGCTGTGCTTCGAGGAGAGGGTGAGCTTCCTGGAGAAGGTGTCATTGATGTAGAGGCTGATGGTGGCCTCGGTGCCGCCGCCGTTCGGGGCGTCCGGGATGGAGTTGCGCACCACGATCGAGTTCGACGGGTTGGTCGAGGTGAACTCGACGAACTGACCGGTGGAGTTGAGCCGTACCGACTTGCGCCCCGAGGACTCGGTAGCGAAGTTGGTGTGCCCGAAGGTGCGCAGCGGGTCGGTCTCCAGCAGGGTGCCCTGGTAGCGCGCGGCCTCTGCCTCGTACTCGACATACGGGACCGCCGCCCCGCGCCCGACCACGATCGAGTGCGAGAACGCGTTGTTGGTCTCGTTGGTCTCGGCGACGGTGTTGGTCGCGTCGGCGGTGGCGACGATCGTGGCGCCGCCGTTGGTGGCGGTCCAGGTGCCGTTGACGCTGACATTGACCGTGGCGCCCGCCGCGATCGCCGGGGTGTCGGTGTTGAGCGTGGTGCCGCCGACCACCACCCGGGTGACCGTGGTCGCGCCGGAACTGGTGGTTCCGCGGTTCTTCACCGCCACGGTGAAGCGGACCGCCGCTCCGACGGCCGGGTTCTGCGGGTTGGTCTCGACGCCGAGGACCTGGAGGTCGGGTCCTGGGCTCTGCGCGACCACCAGCTCCGGGGTCGCGGTGAAGCCGTTGTTGTCGTTGTCCTGCTCGACGACCGTGTCGGTCGGGTCCACCAGCGCCGACACCCGGTAGCTGCCCATCGGCCGCTTCCCGACACTCACCGGGACGGTCGTCGAGGCACCCGCCGCGAGTCCGCCGACCGCGGCGCTGCCCGCGACCGTTCCGCCGAGGCTGACATTGACGGTGGTCGCTCCGGAAGCGGCCGTTCCGGCGTTCCGTACGGTCGCGTTGACCGTGACCGTGTCGCTCTCCACCGGGGCGGCGGGGGTCCACGACAGCGCGGTGACGGTCAGGTCCGGGTTGGGCGCCGGGGCCCCGATGACCTGGAGTTCGGCGACCTGTCCGCCGCTCGCGCCGGTGTTGCTGAAGATCTGGAGCTGTACGTCGGCGGCGCGGCCGGTGACCGGGATGGTGACCGAGTTCTGGTTCGTGGCCGGGTTGAAGGTGTAGTTGGCACGGGCGGCCAGCGAGGTGAAGCCGGTAGCGGCCTGGTCGCGGCCCAGGACCTGGATGCTCTGGGTGCGCGTCCCCCAGACCGGGTCCGGGTTGAGCTTGACCACCACGCCGGTGATGTCGGCGTTGGCGCCGAGCTTCACGGTCAGGTTCGACGGGTGACCCGCGGACTCCCAGTAGGTGCCCACATTACCGTCGTTGGCGTTGCGCGCGACAAAGGTGAAGACCGAGGAAGAGGCCTCGATCGGCTTGCCGACCGCCAGGTTGGTGCCCTGGGGATCCTCGCCGCCGCCCTCCTCGCCGCCTTCCCCGCCGCCGTCGTCAGGACCGTAGATCTCGAACTCGGAGACCTGCGCCGCGGGCCAGGTCGTGTTGCCGGTGATGTTCACCCGTACGTACCGGACGGACGCCACCGGGAAGTCGACCGTCACGGTGTTGCCCGAAGCCGGGGCGAAGGACTGCCCCTGCGAGGCGGACAGGGTGCTGAAGTTGATCCCGTCGGTGCTGCCCTGGACGCTCAGGGCCTGGGTCCGGGCCTCCCACGAGGCCGGCAGTTTGAGCACCACCTGATCGACCGACGCGCTGTCGCCCAGATCGACCCTGATCCACTGCGGGAACGAGTTGGCCGGTCCCTCCCAGTACGAGGGCTGGCTGCCGTCGGTGACATTGGCGGCGGGATGGTTCCCCTCCGAGCCGCTGGCCGTGGCCGTTTTCCCCAGCGCCAGATTGGGGCGGGCGGCCGCCGAGGCGGAGACGGGCAGGAGCCCGACGGCGATCAGACCGGCGAGGACCGCGCCGATGATCAGCCGCCAGCGGAGCTGTTTCCGTTTCATGGTGTCCTCTGTTCTGTCGGAACGATCGGAACGTTCGGAACGAGAAGATCGACGAGAGCGGACAGCCCGCGGGACCGGGCCGGCCGTGGGCCCATGCTGTTAAGTTGCATCAGCAGTGCAAAAAATTGAGCTGGATAACCATCTTTTTGCGAGTCACAGGTTGCAGTCGTGTCACCGTTTTGTCAACGGTTCTCGCACGCCTGCCGCTCGGTTGCCGCGGCCCGACTGGTCCGCGGCATGAGAAAGCCCGCCTCCGCCAGGCCGGGGGGCCTGGAGAAGGCGGGCTGCTGTCCCGCGTGCGGTGAGTGCCCGGTGGCGAGGTCAGGGGCGGCCCAGCGCCCGGTACTCCCAGCCCGCCGCCCGCCACTGGGCAGGGTCCAGCGCATGCCGCCCGTCGACGATCCGGCGCCGCGCGACCACCGAGCCCATCGCATACGGGTCGATCTCACGGAACTGCGACCACTCGGTCAGCAGCAGCACCACATCGGCCCCGGTCGCGGCGGGTATCGCGTCCGTCGCGTACTCCAGCTCCGGGAAGGCGCGCCGGGCGTTCCCGGTGGCCGCCGGGTCCACGACCGTGACATGCGCGCCCGCCCGGTGCAGGGTCCTGGCCACATCCAGCGCGGGCGCGTCGCGTATGTCGTCGGAGTCGGGCTTGAACGCCGCGCCCAGCGCGGTCACCCGTACCCCGGCCAGCTCGCCGCCGGTCAGTTCGCGGACGAGATCGACCGTACGGGCGCGGCGGCGCTGGTTGATGCCGTCCACCTCGCGCAGAAAGGCGACGGCCTGGCCCACGCCCAGCTCCTCGGCCCGGTGGCTGAACGCACGGATGTCCTTGGGCAGGCAGCCGCCGCCGAAGCCCAGGCCCGGCTTGAGGAACCGGCCGCCGATCCGGTCGTCGTACGCGAGGGCCGTGGCCAGCCCCGTCACATCGGCGCCGGTCGCCTCACAGACCTCCGCCATCGCGTTGATGTACGAGATCTTCGTGGCGAGGAACGAGTTGGCCGCGACCTTCACCAGTTCGGCGGTCGGCAGATCGGTGACCACCACCGGGGTGCCCTGCGCGATGACCGGCGCGAAGGCGGCCCGTAGCTGCTCCTCCGCCCACTCCGAGGCCGTACCGAACACCAGCCGGTCGGGCCGCAGGGTGTCCTCCACCGCGAAGCCCTCGCGCAGGAACTCGGGGTTCCAGGCCAGTTCGACGTCCCTACCGGCCGGGGCGTTCCGCTGCACCAGCTCGGTCAGCCGGGCCGCGGTCCCCACCGGCACGGTCGACTTGCCGACCACCAGCGCCCGTCTGCGCAGATGCGGGGCGAGCGCGCCGACCGCGCTGTCGACGTACGTCATGTCCGCGGCGTACGAGTCCCGCTGCTGCGGCGTCCCCACACAGATGAAGTGGATGTCCCCGAACTCCCCGGCCTCCTCGGGGCTCGTGGTGAAGCGCAGCCGGCCGGAGTCCAGCGCCTTGGCGAGCAGTTCCGGCAGACCGGGCTCGAAGAAGGGCACTTCGCCCGAGCGCAGCCGTTCGATCTTGGCCGGGTCCACATCCACGCCCAGGACCTCGAAGCCCAGGACGGCCATGCAGATGGCATGGGTGGCCCCGAGATAGCCGGTGCCGATGACGGTGATGCGGGGAGCGGGAGCGGTCATGCCGGCCTCCAGGGGCGTACGGACGGCGCGCGAGCGGTCGGGCGCCTGAGCGGTGGAAAACAGAGAAGGCAGTGTGGTGCGGGTGGTACGAGCGGGCGGCCGACGGCCCGGTCGGCAGTCCGGCCGGCAGTCCGGCCAAGGAACGCGAGCGGTCGGGAGACCGAGCGGTCGGGAAACGCCGCCCGGTTACGGAACGCAGGCCGCGTTCGCGAGCCCCTTGGCCGCCCCGGTCACCTTGTTGTCGCAGGCCACCTCATTGCCGTCGGAGGTGAGATGGAAGCCCCAGCCGGGCCCGTCCACCTGCGCCGTATTGCCCTTGAAGGTGTTCCCGGTGCCCCAGCCCTTGAGGATCTCGTGGGTCTGGAAGCCGTCCTCGGTGGAGTGGCGGCCGGTATTGCCCTGGATCAGCCAGCCGTTGCCCTTCACATCGACCCAGGAGTCGTTGTGGGAGCCGTCGAGCTTCGAGCCGTCGAAGGAGTTGCCGGTGACCCGGCCGCCGGTGGTGCCCTCCTTGATGTCGACGGCCTCGGCGGTGGTGGCGGTGATGCGGTTGCCGACCACCGCGTTACGGTCGCTCGCGTCCGGCTTGCACTGGCTGACGGTGCACCAATTGGACTCGGCGGAGCCGATGTAGACGCCCTCGCCGAACTTCTCCTTGCGCAGTCCCGTGGTGCGGATGGTGTTGTCCCGGACCACGTTGTCCGAGCTGAAGTTCCGCAGATGGACGGCCTCGTCACCGATCCGCTCGACGGTGAGGCCCTGGATGACGGCTCCCCGTACCCGGTCCGCCATCACGCCCTTCTGAGCGTTCCGTACGGTGAAGCCGACCAGCCGCCAGTACGACGCGCCGTCGAGGTGCACCGCGTAACCGCCGTCCGTGCCGCCGCCGTCGATGACCGCGCCGGGACCGCCGCACAGGAAGACCGGGTTCTCGGCGGTGCCGGGGGTCTTGGCGGTGAAACGGCCGGTGTACGTGCCGTCCGCGAGCCGGATGCTGTCGCCGGGCCCCGCCTGGGCGAGGGCCTCCTCCAGCGAGGGCGCGTCGACGGCCGTGACCGAGGCCGGCGGGCAGGCGACCTGGCCGGAGGGCGCGGGCGAGGCGGAACCGGCGCTCGCCCCGTCCGTCACCACCGGGTCCGGCTCGGCCGGGTCGTCGGGCAGGGTCCCGGGCCGTACGGACCAGGTGGCCTTGGGCCCGGCCGTGGTGGCGCCCACGGTCACCTCGGGGTCCGGACTGTCGCCGCTCCCGGCGATGGCCACGACGAGCGCGGCGAGGGCGATCAGGAACGCGCCCCCGGACAGCCAGAGGGCCGGCCCGCTGGGCAGCCCGGCCCTGCGGGGCGGCTCGGGCGCCTCGGGCAGGTCGGGCGGAGGTGGGGTGGATGACATCGGCGGTAACTCCGGCTTCGCGGGAATGAGTTGTCGGGGGCGGGGTCAGGGGGGCGGGGTCAGGGGGCGGGGGCCTGGGATCAGGACGGGGCCTCGGGTCCGGTTCTTGGTCCGGGTCTCGGGTCCGGTTCTTTGGTCCGGTTCTTTGGTCCGGACCCCGGTGTCGACTCCAGGGGCCCGGGCCCCGGCCAGCAGGCAGGCCCAGGTCTACGTCGGCCCGGGACCGCCCGTCATCACAGGGACCCTGTGCCGCCCCCGCGGCCTCGTCCCCGTATCGTCCACGCCCGTACCAGCACCCGCACCCGCTTCCGCCACCCGCACCTCGGTGGCGGGCGCGCTCGGCAGCGGCTTCTTGTCCGCGTACGGATGGACCTTCGGCTGCCCGTCCCGCTCAATGCCCCGGCGCGCACCCAGCACCGCCGACACCACGATCAGCACCAGGATGGACACCCAGAGCAGCGTCATCGGACTGGCGTAGTGCTTGAACTTGACCCAGAAGGCGCTGGTGTCGTGCCACGCGAAGGTCTGGTTCTCCTTGAGCGTGACCTCGCCGTGCGCCCGGCTCGTGTCCACCGCGCTCGGGCCGACCCCGGCGACGACGTTGTACGAGACGGTCGACTTGTCGATCCCGCCCACCAGCGAGATGCCGTGGTTGGTGGCGTCCTGGACGGTGTTGCCCCGTACCTCCGCCTGCGAGTCGCGGATGTACACCCCGGTCTCGGTGCCCTCGATGATGTTGCCGGTGACCGTGGCCGACGACACCCCGTCGCGCACCGAGATGCCCTGGCGTGTCTGGCCGGTGAGGTGATTGCCGGTGATGGTGACCTTGGCGGAGTCCTCGCGGGCCACGATGCCCATGTCGCCGCCGTCGACCTCGTTGTTCTGGACGCCGACGTTCACCCCGCCGAAGACCTCGATGCCGTACCGGCCGTTGTCCCTTGCGGTGCTGTCGGACACCGAGTTGGAACCGTAGCTGCTGGTGGACTCGCCGGAGGCGGAGGGCCCGTTGGCCAGCGGCCGGCCGCTGAGCGTGAAGCCGTTGCCGCCGTTGGACAGCGCCTTCGAACCGGTGACCCGGACCTGCTGGGTGGCGCGCGACAGGACGAAGCCGTCGCCGCCGTTCCCCTGCGAGACCGTACGGTCCACGACCACATTGGTGACACCGCGGTGCAGCACCACCCCGTCCTCCAGGCTGTTGATCACCTTGGTCCGGATGATGTTGGCCCCGGTGGCGCCGGAGAGGAACAGCCCGTACAGATTGCCCGTGATGGTGGAGTTGTTGATCTCCGCGGAGACATAGGACAGATCGGGCACCGAGAACCGGCTGTCCGGAGCGGCCAGTTCACCCGCGGGCTGCGCGATCACACCGCCCGCGTGGGGCGTCTGCTCCGACTCGCGCTCGGCCTTGTCGTCGGCCGCCGCCAGCTCGCGCCGGTTGAGGTCCTGGTCGCCGTCGGTGTACTTGATGTTGCCGGTGTCGGGCCGGTCCGTACCGGTGAGGCTGAGGCCGCCCGTACGGCCGCTCCAGAACCCCAGATCCGAGACCTGTGCGTGGGACATCGAGAACTGGCCGCCGATGGCGCGCACATAGGCCCGCCCGTCCCGTACATCCGTATCGGGCTTGTTGGCCGCGGGGTCCCAGCTACTGATCTTCATCGGCGCCTGCGGAGTGCCCTCCAGAGTGAGCCGGCCGCCGAACGAGACGATCGAGACAAAGCCCCTGGTGTTGCTCGCCAGATGCAGGGTCAGCCCGCCCGGGCTGGACAGCTTCAGCTTCGCCCCCGCGAGCAGATAGATGTTCTCGGTGAGCAGGTACGAGCCGTCACGCTTGCTGCGCACAAAGGTCTGCGGGGCGAGTTTGAGCAGGTCGGAGACGCCGTACGGCTGAGTGCGCGGGGTGAACACCAGGGTGTAGCCGCCCCCGGTGTCCAGCCGGTACGGGCGGGTCCACTTCTCGCCCTTCAGCGGGGCGACGGCGGCCACCGCGCGGACCTGGTCCAGCCGGTGGTCCTCCTCGGCGACCAGCGCGGTCTCGTTCTCGGCGTCCTCGGCGGTGGTGACCGGCCGGTCGTCCTGCCCGTCCGAGCCGTCGGCCGAAGCCGGCGCGGGGGAGCCGAGGAACAGGGCCAGGGCCACGGGGAGTACGGCCGCGAGGCGCGCGGCGGTACGGAGTCTCGCGGTACGGATTCTCCGCGCGGCGGACGGCGCGTGCCGATGTCTCAACTGCGTCATCGCTGGACCGCCTCAGCCGAAGAAACCGAATCTGTCTGGACAGCACCTGAGCCGACAGCGGGCCCGCCGACGGAAGCGCCGGCGTGCGCCGGAATCGCGCCCGATCGCCCGGAGTTGTTGATGAGCGACGCCGCGTCCTGCCCCTGGCCGCCCACGCTGTCGCTCGTACGGGTCAGCCACCCCTGCTTGTTCATGGTGACGAACGCGTACAGCTTGATCGGCAGCGAGATCATGATGACCACCAGCGCCAGCAGCGGCAGCAGGAACAGGTCCTGTGGATATCTGCGCAGATGTGAGTAGCCGCGGATCCCGCGCCCCGCGATGAGCCAGATCAGAACGAGCACCACCCCGCGCCCGTTCAACTCCAGCCTGCTGAACAGCAGATACCCCAGCGCCATCCCCATCGTCACCGGCGTCAGCAGGATCTGCAGCACCGTGATCTTGGTGACCATGGGCACCCGCCAGAGCCAGCCCTTGTACAGCGCGGTCAGATAGCAGCGGTACGAGTTCCGGCTCCAGCGCACCCGCTGCTTCACGAACGCCGAGAGCGAGGCCGGGAACATCGACAGCGCCCGCGCGGAGGACTGGTGCACGGTCCGGTACCCGGACGCCAGGACCAGCCACGTCAGCCGCCCGTCGTCCCCGGCGACACACCGGCGGCCGAGGAAGAACTCGTTCTCCAGGTTCTCCAGCACCGGTTCGATCGCCGCTCGCCGATACGCCGCCGTACGGCCGGAGAGACAGGCCACCGCACCCGCGCGGCCCATGGCCGGAACGTAGTCGTAGTAACGGAGGTTGACGAGCCAGTCGGCCACCCGCCGCCAGACGCTGGTGCCGCGCAGATAGACGTTCTGCTGGGTGCCGACGCCGCCCACCTCGGGGTCCACGAACGGCATCTGGACCGCCGCGAGAAGCCCCGGCTGCCAGCGGGTGTCCGAGTCGACCAGCACGACGAGTTCGCTGGTCGCGGCCCGTATCCCCACCCCCAGCGCGGACCGCTTGCCGCGGTGCTCGAACGCCAGCACCCGCACCCGCGGATCCTTCACCAGCGCCAGCCTGCGCAGCACTTCGGTGTCCTCGACGTCCGGGACGATGATGATCTCGGTGGGGTCCTGATCCAGCCAGGTCTCCAGACAGTCCAGGAGGATGTCCGGGTCCTCGCGGTACGCCGGGACCACGACGGACACCGTCGTACGGAACTCGTTCACCACCGGCCGGGCGAACCGCGAGAGGACCGCCCGGTAGAGCCACAGCGCCCAGACGAACGCGCCGGCCAGGCCGAGTGGCATCACCTCACGCCATGAAGTCTCCCCCACCGCTGTGACGATCCATGACCATATTTCATCGAAAAACCCCGACACCGAACCCGGCCCCCACCCCACGTGGTGATGTGCTTTTGCGCCAGATATGCGCGTGGAGCGCTACTGTACGAAAGAATGTAGAGGCAGTGTGAGTATCTCTTCACACATGAAACGCAGGATTCACTCACTCTTCTCCGTGAACCCCCGCACCTCGGACATCAAACATTCGCGAATCACCGCAATTCGGGCGCCAGATGGCCGGGTTCAGGGTACCCAGTTCGGGGCACCGGGTTCGGGTCGCCCGCTTCTTCAGGCCACGTGGTCCAGGCTGGAACCGGACGTACTGGACGCCGCGGTCTCCGGCACGAGCAGGGCCTGTTCGGTCCAGATGCACTTTCCGCTGCCGGTGTAGCGGATACCCCAGTGCTCGGAGAGCGCGGCCACCATCTGCAGGCCGCGGCCGCCCTCGTCGGTCTCGCTCGCGCGGCGGATCCGCGGGGTGGTGGGGCTGCCGTCGTAGACCTCGCAGACCAGGGCCGTGCAGTGCAGCAGCCGTAGCCGTACGGGCCCCCGGGCATGCCGGACCACATTGGCGATCAGCTCGCTCACCAGCAGTTCCGTGGTCGTCACCAGCTCGTCGAGATGCCAGGCGGCGAGCTGCTCGCCGACGAACTTCCGCGCGGTGCCCGCGGACTGGGGATCGTCGGGCAGCGACCAGGTGGCGATGGACTCGGGCGCCAGCCGGTGGGCGCGTACGACGAGCAGCGCGGCGTCGTCGGGGTTCTGCTGGTCGGCAGGGAGCAGCTCCGAGGTGAGCCGGTCGCAGAGATCGTCGAGGTCGCCGTCGTGGTGGGCGGCCAGGAGCTGCGCGAGCCGGTCCATCCCGGTGTCGATGTCGCGGCAGGACGACTCGACCAGGCCGTCGGTGTAGAGGACGAGCAGGCTGTCCTCGGGGACCTGCAGTTCCACGGTCTCGTACGGCGGTTCGGCCACCCCGAGCGGCGGGTCGGGGGCCGACTCGGGGAAGGTCACCGAGCCGTCGGGGTGCACCACGGCGGGCGGCGGATGCCCGGCACTGGCGAAGGTGCAGACGCCGTTGGTCGGGTCGTATACCGCGTAGAGGCACGTGGCGAAGGAGTCGTCACCGAGACCGGAGATCAGCTCGCTGAGGTGGTTGAGGATCTCCTCGGGCGGCAGTTCGAGGTCGGTGAGTGTCCGTACCGCGGTACGGAGACGGCCCATGGTGACCGCCTCCGACAGGCCGTGCCCCATCACATCGCCGATGACGAGCACCACCCGGCAGCCCGAGACGGGAATGACGTCGTACCAGTCGCCGCCGACATCCATGCCCTGCCCGGCCGGCAGATAGCGGGCGGCGGCGGTGACGGCGGGCAGGGTGGGCAGCGCCCGGGGGAGCAGGGTGCGCTGGAGCTGCTGGGCCCGGCTGTGCTCGGCGTCGTACAGCCGGGCCCGTTCCAGCGCGTGCGAGACCAGACCGCTGACCGCCATCAGCAGGGTCCGCTCCTCGCCGGTGAACTCGTGCGGCCGGTCGAAGGCGATCACACAGACACCGACGCCCCGCCCGGACACGATCAGCGGCAGGAACGCGAACGCCTCCTTGTGGATCGCCCCGGGCCGGGCGGCATGCTCGGGGTAGGTCCTGGCGTACTCCTCCACCGATCCGCAGAACCAGGGGATACGGGTACGCAGCCGGTCGGCGGCCGGCGCCCTGCGCGACGCGGAGACACCATTGACCTCTTCGCGGAACTCCTCGGGGTAGCCGACCATCCCGACGACCCACATCCGGTCGTTCTCATTGACCTGGATGACCAGACCGGAGGCACCGAACGGCGGCAGCACCCGCCGGGCGACGGCGTCGGTCACATCCTGGGTGGTGACGGCCTCGGCCAGATCGGCGGTCAGTTCCTGGATACGGGCGGCCCGTTCGGCGGCCTGCCGCTCGGCCGCCTCGCGTTCCTCCTCACGCTGCCTGCGCTCGGTGATGTCGGCGAAGTAGCAGGCCAGGCCGTCGGGGACGGGGACGAGCCGGATATGGAACCAGCGCCCGGTGTCCGGCCACTCGGCGTCGAAGCCGGCCGGTGTCGTCCCGGCGGCGGTCTCGCGGCAGCGGGCCTCCAGCCCGGGCACCCGCTGGACCACCGGCAGATCCCACAGCACGCTGCCGACCAGCCGCCGCGAGGAGCAGCCCAGCAGGCCCTCCGCCTCCACATTGACGAAGGCGATCCGCCAGGAACTGTCGAGGGAGAGGAACCCATCACTCATATGGCGCAGCGCGCGGCGGATGGCATCGCGGCTGAGACCCGTCTCGGTGCTGTCCCAGGCCGTGCCCACGATCCGGTACGGCCGGTCTTCCGTGCCCGGTTCCGCGCGGCCCCGGACATGGGCCCACATCAGGGTGCCGTCGGCGGGGCGGCGCACCCGGTACTCCAGGTCGATCAGCCCGAAGGTGTTGACCGCCTGCTTCCACTCGTTGACCACCCAGGGCCGGTCGTCGGGGTGGATGATGCTCAGCCAGGTCTCGGTACGGCCGTCATAGGTCTCGGGGTCGAAGCCGAACAGATCGAGCAGGGTCCGGTCGACATGGAGGCGCCCGGTGGGCGCGTACAGCTCCCAGGAGCCGACCCGGGTGGCCTTGAGGACGTCCTGCGCCCCGGCCCCGGGGATGTCGGGGGCATCGGGGAGGCGGGGAATGCCGGCGGTTTCAGGGGCGGCCGGGGTGGCGGCGGCCGGAGTGGATACGGCTGGGGTGGCCCGGGTGCTTGAGGTCCTGGTGGAGGGTGGTGGATCCGTGACGGTGAGGCCGTTCTTGGACCAGTGGCGCGGGTGGCCGTCCCGCCCTCCCGTCGCGCCCGTGACGTCCCGCGCCCCCGGTGCGGTCTGCTCCGGGGGCGGGACGGTGGGCTCCTCGGCCCGTCGGAGCCGGTCGGCGGCCCATCCCGCGACGGCTCGGAGAGTGTCCTTCTGCGCGGTGGTCGGCTCGCCCGGGGCGGTGGTGACGACGGAGAGCGCCCCGAACGTTCCCTTCGGGGACAGCAGCGGCGTCGACACCATGCCCGTGCCGGGCCCCGAGGAGGCGGGCAGCCATACGGTGGATCCCCCGCGCACGGCCAGCGCCGGAGCCTCCGGGCCGCCGTCGGGTATTCCGTCCCAGGCGCGGGTGAGGGCACGCGGCAGCCCGCTGGCAGTGACCAGATACATACGGTGAGCGTTCACTGACCCACGGACATGGATCACACCACCGAGGCCGCTGAACTCCGCGACCGCCTGCTGAAGAGCGAGCCGCAGCACTTCGGTCTCCGGAAGAACGGCGTCCACGGCATTCAGCAAAGCCAGCCGCTCGTTCATACGCGCCAATCATATACAAATCGGATGAGAAGCGTACATGCGTGTCCATGGTGTCCCCTGCCGTGCACGTGCACCACTCATTGCCGAGGCCGGGGCGCTCAGCTCAGGAGTTCCCTGCCCGACTTCACCGCGTCGGAGCCGCCCTTCACCACGCCCTTGGCGGCCTTCACCTTCTGGCCCACCTTGTCTCCGATGACGCCCTCCACCACCGGACCGGCCTCTTCACCGACCGCCGACGCGGTCTGGGCCGTACTGCTCAGGGTGTCGCCGAGATCGGCGTGGGCCGCGGAGGGGGCGACGGCGGTGAGGAAGGCGGAGCCGGCGAAAGCGAGGAGAAAACGATGCTTGTTCATGATCGGTACAACGCGCGGGGACGCCGGAGGGCACGCGCCGGACGCCGCACTCCCCGACCCGGCCCGATCCAGCCCGATCGGGACGGAAGACCTAGCGTGGACACGTGGACAAGAACCAGAATCCGAACCTCCAAGAGGCGCGCCCGGGTACGCCCATGCCCGCCGTCGCGTACCTCAAGAGCCTTCCCATCGACGACCCCCAGAGCCTGGTGGACATCGAGCTGCCCGTCCCCGAGCCGGGCCCGCGCGATCTGCTCGTACGGGTCGAGGCCATCGCGACCAACCCGGTCGACTACAAGGTCCGCCAGAACACCGACCCCGGCGGGCGCCCGAAGGTACTCGGCTGGGACGCGGCCGGTACGGTCGTGGCCGTCGGCGACGAGGTCGAGCTGTTCGCGGTCGGGGACGAGGTCTACTACGCGGGCGCGGTCGACCGCCCCGGCGCCAACTCCCGCTTCCACGCCGTCGACGAGCGGCTCGTCGGCCCCAAGCCCGCCACGCTCACCTTCACCGAAGCCGCCGCGCTCCCGCTGACCTCGCTGACCGCCTGGGAAGGTCTCTTCGACCGGATGGGCCTGCGCACCGGTGCCCTTGAACAGGAGGGCGTCCTGCTGGCGACGGCCGCCGCGGGCGGCGTCGGTGCCATGGCCGTACAGCTCGCCCGGTCACTGACCAGCCTGACCGTGATCGGCACCGCCTCCCGGCCGGAGACCACCGCCTTCGCCCGCCGCATGGGCGCCCACCATGTCATCGACCACCACCAGTCGCTCGCCGCACAGCTCAAGGACATCGCGCCGGGCGGCGTCCGCTACATCTTCAGTACGGCCGGCACCCACCGGAACATCACCGCGTACGCCGAGATCCTCACCCCCTTCGGCCAGCTCGTGTCGATCGACGACTACGACTCGCTCGACATCGGTGTGCTCAAGACCAAGAGCGTCTCCTTCCACTGGGAGTTCATGTTCACCCGCTCCCTCTTCCAGACCCCCGACCGCCAGAAGCAGCACCACATCCTCAGCCAGGTCGCCCGCCTGGTGGACCAGGGTGTCCTGGCCACAACGGCCGGCCGTGACCTCGGCCCCGTCAACGCGGCCAACCTCCGCGAGGCCCACCGCCTCCAGGAGTCTGGCACCTCCATCGGAAAGATCACCCTCACCGGCTTCTGACGGCCCCGCCTCCCACCGCGCCGCGCCCTTCGTTCATTTCGCGTCGGAGTAGCGCTCCACCGTCGCCGTGGTGAAGGGGAAGCGCACCGGCGTCTCTCCGAAGGCGATCCGTCCGGCCAGTTCACCGGCCTCGCGGATCGCCTGCACAACCACCTCGGACTCCTCCTCGGGGCAGTGGACGATCACTTCGTCGTGCTGGAAGAAGACCAGCTCGGCCCGCATGCCCGCGGTGGACCGGCGCAGGGCCGCCAGCATCAGGAGGGCCCAGTCGGCCGCGCTGCCCTGCACGACGAAGTTACGGGTGAACCGGCCGCGCGCCCGGCTGTTCGACGACGCGTAGCCCGGGGTGAACTCGCCGCCGCCGGAGTCCGGTTCGTCCGTGCCCTGGCCCTGCCCGCCGGATATCTCCTGCGGGATTCCGGCCTCGCCGTCGTCCTCCGCACCGGCTGCCCGGGGGCTTGTCCGGCCCAGCCAGGTCCGTACGATCCTGCCCTCCTCGCCCGCCCGTGCCGCGTCGTCCACATACGCCACGGCCAGCGGGAACCTACGGCGCAGCGCCGCCAGATTCTTCAGCCCGTCGCCCGACGTCTGCCCGTAGATCGCGCCCAGCAGCGCCACCTTGGCGTGGGCGCGGTCGCCGGAGAACGCCCGGTCGGACAGAGCCGTGTACAGATCGCCGTCGTGCCCCGCCACCTCCATCAGCCCCGGATCCCGGGAGATCGCGGCCAGCACCCGTGGCTCCATCTGGTCGGCGTCCGCCACCACCAGCCGCCAGCCCTCGTCCGCGACGACCGCGCGCCGGATCACCCGGGGTATCTGGAGCGCCCCGCCGCCGTTGGTGGTCCAGCGGCCCGAGACCGAACCGCCCGGCTGGTACTCCGGTCTGAACCGGCCGTCCCGTACCCAGTCCTGGAGCCAGCTCCAGCCGTGCGCCGTCCAGATCCGGTAGAGCTTCTTGTACTCGATCAGCGGCTCCACCGCCGGATGGTCGATCTTCTCCAGCTCCCAGCGCCGGGTCGACCGCACCTTGATACCGGCCTGGGCGAAGGCCTTCACCACATCCGCCGGCAGATCGGGCCGCACCCGCCGCCCGAAGGCCGCCGACACCTCGTCGGCCAGCTCGGCCAGCCGCCGGGGCTCGCCCCCGCCCGCGTACCGCTCGCCCAGCAGTTCGTTCAGCACCTCCCGGTGCACATCCGCCCGCCAGGGCAGCCCCGCGTGGTGCATCTCGGCGGCGACCAGCATCCCCGCCGACTCGGACGCCGTGAGCAGCCGCATCCGGCCCGGATGCTCGGCCGCCAGATGCCGGCGCTGCTGCTCCGCGTACACATCGAGGAGCGCCTCGAACGGAAGCCCCGCCCCCGCGTGCGGCTCGAAGAGCGAGGACTGCGAGCCGGGCTCCGCCGAGCGCGCCGGCGGATCGGGTGGCACCGGCGCGTTCCGCAGCCGCGCCCAGGCCGCCGCGGCCGACCGGGGCTCCCCGAGCCGCCCCTCATGCCCGAGCAGCAGCAGCTCCGCGGCCTCGACGTCATAGCACCGCTCGACCCGCACCCCCGCCGCGAGCAGCCGCGGATACACCTCGGCGGTGGACCGCCACACCCACCGCCCGGCCTCCGCCAGCCGGGCCCCGACCGCCGCGACCAGATCGGGCTCCCGCAGCACGGGCCCCGCCGCCCGGCCGTCCGCTCCCAGCGGAGCCAGCAGCGCGCCGCCGCCCTCCGCGGGGGCCAGGGCCCATCTCCCGGTCATACGCCGAGTCTCGCAGCCGGGTCTGACAACGGCGGGTCCCGCGCGTCCCCGCGAACCGCTCGGAAGGCGCGCCGGGCCGGACGCCGGGAGGATCGGAAATGTGGCCATGGCGATGGCCCGCACGGAAGGGAGATCGATATGCGAGCGGCTGTGTTCGAGAAGTTCGGCGGCCCCGACGTCCTGCACACCCAGAACATCGACGAACCGCACGCCGGTCCGGGCGAGGTCCGGGTGGCGATCCGGGCGGCCGGCGTCAACCCGATGGACTGGAAGATCCGCCACGGATGGATGGAACAGCACTTCTTCACCAAACTGCCCGCCGTGCCCGGTCTGGAGTTCGCCGGAGTCGTGGACGAAACCGGCGAAGGCGTCACGGACATGGCGGTCGGCGACGACGTGGTGGGCTGGACCGCAACCGGCGCCTACGCCCAGTACGCCCTTGCCGAGACCGTGGTGTCCAAACCGCCCTCCCTGGGCTGGGAGGAGGCCGCGGCGATCCCCGTCGCGGGCGAGACGGCCCGCCGCGTGCTCGACCAGCTCGCCGTGCGCAGGGGCGAGACCCTGCTGCTGCACGGCGCGGCGGGCGGGGTCGGCTCCGTGGCCGTACAGCTCGCGGTGGCCCGCGGTGCCACCGTGATCGGCACGGCGTCCCCGGCCAATCACGACTACCTCCGCTCGCTGGGCGCGATCCCGGTGGCGTATGGCGAAGGCCTGGTCGAGCGTGTCCGCGCGGTCGCGCCCCAGGGCGTGGACGCGGTCTTCGACACCGCGGGCCGAGGGGCGCTGCCCGACTCGATCGAGCTGCGCGGCGGCACCACGGGCCGGATCATCACCATCGCCGACCCCGGAGCGGCCGACCACGGAGTGACCTTCTCCTCCGGCGTCACCGCCCCCGGCAGGAAGCGCGCCGCCCTCGCCGAGAACGTCCGGCTGGCGGCGGAGGGAAAACTGCGCCTCCGGGTCGCCGGGACCTTCCCGCTGGCGGACGCGGCGAAGGCCCAGGAGACAAGCGAGAGCGGTCATGCGGGCGGCAAGTTGGTGATCAAGCCTTGATCGCCGGACCAACTGCCGGACCAACTGCTGGCCCAAGTGCGGGAACAAGCGCCGGGACAAGCTCCGGCACATGTGCAGGCACAACTGCCGGAGCAAGCGCTGAAACGGGTGACATGGCACGGAGGGCTCCTCTCATGCACCATAGGTTGCTTTCAGTAATTCTTGATTCCAGAGAGTAACGATGCCCGCTGACAGTGGACTTGTGCACGACGTCTACGACCCCGGCCGGTCCTGGCTGCCCCTGACGCGAATCCCGCTTCCTCACAAGCCGGAAGCGGCCCCCAGGGCGCGCAGGCACGCCCGCGAGGTGCTCGCGCTGCGCCGGGTGGACGCCGAACTGACCGCCACCGTCGAGCTGGTGGTCAGCGAGCTGGTCACCAACGCGGTACGCCACGGGGTCTGCCTCTGCGGCTGCACCCGGGGCCCGGTCTCGCTCAGCATCCTGCGCACGGAAGACCGTACGGACACCCGTACGTACGGCCGCGCCTACGGCCACACGGAGAACCGGTCGGACGGCCGCGCGGACTGCCGGGTCGCGTGGAACCGGCTCCGCGTCGAGGTCGCCGATCCGTCCCGTACGCCCCCGCGCTGGCCCATCGGCACCGGGCCGGCCGGCGCGGACACGGCGGACCCCGAGGAGGGCCGCGGCCTGCTGCTGGTCACCGCCCTCGCGGCGGACTGGGGCGACCATGCGGGCCCGGTCCGGGGAAAGGTGGTGTGGTGCGAGTTCATCGGCCGCTAGAGCGCAAGCGCTCCCTTACCGCTCGGCCCGTCGGCCGCCCCGCCCGTCGACCCGCCCCTCGGGCCCTGCTTCCTCGGGTCCCTCGGGCCCTGGTCTCCAGGGCCCTCCCTCATATCTCCAGCGTCCGGATCACCCGCGCCGGATTCCCCACCGCCAGCACACCCGCCGGGAGGTCCTTCGTCACCACCGCTCCCGCGCCCACCACCGTGTTCTCGCCGATCGTCACCCCCGGGCAGACGATCACCCCGCCGCCCAGCCAGACGTTGTCGCCGATGGTCACCGGAGCGGCCCGCTCCCAGCCCGCCCGGCGGCGTTCCGCGGCGAGTTCATGGATAGGGGTGAGCAACTGCACATTCGGGCCTATCTGGACGTCGGAGCCGATGTTGATCGGCGCCGAATCCAGGAACACCGCGTTGAAGTTGACGAACGTACGGGCGCCGATACTGATGTAACGGCCGAAGTCGCACTGGAACGGCGGCCGGATCCGCACGCCCTCGCCCACCGAACCCAGCAGCTCCGCGAGGATCTTGGCGCGCTCGCCCGGTGCGGCCCCGCCATTGGCGTTGTACGCCGCGCAGAGCGCGAACCGGCGCTCGGTGTCCGCGCCCAGCTCCTCGTCGTCCGGAAGAAACCAGTCCCCGGCCAGCATGCGGCGTTTGTTCTCGCCCATGGAAGTCCTCTCCCGCGCCGGACCGTCGGATCAGGCGCTGTCGGATCAGGTGTTGGAGACAGCAACGGTAGTCGGCCCGCCTCGCACCGGGCCTGGATATCCACAGCCTGTGGACAGAGCTGCCGCAACCACCCGTACCGACCTCCCTCCCGCCGGACCTGGCCCGACCCCGCTCCCGCCGGACCTGGGATCATCGGGACCATGAGTGACACGGATGCCGCCGCCGCGGGCGCGCGAACCGTCGAGCGTGCCCTGCACACCGTGCTCTCCACGCCGGAGGGCGATCGCGGCCAGGGCATCGACTCCGGCGCCTCCCTGCTCGCCGCCGACCCCGCGGCCGACGCCGAACTGCGCCTGCGCGGCGAGGGGTTCGTACGGCTGGCCTGGGAGCGCGGCTGGCAGCCCGCCGATCTCGTACGGCTGGTACGGCGCGACCTCGACGCCCCGCATCTGCGGCTGCTCGCCGAGCTGATAACGGCCGAGGCGCGGCGGTACGAGCGGCTGCCACCCCGCTGGACCGCCCAGCTCGCGGACCTCGCCGAGTTCGCCGGTCCCGACGACGAGGCCGGCTCGCGGTCCCGCAGGACCGACCGCTTCTCGTACGCCACCGCCGTACTGGAGCTGTACGTGCTGCTCATCCGGCTGCCCGCGGTCGAGCCGGTGGGACCGGTGCCCGGTACGCCCGTACACCTGCCTCCCTCGGACGGCGAGCCGCGGATGCTCACCCGGATCCGGGCGCTGCTCGCCAAGGCCGAGGCGACCGGCTACCCGCAGGAGGCGGAGGCCCTCACCGCCAAGGCGCAGGAGCTGATGGCCCGGCACAGCATCGACGAGGCCCTGCTCGCCGACCGTACCCACCGGGGCGACGTGCCGGGCGCCTGCCGGATCGGGGTGGACGCCCCGTACGAGACCGCGAAGGCGATCCTGCTCGACGCCGTCGCCTCCGCGAACCGCTGCCGCGCCGTCTGGAACAGCGCGTACGGCTTCTCGACGGTCGTGGGCTTCGAACCCGATCTGGAGGCCGTCGAACTGCTCCACACCTCGCTGCTGGTCCAGGGGACGGCGGCGATGACCCGCGCCGAGGCCGCCCAGCGCGCGGGCGGCCGCAAACGGACGAAGACGTTCCGTCAGTCGTTCCTGATGGCATACGCCCACCGCATCGGCGAGCGCCTGGCGGAGGCCACGGAGCGTACGACGCGGGAGGCGAGCGTGAGCGACGAGGGGGAGGGCGGCGGGCTGCTGCCCGTGCTCGCGGCGCGCGATGTGGCGGTGACCGACCGTACGGACCGGATGTTCCCGGAGACGGTGGCGACCCGGGTCCGCGGGGTGACGGACGCGGAGGGCTGGCACCACGGGACCTCGGCGGCGGACGCGGCGCGCGTGTCGGGCTGACGGTCCACCGTCAACCGCCGCCGCTCTCAACCGCCGCCGCTCTCAACCGCCGTCGCTCTCGACCGCCGCCCTCAAGCACCGCTCAACCGCCGGACATGCTCAGTGCGAGCCGTCCGGCGCCCGGCCACAATCACCCACGAGCTACGGCTACGACGTCGGCACAGCCGTCGGCAGGTCCGTCGGCAGACCCTCCGGAAGCACCCCGGTCTCGGTCTTCGCCAGCGTGTCCTTCGTGCCCTTGCCCCACGAAATCACCAGCGTCTTGCCGTTGTTGGACTCGATCGACCCCATGGTGCGGTCGGTGTTCCCGTCGTCGCAGGTCAGGGAGAGCATCGGCTCGCCCATGTCCTCCACCGAGCCCTGGCACACATGGTTGTCGGCGACGAGCGCGACCTTCCCCGCCCTGACGGACAGCGCGACGGCCTTGCCGTCGGTCAGCCCGGCCCAGGTGCCCTCGACACCGCCGCTCGCGTCCCCGCCGGAACCGGAGCCGGAATTCGAACCGGAGCCGGAGCCCGAACTGGAACCCGAGCCGGACACCGGCGCACTCGGCCCCCCAGAACTGCTGCTGTCCTTCCCCGAGTCGCCGTCCCCGCTGTCACCGCCGCAGCCCGTGAGCGCGAAGGCGAGTGCGGCGACGAGGCCGGCCGCGGCGGCGCTGGTTCGTACGAGCTTCTGCACGTTCAAGTCCCCCTTGTCGGGTACCGGATACCGGACCGCGCCAAGCTACCAGGAGCACTCGCGTGCCCTATATCGACTACAAGCGACTACAAGGACACGGATCTGTCGCGGAATTCATCTCCGGCCGCGAGCGGAATCGGAGCCACCGTGTGACGAGGGTGACGGCCCGGCAACAGCGCGCGCCGGCGCGGGCGGTCAAGAACGCCCGGGAAAAGGCGCCGCCGCCGTACGGCCCGGCAGTGCGCCGAGCCCCGGGGGCCCCTCCTGAGCAGGTCAGAAGGGGCTCCCATGTGTTGAACCGGTCTCATATCGGTCTCAAACCCGTAGACCATGGCCGGAATTGGGATCCGAATGGGCGTGAAACGCGTCTGTTCCTAGAGCACGAGGGATTCGCTCCGGACGACCGCCTCGGTGCGGTGTCTGTAATCAAAGGACCACCCCGCGTGCACGTGCATTTGCTCATGCATCAGCACATGAAACACAGCTATGATCCGAGACAGTTGACTACTGCACCTTGAAACTCGGGGAGCGACCTGTGCACCACGTGTACAACGGCATAACGGCCACAGAGCTTCACGGAGTCGTCTGGCAGAAGAGCATGCACAGCAACTCGCAGGGGTCCTGTGTGGAGTTCGCGAAGCTGCCGGGCGGGGAAGTGGCGGTACGTAACTCACGCTTCCCCGACGGTCCCGCTCTGGTTTACACGCCCGCCGAAATAGAGGCACTGCTACTGGGTGTCAAGGACGGGGAGTTCGATCACTTGGCGACGGGCGCCTGAGCGCCTGCCGGAACGTTCCGGCAGGCGCCACGCCCGGCAACCGGCCGCCGCCGCACGGGCGTGTCCCGGGCGTGAAGCCCGTACCGCCGCCGTCTCAACAGTTATATTTCGGCCACCCGCCCGAGCTGCCTCGCTCAGGGCGGTCGAACTCGGTCGGCTTCAGTCGGTCCGCAACTGGAACAGCGCCCAGACCACCTTGCCGTGCAGCGACCCCGCCAGCGGGTGCCAGCCCCAGGTGTCGCTGAACGACTCCACCAGGAACAGCCCGCGCCCCGATTCCGCGGCGCCGTCCTCCCCGGCCTCCCGCGCCGTCGGCCCCGAGTGACTCGGGTCCCGTACCGCGCACACGAGCCGGGACGTCCACCGCATCAGATGCAGCCGTACGGGAGGATCCTGCGGCTCCCGCGGCGTGTCCGCGGGCAGGGCATGGCGCAGCGCGTTGGTGACCAGCTCGGAGACGACCAGCGCGACATCGTCGAAGCGGTCGTCCAGCTCCCAGCGGCTGAGCGTGGTCCGGGTGAACTGCCGGGCCCCGCGCACCGCTTCATAGCGGGCCGGCAGCGCACACGACGCGGACCCCGCGGCGCCCGCGGGATCGATCGGGGGAAGCCCCTGCCTTAACGGCTCGAGCATGGTCGATCCATTCATCCCCATGCGAGGCACTCCCGGGATTCGCGGCCGTAGCGATACTGCGGTGGTCCAGAGTCACATCACGTCAATCACGAACGAGCACGCAGGTGCGCGAGCACCATGGTTCCCAATGCGTAGGGCAGATGCAAGGGCAGATGCACGTGCACGCGCCGGACTTGACCATGACCGTACCGGTTCTGGCAGATTTCTCCTCGTGACCAGTTTTGGTCTCTACGCAAAGGCTTCTTATTTCCGTAATCGAATGAGTACGGGCTGAAGCGTTTTGATGGCAGAATCCGGCACTTGGAGTCCGGGGGTGCTCCAGGCAGAACAACATGCGATGGGGAGGGTTGGAGACGTGACCGCAGCCGAATCGGGCGGTTCCGTGGTGCGGCGCATCCTGCTTGGCTCACAGCTGAGGCGGCTGCGCGAGACGCGCGGCATCACACGTGAAGCCGCCGGCTACTCGATCCGCGCTTCCGAGTCCAAGATCAGCCGTATGGAGTTGGGACGGGTGAGCTTCAAGGCCAGAGACATCGAGGACCTGCTGACCCTCTACGGTGTCGCTGACGAGGGCGAACGCGCTGCCCTCCTCGGCCTCGCCAGAGAGGCGAATGTCGCGGGGTGGTGGCACAGCTTCGGTGATGTGCTGCCCGGATGGTTCCAGACGTACATCGGTCTGGAAGGCGCCGCCTCACTGATCCGTATCTACGAGGTGCAGTTCGTGCACGGTCTGCTGCAGACCGAGGCGTACGCGCACGCTGTCGTGACCCGCGGCCAGCCGGACGCGCCGCGCGGTGAGGTCGACCGCCGTGTGGCCCTCAGGCTGGAGCGGCAGAAGGTTCTGGTGTCCGAGCGGGCACCGCGTTTCCACGCCATTCTCGACGAGGCCGCGCTGCGCCGTCCGTACGGCGACCGCTCGGTGATGCAGGGCCAGTTGAAACATCTCATCGAGATCTCCGAGCAGCCGAACATCACGCTCCAGGTGATGCCGTTCAGCTTCGGCGGACACGCGGGCGAGAGCGGCGCATTCACCATGCTGAGCTTCCCCGAGTCGGATCTCTCCGACGTCGTTTTCCTGGAACAGCTCACCAGCGCGCTGTATCTGGACAAGAGCGAGGAGGTCGCTCAGTACGAACGGGTGATGGGGCGACTACAGGTTGACAGCCCGGGTCCGGAGGAGAGCCGGGATGTCCTCCGCGAGCTGCTCCAAGTGATCTGAGACATCAGTACGATGACCTCACATCAGGAGTTTGCACCTGCAGTAAGGGATCGCATGTCCTACTTCACCGATCTGGCCCACCAGTACATCGACGGCGAGTGGCGGACCGGCAGCGGCTCGTGGGACATCATCGACTTCAACCCGTACAACGGGGAGAAGCTCGCGGCCATCACGATCGCCACCGTCGGTGAGGTCGACGAGGCCTACCGCGCCGCCGAACGCGCGCAGCGCGGCTGGGCCGAGACCAATCCGTACGCCCGCAGGCTGGTCTTCGAGCGGGTGCTCAGACTGGTCGAGGAGCGCAAGGACGACATCGTCGAGGCGATCATCGACGAGCTGGGCGGTACGCGCGTCAAGGCGGAGTACGAGGTGCGCAGCGCGCAGGAGTTCCTCCGCGAGGCCATCCAGCTCGCGCTGCGCCCGGAGGGCCGGATCCTGCCGTCACCGGTCGACGGCCGGGAGAACCGGGTGTACCGGCTGCCGGTGGGGGTCATCGGGGTGATCAGCCCCTTCAACTACCCCTTCCTGGTGACGATCAAGTCGGTGGCGCCGGCGCTGGCGCTCGGCAACGCCGTGGTCATCAAGCCCAATCAGAACGCGCCGGTGGTGGGCGGCGGGCTCATAGCCAAGCTGTTCGAGGACGCGGAGCTGCCGGCCGGACTGCTCAATGTGCTGGTGACGGACATCGCCGAGGTCGGTGACGCACTGATCGAGCACCCCGTCCCCAAGGTGATCTCCTTCGCGGGCTCCGACCGGGTCGGCCGCCATGTGGGCGCCGTCGCGGGCAGCAACTTCAAGCGGGCCATCCTCGAACTGAGCGGCAACAGCGCCCTGGTGGTCCTGGACGATCTCGACGAGGCGGGACTCGACTACGCCGTGGACGCGGCCGTCGCCAGCCGGTTCATCTACCAGGGCCAGGTCTGTATGGCCGCCAACCGCATCCTGGTGGACAGCAGCATCGAGCGGGAGTTCACCGAGAAGTTCGTCGCGAAGGTGACCGCGCTCAGGACCGGCGACCCTCGCGATCCCGAGACCCAGATCGGCCCGGTCATCAACACCTTCCAGGCGGACGCGCTGACGGCCCTGGTTGACCAGGCCCTCGGGGAAGGCGCCACGGCGCTGGTACGGGGGCGGACGCGCGGCAATCTCGTGGAGCCGACGGTGCTGTCGGGGCTGGCCGAGGACTCGCCGCTGATGCAGCAGGAGATATTCGGGCCCGTGGTGGTGCTGATGCCGTTCGACGGGGAGGAAGAGGCGGTACGGCTCGCCAACAACACGCCGTACGGACTGAGCGGGGCCGTGCACACCTCGAACGTCGAGCGCGGCGTGGCCTTCGCCAAGCGGATTGTCACCGGCATGATGCACGTCAACGACTCGACGGTGCAGGACGAGCCGATGGTGGCGTTCGGCGGGGAGAAGTTCTCGGGTCTCGGCCGGCTCAACGGCGACTCCACGGTCGAGGCGTTCACCACGCAGAAGTGGATCTCGGTACAGCACGGCCGTACGGAATTCCCGCTCTGAACCCCCGCTCCGGCGGGCCGGCGGCGGCGCGAGGCGGCCGCCGGGCGTGTCGTCGGCGGTTGGGGACGGGAAATGGTCAAAAGGGTGGATAGCTTCACGGGTGCCGGCCAGGACAGGCAACAGCAAGGGCCGGCACCGGACGAGAGGCACCACCCATGGCCACCCGCATCTACGCGGAAGCACCCGGCGACGAGCGCGGCGCGCTTCTCTCCTGCCTGGACGACGAGCGCGGCGGCATCCGCCGGGCGCTGCTCGGGCTGACGGACGAGCAGGCGACGACGGCCCCGAGCGCGAGCGAACTCTCCCTCGCCGGCCTGTTGAAGCACGCCGCCGAGGTCGAGCAGGGCTGGCTCTCCCGGGCTCAGGGGGTGGCGCCCGATGTACGGCGTTCCGAGGACGAGTGGCAGGAGTCGTTCCGGCCGGCCGGGGACGAGACGGTCGCGGACAGACTGGCGTACTGGGAGAAGGTGGCCGGGCAGACCGAGATGTTCATCCTCGGTCTCGACAGCCTGGACGAGACCTTCCCGCTGCCCGAAGCCCCCTGGTTCCCGCCGGGGGAGCGGGTGTCGATGCGCTGGCTGCTGCTGCACCTGATCACGGAGATGTCCCGGCACTCCGGCCATGCCGACATCATCCGGGAGACGATCGACGGGGCGACGGCGTACGAACTGGTCGAGCTGGAGCGGCGCGCCCAACAGCGGCGCCGGCCGGAACGGGAACGCTGACCGGAGCCGCGAGAGGCGCTGCTCGCCGGGGTCATAACCTGGAGCCATGTCAGTGATCCGTTTGCTCGTGCTCTTCGCGGTCCGTCAGCACGGCCGGGCCCATGGCTATCAGGTGCGCAACGACCTGGAGTACTGGGGCGCCCACGAGTGGTCCACCGCCAAGCCCGGCTCGATCTACCACGCGCTCAAGCAGATGGCGAAGCAGGGCCTGCTGCTGGCGCACGAGGTGGCGCCGAGCACGGCGGGCGGACCGCCGCGGACCGAGTACGAGATCACGGACGCGGGCCGCGAGGAGTACTTCCGGCTGCTGCGCGAGTCGCTCACCACATACGACCAGAAGATGGACGTCCTGTCCGCCGGGCTCGGCGCCATCGTCGATCTGCCGCGCGCCGAGGTCGTCGAGCTGCTCAAGGAGCGGGTGGCCGGGATGGAGGCCTGGCGGTCCGCCGTGACCGAGCACTACGTACCCGAGGACGGCCCCGAGCAGCTCGGGCACATCGGCGAGATCATGAACCTCTGGGTGTACTCGGCGGACTCGGGCGCGGAGTGGACACGCGGCCTGATCAAACGCATCGAGGGCGGCGCCTACACCTTCGCGGGCGAGGGCGAGCCGTTCGTGGGGGTGCTCGGCGAAGGCGAGGAGAACCCGTACGCGACGGGGATCCCCGATGAGGGCGACACCCACTAATCAAGTTTGACCAATCCGCGGGCGAGGGCTACTCTTCGCGAGCCAGTAGTCAAGTTTGATTACTGCGTAGGGGTGAGGAATGGGGAGGCGAGGGATATGACCGACGTGATCGTCGCGACCGGTGTACGCAAGCGGTACGGGGAGAAGCAGGCCCTGGACGGGTTCGATCTGACGGTGGCCCGCGGCACGGTCCATGGCGTGCTCGGCCCCAACGGCGCGGGCAAGACCACCGCCGTACGGATCCTGACCACGCTGCTGCGCCCCGACGAGGGGCAGGTACGGGTGGCGGGTCTGGACGTACGGACCGAGGGCCGCGGAGTACGGCGCAGGATCGGGCTGCTGGGCCAGCACGCGGCCCTCGACGAGGACTTGAGCGGCCGGCAGAACCTGGAGATGTTCGGACGGCTCTACCACCTCGGTTCCCGGCGCGCGGGGGAGCGGGCCGACGCCCTGCTGGAACGGTTCGGCCTGCTGGACACCGGCCGCAAGCCGGTCAAGCAGTACAGCGGCGGCATGCGGCGCAGGCTCGATCTGGCCGCGTCCCTGATCACCGGCCCGGAGGTGCTCTTCCTGGACGAGCCGACGACCGGGCTCGATCCGCGCGGCCGGGCGGAGGTGTGGAGCGCGGTGCGCTCACTGGTCGGCGGCGGTACGACCGTACTGCTGACCACGCAGTATCTGGAGGAGGCCGATCAACTGGCCGACCGTATCTCGGTCGTGGACAGCGGCCGGGTCATCGCCGGCGGCACCGCGGACGAACTCAAGGCCAGGACCGGTGGCGACCGGATCGATGTCGTCCTGCGCGACGCGGCCCGGCTCGCGGACGGCGCGCGGACCCTGGCGCGTACGACGGGCACGTACGCGGTCAGCACGGATGCGGACCGGCGGCTGCTCAGCGCGCCCGTGACCGACCGGATGGCGGCGCTCACGGAGACCGTACGGGCCCTGCACGGGGAGGGGATCGAGGCGGAGGACATCGCGCTGCGGCGGCCGACGCTGGACGAGGTCTTCCTCCAGTTGACGGGCGGGGAGAGCACGCAGGCCCATGACCAGCAGCAGGAACAGGAGGTACGGGCATGACGACCCTGCACGCCCCGGCGCACGCGCCCGCGCCCTCCGAAACCCCTCGCAGCCGCCTCGGCTGGGCCCTCGCCGACTCCTGGACCATGACCCGCCGCGAACTCGCCCGCTGGGCACGGCAGCCCGTCCAGGTCGTCGTCGGGCTGGTCTTCCCGGTGATGCTCCTGCTGATGTTCGGTTATCTGATCGGCGGCGGCCGGGGGATCGAGGGGGAGTACGTCGCGTTCCTCGTCCCCGGCATGCTCGCGCTGACCATGGCCTTCGGCCTTGAGTCCACGATGCTCGCCGTCACCCAGGACCTCAACAAGGGCGTGGTGGACCGGTTCCGGTCGATGCCCATGGCGCCGTCCGCGGTCCTGGTGGGCCGGAGCGCCGCCGACATGCTCCAGTCCGTGGTCGGCCTGTGCGTGATGATCGGCGTCGGCAGCGCCCTCGGCTGGCGCTGGCACGAAGGAACCGCGTCCTTCCTCGCCGCCGTCGGGCTGCTGCTCCTCTTCCGGTTCGCGATGCTCTGGCTCGGCATCCAGCTCGCCATGGTGGCGGGGCGCCCCGAAATGGTGCAGGCGGTGCAGATCCTGGTCTGGCCGATCGGCTTCCTCTCCAACGCGTTCGCGACACCCGAGTCCATGCCGGGCTGGCTGGGCGCGGTCGTGGAGTGGAACCCGATGTCGGCCACGGCCACCGCCGTACGCGACCTCTTCGGCAACCCGGCCGCGGCGGGCGGCTCCTGGGCCGCGGAGCACGCCGGACTGCTGGCGGTCCTCTGGCCGGTGGTCCTGCTCGCGGTGTTCTTCCCGCTGGCGGTACGGCGGTTCGCCCGGCTCAGCCGCTGAGGAGCGAGCCGTACCGGACGGGCGGCGAGGCCGGCCGTACCCGACCCGCCGCCCGCCCCCGCCTCCGTACGCTCAGTGGTGGAACGCCGTGGCCAGCGACTTGTCCCGCACCGACGGATGCGGCTGGGCGCGCAGCGCGGGGAGGATCTGCTCCAGATCGTCCATCAGCAGTGCGGCGAGATCGGCGGAGAAGCCGTTGCGGCAGACGATCCGCAGCACGCACAGATCCTGCCGGTCGGCCGGGAAGGCGTACGCGGGCACGAGCCAGCCGTGCTGGCGCAGCCGGGCCGAGACGTCGTAGACATCGAAGTTCTCGTTGCCGGGCGCGGTGGTGAAGGCGAACACGGGCAGTTCGTCGCCCCGGGTGAGCAGCCGGAAGTCGCCCAGGCCCTCGATCCGCCCGGCCAGTTTGGTGGCGATGTCCCGTGCCGTCTGCTGCACCGCGCGATAGCCGTCGCGGCCCAGCCGCAGGAACGTGTAGTACTGCGCGACCACTTGGGCGCCGGGACGCGAGAAGTTCAGCGCGAACGTGGGCATGTTGCCGCCCAGATAGTTCACCCGGAAGACGAGTTCCTCGGGCAGTTCGGCGGCCGAGCGCCACAGCGCCCAGCCGACGCCCGGGTAGACGAGTCCGTACTTGTGCCCGGAGGTGTTGATGGAGGAGACGCGCGGCAGCCGGAAGTCCCACACCAGGTCCTCGTCGAGGAACGGCGCGACCATGGCCCCCGACGCCCCGTCGACATGGACGGGGATGTCGAGTCCCGTACGTTCCTGGAGGGCGTCCAGCGCCGCGCAGACCTCGCCGACCGGTTCGTACGAGCCGTCGAAGGTGGAGCCCAGCACGGCCACCACCCCGATGGTGTTCTCGTCGCAGAGATCGGCGGCGGCCCGCGGGTCGAGATGGAAGCGCTCGCCCTCCATGGGCACCTGGCGCGGCTCGACCTCCCAGAAATTGCAGAACTTCTCCCAGCAGACCTGCACATTGATGCCCATCACGAGATTGGGCCGGGCGGTCGCCGGGTAGCGGTCCGCGTTGCGCCTGGCCCAGCGGCGCTTGAGCGCGATTCCGGCGAGCATGCACGCCTCGCTGGACCCGGTCGTCGAGCAGCCGACGGCCGTCGCGGGGTCCGGGGCGTTCCAGAGGTCGGCGAGCATCGCCACACAGCGCCGCTCCAGCTCGGCGGTGCGCGGGTACTCGTCCTTGTCGATCATGTTCTTGTCCCGGCACTCCGACAGCAGTGTCGTGGCCTGCGGTTCCATCCAGGTGGAGACGAACGTCGCGAGATTGAGCCGCGAATTGCCGTCCAGCATCAGCTCGTCATGGACGAGCTGGTACGCGATGGCGGGCGGGATCGGCCCGTCGGGCAGCCGGTGGATGGGCGGGGCCGAGGTCATTCCGCTGACCGGGTCGGCCTCCCCGTAGAAGGGGTTGATCGACAGCCGCTGCCGCTCGGCGCGCTCGGCCTCGGGCATGCCGGTCGCGTCCGCGCCTCGGTGGAGTGGCATCGGCGGTTCTCCTCAGGGGCGTCGGTGCGGCCGGTCGGGGGCGTCGGCGCGGCCCGGATCTGATCAGGGCCGGCTTTTTCCGGTCAGCTTTCTTCATTTATGCCCGAAATGGCGCTGCGGCGCATCCGTGGTGCATGTCCACGGGGCCGGGTGGAACCTGGAGGAGCGGGCGGGCGTTGATAGCTTGTGCGCGGCCGACCACGCCGAATTGACGATCGACCGACTATCGACACAACACAGGAGTCCGGAACCCGTGACGACCATTGCGCTCGGACCAAGCTGGCTGGACCCGGACTATCTGATCGGGACCTTCGGACTGATCGGTGTCCTGGTCATCGTCTTCGCCGAGTCCGGCCTCCTGATCGGGTTCTTCCTGCCCGGCGACTCACTGCTCTTCACCACCGGTCTGCTGGTGACCTCCGGCACGCTCGGCCACCCGCTCTGGCTCGTCTGCACGCTGGTGGTGCTCGCGGCGATCATCGGTGACCAGGTCGGCTATCTCTTCGGCCGTAAGGTCGGCCCCGCGCTCTTCAAGCGCCCGGACTCCAGGCTCTTCAAGCAGGAGAACGTCGAGAAGGCGCACGAGTTCTTCGAGAAGTACGGCCCCAAGTCCCTGGTCCTGGCCCGCTTCGTGCCCGTCGTACGGACCTTCACGCCGATCATCGCCGGTGTGAGCCGGATGAACTACCGCTCGTTCATCATCTTCAACGTCATCGGCGGCACGCTCTGGGGCGCGGGGGTCACGCTGCTGGGAGCGGCGCTCGGCAAGATCGAGTTCGTTCACAAGAACATCGAGATGATCCTGATCCTGATCGTGCTGATCTCGGTGCTGCCGATCGTGATCGAGTTCCTGCGGGCACGTTCCAAGTCCAAGAAGGCCGCGCTCACGGCCGACGAGGATTCCGGTGCGGCGCAGGGGGACATCCCGGGCGCCCCGGGCGCCGGCGGCCAGCGCGGCCGTCACGCCAAGCGCTGAGCCGGCTGAGCCCGCCGACCCCGCTGCGCCGGGGCCGTACCCGTACGTTCTAGAAGCCGCGCGTCCGCTTGGCCGCGCGGCGGCTCGACGCCCGGCCCGCCCCCGGCACCGTGAGGAACAGCCGGGAGATCTCGCCCCCGAGATTCACCCCGATCGCGATCGCCAGGGCCAGCGCCGCCGCCTTGGACAGCGAGGCCAGCCCGCGGTCCGGATTGTTCTGCGCGATCCCCAGCAGCCCGAAATAGGTCGCGGAACCCGGCAGCAGCGGTCCGATCGCCGCCGTGACATAGGGCAGCGCCGAGGCGAACTGGTAGCGCGAGAAGAGCTGTCCGAACAGCCCCACCAGACCGGCCGCCACCGCCGTCGCGGCCACCGGCGAGATCCCGCCCGTATCGTGCATCGCCGCGTACACGACCCAGGCGATCCCGCCGTTGAGGGACACCATCAGCACCGTGGAACGTTCCTGCTGGAGCAGGATCGCGAAGGTGAAGCTCAGCACCACGGCCGCGAGTATCTGCACCACCGGACGCTCCGCGGTGTGCGGCGCGGAGTCCGGGTTGAGCTGCGCGTCGAGCTGCACCCCCAGATAGAGGACGGTCAGCACGCCGATGATGATCGCGATGAAGAAGTACATGACCTCCAGCAGCCGCGCCGACGCGGTGATGTAGTAGCCGGTCAGCCCGTCCTGCACCCCCGCGACCAGCGCGCGCCCCGGCAGCAGCGCGAACAGACCGCCGGTGATCACCGCCGAGGGCCGTACCTCCCACTGCGCGGCCGAGCCCACCAGGGTCAGCGCCACCCCCATCGCCGCGGGCGGCATCGCGGCCACCACGAACTGGTAGAACTCCGGCAGCCCGCGCCCCGCGCACAGCCAGGCCAGCCGGTCCCCGAGCATCGCGCCGAACGCCGCCGCCACGAACACCAGGAACCCGCCGCCGACCAGCACCGAGGCCGACCCCGCCAGCACCCCGCTCGCCACCGTCAGCACCCATCCGGGGTACGGATGCCGGTTGCGCCGGATCTCCGCCAGCCGCCGGTAGGCCTCCTCCAGCGTGACATCCGTGTCCGCGGTGGTGATGTCGTCGATGAGCGTGAAGACGGCGGACAGCCGGGTGTAGTCGGTGCCCCGCCTCCGTACGGTCCTGCTGGCCGTCACCGGGTCCTCCACCAGCGACGGCTGATGGGAGATCGACAGCAGGGTGAAGGTGACGTTCGGCTCGCAGCGGTCGAGGCCGTACGCGCGGCTCACCGCGAACATGGCGGCCTCGACGTCCTCCGCGCCCTCGCCGCCCGCCAGCAGCAGTTCACCGATACGGAGCGTCAGGTCCAGCACCCGGGGCACCGCGGGCCCGTTGTCGTCGTGCCGCTGCACCGGTTCCGGTACGGGCCGGTCGCCGGGCGGCATCCGCAGCAGGGTGCGCATCCGGTCCTGCCAGGGCGCCCCCTTGGCCCATCCCTCGGGCAGCACGAAACCCGATCCCGGACGTTCACCGCCGGTCAGCGTCAGCGGTTCCACCCCGTGCGGCGGGGTGAAGGCACTGTGCGCCTCGTCCGACCGGGGCTTGCGCTCGTCGGGGCCGTCCGGCTCGGCCGCCACTGTCCTCGCCGTCACGCCCTCACTCCCCGGCTCCCTGTCGTCTCTGTGGTGCTCGTCTCTGTGGTGCTCGCTCTTACGCCCGTACTCGTCCGTGCCCCCCGTACGCGTCCGCGTGTTCCGCAGTCCCGCGTCTGCCCAGTATGAGCACGGACATGAGAGCCCACACCCGCGTCCGCGGACCCGGGCACTCAGCCACCCCCGCACACGGACGGGCGGCGCACCTCACGAAGAGGTGCGCCGCCCGTCGTCCGCCCCGGCCGTCCGGCCGGTCATCCGGAGGAGTGTGCGGTCAGTGCGCCGTCAGTGCGCGCCGCCCTGCGCCTCAAGTCGCTTGTACGAGGCCTCGATCTCGGCCTCGGCCTCGGCACGCCCCACCCACTCGGCGCCCTCGACGGACTTGCCGGGCTCCAGGTCCTTGTAGACCTCGAAGAAGTGCTGGATCTCCAGCCGGTCGAACTCCGAGACATGGTGGATGTCACGCAGGTGCTCCACCCGGGGGTCCGAGGCCGGGACGCACAGCAGCTTGTCGTCGCCGCCCGCCTCGTCCGTCATCCGGAACATGCCGATGGCGCGGCACTTGATGAGGCAGCCCGGGAAGGTCGGTTCGTCCAGGATGACCAGCGCGTCCAGCGGGTCGCCGTCCTCGCCGAGGGTGTTCTCGACGAAGCCGTAGTCGGCCGGGTAGCTGGTCGAGGTGAAGAGACGCCGGTCGAGGCGGATCCGGCCGGTCTCGTGGTCCACCTCGTACTTGTTCCGCGAACCCTTAGGGATCTCGATGGTGACGTCGAACTCCACGGGTGGCTCCTCCATGATCAACACATCTGTCCGGTGATACTGCTGAGTGCTGCGTCTTCGCGGAGGAGGGCCCCCGGACCGGCGGCCTGACGGGCCGCCGCTGGGCCGGGGTGCCATGCTCGTGGCAAGGCGCAGTGATTAAGTGTCCCCCACGCAGCAGTGTGATCGCGAAAGGGGCTGGTCGGCCGTGCTTGAGCCGAAAGTGTGGCAGCTCACGGCGGGTTCCGCCGTTGTCGGCCTGGCCCTCGCGGCCGTCGCGGTGACCATGGCAGGACCCTGGGAATCCGGTCAGCGCAGGTCCGAGCGGGAGTGGGCGGCCGCGCAGAGCGGCACGGGTGGCGCACATCACGAGCCGGCCGCTCCCCGTACGCCCTCGCCCGCGCCCAGTGCCCCCGGGGTGCTCTCCGTGCTCACCGCCCCGTCCGCCGAGCCCGCCGAACTGTCCGAGGAGCTCAGGAAGAAGCTCGGGCCGCTGCTCGACGACAAGGACCTCGGCCGGCTGCGCAGCGCCTCGGTCGTCGACGCCACGACCGGCAAGGCGCTGTACGGAAAAGCCGCGGACACCCCGATGACCCCCGCCTCCACCGTCAAGATCGCGACCACGGTGGCCGCCCTCTCCGCCCTCGGCCCCGACCACCGCATCGCCACCACGGTCATGGCCTCGCCCGACGCCACGCGGCTCACCCTCGTCGGCGGCGGGGACTCCACCCTCGACCGCACCGGACTGAGCGCGCTCGCCGACGACACCGCCCGCGCGCTGCGCGACCGCGGAATCGCCAAGGCCGGGCTCCAGTACGACATCTCCCTCTACTCGGGCCCCAAGCTGCATCCCATCGGCCCCAACGACAACATCGCCCCCGTCACCGCGCTGATGACCCGGCAGGCCCGCCTCGACGAGTCCACCCGCGGACCCGCCCCCCGCGGCGGCGATCCCGCCGGCGCCGCGGCCCGCGAATTCGCCGAGCTGCTGCGCGAGCGGGGCATCCGTACGGCCGCGCCCCCCGCCGAGGGCAGGGCACCCAAGGACTCGAAGCCCCTCGCGCGCACCTACTCCCAGCCGCTCTCCGCCCTGGTCGAACGCACCCTGACCGAGAGCGACAACGACACCGCCGAGGCCCTCGCCCGCCAGACCGCGATCGCGCTGGGCATGCCCGCCAGCTTCGACGGCGGCGACCGGGCGGTCCGCGCCCAGCTCGGCAAGCTCGGCCTGCCGCTCACCGGAGCCCGCTTCGCCGACGGCAGCGGCCTCGACCGCAAGGACAGGGCCAGCGCCGCGCTGCTCACCGCGCTGCTGGCGCGCGCCGCCGATCCGGACCACCCGGAGCTGCGGCCCGTCCTGACCGGGCTGCCCATCGCCCGGTTCACCGGGACCCTCCGGAGCCGGTACGCGGACGCCGCGCCCGCCGCCGGACTCGTACGCGCCAAGACGGGCACGCTCACCGGCGTGAACACCCTGGCCGGCACCGTCGTCGACGCGCGGGGCCGACTGCTGGCCTTCGCCTTCATGGCGGGCTCGACCACGGCCCCCGGGGGAGCGCAGGCAGCTCTGGACCGGCTCTCGGCCGCCCTGATCCGCTGACCCCCGTACCCGCGCGCCCCGCAGCCGTACCGCCGCGCGCCCTCTCGTACCCCCGCCCCTGCACCCGCCCGGCCCTCCGACGGCCCAACCCGCTCAGGAGGGCGTGTCCCGCCCGGTCTCCGGGCCTGATTCCGGGGTGCAGGCGAGCCCCTAGGGGGCGGTACGAGGGTGGATCCGGGTCCGTGACACCTCACCGCTCCGCGGGCCGACCACGTACGGTTGACACATGACGAGCATCGGTGGTGCCGAGATGGTCGACTGGAATCTCGCGGTGGCGACCGCGACCCGCCTGGTACGGCCCGGGCCCGAGGTGACCCGGGACGAGGCGCGCGCGATCGTCGCGGAGCTGCGCAGGCATGCCAAGGCCTCCGAGGAGCACGTACGCGGGTACACGCGAATGGTCCCGGACGGCCATGAACCCCCGGACACCCCCGTCCTGGTCGTCGACCGGGCCGGCTGGGTGAAGGCGAACGTCGCCGGGTTCCGCGAGCTGCTCAAGCCCCTGTTCGAAAAGATGCTGGAGCGCCGCTCGAACACCCCCGGCGGCGCCGTGCTCGGAGCGGTCGGCGGCAAGGTGACCGGCGTGGAGCTGGGCATGCTGCTGTCGTTCATGGCCTCCCGGGTGCTAGGCCAGTACGAGACCTTCGCCCCCGCCACCCGCGATCTCCCCGCGGGCGAGCACGGCGCGGGACGGCTGCTGCTCGTCGCCCCGAACATCGTCCACGTCGAGCGCGAACTGGACGTCGACCCGCACGACTTCAGGCTCTGGGTCGCCCTCCACGAGGAGACCCACCGTACCCAGTTCACCGGCGTGCCCTGGCTGCGCGACCACCTCCAGGGCGAGATCCAGTCCTTCCTGGACGAGACCGAGGTCGACCCGATGACCGTCCTGGAGCGGCTCCGCGAGGCCGCCCAGTCGCTCGCGGGCGGCCGGCCCGAGGGCGAGGAGGACGAGCACGGCAGAAGCATCGTCGAGCTGGTCCAGACCCCCGGCCAGCGCGAGATCCTCAGCCGGCTGACCGCCGTGATGTCCCTGCTCGAAGGCCACGCCGATTATGTGATGGACGGGGTCGGGCCCGATGTCGTGGCCACCGTCGCCGAGATCCGCGAGAAGTTCCAGCAGCGCAGGGCCCGCGGCGCCAGCCGGCTCGACCAGGCGCTGCGCAAGCTGCTCGGACTCGACGCCAAACTCCGCCAGTACCGGGACGGCGAGCGGTTCGTACGGACCGTCGTCGAGGAGGTCGGCATGGCCGGCTTCAACCGCGTCTGGACCTCGCCCAACACCCTCCCCACCAAGGCGGAGATCGCCAAACCGGCCGACTGGGTCGCTCGGGTGCACCGTAAGGCGGACTCATGACCCCGGCCCGGCTCACGGCGGCCCATGACGGTGCCTCGCGGTCCGTGGCAGAAGAACGCCCCATGTATCACCCATCCGAGGGACCGTGAGTGAGGGATAGGCGTGCAATGCTCGGGTAATGGCTCGGTTCTGTCACCATCGACGCACTCTGAGTGACGCCCTCCGTCTGTACAGCGGCCGGGAATCCGAGCGAGACACCCCCCAATCACATCACGAAGGGCACCGGATATGGGTCCCCATCCTGCGGTCGCGGCGATACGCCTGGCGGTACGCCGCGTACTCCACGACGTCCTGACCGACAGCGCGGTTGTCTCGTCCCCCACCGCCTCCCCGGCCTCCGCCGCACGCCCGTACGGCGGGCGGCCGCTCGTGCTTGTCGCCTGCTCCGGCGGCGCCGACTCCATGGCGCTCGCCTCCGCGCTCGCCTTCGAGGCCCCCAAGCTCTCCGTACGGGCCGGCGGGATCACCGTCGACCACGGCCTCCAGACCGGCTCCGACCTCCGCGCCGCCGAAGTCGTCGCCCGGCTCGCCGCCATGCGGCTCGACCCCGTCGAGTCCGTCGCCGTGACCGTGGGCCGCGACGGCGGTCCGGAAGCCGCCGCGCGCGACGCGCGCTACGCCGCCCTCGACGCCGCGGCCGAGCGCCATGGCGCCGCCGCCGTCCTGCTCGGACACACCCGCGACGACCAGGCCGAAACCGTCCTGCTGGGCCTCGCGCGCGGCTCGGGCACCCGCTCCCTGTCCGGCATGGCGGCCGTCTCGGGGACGGCCGGCCGCTACCGGCGCCCCTTCCTCCAGCTCGACCGCCAGACCGCCCGCAAGGCCTGTCTGGTCCAGTCGATCCCGGTCTGGGACGACCCGCACAACAGCGACCCCGCGTACACCCGCTCACGGCTGCGCCACGAAGGACTGCCCGCGCTGGAGAAATGTCTCGGCAAGGGCGTCGTCGAAGCCCTGGCCCGTACCGCACAGCTCTCCCGCGACGACGCCGACGCCCTCGACGCCTGGGCCGCCGACGCGGACCACGCCGTACGGGACGAGACCGGGCTGCTGGACTGCGCCAAGCTGTACGCGCTGCCGCCCGCCGTCCGCCGCCGGGTGCTGCGCCGGGCGGTCATCGCCGCGGGCGCCCCCGCCGGCTCCCTGTTCGCCCGCCACATCGAAGAGGTCGACCGCCTGATCACGGGCTGGCGCGGCCAGGGAGCCATCAACCTGCCCGGCCGGGTGGAGGCCATGCGGCAGGGTGGCAGACTGGTCGTCCGGCAGGGCTGAAGCGCGGAAGCACTACGGCTGTGTCTCCCGGGGCGTGAGTCCCGGACCCCCGGCCGACAAAGAAAGTGATACGGGTGGACGACAAGGACATGGGCAGCGACCTCCAGTCGGTGCTCATCACCAAGGAAGAGATCGACGCGAAGCTGGCCGACCTGGCCGCGAAAATCGACGCGGAGTACGCAGGCAAGGATCTGCTTCTCGTCGGGGTCCTCAAGGGCGCCGTGATGGTCATGGCGGACCTGGCGCGGGCGCTGTCCACCCCCGTGACGATGGACTGGATGGCCGTCTCCTCGTACGGGGCCGGCACCCAGTCCTCCGGAGTGGTCCGGATCCTCAAGGACCTCGACACCGACATCAAGGGCAAGCACGTTCTGATCGTCGAGGACATCATCGACTCGGGACTGACGCTCTCCTGGCTGCTCTCCAACCTCGGTTCCCGCGAGCCCGCCTCGCTCGAAGTGTGCACCCTGCTCCGCAAGCCGGATGCCGCGAAGGTCGCGATCGACGTCAAATGGATCGGCTTCGACATTCCGAATGAGTTTGTCGTCGGATATGGCCTGGATTATGCGGAAAAGTACCGCAACATGCCTTTTGTCGGGACGCTCGCGCCGCACGTCTACGGCGGCTAGTACGGCAGCCGGGCACAGCCCGGACCCGGCGCCGGAAAGGCTCGGGCGCCGGGAACCCCGGCGGCTCTCGCGCCGTTGAAGCATGGGAAGACGGGTTTGTCAGCCGTCCCGTGCCATCGCGGGCCACAATGCTGGGGTACCGTCCGAAGAACAGTCTTTTTCTCACAGCAGCATTTACCTACGGGCAGGAGGGACGGGGCGACTTCGCTCCGTATGGATGGACGTGAAGCGATACTTCCGTGGGCCGGTCATGTGGATCGTGCTGGCCGTCCTCGCCGTGGTCGTGTTGATGCAGGTCGTCGGCTCGTCGGGCGGCTACAAGACGGTGGACACCGGTGAGGTCGTCCAGGCGATCGACAAGAACCAGGCCGAGCAGGTCAGACTGACCACCGGCGACGAACAGATCATCAAGGTCGACCTCAAGGACGGCCTGAAGGTCAAGGGCAGCGACAAGATCCAGGCGAGCTATATCGGCAGCCAGGGATCGACGCTGGCCAAGACACTTCAGGTCAAGTTCCAGAACGGCGACATCAGCAAGGGCTACACGGTCTCGCCGTCCAAGCAGAGTCCGTTCGTCTCGGTACTGCTGTCTTTGCTGCCCTTCGTCCTGATCGTCGTGGTCTTCCTGTTCCTGATGAATCAGATGCAGGGCGGCGGCTCCCGGGTCATGCAGTTCGGGAAGTCCAAGGCCAAGCTCATCACCAAGGACACCCCGAAGACGACCTTCGCCGACGTGGCGGGATCCGACGAGGCGGTCGAGGAACTCCACGAGATCAAGGAGTTCCTCCAGGAGCCGGCGAAATTCCAGGCGGTCGGCGCCAAGATCCCGAAGGGTGTGCTGCTGTACGGCCCGCCCGGTACGGGCAAGACGCTGCTCGCCCGCGCTGTCGCGGGTGAGGCCGGGGTGCCGTTCTACTCGATCTCCGGCTCCGACTTCGTCGAGATGTTCGTCGGTGTCGGCGCCTCCCGTGTCCGCGACCTCTTCGAGCAGGCCAAGGCGAACGCCCCGGCGATCGTCTTCGTCGACGAGATCGACGCCGTCGGCCGGCACCGCGGCGCGGGCCTCGGCGGCGGCCACGACGAGCGCGAGCAGACCCTGAACCAGCTCCTGGTCGAGATGGACGGCTTCGATGTGAAGGGCGGCGTCATCCTGATCGCCGCCACGAACCGGCCCGACATCCTCGACCCGGCGCTGCTGCGCCCCGGCCGCTTCGACCGGCAGATCGCCGTCGACCGCCCGGACATGCAGGGCCGGCTGGAGATCCTCAAGGTCCACCAGAAGGGCAAGCCGGTCGCCCCGGACGTCGATCTGGGCGCGGTCGCCCGTCGTACGCCCGGATTCACCGGCGCGGATCTGGCGAACGTGCTGAATGAAGCGGCGCTCCTGACGGCGCGCAGCGACAAGAAGCTGATCGACAATCACTCCCTGGACGAGGCGATCGACCGCGTCGTGGCGGGCCCGCAGAAGCGGACCCGGATCATGTCCGAGAAGGAGAAGAAGATCACCGCGTACCACGAGGGCGGACACGCCCTGGTCGCCGCGGCGTCTCCGAACTCCGACCCGGTCCACAAGATCACGATCCTCTCCCGCGGCCGGGCGCTGGGCTACACCATGGTCCTGCCCGACGAGGACAAGTACTCGACCACCCGCAACGAGATGCTCGACCAGCTCGCGTACATGCTGGGCGGGCGCGCGGCCGAGGAACTGGTCTTCCACGACCCGACCACGGGCGCGGCCAATGACATCGAGAAGGCCACGGCCACGGCCCGGGCGATGGTCACGCAGTACGGCATGACCGAGCGGCTCGGCGCGATCAAGTTCGGCGGCGACAACACGGAGCCGTTCCTCGGCCGGGAGATGGCGCACCAGCGCGACTACTCGGAAGAGGTCGCGGCGCTGGTCGACGAAGAGGTCAAGAAGCTCATCGAGACCGCGCACAACGAGGCCTGGGAGATCCTCGTCGAGAACCGTGACGTTCTCGACAATCTGGTGCTCGCGCTCCTGGAGAAGGAGACGCTCAACAAGGACCAGATCGCCGAGGTCTTCGCGACCGTCGTCAAGCGTCCGGCCCGTCCGGCGTGGACCGGCTCCTCGCGTCGTACGCCCTCGACACGCCCGCCGGTTCTCTCGCCCAAGGAGCTGGCACTGACCAATGGCGCGGCAGGGTCGAACGGCGGAATGCCCGCGGTGACCAACGGCGACACCTCCGCCGAGGCGCTCCCGGAGGACCGCCCGGAGAGCTGAGGCCCGGCCCCTCACCTGGCCCGGAATGGATGCCGCGCCCCCCAGGTTTTAGCCTGTGGGAGCGCGGCATTCGTCTGCCCGCCCATGAGGACGGCACAGGAACGAGGCACACATGACCGACCCGGTGACGCTGGAGGGTGAGACCCCCATCCGCGAATTCGACGAGAAGCGGGCGGAGAATGCGGTGCGCGAACTTCTCATCGCGGTCGGGGAGGACCCGGACCGTGAGGGTCTGCGAGCGACCCCCGGCCGGGTGGCCCGCGCGTACAAGGAGATATTCGCAGGCCTGTGGCAGACGCCCGAGGACGTCCTGACGACGACGTTCGATCTGGGCCATGACGAAATGGTGCTGGTGAAGGACATCGAAGTGATGTCCTCCTGTGAACATCACCTGGTCCCCTTTGTGGGGGTCGCCCATGTCGGCTACATCCCGTCGGCGGACGGGAAGATCACGGGTCTGTCGAAGCTGGCCCGGCTGGTGGATGTCTATGCCCGTCGGCCACAGGTCCAGGAGCGGCTGACCACACAGATCGCCGACTCCCTGATGGAGATCCTGGATCCGCGCGGGGTGATCGTGGTCATCGAGTGCGAGCACATGTGCATGACCATGCGCGGGGTGCGCAAGCCGGGTGCCAAGACGATCACGTCGGCGGTCCGCGGGCAGTTGCGTGTGCCGGCGACCCGGGCGGAGGCCATGAGCCTGATCATGGCCCGCTGACCGGTCGGCCGCAGCCGGCCGGCCCGTAGCGCTCAGAGGCCGTGGAGACTCAGACCGGGCCGGCAGGGGCCGCGCCGTGGTTGTTGTGGTTCTTGTCCTCCGGGTCCTCGGGGAGCTTGCAGACGCGCTCCAGGAAGAAGGCCGCGACGATCACCGCGATGCCCGCCAGGACCGAGAAGCCCGCATAGATGGCCTGGTCGCGGCGGGAGGGGATGTCGAGATGGCCCAGGAGGTAGACGCCCGTACCGCCGTAGATGCCGGAGACCAGGGCCGCGACCAGGGCGCTGGCCTGGCCGAAGACGACCGCGCGGGCCGCCATCAGGGGATCGACCCCCTTGGCGTCGGGCCGGCGCTCGCGCTGCGCCTTGAGCCGGGCGCGCAGGGAGAGCGCGGTGGCGGTGAGCACGGCGGCGATCACGGCCAGCACGATGGGCGCCGCGAGCGGGACGCTCGGCAGCGTGCCGAACGAGTCCCAGAGCCGGGCACCGGCCCAGGCGAGCACACCGGCCACCACGAACAGGCCGGCCAGGACGCCGATCCGCAACTGCTTCACCGAGAGAGCCGCCCTTCGCCTTGCCGTACCGACCCGCTGAGCCTAACGACTAGGTCCTGTCCGGTCGATCTTCGTGGATCAGCCCGGGGCGTCTGGTGCGGTGCATCGCAAGGCGGAGGATCGTCCTCGTACTGGACGTACTTGGACGACTCCGACAACGCGGCGAGGTGCCGTGCCAGGCGTTCCGGGCCCGCGAAGATCGGCCGGACAGGGCCTACTCGGGCAGGCGGAGTTCCAGATCGGCCCGGGGCCGCACACCGCTCCGGCCGATCCGCGCGAGCAGCTCGGCGACCGCGCCATGGCCGACCACCTGCGCCTCCGGCTCCACGTCGTACCACGGAGCGAGCACGAAGGCGCGCTCGTGGGCGCGGGGGTGAGGGAGGGTGAGCTGCGGGTCGTCCGAGACGACGTCCGCGTACGCCAGGATGTCCACGTCTATGGTGCGCGGTCCCCAGCGCTCGTCGCGGACCCGGTCGAAGGCCTCCTCGATGGCCTGGCCGCGCTCCAGCAGGGACGACGGCGGCAGGGTCGTCCTGATCACGACGACCGCGTTGAAGTACGACGGCTGGGTGCCCGGTTCGACACCCCACGGCTCCGTCTCGTACACCGGGGAGACCGCCTTGACCCGCAGGCCGGGCGTGTCCTCCAGCGCGTCGATGGCGCCCTGGAGGGTCTCCAGTCTGTTGCCGAGATTGGAGCCGAGGGAGACCACGGCGCGTTTCGGATTGGAGAGCGTGGTGTCCGCCGCGTCCACCTGCGCGACCACGGAGGCGGGTACCGGCTGCACGGTGGGGTCGCTCTGCGGCCCATTGGTAGAGAACACGGTCATACTCGGCTCCGGGTGATGGTGACGGTGACATCGTCGAACGGCACGGTGATCGGCGCGTCGGGCTTGTGGACGACCACCTCGACCTCCTGGACGCCGTCGTGCTTCAGGCACCGCTGGGCGATGCGCTCGGCCAGGGTCTCGATCAGGTCGACGGGCTCGCCCTGGACGACCTCCACGACCTCCTCGGCCACGATCCCGTAGTGCACGGTCTTCGCCAGGTCGTCGTCTGCCGCCGCGGGACGGGTGTCCAGGCCGAGCACCAGATCCACGATGAAGGTCTGGCCCTCCTCCCGCTCCCGGGGGAAGACGCCATGGTGCCCACGGGCCTTGAGGCCGCGCAGCGCGACACGATCCACGCGAATCACTCCTGCTGTCGTTGGTCCGGGGGCACCCGACCGCGTACGGGCGGCCGCGTGCCCTCGTTTGAATCTACTCGCGGGCACCGACAGCTCTCCCCCGAGGGGGTGACGGGCGCGGCGCCGCGCCGTCGGAGCCCGTCCCCGCGCACGGCCTCCGGCAACCGGTTCACAAGGGAGCGCCTACCCACTCAGGCCGGTGTCTCGTCGTCCGGTTCCTCATCGGTTTCGGTCAGAACGGGTGAACCGTGGTGGGACCAGAGCTTCCAGCCCTCGGGGGTACGCCGGAACACATTGGTGGCGACGACGAGCTGGCCGACGAGCGGTCCCAGCTCGCCGCTCTCCTCGGCGGGGCCGCCGCTCAGGATGTTCTCGGTGCAGGTCACCAGGGCGGTGTCCTCGGCGACGGAGACCGTGACATCGGTCAGGAAGAACTGGATGTACTCGGTGTTCGCCATGATCAGGGCGTACGAGCGGAGCACATCGCCGCGGCCGGTGAGCACGGGCCAGCCGGGGTGGACGCAGGAGATCTCGTCGTCCTCGCCCTCCAGCCAGAGCCCGGACAGCGCGTCGAGGTCACCGCGCTCCATGGCCTCGTAGAAGGTCGTGTTGGCCTGCTCGACCTGTTCCTGGTCCGTGAGGGCGGTCACCGGGCGGCGCCCTCGACCGCGCGCGCGACCCGTACGGCGTCGGCGGTCGCCCGTACCTCATGGACCCGTACGGCCCAGGCGCCCTGGTGGGCCGCTATGGCGGAGACCGCGGCGGTGGCCGCGTCGCGCTCGCGGGCGGGCGGCGGGGAGCCCTCGCCGCCCGCGAGAACATGGCCGAGGAACCGCTTGCGGGAGGCGGCGACCAGCAGCGGGCGGCCCAGGGAGCGTAGTTCCGGCAGATGGGCGAGGAGCGCGAGGTCGTGGCCGGCCTGTTTGGCGAAGCCGAGGCCGGGATCGACGACGAGGTATTCGGGGTCGATACCGCCGGCGATCACCGCGTCCATACGGGCGCGCAGTTCGGCGACGACCTCCGCCACCACGTCCGTGTAGACGGCGCGGCTGTTCATGTCCTGGCTGAAGCCGCGCCAGTGCATCACCACGAAGGGCACCCGGGCGGCGGCGACCGCGGGCACCATGGCCGGGTCGGCGAGCCCGCCGCTGACATCGTTGACCAGGACGGCTCCGGCCGCGACCGCCTGCTCGGCGACGGAGGCGCGCATGGTGTCGACGGAGACGGTGACTCCCTCGGCGGCCAGGCCCCGTACGACCGGTACGACGCGTCTCAGCTCCTCGTCCTCGTCGACCCGGGTGGCGCCGGGGCGGGTGGACTCGCCGCCGACGTCGACCAGATCGGCGCCCTCGGCGACGAGATCGAGGCCGTGCTTGACGGCGGTGGTGGTGTCGAACCAGCGGCCGCCGTCGGAGAAGGAGTCGGGCGTCACATTGACGACCCCCATGACCGCGCAGCGGTCCCACTCCGGCAGGCCCTCGACGGTGCCCCGTCCACGCAACGTACTCATATGCCCACAGTAGGGGGTGCCCGGTGGATCTTCCCGGGCCCCGGTCCCGGAAGGTCCCCTCGGGGGGACCGCTGGGGTACGGACTGCCTCCTCCCGGTACGGCACGGACGGCGCGTCCGCCGAACGGGGGCATCCCCGGGGTGTGCCGCGGCCGATTCGGGGAGGGTTCCTCAGCGTTCCGGAAAATCTCACGGGAGAAAGCACGGGAGAAAGCTCGGTAGATATGGGTCTTACCAGCCGTAAAGTCCTCGCCCTGGCCGTCCTGCTGGCCGTCCTGCTGTTCGTCGCCACGATCTGGCTGTGGCCCCGGCTGTCCGCCCGTACGCCACGTGCCGTGCTCGGCCGGGTGGGGCTGCTGTTCGCCACCCAGGTGAGCCTCTTCATGGCCATCGGCCTGGTCGCGAACCAGTACTTCCTCTTCTACGGCTCCTGGCGGGACCTCTTCGGCCAGGAGCAGGAGCTGGGGGCGGTGGTCGGCCCGGCGGCCAACGGCAAGAACATCACCATCATGGACACGGAGCGCTCACCCGTACCGGGCAGCAAACAGCCCACCGTGGCCGGCCAGATCCAGAAGATCGCCATCGGCGGTCCGAGGTCCGGGATCGACAGCACGGCGTACGTCTATCTGCCGCCGGAGTACTTCCAGCGGCACTTCCGGACCCTGTCGTTCCCCGCGGCCGTCGTCCTCACCGGCTATCCCGGGGTGGCGGAGAACCTGATCAAGGGCCTGAACTACCCGAGGACCGCCTGGGAGCTGGCGAAGAAGGGCAAGATGCAGCCGATGATCCTGGTGATGCTGCGGCCCACCGTGGCGCCGCCCAGGGACACCGAGTGCGTGGACGTCCCCCGGGGTCCGCAGACCGAGACCTTCTTCGCCAGGGATCTGCCGCTGGCCGTGTCGCGGGCGTACCGCGTCAAGAGCGCGCCGCGGAACTGGGGCATCATCGGCAACTCCACCGGCGGCTACTGCGCCCTGAAGATCGCCCTGCACCACCCGGAGCGCTACTCGGTGGGCGCGGGCCTCTCGGCGGACTACAAGGCGGCGGAGGACCCGACGACCGGTGATCTGTTCCACGGCGACCAGCGGCTGCGGAACCGGGCCAATCTGTTGTGGAGCCTGGAGCATCTGCCGCAGGGCAATTCGTCCCTGCTTGTCACCAGTTCCAGGAAGGGCGAGCGGAATCTGCGTGCCACTAAGGAGTTCATCAGCAAGGTCAGGCCGCCCGCGCAGGTCGCGTCGATCATCCTCGACAGCGGCGCGCACAACTTCAACACCTGGCGCAGGGAGATCCCGTCGGCGCTGGAGTGGATGAGCGGCCGGCTCAGCGCGGAGTGACCGGCTCAGCGCGGTGACCGGCTCAGTGGCCCAGTGGCTCAGTGTGCGATGAGGCTGACGGTCTCCAGTTCCACGGCGGTACGGGGGATGTCCTGCGCGTCCGCGTCGATGGAGCGGCGCAGCGCCTCGTGCAGCCGGGCCGGGGTGAGGACCCCCAGGAAGCGGCCGGTCTCCTCCTGGTCGATGACCGCGATCCAGCCCGCGTCGTGCTGGAGCATCGTGGCGAACGCCTGCTTGAGCGGGGCGCCGACGGGCAGCCAGGCCTCCATCCGGCGGGCGTGTTCCCGTACCGTCCCCGAGGCGCCGGTGCTGTCGGTGGAGATCCAGCCGTGCAGATTGTCCTCGGAGTCCAGGACGACGGCCCAGCGCGCGCCCTCCTCGGCGAGCTTCGCGGCCGCGCGCCCGAGCGGGTCGTCGAGATGCACGACGGGCGGCTGCTCCAGGTCGCCCTCCTCGATGGGGGTGACGGAGAGCCGCTTGAGCCCGCGGTCGGCGCCGACGAAGTCCGCGACATACGGGGTGGCGGGCGCGCCGAGCACGGCGGCGGGGGCGTCGAACTGCTCGATCCTGCCCTGTCCGTAGACGGCGATACGGTCGCCGAGCCGCACCGCTTCCTCGATGTCGTGCGTGACGAACAGCACAGTCTTGCGGACCGCCGCCTGGAGCTTGAGGAACTCGCTCTGGAGGTGGTCGCGTACGACCGGGTCGACCGCGCCGAAGGGCTCGTCCATCAGCAGGACGGGCGGGTCGGCGGCCAGCGCGCGGGCCACTCCTACGCGCTGGCGCTGGCCGCCGGAGAGCTGCTCGGGGTAGCGGTCGCCGTAGACGGACGGGTCGAGGCCGACGAGATCGAGGAGTTCGGCGGCGCGGGCGCGGCCCTTGGCGCGCTGCCAGCCGAGGAGATGCGGAACGGTCGCGGTGTTCTCCAGGACCGTCTTGTGCGGGAAGAGACCGACCTGCTGGATGACATAGCCGATACGGCGCCTGAGCTGGACCGGGTCGATGGCGGAAATGTCGTCGCCGTCGAGGAATATCCGCCCCTCGGTCGGCTCGATCAGGCGGTTGACCATTTTCATGGTGGTGGTCTTGCCGCAGCCGGAGGGTCCGACGAGCGTGACCAGTTCGCCCTGGGAGACCTCGAAGGAGAGGTCGTCGACGGCGGTCGTGCCGTCCGCGTACCGCTTGGTGACGTGCTCGAATCGGATCATGGTTCCCCATTGTGCGGCGTGTTGTGTGAAGGCCATGTTGCTGGAATGTGGCGGGCTTCCGCGAATGTCAGTGGTCGGGGATAGGGTCGCCAGACAGTAGGAACCAGCCATACGTCCGGGGAGTCCGTTCGGGGAGACGGGGAGGTGGGAACGCATGACGGCACAGAGCTGCCTGGCGGCGAACGACTGGATCTGCGGGGAATATCTCCGCTCCCGCAGCCAGGAGCTGATCGATGCCACGGTCCAGCATGTGTGGATCACCGCGGTCTCCGTCGTGATCGGACTGCTGGTGGCATTTCCGCTGGCACTGCTGGCGCGGAGCAGGCCTTCTTTCGCCGGACCGGTGCTGGGGCTGACGACCCTGCTCTACACGATTCCGTCGCTGGCGATGTTCTCGCTGCTGCTTCCGCTCTTCGGACTCTCCGCCGGACTCGTGATCACGGGCCTGGTGCTGTATTCACTGACCATTCTTGTGCGGAACATCATGGCGGGACTCGATTCGGTGCCGGAAGAGGCGCGGGAGGCGGCCCGCGGGATGGGGTACGGACCGGGGCGGATGCTCTGGGAGGTCGAGCTTCCGCTGGCACTGCCCGCGCTGATGGCCGGTCTCCGAATAGCGACGGTGTCGACGATCGCGCTGACCACGGTCGGTTCGATCGTCGGCCGGGGCGGTCTGGGCAATCTGATCGAGGACGCGCTGACGAGTTTCTTCAAGGCGCAGGTGCTGACGGCCTCGGTGCTCTGTGTGCTGCTGGCGGTCGTGGCCGACCTGCTGCTGCTCGGGGTGCAGCGGCTGCTCACGCCCTGGACCCGGATACGTACGGCGCGCCCGGCGCGTGGCTCCGGCGCGGGCCCGGCCGCTCCTGTTGAGGGCGGCGGAGCGACCGCGCCCGAGCCGGTGAAGGCGGGGGGCTGACCATGGGGGTTCTGGGAGACGCCTGGAGCTGGCTGGCGACCGGTGCCAACTGGAAGGGCGACAGCGGTGTGTGGCACCGGCTGGGGGAGCATGTGCTCGTCAGCGGGGTCTCGCTCGCGGTGGCCTGTGCGATAGCCCTGCCGCTGGCGCTGTATCTGGGGCACATCGGCAGGGGCGGCGCGCTGGCGGTCAATATCTCCAATGTGGGCCGGGCGATCCCCGTCTTCGCGGTGCTGGCCCTGTTCATGGTCTCGCCGCTGCGGAACGCGGGGTCGGTGCCCACGGTCATCGCCCTGGTGCTCTTCGCCGTGCCGCCGCTGCTGACCAACGCCTATGTCGGGATGCGGGAGGTGGACAGCGCGGTCGTCGAGGCCGCCCGGGGGATGGGCATGTCCGGGCGCCAGCTCTTCGTACGGGTGGAGCTGCCCCTCGCGTACCCGCTGATCATGACCGGCCTGCGGTCCGCCTCCGTCCAGGTGGTGGCGACCGCCACCATCGCGGCGATGGTCGGCCAGGGCGGGCTCGGCCGGATCATCACGGCCGGATTCAACACGTACAACACTCCGCAGGTGGTCGCGGGTGCACTCCTCGTCGCGCTGCTCGCGCTGTTCGTCGAAGGCGTGCTGGTGGCGCTGGACCGGGTGATCGACCCGGCCCCGGCTCTCGCCTCCCGGTCCTCCGGCGGCAGGACCCCGTCCCGCACGACCGCGTGACGACCGACCTCATGGCTTTCTTGGAGATGGTGACCTGATGAGCAAGACCACGCGTATCGCGGGTGCGGTACTGGGAGCGGCGGCGCTGACCGTCTCGCTCGCCGCATGCGGCGGCGACAGCCTGGAGAAGGACAAGGGCGGCTCCGCGGCCGCCTCCGGGTCCGGCTCGGGAGAGAAGGGCTCGCTCGTCATAGGCGCCGCGGCCTTCACCGAGTCCAAGGTGCTGGCGGAGCTGTACGCCCAGATCCTGGGCGACGCCGGCTACTCGACCTCCGTGACCACGGTGAAGAACCGCGAGCTGTACGAACCGTCCCTGGAGAAGGGCGAGATCGACGTCGTACCGGAATACGCGGCGACGATCACGGAATTCCTCAACGCCAAGGTGCACGGGGCGGACGCGGCCCTGGCGAAGCCCCTCGCGAGCAGTGACGCGGACGCGACCGTCGCCGAGCTGAAGAAGCTCGCGGAGCCGCTCGGACTGAAGGTCCTGCCGGTCGGCCAGGCCGTCGACCAGAATGCCTTCGCCGTCACCAAGGAATTCGCCGAGAAGAACAGCCTCAAGACCCTTTCCGATCTTGGAAAGTCCAAGATCAAAGTGAAGATCGCGGCGGGCGACGAGTGCGAGGTGCGGCCGTTCTGCGCGCCGGGCCTGAAGAAGACGTACGGCATCGATGTCGCCGGTATCGACCCCAAGGGCGTCGGCACTCCGCAGTCCAAGCAGGCCGTCAAGGACGGGGTGGACCAGGTGGTTCTCAGCTCCACCACCGATGGCACGCTCGACAGCTTCGGACTGGTCGTGCTGGAGGACGACAAGAAGCTCCAGAACGCCGACAACGTACTGCCGGTGGTCAATGCCAAGGACGCCGGGTCGCAGGAGATAGCCGATGTCCTCGGCAAGCTGACGGCCGCGCTGACAACCGATGATCTCGCGCAGTTGAACCTCAAGGTCGATGCCGAGCGCGCGAAGCCCGAGGATGTGGCGAAGGAGTATCTGGAGTCCAAAGGTCTGGTCAAGAAGTAGTCGCGGAACGGCGGCCGAGAGGCCGCCGGGAGGTAAGTGACGGCAGGCAAAACGGAGTTCTGTAGAGGAAAGAGGGGAAAGGGATCGGCGTCATCGGTAAGAGGGGATGGTTTGATTGTTCGACCGGCCCCCCAATCGGTCTCCGCACACGGTAAATTTCAGGCCATGCCACGTGGACGCCACCGCCATTCCCCACCCCTCCACAAGCTTCTGCCGCCCTCGGCGGTCGCCGGAGCCGCGGTTCTCTGCGCCGCGGGCGCCTGGTTCTTCACGGAGCCCGTGGTGCTCCGCGGTCTGGTCGCGGCCACGGCGGTCGCCGCCGTCAGCGGCGCGGTCCTCATGCGTAGCTGGGACCGCGGCGCCGGCCGTCAGGTCGCCGAGCTGACCCGTGGCCGGGAGAGCGACCAGTGGCGGGCCGAGGAGCGTACGGCCGAGCTGGAGGCCGATGTCGAGGAGTCGCGCGAGCTGCGCCTCAAGCTGGAGGCCAAGCTCCGCGCCAAGCGGGTCGAGCTGGCCGGGCTGCGCGGGGAGCACGCGGCGCTGCTGCGCCGGTACGCCACCGCGGAGACCGAGCGGGCCACCGCCCTGGAGGGGCGCCGTCAGCTCGCCATCGAGGCCTCGGCGGTACCGAAGGCCCTGACCGCGGGCGGTTCGCCCACCTCGGCGGCGTATCTCAGTGCCGCGCGCGCCCTGGACGAGCTGTCCCGCAACGGCGCGGCCCAGCAGGCGAAGCAGATGGTCGAGGCGGCCCGCGAGCGCGATCTCGCCGAGCGGGCCGCGGAGGCGGCCGCCGAGGCGGAGGAGCCGCAGGGGAAGCACGCGGCCGGCGCCGGGGCCGCCGCCGGAGACCAGCAGCGCGGGGGAGACCAGCACAGCCGCCCGTCGTCCGCCCTGCCCGCCAGGCGGGTGCCGGGGGCCTCGGCGATCGTTCCGTACGCCTCCCGCCACCCGGTGCGGCGGCCCGAGGGCGGTTTCGACTTCTTCGGTACGCAGACCGGGCACGGCCATGGACAGGTGCCGACGCAGAGCGGCGGCGGCCAGCACAAGAAGCCGGCGGCGGACGCGGAGTCCGCGGCCGAACCGGAAGAGCCCGCCCCGGCCGCCGAGTTGGCGCGGGTGGCGAGCGAGGACCTCGCCGATGTGGTGGGCGAGGAGGCCCTTGCCGAGCGCCGCAGGACCGATGAGCGGGCCGTGGGCCAGGTCATCGATCTGACGGAGCACGACGAGACCGAGCCGGTCGGCGCCGAAGCGCTGCGCGACGCCGTCAGTACGTGAAAGCAGTCGGCGCCTGAGCCGGTTGCTTGTCCATGATTACTTGGACCGATCGGACTACTTGTCGATGTCGCCGACCACGAAGAAGAGCGAGCCCAGGATCGCCACCATGTCCGCGACCTGCGTCCCGGGCAGCAGCTCGGTCAGCGCCTGGATGTTGTTGAACGAGGCCGAGCGGAGCTTCAGCCGGTACGGGGTCTTCTCGCCCTTCGACACCAGGTAGTAGCCGTTGATGCCGAGCGGGTTCTCGGTCCAGGCGTAGGTGTGTCCCTCGGGCGCCTTCAGTACCTTCGGCAGCCGCTGGTTGATCGGCCCGGGCGGCAGCTCCGCGATCCGGTCCAGACAGGCGTCCGCCAGCTCCAGCGCGTTGTGCGTCTGGTCCAGCAGACATTCGAAGCGGGCCAGACAGTCGCCGTCCTGGCGGGTGATCACCCTGAGCGTGTCCTGGAGTTCGCCGTACGCGAGATACGGCTCGTCCCTGCGCAGATCGAAGTCGACCCCGGAGGCGCGGGCGATCGGCCCGGACACCCCGTACGCGTGCACCGCCTCCCGCGACAGCACCCCGACCCCGCGGGTGCGGCCCCGGAAGATCTCGTTGCCGAGGACCAGCCGGTCGTACACGTCCATCCGCGAGCGGACCTCCGCGACCGTGTGCCTGGCCCGGCCCAGCCAGCCCGCGGGCAGGTCCTCCTTGAGGCCGCCGACCCGGTTGAACATGTAGTGCATCCGGCCGCCGGAGACCTCCTCCATTACCGCCTGAAGCTCCTCGCGCTCCCGGAAGGCGTAGAACACCGGGGTGATTCCGCCCAGTTCGAGGGGGTATGAGCCGATGAACATCAGATGGTTCAGTACGCGGTTCAGCTCGGCCAGCAGGGTCCTGGTCCAGACGGCGCGCTCGGGCACCTCCATGCCGAGCATCCGCTCGACGGCCATCACCACGCCCAGCTCGTTGGAGAACGCCGAGAGCCAGTCGTGGCGGTTGGCGAGCACCACGACCTGCCGGTAGTCGCGCGCCTCGAAGAGTTTCTCCGCGCCCCGGTGCATATAGCCGATGACCGGTTCCGCGCTGCGGATCACCTCGCCGTCCAGCACAAGGCGGAGGCGGAGCACACCGTGGGTGGAGGGGTGCTGCGGCCCGATGTTGAGCACCATGTCGGTGCTCTCCGCGGCGCCGCCGATGCCGACCGTCGTCCGGGTGGTCTCCGTCATGGGCGACAGTCTCTCAGAGGCCCGCTGGTGACTGCCCCAGCGGTGCTGACGCCTTGAGGCTGAGCCCTGGAGCCCGGTTCCGAGGGCCGAGGGCCGAGGTCCGGTGGTTCGATGCCGACGGGCTGCATCAGCCAGCCGAAGTCGCCGAGACCGCCGCGCGCGGTCAGCTCCGCCGCCTCGCCGGCCGCCGAGAGCGCCCGTACATACGCCGCCGGGTCGGCGGTGGCCAGGGACAGCGGCGGACGCGAACCGCTCACGCCGAGGCTGTGCAGCGCCTCGCGCTGGCTGAGCAGTACGGCACCGGGCTGCGCGCAGGCGTCCAGTGCCACATGGGCGGTGAGGTCGCAGCTCCCGTCCGGTACGGGCGGCACCTCGCGGCCCGCGCGGAAGCCGGTCAGCGTGCCGAAGGGCGGCCGGGCGTCCCGTACATGCGCGTAGTCCACGGCCACCGCGAGCCCCCGCTCCAGTGTGGCGACGGCCGCCGCCCATGCCTCGTCGCGCGGCCGGCCGATCTCCGCCCGGCTGCCGGGCCCGGCCTGCGGCCACCAGCGGGCGAGCCATTCCGCGTCCGGCCCGTCGACCGGTTCGCCCGGCTCCTCGGAACCGTCCGGTCGTACCAGGACATACCGTACGGTTCCGTGCGCGTCGGTCTCCGCGATGTCGACGGGGACGTTGTCCAGCCACTCATTGGCGAAGACCAGCCCGCTGACTCCGGCCGGCGGCTCGGCGCGCCACTCGATCCGCGGATCCAGGCCCGGGGGGCGCGGGGCACGCTCGACGGCGTACGGCCGGACCGCGAGCCGCTCCGTGAGTACGCCGGGGAGCGCGGCCAGGATTCCCGTCAGCAGCTCGCCGCGGCCCGCGCCGATGTCCACCAGCGCCACCTCGTCCGTACCGAGCCGCCCGGCGGTCGCGGCGAGCAGCCGGGCGACGGCGGCGGCGAACAGCGGGGAGGCGTGCACCGAGGTACGGAAATGCCCGGCGGGGCCCTCGGGCCGCAGGTAGAAGCCCCCGGGACCGTAGAGCGCGGCCTCGGCCGCCGTCCGCCAGCGCTCGGGCCGGGGGCCGTTCCGTATACCCCGGACCGCGCCCGGCCTACCTGTCTCATCCGTCACGGAGCCAAGTCTCCACCTTGGGGAGTACGCTGCCGCCGACCGGATCGACCCTCCGGTTGACCCTTCCGTCGTTTCCATTTACCTACGCTGGGTTACGTGCAGCGCTTCTACGACTTTCTCCGCAGACACCCGACGGGCGTCGACAGCTTCTGGGCTGTCCTGCTCTTCGGGTGCTCTCTGCTGTGGGCGGTCCAGCGGACCGCGGGGGTGGGGCCGCGCCTGGTGGCGATCCCGACGGTCGCGCTGCTCTGCCTCGCCGTGGCGCTGCGCCAGCGGGCACCCGAGAAGACACTGGTCCTGGTGCTGGCCCTGGGGGTCGTACAGGTCGTGCTCGATGTGCCGGTCAACCCCGCGGACTTCGCGATGCTGGTGGCCATCTACACGGTCGCGGCGCAGGGCGGACCGCGGTGGGCCTCCCAACTCGGGCTTTTGGGCGGGCTGCTGGCCGCTCCGATCTCCCAGGTGCGCTGGCCCGCGGAGGAGTCGAGCATCGCCGGGCACGTCATCGTGTCCGTCATCATGAGCGTGCCGTTCGCGCTCGCCTGGGTGCTGGGCGACTCGTTCCGTACCCGCCGCGCCTACTTCGACCAGCTTGAGGAGCGCGCCACCCGGCTGGAGAAGGAGCGCGAGGCGCAGGCCAAGGTGGCGGTGGCCGCGGAGCGCGCCCGTATCGCGCGTGAGCTGCACGATGTCGTCGCGCACAATGTCTCGGTGATGGTGGTCCAGGCGGACGGCGCGGCCTATGTGCTGGACGCGGCGCCCGACCAGGCGAAAGAGGCCCTGGAGACCATTTCGAGCACCGGCAGGCAGGCGCTGGCGGAGATGCGCAGGCTGCTCGGTGTGCTGCGGACCGGCGACGCCAAGGAGAGCGGCGAGTACGTACCGCAGCCCGATGTCGGGCAGATCGAGGAACTGGTCGAGAAGGTACGGGGCGCCGGCCTCCGTGTGGACTTCAAGATCGAGGGCACTCCGCGGCCGCTGCCCAGCGGGGTGGAGCTGACCGCGTACCGCATCGTGCAGGAGGCCCTCACCAACAGCCGCAAGCACGGCGGCCCGGATGTCGGCGCCAGTGTGCGTCTGGTCTACTTCGACGACGGGCTCGGGCTGCTCGTCGAGGACGACGGCCGGGGCGCGGCGCACGAACTGTACGAGGACGGCGGGGCCGACGGGCGCGGTCACGGTCTGATCGGTATGCGCGAGCGGGTCGGGATGGTGGGCGGCACGCTGGACGCCGGTCCGCGGCCGGGCGGCGGCTTCCGGATCAGCGCGCTGCTCCCGCTGAAACCCGCGCATTAGCCGGCTCTGCCCTCACCGATCCCGTGTGCCCTCAGCGATAAGGAATCCGCAGATGACGATCCGTGTGATGCTCGTCGACGACCAGGTCCTGCTGCGTACCGGTTTCCGTATGGTGCTGGCCGCGCAGCCGGACATGGAGGTGGTCGCGGAGGCCGGGGACGGTGCGGAGGCGATCGAGAACCTCCGGTCCGTGGCCGTGGACGTGGTCCTGATGGACGTCCGGATGCCGCGGCTCGACGGCGTGGAGGCGACGCGCCGGATCTGCGCGGAACCGGGCGCTCCGAAGGTGCTCATCCTGACCACCTTCGACCTCGACGAGTACGCCTTCTCCGGGCTCAAGGCGGGGGCGAGCGGCTTCATGCTGAAGGATGTGCCGCCCGGCGAACTGCTCAGCGCGATCCGCTCGGTGCACAGCGGGGACGCGGTGGTCGCCCCCTCCACGACCCGGCGGCTGCTCGACCGCTTCTCGCCGATGCTCCCGACGAGCACGAAGCCGCGCAACAAGGAGCTGGACCGGCTCACCGACCGCGAGCGCGAGGTGATGCTGCTGGTGGCGCAGGGGCTGTCGAACGGGGAGATCGCGGGGCGGCTGGTGCTGTCGGAGGCGACGGTGAAGACGCATGTGGGCCGGATCCTGACGAAGCTGGGACTGCGGGACCGGGTGCAGGTGGTGGTACTGGCATACGAGTCGGGCCTGGTCCGAGCGGGCGGTACGCCTCCCGGCTAGGGGGCCGTGGTGCGGGACGCGCTGTTCCCGCCGGCCCCGCCCGGGGCGCCGGTTCGTCCTCAATCGCCGGACGGGCTTGTTTGTGCCGGGCGTGCCGCCTCCTCGTGCACCCTTGTCATGAAATCCGCCGCTGCCCTTCGTACGTCCTCCGCCGTCCACTCCAGACCCGGTTCCGTCACCGTGATTTCCGTGAAGGAGACGCCGGGTGGGCCGGAGCGGGGTGTCGACCAGACGCGGAAGAGCGAGGTCTTCGTTTCCTCCGCCTGGCGGACCGACGCCTCGTTCAGGATCTCCGGGGGGTACGGGAGCCAGACCTGGAACTGGTGGGTGTGCGGGGGCTGCGGGTGTACGCGGGACCAGGGCGCCGCCGACTCCGCGAACCCCTGCGCCAGCGCCGCCGCGACGACGCGCGCGTGCGCGACGTACGACGGCAGCCGTGGCAGCTCGCGCTCAAGACCCAGCAGCGCCGACAGCGCCGCCGGGAACTGCTGGAAGAGCAGGCCGCCGTAACGGTGGCGCCAGGCGCGCGCCTCCTCCACCAGTTCCTCGGGCCCCGCCAGCGCCGCGCCGGACAGCCCGTCCAGCGACTTGTAGAAGGACACGTACACGCTGTCCGCGAGCCCGGCGATCTCCGCCCGCGTGCGCCCGAAGTGCGGCTCGCACTCCCACAGGCGCGCGCCGTCGAAGTGCACCACCGCGTCCCGCTCGCGCGCCGCGGCCACCACCGCGACCAGCTCGTCCCAGGACGGCAGGACGAAACCCGCGTCCCGCAGGGGCAGTTCCAGCATCAGCGTGCCGAAGGGGTCGGCCAGGTCCCGGACCTCTTCGGCGGTCGGCAGCCGCGGCTCGGTGGTCGGATGGACCGTACGCAGCCCGCCGACGGCCGACAGCGCGCCGCCCTCGTGGACCTCGGGATGCGCGAGGGGATGCAGCGCCACCGTCGCGTTGCCCGTACGCCCCGCCCAGCACCGGAGCGCCACCTGCTGAGCCATCGTGCCCGTCGGGAAGAAGGCCGCCGCCGGGAAGCCGAGCAGCGAGGCCACCCGCCGCTCCAGCTCGGCGACCACCCCGTTCCCGTACAGATCGGACCATTCGTCCAGGTCGTACACGGACCCCGCGTCCGCCGCGAGCGCCGCCAGCCGCTCGCCCAGCCGCTGGTTGATCCCGGGCCGCGTCAGTATGCGCCCGGCCGCGGCCCACGCGATCAGCCTGCGCCGCCGGGCGGCGTCCTCGGTCTTCCCGCCCGCCCCGCCGTCCGCGCTCCCGGACGTCCCGCCGCTGTCCTCGCGGGCCGCGTCGGCCCGCCCGGCCCGCTCGTCGTCTTCGTTCGTCTTTCCCATGGCCCGATCATGTCCCACCCGGCGCTCGCCGCCCACAGCCTGTGGACAACCAAGTGCCGAGGCCCTGTGGACAACTGACTGGCGGGCCCGGACGCTGGCGTAGCATGGCGAGAAATCGTCCGGTACCCCTCGCGGACTGGAACGGAAGGCCCCGCCGCGTGAATCCCACTGCTCAGGAATCTCCCGATCCCCGGGACCGCCCGGCCCGGCTCACCGTCGGTGTGGTGGGAGCGGGCCGCGTCGGCCCGGCGCTCGCCGCGTCCCTCCGGCTCGCCGGGCACCGTCCGGTCGCCGTCTCCGGCGTCTCCGACGCGTCCCGGCGCAGGGCGGCGGCGCTGCTCCCCGACGTTCCGCTGGTCACCCCCGCCGAGGTGCTCGCCCGCGCCGAGCTGGTCCTGCTGACCGTTCCGGACGACGCGCTGCCGGGCCTGGTCGAGGGGCTCGCCGAGACCGGTGCCGTACGGCCGGGACAGCTCCTCGTGCACACCTCGGGGCGGTACGGCGCCAGGATCCTGGACCCCGCCCTGCGCGCCGGTGCCCTGCCGCTCGCCCTGCACCCCGTCATGACCTTCACCGGCTCCTCAGTGGACGTCCAGCGGCTGGCCGGCTGCTCCTTCGGGGTCACCGCCCCCGAAGAGCTGCGCCTGGCCGCCGAGGCCCTGGTCATCGAGATGGGCGGCGAGCCCGAGTGGGTCGCCGAGGAGTCCCGCCCGCTCTACCACGCGGCGCTCGCGCTGGGGGCGAACCACCTGGTCACGCTGGTGGCACAGTCGATGGAGCTGCTCCGTACGGCCGGGGTCGCCGCCCCCGACCGGATGCTGGGCCCGCTCCTGGGCGCCGCCCTGGACAACGCCCTGCGCTCCGGCGACGCCGCACTGACCGGACCGGTCGCGCGCGGCGACGCGGGCACGGTCGCCGCACATGTCGCCGAGCTGCGCACCCACGCCCCGGGCGCCGTCGCCGGATATCTCGCGATGGCCCGTACGACCGCGGACCGCGCGCTGGCGCACGGACTGCTCAAGGCCGAGCTGGCGGAGGACCTCCTGGACGTCCTCGCCGACGGGGACACCCTCGGAGACCCCCGGGGCGGCGGCAGCGGGGGCGCCCGATGAGCCTCGTCCTCGCCTCCACCGTCGCCGAGCTGGACCGCGTGCTGGACGGGCACGCGGGCGGCGGCCCCACCGCCGTCGTGATGACCATGGGCGCGCTGCACGAAGGCCACGCCAGTCTTGTACGGGCCGCCCGCGCCCATGCCGGCCGCACCGGCCTGGTCGTGGTCACCGTCTTCGTCAACCCGCTCCAGTTCGGCGCGGGCGAGGACCTCGACCGGTATCCGCGCACCCTCGAAGCCGATCTGAAGACCGCGGAGGCGGCCGGCGCCGACGCCGTGTTCGCCCCGGCCGCCGACGAGGTCTACCCCGGCGGCGCGCCCCAGGTCACCATCTCCGCGGGCCCCATGGGCGAGCGCCTCGAAGGCGCCTCGCGCCCCGGCCACTTCGACGGCATGCTCACCGTCGTCGCCAAGCTCCTCCATCTCACCCGGCCCGACGCCGCGTTCTTCGGCCGCAAGGACGCCCAGCAGCTCGCCCTCATCCGCAGAATGGCCCGCGATCTGAACTTCCGGGCCGAGATCATCGGCGTACCGACCGTCCGGGAAGAGGACGGTCTCGCGCTCTCCAGCCGCAACCGCTATCTCTCCCGGACCGAGCGCCGTACCGCCCTCGCCCTCTCCGGGGCGCTGTTCGCCGCCCGCGACCGCCTCGCGGCCCTGCACGCCCTGCGCGCCCGCGCCGAGTCCGCCCCCGCGCCGGGCGCCCGCGCCGCCGCGCTCTCCGCGCTCGGCGAGGCCCGTCTCGCGGCCGACGCCCATGCGGTGGCCGTCGCGGGGACCCCGGCCGCGCGGGCCCGCCCCTGCGGGCCCGATGCCGTACGGGCCGCGGCCCGCACCGTGCTGGACGAGGCGGCCCGATCCATGCCGCCCCTCGTCCTCGACTATCTGGCCCTCGTCGATCCCGCTGATTTCACGGAGGTCCCCGACGACCACACCGGCGAGGCGATCCTCGCCGTCGCCGCCCGCGTCGGCAGCACGCGGCTGATAGACAACATCCCCCTGACCTTCGGAGCGCCCCAGTGACCGGAACCGGAATACGGCTGACCGCCCCCGCACCCGGCTGGGCCATCGACGCCGATGTCGTCGTGGTCGGCTCCGGCGTCGCCGGTCTCACCACGGCCCTGCGCTGCACCGCCGCCGGGCTCCGTACGGTCGTGGTCACCAAGGCCCGGCTCGACGACGGCTCCACCCGCTGGGCCCAGGGCGGCATAGCGGCGGCCCTCGGCGAGGGCGACACCCCCGCGCAGCATCTCGACGACACCCTCGTCGCCGGCGCCGGCCTCTGCGACGAGGAGGCCGTCCGTACCCTTGTCACCGAGGGCCCCGCGGCCGTACGGAGACTGATCGGCACCGGCGCCCACTTCGACACCCACGCCACCGGCGAGCTCCAGCTCACCCGCGAGGGCGGCCACCACCGCCGCCGGATCGCCCACGCGGGAGGCGACGCGACCGGCGCCGAGATCTCCCGCGCCCTGGTCGAAGCGGTACGGGACGCGGCCCTCCGTACCATCGAGAACGCCCTGGTCCTCGACCTGCTGACGGACGATCAGGGCCGTACGTCCGGTGTCACCCTCCATGTCATGGGCGAGGGCCAGCACGACGGCGTCGGCGCGGTGCACGCCCCCGCGGTGGTCCTGGCCACCGGCGGCATGGGCCAGGTCTTCTCCGCCACGACCAACCCCGCCGTCTCCACGGGCGACGGAGTGGCGCTGGCGCTGCGCGCGGGCGCGGAGGTCTCGGACCTGGAATTCGTCCAGTTCCACCCCACGGTGCTGTTCCTCGGCGCCGGCTCCGAGGGCCAGCAGCCCCTGGTCTCCGAGGCGGTACGGGGCGAGGGCGCCCATCTCGTCGACGCCGACGGCATACGGTTCATGCTCGACCAGCACGAACTGGCCGAGCTGGCGCCCCGCGACATCGTCGCCAAGGCCATCACCCGCAGAATGCGCGAGCAGGGCGTCGAGAACATGTATCTGGACGCCAGGCACTTCGGCGCGGAGATGTGGGAGAGCCGCTTCCCCACCATCCTGGCGGCCTGCCGTACCCATGGAATAGACCCGGTCACGGAGCCGATACCGGTGGCGCCCGCCGCGCACTACGCGTCGGGCGGTGTCCGTACGGACCTGCGCGGACGGACCACGGTGCCGGGGCTGTACGCGTGCGGCGAGGTCGCCTGTACGGGAGTGCACGGCGCGAACCGGCTGGCCTCCAACTCCCTGCTGGAAGGCCTGGTGTTCGCGGAACGGATCGCGGCGGACATCGCGGCGGATGCGGGGCCGGAGCCCTGGCGGTCCGGCCCGGTGGTCCCGGCCGAGCCCGCCGCCACCAGCCTGGTGCCGCTGATCGCCCCCGAGGCGCGGGCCGGAATCCAGCGGATCATGTCCGAGGGCGCGGGCGTGCTCAGGTCGGCCGGAAGCCTGGCGGCCGCCGCCGAAGCCCTGGAGACCACCTTCCAGCGCGCACTCCGGGGAGCCTCCGGGACCTTCGAAAGCCGCTCCGCAAACGGCGCCGGAAACGGCTCCGGAAGCCGCCCCGGAAATGCCCCCGCGAGTGCCTCCGCAAGCGCCTCCGGAAACGGTGAGAGCGGCGAGGACGGCCCGGACGACGGCTCCGGCAAGGCCGCCGTGCCCGGTGTCGAGTCCTGGGAGACCTCGAACCTCCTCTGTGTCGCCCGCGTCCTGGTCGCCGCCGCGCTGGAGCGCGAGGAGACCCGGGGCTGCCACTGGCGCGAGGACCGGCCCGAGCGGGACGACACCGACTGGCGCCGCCATCTCGTCGTACGCCTGCTGCCCGACCGGAGCCTGGCGCTCCACCGCACCGAGTCGGCCGCCTTCCCGCCGGTCGGCCCCGGACTGCCCCGCTCCGTACGCCCCGTAGCCCCCGCACCCCACACCCCGCCGACGCCCCCAGGGAGCCAGAAACCGTGAGCACGCCCGAAGACAGTCCACGCCCCGAGCCCGTGGACGTACCGCTGATCCAGATCGGCGCCCCGGCCGCCGCCCAGGGCGGCTGCGGCGACGGCTGCGGCTGCTCCGCCGACGAGGCCTTCGACTTGGAGTGCGGCCTCGACCCCGCCCTCGCCCAGTTGCTCGCCGACGCCGGACTCGATCCTGTACAGGTCGAGGACATCGCGCATGTGGCCATCGAGGAGGACCTCGACCACGGCGCGGACGTCACGACCGTAGCGACCGTCCCCGAGGACGCCGTCGCCACCGCCGACTTCACCGCCCGCCAGAGCGGTACGGTCGCCGGACTGCACATCGCCGAGGCTGTCCTGTCCGTCGTCTGTACGGAGGAGTTCGCCGTGGAGCGGCATGCCGCGGACGGCGACCGCGTCGAGGCCGGACAGAAGCTGCTCAGCGTCACCACCCGCGTCCGCGATCTGCTCACCGCCGAGCGCAGCGCGCTCAACCTGCTGTGCCGGCTGTCCGGTATCGCGACCGCCACCCGTGCGTGGGCGGACGCGCTCGAAGGCACCGGCGCCAAGGTCCGTGACACCCGCAAGACCACGCCCGGGCTGCGCGCGCTGGAGAAGTACGCGGTGCGGTGCGGCGGCGGCGTCAACCACCGGATGTCGCTGTCCGACGCGGCCCTGGTCAAGGACAACCACGTGGTCGCGGCGGGCGGGGTCGCCGAGGCGTTCAAGGCCGTACGGGACCGCTTCCCCGACGTACCGATCGAGGTCGAGGCCGACACCCTCGACCAGGTGCGCGAGGTCCTGGACGCGGGCGCCGATCTGATCCTGCTGGACAACTTCACCCCGGAGGAGACGGCCGAGGCGGTCGGCATCGTCGCGGGCCGCGCCCTCCTGGAGTCCTCCGGGCGGCTCTCCCTCGACAACGCGCGTGCCTACGCGGAGACGGGCGTCGACTTCCTCGCGGTCGGCGCGCTCACCCACTCCTCCCCGATCCTGGACATCGGCCTCGACCTGCGAGAGGCCGGCGCCTGATGCTCCTGACGATCGACGTCGGCAACACCCATACCGTGCTCGGTCTGTTCGACGGCGAGGAGATCGTCGAGCACTGGCGCATCTCCACGGACGCGCGCCGCACGGCCGACGAACTCGCCGTACTGCTCCAGGGCCTGATGGGCATGCACCCGCTGCTCGGCGAGGAACTGGGCGACGGGATCGAGGGCATCGCGATCTGCTCGACGGTGCCGTCCGTGCTGCACGAGCTGCGGGAGGTGACCCGCCGCTACTACGGAGATGTCCCCGCCGTTCTCGTAGAGCCGGGCATCAAGACGGGCGTGCCGATCCTGGTGGACAACCCCAAGGAGGTCGGCGCGGACCGCATCATCAACGCGGTCGCGGCGGTCGAGCTGTACGGCGGCCCGGCGATCGTCGTCGACTTCGGTACGGCGACGACCTTCGACGCGGTGAGCGCGCGGGGCGAGTACGCGGGCGGGGTGATCGCGCCGGGCATCGAGATCTCGGTCGAGGCGCTCGGTATCAGGGGCGCCCAGCTCCGCAAGATCGAAATCGCCAGGCCGCGCAGTGTGATCGGCAAGAACACGGTCGAGGCGATGCAGTCGGGCATCCTGTACGGCTTCGCGGGCCAGGTCGACGGCGTGGTGAGGCGCATGGCCCGGGAGCTGGCTGAGGACCCGGGCGAGGTGACGGTCATCGCGACGGGCGGCCTGGCCCCGATGGTCCTGGGCGAGGCGTCGGTGATCGACGAGCACGAGCCCTGGCTGACCCTGATCGGCCTGCGCCTGGTCTACGAACGGAACGTCTCCCGCATGTAGCCGCACGCTCCGGGCCCGCCGCGGACGTGGGCGGCTGGAGCCGGCCGCCGTACGCAGCGTGCGGCCGGCTGGGGCCGGCCGCTCCGACGAGAGTGGGCCCAGCCCGACTGCGCGCGGCGGGCTATGAAGCCGTTCCGCCTCCTGCGCCGGGTCGTGCATGCGGGGCCCGGGCCCCTCATGCACGAAGCCCGCGGCCGGCCCGGCCCCCGAGCCCCGACGCCAGGGCCGGGGCCCGCGTTCCGTGCAGGAGGGTCGCCCGGGGCCCGGGGCTTGGGGCTCGCTGCCAGGGCCAGGGCCCAGCCGCTGCGCTTGCGCACGCCGCGCCCCGGGGTGCCCGCTCCGTCCCCCGTTCGACGGGTGGGCCGCGCCCGGGGGGAGGTGTTAAGCGGATTTTGTCCTTTTGGCGCGTAGTGTCGCCGCATGCCCACGCCATACGGATCCCGCGGCGGCATGGCGTTCGGTGCGGAGGAGCTGCGTGTGCTCCGACGTGCCCTTGCCGTCGCCCTTCATCCCGTCCCGCTGCCGAACGAGGACGTCCGGGCCTGTCTGCGGCTCGCCGAGTCCGTGGACGAGGCGGTACGGGAGGCCGGGCGGCTGCGGGACTTTCTGATGGCCGACCTCGTCCGGTACCGGCAGGCGCTCCCCGGGTCTCTCACCGGCTATCTGGAGCTGCTCCGGGAGGCCCTGGCCGCCGGCTATGTCCCACTGCCCGACGATCTCGCGGCGCTGCGCGCCCTCCGCGGCAATCCGGCCGCCGCGGCCCTGCTCGACCGCTGCCAGGCGCTCGCCGAGCGGTCCGTACGGGCGCGTCTCGCCGCCCGCGTCACCGCCGCCACCCCCGCCGGCCCGGCTGCCACGGCGGCCCCCGCGCCCCGCGCCAGGCTCCGCGCGCTCCCCGGCGGCCTCTCGGCTGACGCCGGCACCGACGCAAACAGCGGCTCCGACTCCGACTCGGGTTCCGACTCCGGTTCCGGGTCGGACTCCGGCTCGGATTCGGATTCCGGCTCCGGCGAACCGGCACAGCCCAAGGAGCCCGAAAGGAAACCGGCCGAAAAGCCAGGCAAGGAGCCGGACAAGGACTCCGGCAAAGAACCCTCCGAGCCGGCGAAGGCGCCCCGGAAACCGGGCCCGCCCCAGCGCCCCGCGCCCGGCAAGCCGATGCCCAAGCCGTCCGAGGTCTTCCCGCCACGCCGCCGCCCGGCGCCCCCGCCGGAGAAGCTGGCCGCCGGATAGCTACGCTGGACGCCATGGACTACGTATCCGCGCTCGTACCTCCCGTGGTGATGGCCGCCTTCTTCATCGGCCTCGTCGTGACGATCGTCAAGAGCCAGGGCGGCCCCAACAAGGCCAAGGAGGACGCAGCGGTCGACGCGGCCCTCGCCCGCGCGGAAGCCCAGCAGCAGGACCGTACGCCCGGCACCGGCAACGCCTGACCGCCGGGCACGGCAGCCGGCGGCACCCGGCAGATCCCCTGCACCGCCGCCACACGCATTCACCGTATGACCAGGACGTACGACTGATTCCCGTCGTACGTCCTTTTTGTTCCGTCAATAACCGGCCATTCGGACATCTCGCACTATGGTGAAGATGTGCCCCGCCAATTGGGAGACCTGGAAGACGCCGTCATGACACGCGTCTGGCAATGGAACCGCCCGGTCACCGTCCGGGAAGTCCTCGAAGACCTTCAGCGGGAACGGTCCATCGCCTACACCACCGTCATGACCGTAATGGACAATCTCCATCAGAAGGGCTGGGTACGCAGGGAAGTCGAGGGCCGCGCCTATCGATATACGGCGGTCTCCACCCGCGCCGCCTACGCCGCGGCCCTGATGAACGAAGCCTGGTCGAAGAGCGACAACCCCGCCGCCGCCCTCGTCGCCTTCTTCGGCATGATGTCGCCCGAGCAGCGCCAGGCACTTGAGGACGCCGTCCGTATGGTGCGGGCGGACCGCCCGGAAGGCGAACGCCCGGAAGCCGCGGGGCTTCCGGAGGAAGCCGAACAGGAACGCCCGCGGGCCGAAGACGCCGCGGCCCGGGGCGCCGACCGCCCCCCGGAGGCCGGGCGATAGCGTCTCGGCATGCGCTCGACCCTTCCGCTTCCCAATGCCGAAGCAAATGCCATCACCGTCCGGCGGGCCAGGACCAGGGATGTACCGGCTGTCCGCCGTCTCGTCGACCCTTACGTGAGCGAAGGCATCCTGCTCGACAAAGCGCCCGTGACGCTTTACGAGGACATCCAGGAGTTCTGGGTCGCGGAACGCGACGAGGACGCCAGTGTCATCGGCTGTGGCGCCTTGCATGTGATGTGGGAAGACCTCGCGGAAGTACGCACACTCGCCGTGGATCCCGTGGTCAGGGGCGCGGGAGTGGGGCATCAACTGCTTGACAAGCTGCTGGAGACCGCCCGCTGGCTCGGAGTGCGCCGGGTATTCTGCCTGACCTTCGAAGTCGAGTTCTTCGCGAAGCGCGGCTTCGTGGAGATCGGTGAGACGCCGGTCGACGGAGATGTGTACCGAGAGCTGCTGCGTTCCTATGACGAGGGTGTTGCGGAGTTCCTCGGTCTCGAACGGGTGAAGCCGAACACCTTGGGCAACAGCCGGATGCTTCTGCACCTGTGATCGCCCGACTCAGCCGGATCCCTATGTCCGAATCGCGCACGTTTCCCGTGTTCTCGCGCTGCTGAACCTCTGCCGGGGGTTTGTGTTTTCCTGAGAAAAGCGGTTTCCTTTCCGCGTACTGCATTTTCGATGAAAGGAAATCCGGTGGCACAGAAGGTTCAGGTCCTTCTTGTCGATGACCTCGACGGCGGCGAGGCGGACGAGACCGTGACGTTCGCTCTGGACGGCAAGACCTACGAGATCGACCTCACCACCGCCAATGCGGACAAGCTCCGGGGTCTCCTCGATCCGTACACCAAGGGGGGCCGGCGTACCGGTGGCCGCGCCGCGGGCAGCCGCGGCAAGGGCCGGGTCGCCACGGGCGGTAACAAGGACACCGCGGAAATCCGCAAGTGGGCGAAGGAGAACGGCTACAGCGTCAACGACCGCGGCCGTGTTCCCGCCGAGATCCGTGAAGCCTACGAGAAGGCCAACGGCTGAGTATTCGTACGAAGGGCATTTCTGCGCGGCATGCGCAACAAGCGGGCCCGGTGGCACTCAGTCGCCGCCGCGTCCACGAGTCGTACGAGATCGGGGGCATCCCCACCACTGCCCCCGCTGCCGCCGCTCCGCCCGAGGGGAGCGAGTGACGGCAGCGTCGGCTCCGTCCCGCGTCCGGGCTCGGGGGGCCGCAACCAGGTGGCGGCCCCCTGCGCGGTGACGCCGGGCCAACGCGGTGGCGCGGGAGCGGTGATCCGCCCGCCCGCGCCGGCAGCGGTCAGCCCCAGGGCGATTCCGCCCCAATCCAGCCAGTCGAGCAGCCCCGGCAGCTCGTCCGCGCTCCCCGCGGCCACCAGCAGGGCCATCCGCCCGCCGAGCAGCGCCACGGGCCCCGTCGGAACGGTCCGCCGCAGCAGGGCCGCGCCCGCGTCGGCGGGCAGCTCCAGCACATCGAAGCGCAGCCCGGTCAGCAGCCGTACGGGAGGCCCCGCCTCCACGGCCCAGCCGAGGCCCTCCTCGTACCACCGCGCAGGACAGCTCTCCGCGGCAGGACAGCTCTCCGTACCGGTGCGACCGCCGGGGAGCGGGTCACGCGGGGGCGGGACAGTGGGGGCCATGCCCGGAGCAACTCCCGACCTGAGCGCAGAGTTACGCTACGTCCGTGCCCGATCGCGCAATGTGCCGGAATCGGGGGCGCGCGGGCGCATTCAGGAGCGCAAGGGTGTTCGCCCGTAGCGGAGGGAACTGGGGTGCGCCGCATGGAGTGTCAGTGCTTACGGGTAAGACATTCCTAGTGGGAAGGGACGACACGCGGTTCTGGGCGTCTTGCGTTCGCCATCGGCGTAGTGATGGCGAGGGTATCTGCCTGGCCTGCGGGAACATCGTCTCGCACCATCGGGTTGGAGCTGTTGTCCGGCGTTCGGGGCTGGGAGCCTGGGACAGGTAGTCGGCAGTTGGAATGAGCGGTCCCCGCTTGCGGGACTAAGCTGCGGAAGGACAGGGAGGGGACCGACCCCTTTACTGCCTGACCGCTCTGAGGAGCGATTAACGATGTTCGAGAGGTTCACCGACCGCGCGCGGCGGGTTGTCGTCCTGGCTCAGGAAGAAGCCCGGATGCTCAACCACAACTACATCGGCACCGAGCACATCCTCCTGGGCCTTATCCATGAGGGTGAGGGTGTCGCCGCTAAGGCCCTGGAGAGCCTCGGGATTTCGCTCGAGGCGGTCCGCCAGCAGGTGGAGGAGATCATCGGCCAGGGCCAGCAGGCCCCCTCCGGCCACATCCCCTTCACACCCCGGGCCAAGAAGGTCCTGGAGCTGTCGCTCCGTGAGGCCCTTCAGCTCGGCCACAACTACATCGGTACGGAGCACATCCTGCTCGGCCTGATCCGCGAGGGCGAGGGCGTCGCCGCCCAGGTCCTGGTGAAGCTGGGCGCCGATCTCAACCGGGTGCGGCAGCAGGTCATCCAGTTGCTCTCCGGCTACCAGGGCAAGGAGGCCGCCACAGCGGGCGGTCCTGCCGAGGGCACGCCCTCCACGTCCCTGGTCCTCGACCAGTTCGGCCGGAATCTCACCCAGGCCGCCCGCGAATCCAAGCTCGACCCGGTCATCGGGCGCGAGAAGGAGATCGAGCGGGTCATGCAGGTGCTCTCCCGCCGTACGAAGAACAACCCGGTCCTCATCGGCGAGCCCGGCGTCGGCAAGACGGCGGTCGTCGAGGGGCTGGCCCAGGCCATCGTCAAGGGCGAGGTGCCCGAGACCCTCAAGGACAAGCACCTCTACACCCTCGACCTCGGCGCGCTCGTCGCCGGCTCCCGCTACCGCGGTGACTTCGAGGAGCGCCTGAAGAAGGTCCTGAAGGAGATCCGCACCCGCGGCGACATCATCCTGTTCATCGACGAGCTGCACACCCTGGTGGGTGCCGGCGCCGCCGAGGGCGCGATCGACGCGGCGAGCATCCTGAAGCCGATGCTGGCCCGCGGTGAGCTGCAGACCATCGGTGCGACCACGCTCGACGAGTACCGCAAGCACCTGGAGAAGGACGCGGCCCTGGAGCGCCGCTTCCAGCCGATCCAGGTCGCGGAGCCGTCCCTGCCGCACACGATCGAGATCCTCAAGGGCCTGCGCGACCGGTACGAGGCGCACCACCGCGTGTCCATCACGGACTCCGCGCTGGTCGCCGCCGCGACCCTCGCCGACCGGTACATCTCGGACCGCTTCCTGCCGGACAAGGCGATCGACCTGATCGACGAGGCTGGCTCCCGGATGCGGATCCGCCGGATGACCGCGCCGCCGGACCTCCGTGAGTTCGACGAGAAGATCGCGGGCGTCCGCCGCGACAAGGAGTCGGCGATCGACTCCCAGGACTTCGAGAAGGCCGCCTCCCTCCGTGACAAGGAGAAGCAGCTCCTCGCCGCGAAGACCAAGCGCGAGAAGGAGTGGAAGGCCGGCGACATGGACGTTGTCGCCGAGGTGGACGAGGAGCTGATCGCCGAGGTCCTGGCGACGGCGACGGGCATCCCGGTCTTCAAGCTCACCGAGGAGGAGTCCTCGCGTCTGCTCCGCATGGAGGACGAGCTGCACAAGCGCGTCATCGGGCAGAAGGACGCCATCAAGGCGCTCTCGCAGGCCATCCGCCGTACGCGAGCGGGTCTGAAGGACCCCAAGCGCCCCGGTGGCTCGTTCATCTTCGCCGGCCCGTCCGGTGTCGGTAAGACCGAGCTGTCCAAGACGCTCGCCGAATTCCTGTTCGGTGACGAGGACGCGCTGATCGCCCTCGACATGTCGGAGTTCAGCGAGAAGCACACGGTCTCGCGGCTCTTCGGCTCGCCTCCCGGTTACGTGGGATACGAGGAGGGCGGCCAGCTCACCGAGAAGGTGCGCAGGAAGCCGTTCTCCGTCGTCCTCTTCGACGAGGTCGAGAAGGCCCACCCCGACATCTTCAACTCCCTTCTGCAGATCCTGGAGGACGGCCGGCTGACCGACTCCCAGGGCCGCGTCGTGGACTTCAAGAACACGGTCATCATCATGACGACCAACCTCGGGACCCGGGACATCTCCAAGGGGTTCAACCTGGGCTTCGCGGCGCAGGGCGACACCAAGACCAACTACGAGCGGATGAAGAACAAGGTCAACGAAGAGCTGAAGCAGCACTTCCGGCCGGAGTTCCTCAACCGTGTCGACGACACGGTCGTCTTCCACCAGCTCACCGAGGAAGACATCATCCAGATCGTCGATCTGATGGTCGCCAAGGTCGATGAGCGTCTGAAGGACCGGGACATGGGCCTGGAGCTCAGCCCGTCCGCCAAGTCGCTTCTCGCCAAGAAGGGTTACGACCCGGTGCTGGGTGCCCGGCCGCTGCGCCGGACGATTCAGCGCGAGATCGAGGACATCCTCTCCGAGAAGATTCTCTTCGGTGAGCTGCGCCCCGGTCACATCGTGGTCGTGGACACCGAAGGCGAGGGCGAGACAAAGGCGTTCACCTTCCGCGGCGAGGAGAAGTCGCCTCTGCCGGATGTCCCGCCGATCGAGCAGGCCGCGGGCGGCGGTCCGAACCTGACGAAGGACTGACGGGGACCGACGACGAAGAACTGACAGGGACAGAAAAGCACTGACCCAAGGGCTGCCCCGGAACCGTTTCTTACGGCTCCGGGGCAGCCTTCTTTCAATTCTTCCGGAGCGCGTGCCCTTTAACTGCATTGTCATTGCCGCCTCTTGGGGCCAGGACTTTGGTCCTGAATCGGACAGCCCTTCTGCCCGGCGGCCGTGACATGCCGCACAGGCGATTCCGCTCCTACGAGCCCGAATAGTGGCCGGTCCGGACGGCGGCCGGGGCCTTTGTGCGGGAGCTCAGGGGCATCCCTACGACGAGATGCCGTAGATGGGGTGTTTTGGCATGAGATGGGGTCCGGGTTACCAAGGTGTGGCCAGCCCGGCGCGAAGGTGCCGGGTCCCTTGATGCCCGGAGGTTTTCGGAATGTCGCCGCGCAAGCTGTCCCGTCTGACCCGCCCGTCCGTCCTTCGTACCCGTGCCGGTGTCCTGGCTGCCGGACTCGGAGTGTCGCTGGCGGCCGGAACCGGGGCCGCGTTCGCCGCGACCGGCGGCGCCGCGCCCGCCGCCCCGGCCGTCGCCACGGCCGCCGTCCAGCACCAGGCGACCGCCGTGCAGGCCAAGTCCGTGGCCAAGGCGGATGACGCCAAGGCGGGCGCCGGCAAGGCCGCCACATGGATCGATCCGGTGAGCAAGTACACGCTGAGCGCGGGCTTCGGCAGGGCCGGCAATATGTGGTCCGCCAAACACTCCGGCCAGGACTTCGCCGTACCGATCGGCACCTCGGTGCACGCCGTTCACAGCGGTACGGTCGTCAAGGCGGGCTCGTACGGCGCCGGTGACGGTCCTGCGTACGGCAACGCGATAGTGATCAAGCACAGCGACGGCACGTACTCGCAGTACGCGCATCTGTCGAAGATCAAGGTCTATGTGGGCCAGTACGTGAAGACGGGCCAGCAGATAGGGCTCTCCGGCAACACCGGCAACTCCAGTGGCCCGCACCTGCACTTCGAGATCCGTACGACCCCGAACTACGGCTCGGCCGTCAACCCGGTGAACTTCCTGCGCTCGGTGGGCGTCAAGGTGTGACCCCGGTCACGATGTTGACGATGTGATCCGCGCTCATGGCGTGGCCGTATGAGCGCTGGTGATCAGCTCGGTGGAGACCTCAAGGATGGCGAGCCGCTTCTCCTCGGGGTCTCCTTCGATGTCCCTGAGCGCGAACGCCCCGGCGTGCAGGGCGAAGAGCGCGGTCATGGAGCGGACCCGGTCGGTCAGGGACGCCTCGGGGTCCTCGATCAGTTCACGCAGGCGCATCATCCGGTCCTTGAAGCCCTCGCCGATGCTCAGATCGCGCACGGTCGCCTGGTTCTCCTGCATGAAGCGGAAGATCGGTGTGGCCGCCGCCAGCGCCTCGCTGTAGCGGCGCAGGACCTCGCGCTTGGTCTCCAGCGTGTGGGGCCGGCCCCTGCCCCAGGTGATCAGGTCGTCGATCGGGCGCGTCAGATCCTCGAAGAGGCTGATCAGGATGTCTTCCTTGGTCTTGAAGTGGTAGTAGAGCGCGGCCTTGGTGACATCCAGCCGCTCGGCGATCTCCCGCAGCGAGGTCTTCTCGTACCCCTGCTCGGCGAAGAGCTCCAGCGCGACGTCCTGGATGCGCTGACGGGTGTCGCCCCGCCGCGGGTGCTGTGAGCTGCCCATGGTGCTCTCTCTCCCAAGAAATAACTTACTTGACGCCCGGCAAGTAAGGGGTCTATCTTCCCCAGTGTAGTCGGCTTGCCGGGCGGCAAGTAAGTGTCAGGGGAGTGCAGGGGAGTGGGGAATATGAGTCCGACCGGGAAACAGACGGGGAAGGGCGCGCCAATCGGCGGCGACGGTGAGGCGTCCATAGCCGAGCAGGCCACCAAGGCGACCAAGAGCGAGCCGCAGCCGCGGAGTGTGCGGGTGGTGCTGCTCGCGCTGATGATCGCGATGCTGCTGGCCATGCTCGACAACATGATCATCGGTACGGCGATGCCCACCATCGTCGGCGAGCTGGGCGGTCTTGAGCACCTGTCCTGGGTGGTCACCGCGTACACCCTCGCCACCGCCGCCTCCACCCCGATCTGGGGCAAGCTCGGCGACATCTACGGGCGCAAGAGCGTCTTCCTCACCTCGATCGTGATCTTCCTGATCGGCTCCGCGCTCAGCGGTATGGCCCAGGACATGGGCCAGCTCATCGGTTTCCGCGCGATCCAGGGCCTGGGCGCCGGCGGTCTGATGGTCGGCGTGATGGCGATCATCGGTGATCTGATACCGCCCCGCGAGCGCGGCAAGTACCAGGGAATGATGGCCGGCGTGATGGCGCTCGCCATGATCGGCGGACCGCTGGTCGGCGGCACCATCACCGACCACCTCGGCTGGCGCTGGAGCTTCTACATCAATCTTCCGCTGGGTGCGGTGGCGCTGGTGATGATCACCGCCGTACTGCATCTGCCCGCCAAGGACCGGTCGAAGGTCACGGTCGACTACCTCGGGGCCGCGCTGCTGACGGTCGGCATCACCTCGATCGTGCTGGTCACCACGTGGGGCGGTACGGAGTACGCCTGGGGCTCGGCCATGATCATGGAGCTGATCGCGATCGGTGTTGCCGCGCTGGTGGGCTTCGTCTTCGTACAGACCAGGGTCACCGAGCCGATCATGCCGCTGCACATCTTCCGCAGCCGTAACTTCACGCTGATGTCCGTGATCGGCTTCCTGACCGGCTTCGTGATGTTCGGCGCGGTGCTCTTCCTGCCGCTCTACCAGCAGTCGGTGCAGGGCGCCTCGGCCACCAACTCCGGGCTGCTGCTCCTGCCGATGCTGCTGTCGATGATGGCCGTCTCGCTGATCGCGGGCCGGGTCACCACCAGCAGCGGCAAGTACAAGATCTTCCCGATCCTGGGCGGCGGACTGATGACGGCGGGGCTGTTCCTGCTGGCGCAGATGGACACGGAGACCTCGCGGCTGACGTCCGGCGTGTACATGGCCGTCCTCGGCGCCGGTATGGGCTTCCTGATGCAGATCACCATGCTTGTCGCGCAGAACAGTGTCGAGCTGAAGGACATGGGGGTCGCCTCCTCCTCGACCACCCTGTTCCGTACGCTCGGCAGCTCGTTCGGCGTCGCCATCATGGGCGCGCTGTTCACCAGCCGGGTGCAGGACGAGATGGCCGCCCGGGGCGGCGGGGGCGTCACTCAGCAGTCCGCGCAGCTCGACGCGGCGAGCCTGGCGAAGCTGCCGGACGCGGTGCGCGAGGCGTACCAGGTCGCGGTCTCGTCCGGTACGCACGCGGCCTTCACGCTGGGCGCGGCGATCGCGCTGATCGGATTCGTCGCGGCCTTCTTCGTCAAGGAGGTCCCGCTGCGGGGCGCAGGAACGAAGCCGGCCGCCGAGGAGGCACCGGCCCTGGACGGCAAGGTCCCGCAGTCCGCCTGATCCCTGGTCCGTCTACACCTCTGCACTCGTAGGCATGCGTAGCTCGCGGCCACGGCCCCCGGCGTTCCGCGCCGGGGGCCTTCGCCGTCCGGGCGCCTGTGCGGGACCGGGCCCGTTGTCAGTGGTACGTGTCAGGATCGGGATGTGGAAAGTACGGGGACGGGTCCCGGGCCCGCGCACCTCGCCCATCTGCGGCGACTGCGCCTGGCCAAGGACGCCATGGACCGCGACTGGGCCGAGCCGCTCGACCTGGACGCGGTCGCGGCCCATGCCGGATATTCGCGGTACCACTTCGTGCGGGCCTTCAAGGCGGTCTATGGACAGACCCCGGGGCGCTATCTGTCCCGCAGACGCGTCGAGCGGGCCGAGGACCTGCTGCGTACGGCGAATCTCTCCGTCACGGAGATCTGCGCGCTGGTCGGCTTCACCAGCCTCGGCACCTTCACCTCGCGCTTCAAGCAGCAGACGGGCTGCACACCGGGTGAGTACCGGGCCCGGTACGCCGGGCGCGGAGCCGCGCTCATACCGGGGTGCTACGCGATGCTCTGGGCCGGCGGATTCCCGGCCAGGGAGGCCACGGACACGACCGGGGCGATACCGGCGAGCGAGGGCCCGCGGAAGAGCCCGGACAGCGGCTCGCAGCACCGCAATTCTGGAGAAGCGGGCTGAGGGCCGTCCTGTCTACGGTGGCGGAGCAGGCGGCACCGACCGCCGGAGCCACGCACCACCGAGGGAGCACGTCATGATCAAAGGTCTTTCGATCGCCACCGTCTGGGTCCTTGACCAGGACCGCGCGAAGAAGTTCTACACCGAGAAGCTGGGCCTGGAGGTCCGTACGGACATGACCATGGGCGAGGGAGGGATGCGCTGGCTGACCGTCGGTGCGAAGGACCAGCCGGATATGGTGCTGACCCTGATGGTGCCCGGTGCCCCGGCGATGGACGAGGAGTCCGCCGAGGCGCTCAGGAAGCTGGTCGTCAAGGGCGTCCTGGGTGCGGGCGTGCTGACCACGGACGATGTCCACGGGGACTACGAGAAGCTGAAGGCGCGCGGGGTGGAGTTCGTCCAGCCGCCCCAGGAGCGTCCGTACGGTACGGAGGCGCTGCTGCGGGACGACTCGGGCAACTGGTTCTCCCTCACCCAGACCCGGCAGGGAGACCTGGACCTGGAGAAGGAGTGGGCGCACTAGGGCACGCCCTGGGCCGGACCTAGGGGATCTTGAGTATCGGGAAGCTGCCCGTGGTCGTCGGGGCGTGTTCCGGGAGCCAGAGGACCGCGATCGCGCCGCCCGCCGCCTCCGGGCCTTCCGGGCCCGCGTTGCGGAAGGTCAGCCTGGCGCCCAGGACCCGGGCCTGGCCGGCCGCGATGGTCAGGCCCAGACCGTGGCCATGGCCGGCGCGGTCGGTGGCGCCCGTACGGAACCGGCTCGGGCCCTCGCGCAGCAGCGCCTCGGGAAAGCCGGGGCCATGGTCCCGTACGCGTACGATCCGGCCCTCGACCGTGACCTCCACGGGCGCGGCACCGTGCTTGGCCGCGTTCGCCAGCAGATTGCCGAGGATCCGTTCGAGCCGCCGCGGGTCCGTGCTGACCCAGGACTCGTGCACGACCGTGACCTCGATCTCGGGGCTCAGCAGGGCCACCCGCCGCCCGACGAACTCGCCGAGCGCGATCTCCTGGAGTTCGGCGCGCTCCGACGCGCTGTCGAGCCTGGCCACCTCCAGGACATCCTCGACCAGGGTGCGCATGGCCTGGGCCCGGTCCCGTACCAGCTCGCTCGGGCGGCCGGGCGGCAGCAGCTCGGCCGCCGTGAGCAGCCCGGTCACGGGTGTCCGCAGCTCGTGGGCGATATCGGCGGTGACCCGGCGCTCCGCCTCTATGCGTTCGTTCAGCGCGTCGGTCAGCGCGTCCACCGCGCGGGCCAGGTCGTCCGTCTCGTCGCGTACCACTCCGCCGACGGCGTCCCCGACCCGTACCTCCGTATATCCCTCGGCGACCCGGCCGGCCGCACCCGCGGCCCTGCGCAGCCGCCGCGAGAGCTGCCCGCCGATCAGCACGCCCAGAGCGCAGCCCCCGAAGACCACCGAGGCCGAGCCGATGATCAGGGAGCGGTCCAGATCCTGCATGATCGTCGCGCTGCGGTCGGCGAACCGGCTGTGCAGCGAGAGCACCGTGCCATTGCCCATGGGCACGGCCGCCCAGACATCGGGCACCCCGTTGGCGCCCTCCTCCACATAGGTCGCGCGCCGGCCCTGCCGCATCTTGTCCCGCAGTTCGTACGGCAGCCCGGGGTCATTGATCTTCGTACCGAACTTGGGCTCGTTGGTCGAGTCGTACATCCGCTCCGCGAACAGCAGCCGTTCGAGCTGCACTTCGCGCGCGTTGTCGAGCATCGAGACCCGGGCCGAGTTGTGTACGACGAGACTCAGCGCCACCGCGACCAGCGCGCCCACCGCCGCGATCGCGATGCTGATCTTCCACCGGACCCCGGTGCGCAGAGCGAGCCGCCTCATGCGAGTGAGCCATTTCGCGGGAGCGTGCCGCCCCGTGGCGTGTGCCGCTTCACGCTTTGAGCTTGTAGCCGAAGCCGCGGACCGTGTCGATCCGGTCCTGGCCGATCTTGGTGCGCAGCCGCTGGACATGCACGTCCACGACTCTGGTGTCCCCGCCCCAGCCGTAGTCCCAGACCCGTTCCAGCAGCTTGTCGCGGGTGAGGACCGTCCCGGGCGCGGCCGAGAACTCCAGCAGCAGCCGCATCTCCGTCGGCGTCAGCGCCACCGGCTCACCGCCCCTGCGCACCTCCATGCCGTCCGTGTCGACCACCAGATCGCCGAAGGTCAGCACTCCGCCGCTGCTGCCCGGCTCGTCCTGCCCGCCCCGCTCATCGCCCGCGAGCCCGCCGGCGTGGCCGAAGCGGCGCAGTACCGCCCGGATCCTGGCGACCAGGACCGCGCTGTCGAAGGGCTTGGTCACATAGTCGTCGGCGCCCGCCTCCAGCCCGAGCACCACATCGATGGAGTCGGCGCGCGCCGACAGCATGATCACGGGCACGGTCGACTCGTCGCGGATACGCCGGCACAGACTGACGCCGTCCAGACCGGGCACCATCACATCGAGCAGCGCGATCTGCGGCGTACGGGCGCGGAACGCCTCAAGGCCGGACAGCCCGTCCGGCATGGCGGTGACCACAAAACCCACCCGCTCCAGGGCGAGTTGGGTGGCCTCGCGGATGACATCGTCGTCCTCGACGAACAGCACATGGGTCCCGGCCATCCCGCGTCCCTCAGCCCTCGTCCGGCGCGAGCGGGACGGGCGTCGCCGTGACTCCGCCGCCCACCGCCCTGCTGTAGCTGTTGCGGACCCGGTAGCGCTCGCTGAACTTGGCGTTTCCCCAGCTGTAGGTCACGACATCCTCCCCGGAGGGGTACGACATGGGGTCGCCCTGCGCGTACACCTGCTGGGTCACGACCAGCGCGCCGCGGTCGATGGTGGAGTAGACGGCGGGCTGCTCGTTGGCGAAGACGTTCACATACCGGTGGTTCTGCGAGCGGTACACATACGTTCCGATGCCGACCGCGTCACCGCAGGTCATCACATTGATCACCACATCGGGCGCGGTGCCGCCGGTGAGATTTCCGTACGAGGTGTCCAGCGGATAAGCGTCCTCGGCGCACGGCTTGAGGTCGGCCTTGATCCGCCGGCTGACCTTGGGGTCGTGGCGGAGCAGCGCCACCGCGTCGACGGTCTTCGCCGGGCTCGGCTCGGGGGAGGCCGGCTGGGGGGCGGGGATCCCGCGTTCGACCGGCGTGGTCATCGCCGCGCCCTCGTCCCTGGTGCCCGTACCCCCGGCCGAGCAGCCGGTCGCGAGCACGCAGAAGGCGGCGAGCCCGGCCATGGCCGTGGCAGCCGCCGCGAATGATCCGCCCTCCGGACGCCGGACCCCGGGAGATCCGCTCCCGGAGGGGACTCCGGGCCGGTCAGGGCCCCTCAGGCCGCGCACCTCGCCCGCCCCCGTTCCTCACGCCCGTCACCCCTGTCCCGCCCGTCCTGCTCGCCCAGCCCGCCCCGCCCGTCACGCCCGAGATCCGCACGTTGAAGACCGGCATGCTGACGATCCGTACGCTTCCGCGCGCGGGTACGGGGGCGGGGCCCCGGGCGCGCCGGCTTCCCGCTCTCCCGCTCCCTGCTCTCCAGCTCCTCCCGGAGCCGGGCCAGCGCGCGGTGCAGCGTGCTCTTCACCGTACCCGCCGACATTCCGAGCGCGGCGGCCGTCTCCTCCGTACTCATCTGCTCCCAGTGTCGCAGCACCACGACACTGCGCTGCTTGGGAGCCAGGACCCCGAGGATCTCGATCAGCAGGGCGCGGTCGGCGTGCTGCTCCGCGCCGTCCTCGACACGGGCGTCGGGCAGTTCCTCGGTGGGGACCTCTTCGAGCTTGCGGGCGCGCCACCACTCGGTACGGGTGTTGATCATGACGCGGCGCAGATAGGCGTCGGCGAGCGACTTGTCGGCGATGCCGTCCCAGCGTCCGTACGTACGGGCGAGGGCGGTCTGGAGCAGGTCCTGCGCGTCGACGGGGTCGGGCACCAGTCTGCGGGCGCTGCGCAGCAGGGCCTCCTGCCGGGTACGGACGTACTCCTCGAATCCGAGCACCTCGCCCTGCGCCATACCGACCCGCCTCCGACCCCGTGACCGACCTCGCTGTTCGCTGCCGTTCGCGGACGGCGGCGAAGTCCTTACGGCGGCGAAATTACGGAGCGCTTGTCACGGGGCTGTGCGGGAGAACCATCGGCGGACGCACGGCTGTCCATCGGTTGTGTAACGGCCGGAGCCGCGTGGGCCGGAGCCGCCGACGAGCCGGCCGGCCCGGTCCGGTCGGCCGGTCCCGGACCCGGTCAGCTCTGCGGGAGCCGGTAGACGCCGTTCTCCAGAGGCTCGACCAGCCCGTCCGCGACCAGTCCGTCCAGCGCCCTGGCGCGCTGCACCGGCTCCTCCCACACCGCGTCGAGAGCCGTCTGCGGCACCGGTCCGACCGCCTCGCGCAGTACGGCGAGGAGCCTGCCCCGCACCTGGCGGTCCGTACCGGCGTACGTCTGGCCGCGCCGGGGCGCGCCGTCGTGCGCCGGCTTGTCCGCCAGCCGCCAGGCGCACCGCGCGGCGATGGGACAGCGCCCGCACGCCTCGTTCTTCGCCGTGCAGACCAGCGCGCCCAGCTCCATGGAGGAGGCGGCCCAGCGCGACGCGGTCGCCGCGTCCTCGGGCAGCAGGGCGCGGGCCAGCTTGCGTTCGGCGGCCGTGGTCGCGTTCGGCGGGTACTGGACACCGGTCACGGCGCGCGCGAAGACCCGGCGCACATTGGTGTCGAGCACGGCGTGGCGCTGTCCGTACGCGAACGAGGCCACCGCCGCGGCCGTGTACTCACCGATCCCGGGCAGCGACAGGAGCTGTGCGTGCTCGCGGGGTACGTCACCTCCGTACCGCTCCGTTATCGCCTGCGCGGCGCCGTGCAGGCGTAGCGCGCGGCGCGGGTAGCCGAGCCGGCCCCAGGCGCGTACCGCCTCGCCGGGGGCCTCGGCGGCCAGGTCGGCGGGGCGCGGCCAGCGGGCGAGCCACTGCTCGTACACCGGGAGGACCCGGCTGACCGGGGTCTGCTGGAGCATGAACTCGCTGACCATCACACCCCAGGCGCCCGCTTCGGGACGGCGCCAGGGCAGATCGCGCGCGTTCGACTCGAACCACGCGATGACGGGGGTGTGCAGGGCGGCCGGATCGGTGCCGGCCAGGACCGTGGCGGCCTGCGGGGCCACGGACGCGGCGGGGACAGATGCAGAGGCGACGGGTGAGGCGGGGGTGACGGGTGGGGTGGGAGGGGCGGAGGGCGCGGGTGTGGTGGGGGAAGTCGCGGAGTGCGCGGAGGTAGCAGTCATGGCACCACCGATCCTGGCACGTCAGGAAGCGTTGACGGTGCAGCGGGCGAGCGTGCGCCGGAGGTTGTCGCACGGCCGCGTCCGGGTGGCTCAGCCGCGAGCGGTCCGCAGGATGATCGTCCGGTTGTAATGCCGTTGATGTGATCAACCTATGGATGATGTCTGTTGGCCATACAGCCCGATGGTCCGATAAGCAGGAAGGCATCCTTGATGGGTCCCGAGCGGGCGCCGGGTGGGTGCAAAAGGTGCCATTCATTCCAAGTTCGGTGCTGCTGACGACCGTTCCGGGATGATGATCCGTAAAACTTGCCAAGACGGGCGGCATGTGGGGCGGGAGCAGGCCCTGATCTCTCGTACAGTTTGCGCCGTGGGATCTTTGCGCAATCCGGTCGGGCCGCTTCCCTCCACCATCTACTGGCGACGGAGGGCCATCGCAGCGGCGCTGATCGCGCTGCTGGCCTTGCTCGTCCTATGGGTGGTCAACTCCGGCGGCAGTGACGGCAAGAAGAAGGGCGACGTTTCCGACGGCGCCAATCCCGCGACGTCCATCACGCCCGGGCCCTCCGGTTCCGGACCGGCCATAAGCGAACAGCCCGGCGGGCGCGAGGAGTCGGGCGACTCCGGCGGGAACACCGGTGGTACGGACGGCGGTACGGGCTCCGGCACCGACGACGGCAACAACGGCGACCCCGGCACCACCGCGGGCGCGGGCGGCACAGGCAGCGCGGGCGCGGGCACCGGAGGCGCTGCCGGTACGAGCAGCGCGGGCGGCACCGGTACGGGCGTCGGGACCGGCGGCGCGGCGAACGGCGGTGCCGGCGGCGGAGGTACGGGTACAGGTACGGGCACGGGAGACGGCAGCACCACTTCGGGCCGACTGGTCGGCGCGGGCTCCTCGCTCCCCAACTGCGCCCCCAACGCGCTGACTCTGCGCCTCGCCACCACACAGGTCGCCTACGCGCCGGGCGAGAAGCCCGCGTTCCGGCTGAACGTGAAGAACACCTCGGACACCACCTGCAAGGCGGACTTCGGACCGAAGGCCATGGTGCTGACGGTCACGGATGCCGAGGACGACCCGGTCTGGTCCTCCGCGGACTGCCCGAAGACCGGCGGGCTGTACTTCGAGGTCCCGGCGGGGCAGACCGTCACCCGTACCGTTCAGTGGAACCGGGTGCGCAGCGCGCCGCAGTGCGCCACGCCGCCCGCGGGGGCGGTGGGTCCCGGTACGTATCTGGTCGAGGCGAAGACATCGCGGGCCGTGGTGCAGTTGGGCCAGCAGTCCATCCGCCTGGACAAGGACTGAGGGCGGGCGCAACATCCCGGCCCGTCCGGCGATGCGGGGCGCGAGAACCGGCCCGTCCGGCGATTGAGGACAGAAGATCGACCGGACAGGACCTAGACGTACCGCTCCAGGATCGACGACTCCGCCAGCCGCGACAGACCCTCCCGCACACTGCGCGCCCGCGCCTCACCGACGCCGTCCACCGTCTGGAGATCGTCCACACTCGCCGCCAGCAGCTTCTGCAGCCCGCCGAAGTGCTCGACCAGCCGCTCGATGATGGCGCCGGGCAGCCGCGGCACCTTGGCCAGCAGCCGGTAACCCCGCGGCGAGACCGCGGAGTCGAGCGTCTCCGGCGCCCCGCTGTACCCCAGCGCCCGCGCCACGGTGGGCAGTTCGAGCAGCTCGGAGTGGGTCAGCGAGTCCAGCTCGCCCAGTGCCTCGTCGACCGTACGGGCCCGCTTCGCGGTCGGCTCGGGCACATAGTCGCGCGCGACCAGATCCCGCTCCGGCTCCACTCCCGCGATCAACTCGTCGAGCTGGAGCGAGAGAAGCCGTCCGTCGGTGCCCAGCTCGACCACGTACTCCGCGATCTCCGTGGCGATCCTGCGCACCATTTCCAGCCGCTGCGCGACGGCCGTCACATCGCGGACCGTCACCAAGTCCTCGATCTCCAGTGCGGAGAGCGTGCCCGCGACCTCGTCCAGACGGAGCTTGTACCGCTCCAGGGTCGCCAGGGCCTGGTTCGCCCGGGACAGGATCGCCGCCGACTCCTCCAGGACCCGGCGCTCCCCGTTCACGTACAGCGCGATCAGCCGCATCGACTGGGACACGGAGACGACCGGGAAGCCGCACTGCTTGGACACGCGGTCCGCGGTGCGGTGGCGGGTGCCGGTCTCCTCGGTGGGGATGGAGGACTCGGGGACCAACTGGACACCGGCCCGCAGGATCTTGGTGATGTCCTTGTCCAGGATGAGCGCGCCGTCGAGCTTGCACAGCTCGCGCAGCCGGGTCGCGGTGAACTCCACGTCCAGCACGAACCCGCCCGTACACATCGATTCGACGGTCTTGTCCATGCCCAGGACGATCAGACCGCCGGTGTTTCCGCGCAGGATCCGCTCCAGCCCGTCGCGCAGGGCCGTACCCGGCGCGACCGCGCTCAAGGAGGCGCGCATCAGCGCTTCGTTGCCGGAGCCCGCGCCGGACTTTCCGGGTGCTGATGCCCGGTCGTTGGCTGCCACTGCACTCCTCCGGCTCGTACGGATGGGCGAGACCAGGGCAAAGTCTACCGGCGAGCGTTGTCCTCCCGTGGGGCGTCCGCACGACCCCGGCGCGGCAGCACTCTGAGGGCATCGCCCATGTCGGCGACTTCTATGACCTTCATACCGGCGGGGACCTTTCCCGGATCGGTCGGAACGAGGGCCTGGGTGAAGCCGAGCCGGTGCGCCTCCGCGAGCCGGCGCTGCACGCCCGTGACCCGTCTCACCTCGCCCGCGAGACCCACTTCACCGATCGCGACCAGGTTCTTCGGCAGCGGGGTGTCGCTGGCGGCGGAGGCCAGCGCGAGGGCGATCGCGAGATCGGCGGCGGGCTCGGAGAGCTTCACCCCGCCGACCGTCGCGCTGTAGATGTCCCGCTTGCCGAGCGCGCTGATCCGGCCGCGCTGCTCCAGTACGGCGAGCATCATCGAGACCCGTGAGGTCTCCAGGCCCGAGGTGGTGCGCCGGGGCGAGGGGATCTGCGAGTCGACGGTCAGCGCCTGCACCTCGGCGACGAGCGGACGGCGGCCTTCGAGGGTGACGGTGAGGCAGGTGCCCGGCACGGGTTCGTCGCGCCGGGTGAGGAACAGGCCCGACGGATCGGTGAGGCCGGTGATCCCCTCGTCGTGCAGCTCGAAACAGCCGACCTCGTCGGTGGCCCCGTAGCGGTTCTTGACTCCCCGGACCAGCCGCAGCCGGGCGTGCCGGTCGCCCTCGAACGACAGCACCACATCCACAAGGTGTTCGAGCAGCCTCGGGCCCGCGATCGCGCCGTCCTTGGTGACATGGCCCACCAGCAGGGTGGCCATACCGCGCTCCTTGGAGGCCCGGATGAGCGCGCCCGCGACCTCTCTGACCTGGGCCATTCCGCCCGGCGCTCCGTCGATCTCGGGCGACGCCACGGTCTGCACGGAGTCCAGTACGAGCAGCGAGGGCTTGACCGCGTCGAGATGGCCGAGGACCGCGGAGAGATCGGTCTCGGCGGCGAGATAGAGATGGTCGTGGATGGCCTTGATCCGGTCCGCGCGCAGCCGTACCTGGCTCGCCGACTCCTCGCCCGTCACATAGAGCGTGCGGTGATCCTCACTGGCCGCCTTCGCCGCGACATCGAGCAGCAGCGTGGACTTGCCCACACCCGGTTCGCCCGCGAGCAGCACGACGGCGCCGGGGACCAGCCCGCCGCCGAGCACCCGGTCCAGCTCGGCCACCCCGGTGGAGCGCGCGGTGGCCGTACGGACGTCCACCTCGCCGATCGGGAGCGCGGCGGTGGAGACGCGGCCGGCCGAGGTGGTCCGTACCGCGGGCGCGCCGTACTCCTCGACCGTGCCCCAGGCCTGGCACTCGGGGCAGCGGCCGAGCCATTTGGCGGTCGTCCAGCCGCATTCGGTACAGCGGTAGGACGGCCTGTCCTTGGCGGTTTTCGTACGGGCAGCCATGGCGTCACCGTATAGGTCCCCACCGACAGAGCCGCCGTCGCCGCTTGCGCCGTCGGCGCCGGTCACGCCCGGCCGCCGCGGATGTGTGCGATTTGTGTCTCCTTATGAGCGATACGTTCACCCGAATGGATTAAATGTGCTCAAGGGGTGTGAAGGGCGCGGGCCGCGCTGTCTACCGTCGCCGGGTGATGAGCAGTAGCTCCGAATCCTTCTCGCACACCACCGGCGCACATCGCGCGCCCCGTCGAGCGGTCCGTTCGACGGCGCGGCGCCCTTCCGCGCGGTACGAGCGGTACGAACCCCATCTGGACGGCCTGTTCACGTACTGCCTCTCCGTGCTCTGCGACCACGACGCGGCGACCGAGGCCCTCGGCGCGGTCCTGTCGGTCTCCGAGCGGCAGCACGGCCGGTGCCCCTCGGAGGCGGGGGAGCGCAAGGTGTGGCTGTACGCGCTGGCCCGCTGGGCGTGTCTGCGGATGCTGGCGGAACGGCGCCGCGAGCGCCCGGGGGCGCATTCGGGTCAGCGCGCGCCGGCGCCCGCTCCGGCGGCCGAAGTCGCGCCCGAGACCGCCGCACGCCGCCGGCGTGACCTCGCCCTGCTGGCCTGGCCCGAGGCTGCCGGTACGAGCCCGGAGCAGCGCGAGGTCCTGGAACTGGCGGTACGGCACCGGCTCGGCGCGCGCGAGGTCGCCGCCGTCCTGTCCATGCGACCGACGGCCGCCCGCGAACTCCTCTCCTCCGCCGCCTGCGAGGTGGAACGCACCCGCGCGGCACTGGCCGTGGTCGCCACCGGCGACTGCCCGTCGGTCGCCCGTCTCACCGGCGACAGCGAGGTACGCCTGTCCGCCGCGCTCCGCCGCGAACTGGTCCGCCATGTGGACGACTGCCCCCGCTGCCGCCGAGCAGCCGAACGCGCGGAAGCGGCGGGCCCGTGGCCGGGCTCACACACCCAGCCGGCGGCACTGGGCGCGCCGGACGCAGTCGGTGCGGCCGGCCCTGGTGCGCCCCACCCGCCCGACGCCCTCGGCTCACCCTGCGCCTCCGCCCCCGCCGACCCACCCTCCTCGCCCGTCTCACCTGGCGAAACGATTCCTTCCGGCGCTGCCGCCTCCTCCGCCCTGGCCGTCTCCCCGGGGCCGCTGCCCCTCGTCGAGGCGCCCAGGACCGCCGCGTACATCGCCGCCGCCCGCGCCCCCAGGGGCCGGGGGGTGGGGCCGCGGTTCGGGCGGGACGGGTTTCCGCTGGATCCCAAGGAGCAGGCGGCGCGCCGGGAGCGGCTGCGGGCACGGGCGGTGACCAGCACCGTCGTCGCCACCGTCGTCGCCGCGCCCCTGCTCGCGCTCGGGACCGCGTACCGGAGTGCGCCCACCGCCGACCCCGCAGACCCCGCCATCGGCGCCGAGGAGCCGGAGCGGCGGGCGTACGGGCACGACAGGAGCCACCCGCACACCGGAGGCGCCGCCGACCCCGGCGACACCCCGGACTCCCTCGTCGTCGAGGTCGTCGGCGACGGTACGACGGTGGCCTCGGCGAGCCTGTGGCAGCCCGTTTCCGGCCGTATCACCGTTGAGGCGAGACCGGACGGCCGTACGACACTGATCACGCTCAGGGCGTCCGGCGGCGCCCCGGTCGCCTGGTCCGCGCGCGCCACCGAGCCCTGGCTCAGGCTGAGCCGCCACCACGGCACGCTCGCCCCCGGCGAGTCGTACACGATCCGGGTGTCCGTGGACCGCCGGCGCGAACCGCCGGGGCCCTGGAGCGCGGGGATCGCGCTGCGCCCGGCGGGCTCGGTGGTGAAGATCTACGGTCACGGCTCCAGGCCGCCGTCCACGGACCGCCCGCCCGGCCCCGGCCACCACCCGGGCCGCCCCACTCCCGGCGGACCGTCCCGGCCGCGCCCCACGGACCCGGACGGCAACCCGACCGGGAACCCGACTCAGGACCCCACAAAAGATCCGACCACGGGTCCCACGCACCCCGGCCCCATCCCGGGAGACCCGACACCGACGGCCCCCGGCGACCCCACACCGCAGGACCCGGGCCCCTCCGACCCGGGCGCCCCGGGATCTCCCGCACCGAGCGCGGCGGACCCGTCACCGGGCACCCCCGCCTGAAAACCGCCCAGGCCCAGGACCAGGCCCGGACCCGGACCCGGAGCCGTACCTACGCCCGCGGCGCGTCCGCCGGATCCGCCGGATGCGGTGCCACCAGCGGGAGTTCGCTCGCCATGCGCCGCTCGCACAGCTCCACCAGCTCGTCGTACGCCGCCTTGCCCATCAGCTCCGTCAGCTCCGGCCGGTACGTCCGGAACACCGGATCGCCCGCCCCGTGCGCCGAGGTCGCCGACGTGCACCACCAGTGCAGATCGTGGCCGCCGGGACCCCAGCCACGCCGGTCGTACTCACCGATCGACACCCGCAGCACCCGCGTGTCGTCGGGCCGCTCGATCCAGTCGTACGTCCGCCGCACCGGCAACTGCCAGCACACGTCCGGCTTCGTCTCCAGCGGCTCACGCCCCTCGCGCAGCGCCAGGATGTGCAGCGAACAGCCGGCCCCGCCCGCGAAACCGGGGCGGTTCTGGAAGATGCAGGAGCCCTTCCAGCGCCGCGTCTGGCGCTCACCGTCCTCGTCGGTCTGCGTCCAGCCGCCGCCCGTCGTCCCCTCGCCGTGGAACTGCCACAGCTCCGGGGTGAGGCGCGCCACATGCCCGGCGACCCGCTTCTCGTCGTCCTCGTCGGAGAAGTGCGCGCCCAGCGTGCAGCAGCCGTCGTCGGCGCGGCCCGCCTGGATGCCCTGGCAGCCGCTGCCGAAGATGCACGCCCACCGCGAGGTGAGCCAGGTCAGATCACAGCGGAAGACCTGGTCCTCGTCGGCGGGATCGGGGAATTCGACCCAGGCACGGGCGAAGTCCAGACCCTTCTCGTCGGAGTCCGGGCCGTGCCCGGAGGGGGACACCGGAACATGTGGGTTCGGGCGCTTGGCTTTGCCCGGCTTCGCCTTTTTCGTCTTTGGCACAGGTCCAGCGTATGCGCGCGGTCGCAGTAGCGTTCGGTTCATGAGACTCGGAGTCCTCGATGTCGGTTCGAACACCGTTCATCTCCTGGCGGTGGACGCCCACCGCGGCGCCCGCCCGCTGCCCGCGCACTCGCACAAGGCCGCGCTGCGGCTCGCCGAACTGCTCGACGCGGACGGCGCCATCGGCCCCGAGGGCGTCGACCGGCTCGTCGCGACGATCGCCGACGCGCTCCAGGCCGCCGAGGACAAGGGCTGCGAGGACGTCCTGCCCTTCGCGACCTCAGCCGTACGGGAGGCCACCAACGCCGATCAGGTCCTCGGGCGTGTCAAGAGCGAGACCGGTGTGGACCTGGAGGTGCTCACCGGCGAGGAGGAGGCCCGTCTCACCTTTCTCGCCGCCCGCCGCTGGTTCGGCTGGTCCGCCGGAAAACTGCTGGTCCTGGACATCGGCGGCGGCTCCCTGGAGATCGCGTACGGCATCGACGAGGAGCCGGACGCCGCGGTGTCCCTGCCCCTCGGCGCCGGCCGGCTGACCGGCGCCTGGCTGCCCGGCGATCCGCCCGACCCGGTCGATGTGAAGGCCCTGCGCCGCCATGTACGCGCCCAGATCGCCCGTACGGTCGGCGAATTCGCCCGGTTCGGCGCACCCGACCATGTGGTGGCGACGTCCAAGACCTTCCGGCAGCTCGCGCGCCTCGCCGGGGCGGCACGTTCGGCCGACGGCCTGTACGTACAGCGCGAGCTGAGCCGTACGTCACTGGAGGAGTGGGTCCCCAAGCTGGCCGCGATGACCGCGGCCCAGCGCGCCGGGCTGCCCGGTGTGTCCGAGGACAGGTCGCCCCAGCTCGTGGCGGGGGCGCTGGTGGCGGAGGGCGCGATGGACCTGTTCGGGATCGAGGTCGTGGAGATCTGCCCGTGGGCGCTGCGCGAGGGCATCATCCTGCGCAGACTCGACCAGCTCCCGACGATGACGTAAAGGCAGGACGAGACGTAAGGCAGGCTGTCCCGCCGACGGCCTGGAAGCGACGGCCTGGAAGCAGGCTGTCCCGACGACGACCTGGAGGCAGGCTCTGTCACGAGGCCCCGGGACCCCCGACGACCTGCATGCGGGCCCGATCGGCTCACGGCGGACCAGAAGGTGCCCTTACGCTGTCTCCGTGGCAGAACCAGTGGCGCGGGTCCCGGAAACGAAGGTCGCCCTGTCGACGGCCTCGGTCTATCCGGAGTCCACGGCGACCGCCTTCGAGATCGCCGCGCGCCTGGGGTACGACGGTGTCGAGATCATGGTCTGGACCGATCCGGTCAGCCAGGACATCGAGGCGCTCCGCCGCCTGTCCGACTATCACCAGGTGCCGGTTCTCGCCATCCACGCGCCCTGTCTGCTGATCACCCAGCGGGTCTGGTCGACCGACCCGTGGGTGAAGCTCCAGCGGGCGCGGTCGGCGGCCGAGCGGCTCGGTGCCTCGGCGGTGGTGGTCCATCCGCCCTTCCGCTGGCAGCGGCAGTACGTACGGGACTTCGTCACCGGCATCTGGCGGATGGCGGGGGAGACGGACGTACGGTTCGCCGTCGAGAACATGTACCCGTGGCGGTACCGGGACCGCGAGATGCTCGCGTACGCGCCCGACTGGGACGTCACCAAGGACGACTACCGCCACTTCACGGTCGACCTCTCGCACACCGCGACCGCCCGCACCGACGCCATGGCCATGATCGACCGGATGGGCGACCGGCTTGGGCATGTGCATCTCGCGGACGGCAAGGGTTCGGCGAAGGACGAGCACCTCGTACCGGGCCGGGGCACGCAGCCGTGCGCCGAACTGCTGGAACGGCTGGCGGCCAACGCGTACGGCGGCCATGTGGTGATCGAGGTCAATACCCGCCGGGCGATGTCCGCGGCGGAGCGCGAGGCGGACCTGGCGGAGGCGCTGGCCTTCACACGGCTGCACCTCGCGCGGTCCGGGACGTCGGCCCCGCTCGACGCGAAAGCACCGGCGGCCTCGGGCGGAGCGTCCGCCTCCAGCGGTGCTTCTGCCTCCGGTGGAGCGTCTGCCTCGGGGAGTGTGTCTGCCTCCGGAGGCGCGTCCGCTTCCGGAGGCGCGCCCGCTTCAGGAGGCGCGTCCGCGGCGCGTGAGTCCCGTACGCCCGGCGCCTCCGGAGCGCGCCCCTCATGACCCGTACCGACCCCCGTACCACCGCCCGTCTCACCCCCACGACCACGATCGGTACCACTTCATGACCGGTACGGCACCGCGCCGCCGCGGCCGCCCCGCCCGCAAGGACTCCGACACCGGCCCCAGCGCCCGGCAGAAGATCCTTGAAGCGGCCCGTGCGGAGTTCGCCGCACGCGGGTACGACAAGACCTCGATCCGCGGCATCGCCAAGGCCGCGGCCGTCGACCCCGCGCTCGTCCACCACTACTTCGGTACGAAGGACGATGTCTTCGAGGCGGCCGTCGAGGTCTCCTTCGAACCGGCCCTGGTGGTGCCCACCATGCTGGCGGGCGGTCCGGAGGGCATCGGGGAGCGGCTCGCCCGCTACTTCATCGGCGTCTGGGAGAACCCCGTGACCCGGGCCCCGCTGCTCGCGATCATCCGTTCCGCGCTGACGAACGAGACGGCGGCGAAGGTGCTGCGTACGTTCGTGCTGCGCCGGGTGCTGGAGCGGATCGCGGAGGAGCTGGACGTACCGGATCCGACCTTCCGCGCCGAACTGGCCGCCTCGCACATGATCGGCATCGCGTTCCTCCGGTATGTGATCAAGGCGGAGCCGCTGGCCTCGGCGGACAGCGAGGCGATCGTCGCGATGGTGGCGCCCACGCTCCAGCGGTACTTGACCGAGGCCTGAGGGGCCTGAGCAGCCTTGGCGGCCACAACGGTGGCCACACCGAAACGGCCATACCGAAACGGCCATACCCGAGGTCCGTATACCGGACGACGCGTCCAGATCTTGGAGCCTGGGCGTAGGCTCTGACACAGCCATATCCGCCGAAGGATCCGCTGAAGGAGCGAGCGACGATGCCCGAGCTGAGGTCCCGCACTGTCACCCACGGCCGCAATATGGCGGGCGCCCGCGCCCTGATGCGGGCGTCGGGCGTAGCGAGCGCGGACATCGGCAAGCCGATCGTCGCGGTGGCCAACTCCTTCACCGAGTTCGTGCCCGGCCACACCCACCTCGCCCCGGTCGGCCGGATCGTCTCCGAGGCGATCAAGGCCGCCGGCGCCGTGCCGCGCGAGTTCAACACCATCGCCGTCGACGACGGCATCGCGATGGGCCACGGCGGGATGCTCTACTCCCTGCCGTCCCGCGATCTGATCGCCGACTCCGTCGAGTACATGGTCGAGGCGCACTGCGCGGACGCGCTGATCTGCATCTCCAACTGCGACAAGATCACCCCCGGCATGCTGATGGCCGCGATGCGCCTCAACATCCCCACGGTCTTCGTCTCCGGCGGCCCCATGGAGGCCGGCCAGGCCACCCTCGTGGACGGTACGGTCCGCAAGCTCGACCTGATCAACGCGATCTCCGACGCCGTCAACGAGAGCGTCTCGGACGAGGACATCCTCCGTATCGAGGAGAACGCCTGCCCGACCTGCGGCTCCTGTTCCGGCATGTTCACCGCCAACTCGATGAACTGCCTGACCGAGGCCATCGGCCTCTCGCTGCCCGGCAACGGCTCGGTGCTCGCCACGCACACCGCCCGCAAGGCGCTGTACGAGAACGCGGGCCGTACGGTCGTCGAGATCACCAAGCGGTACTACGAGCAGGACGACGATTCCGTCCTGCCGCGCAGCATCGCCACGCGCGCGGCCTTCGACAACGCCATGGCGCTCGACATCGCCATGGGCGGCTCGACCAACACCATCCTCCATCTGCTCGCCGCCGCCCAGGAGGCCGAGCTGGAGTACGGTCTCGCCGACATCGACGCCGTCTCGCGCCGCGTCCCCTGCCTGGCCAAGGTCGCGCCGAACGTCGCCCCCGGCGGCACGTACTACATGGAGGACGTCCACCGGGCGGGCGGCATCCCCGCCATCCTCGGCGAGCTGTACCGCGGCGGGCTGCTCAACGAGGACGTGCACACCGTCCACTCGACGGGCATCAAGGACTGGCTCGACACCTGGGACGTGCGCGGCGGCACCCCCTCCGACGAGGCCGTCGAGCTGTGGCACGCGGCCCCCGGCTGTGTCCGCTCCGCCGAGGCCTTCTCGCAGTCCGAGCGCTGGGACACGCTCGACACGGACGCCGCGAACGGCTGCATCCGCGATGTCGCCCACGCCTACTCCAAGGACGGCGGACTGGCGGTCCTCAAGGGCAATCTCGCCGTCGACGGCTGTGTCGTGAAGACGGCGGGCGTCGACGAGTCGATCTGGACCTTCGAGGGCCCGGCCGTCGTCTGCGAATCGCAGGAGGACGCCGTGGAGAAGATCCTGCGCAAGGAGATCACCGAGGGCGATGTGATCGTCATCCGGTATGAAGGTCCGCGCGGTGGCCCCGGTATGCAGGAAATGCTCTACCCGACCTCGTATCTGAAGGGCCGTGGCCTCGGAAAGTCCTGCGCGCTGGTCACCGACGGCCGCTTCTCGGGCGGTACGTCGGGCCTCTCGATCGGCCATGCCTCGCCCGAGGCGGCGTCGGGCGGCACGATCGCGCTGGTCCACGACGGCGACCGGATCCGGATCGACATCCCGGACCGTACGATCGAACTCCTCGTCCCCGAGGACGAGTTGACGGCCCGTCGCGAGGCGCTGAACGGGGTGTACGCACCGGCCGCCCGCAACCGCAAGGTCTCGGTGGCGCTGCGCGCGTACGCGGCGATGGCGACGAGCGCGGACAAGGGCGCGGTGCGGGACGTGACCCGGCTGGGCTGAGTACGGCTCTCAGGCTCTCGTACGTATCGCACATCGTCATACGAAACGACCGTACGGAAACGATCGCGCGCCCCGGATCCCGCTCAGGGACCCGGGGCGCACGGCTTCCACCCGGAAGTACGAAGCGTCACCAGCGCGCGGGGTCCCGGCTGTCGACCGCGAAGACCGATCCGTCCGGCGCGCTCGCGAGGACCTTGCCCGCCACGGTCACCGGCGTCGGCAGCGCCCCCGACAGCGTGTCGCGCCCCTCGCCCATCCGCGGCTTGGTCTGTCCCACCAGCACGCCGCTCCCGGAGTCCACGGCGAGCAGCCGCCCGTCGCCCGCGCTGATGAAGAGCCACTTCCCGGCGGCCGTGGGGCGCGACGCCCGGGTGACCGAGGTCTCCAGCCGCCACCGCTGGCCAGGGGCGGCCCCGTCGGCACTGCCGTCGGTACTCCCGTCGGCACTCATGTCGACCGCGACCAGCGAACCCGTGTAGCCGACCACATAGACCATGTCACCGGCCACGGTCGCCTGGGCCTGGTCGACCGGCGAGGGCAGCGGGACACGCCGTACCGCACGGTCCGAGGCATCGAGCCGTACGACCGCGTTCGTCATGTCATTGGTGCCGCTGGAGAGCAGGAACAGCGCGTCGTCCGAGGCGCCCGCCGGGGTCAGCGTCCCGGGCAGCCGCTCCTCCCACAGCGGCGCCCCGTCCGCCGGATCGACGGCACTCACCTCGGTGGCCGTCCCGTCCGGCGACGGCGTCACGGCGAACAGCGGGCCCTCGGCGCCGCTCCCCGCCGTCCACACCGAACCGGTCCCGCCGCGCCGCGCCTCCCAGCGCTCGGCGCCGGTCGAGCTGTCCAGCGCCCGTACCAGCCCGTCGTACGAGACGAGCAGCACGGCGTCGGCGGTGTGCCGGACCGTGGCGTACGAGGAGACGTCGACGTCCCAGCGCCTGTCACCCGAGTCCGGGTCCAGCGCCTCCAGTCGGCCGCCGCCGGGTGTGATGACATGCAGCAGACCGCCGGAGAGGACGGGAGCCGCGCCCGCGTCGGCGTCGGTCGTGGCGCGGCCGTCCTTCACCGACCAATCGATTCTGCCGTCCGTGGCGCCGAGCCGGGCGGCCTTGAGGCCGGGGGCCGTGCAGTAGACAGCGGCGCCCCCGGCGGAGCAGACGGGCATACGGTTCGCGCCCTTGCCGGTGCCCAGCAGGGCGGTCCAGGGGCGGGACGCCTCGTCGACCCGGTCCGTGCGCGGTGCCGAGGGCGCGGTGTCGTCGCCCGCGCCCTGTACCCCGATGAAACCGGCCACGACCAGTGCCACCACCGCCACCCCGGCCGCGAGCCAACGGGCGTGCGGGAAGCGACGGTTGGGGATCGGGTCGGCGGAGCGCTCCGGGGCACCCGGCGCAGCCGGAGTGTCCGAAGCGTCCTTGTCGGCTGGGGTCGCCGACGCGGCCGAGGCCGCGTCGGCCGTCGCGGTCCGTCCCGCCCTGAGCCGCGTCGTAAGAGACCCGGACTCGTCACCCCCGACGGCGTCCGGCCCGGAGTGGTGCGTGGAGTCCGGATCCTCGCCGCCGGCCGGCCCGGGCCCTCGCCGCGGCGCCGGTACGAGCGGCCGTACGCCCCGTATCTCCCCGGTGTCGTGCGCCGGCGCCCGCAGCGCGGACATCAGTTCGTCCGGCGTGGGCCGTTCCGCCGGATCCTTCGCCAGACACCGGCTGACCAGGGGCAGCAGGCTCGCCGGAACCCCCGCCAAGTCCGGCTCGTTGTGGACGACTTGATACGCCACGATGTACGGGCTGTCCGAGTCGAAGGGCCCGCGCCCGGTCGCCGCGTGAACGAGCACCGCGCCCATCGCGAACACATCGGCGGCGGGCCCGACTTCACGCGGCCGCTGGAACTGCTCGGGCGCCATGAACGGCGGAGTGCCGATCAGCTTGCCCGTCTCCGTCCGCAGATCACTGTCCGTAGGGCGCGAGATACCGAAGTCGATGACCTTGGGGCCGTCCGGCGCCAATAGGACATTGCTCGGTTTGAGATCGCGGTGCACCACTCCGGCCCGGTGGATGTCCCGCAGACCTTCGGCGAGTCCGGCGCCGAGCCGGAACAATTCCGTGGCGTTCATCGGCCCGTTCCGCTTCACCCGCTCGGAAAGCGTCGGCCCGTCGATGAACAGCGTTGCCATCCAGGGCCGTTCCGCCTCCGGATCCGCGTCCACGACGGGCGCGGTGAACGCCCCGCTCACTCTGCGCGCGGCGGCGACCTCCTGGCGGAACCGGGCTCTGAACTCCGGATCCGAAGCGTGGTTGGTGTGGATGACCTTGACGGCGAGCCGCAACCCGGAAGCGGAGGTGGCGAGATGGACCACCCCCATGCCGCCCGATCCCAGGGCAGCTTCGAGCAGGTAGTGACCGGCGTATTCCGGACGTTCCGCTTCCGGGGCCGACCCGGTATGGCGCAGTGGTGGCATCGCCCACCCCCGTGTATTCGTGCGCGAGCGCGACGCACGGAGCCTAGTCGATGATGCGTGCGATCCAGCCATCGGTTGCTAGCCTGCCGAGCAGATTGTGCACCTTCAATGGGGGAGGACCGAATGGCAGTCGAAGAGGTTGAGAACGCGGCGGAGAATGTCGCGGAGGTGGAAGCGCAGGCGGCGGTGCAGTCGACCGGTGCCACACGCTATCCGATCGCGCCGGGCTATCGGGTGAATGTGCGCAGCGGCCCGGGTACGAACTACCAGCTCGTGAGGGTGCTCGCCTATGGCGCGAGCGTCCCGATCAACTGCCAGAAGCCGGGGGAATGGGTAACCGGTCCTTACGGCACCACCAACATCTGGGACAACATCGCCAACGGCCAGTATGTGTCGGACGCTTATGTGCACACGGGCAGCGACGGCTATATCACCGTCCGCTGCACCTGATGCCCCTTCCGTTACCGATGCTCACGCCGGGGTGAATCGCGCACGGGAATAGCACGGGGATAATCGGCCCGTGAGCGATCACTCCGAACAGCGCGAGCAGCACAAGCAGTACGAACAGCGCGCACAGCGAGAACCGCGCGAGCAGCAGGGACACGCCGGGGCCGTCGCGGCCGTGGACGCCGATGACGGCGGCCGTGGCCGCGGTGGCCCCGAGCCCGAGGCGATCCGTTTCTTCGGTACGAGCTGGCTCGCCCACGACCGCGGTTACCCGGCACGGCGTATAGCGGTCTCCTTCGGCTCGCTCGCCGCCACCGTCGCCGCCTGCCTCGTCCTCCGCTTCGCGTACGAGGGACTGGAGTCCGCGAAGGTGGGCGGCTTTTTGCGCTGGCTGGTCGTGGTGATGTTCGGAGTGTGCGGCGCGATCGCCTTCCGCCGCACCTGGGACGGCTACCTCCGCCGCCCGTCCGACCCCGACCGCGACGAATCCCTGCGCGGCGCGATGACGATCGGCTTCATCGGCTCCCTGACGGCCTACTTCCTCCGCTCCCTGAAGGAGGCCCCGGGCGAGTCACTACGCCGCCGAGAGTACGAAAAGTCCCGCGCGCCCAAGCCAAGCCCGTCCAACGATTGATCCAAGCCGGTCCGGCGGCTGAGCCAAGCCCGTCCGGCAACTGCGCCAAGCCCGTTCGCCCGGACAAATCAAGCCCGTCCGGCGATTGAGGACAAACCGGCAGCCGGCCGGCCCCGGCGAACCACCACGCCCCCGCCCCGACGCCCCGCGTCGTCAGGATGGACGCATGACCAATCGCGCCCTCTCCTTCGACGCCGTCGCCGACCAGTACGACAACTCCCGCCCCAGCTACCCGCCCGCCCTCTTCGACGCCGTCGAAGCCCTCACCGCCCGCCCCCTCCACGGCTCCCGCGTCGTCGACGTGGGCGCCGGTACGGGGATCGCCACCCGTCTCCTGCGCGAACGCGGCGCCAGGGTCGTCGCCGTGGAGCCCGGCCCCGGCATGGCTGCCCGGCTCCACCGCGCCCTCCCCGACGTCCCGCTCGTCCGGGGCTCCGGCGACGCCCTGCCCCTCGCCGACGGCTCCGCCGACCTCATCACGTACGCCCAGTCCTGGCACTGGACCGACCGGGACCGCTCCCTCCCCGAGGCCCTGCGCGTCCTCGCGCCGGGCGGCGCGCTCGCCCTCTGGTGGAACATCTCGGACGCCGAAGTGCCCTGGATCGCCGCCCAGGACGAACGTATCCGCCGCCACGCCCACGACGGCGCCCATGGTGCCCACGGCACCGCCCGCCCCGACCGCCATCTGCCGGACGGGCTGCGCTTCGCGGAGCGCCGGCTGCCCTGGACCCGGCGGGTCACCCTCGACACGCACCTAGACAACCTCGCCACCCACTCGGTCTTCCGGATGCTCGGCGAGGACCGTACGGCCCGCTTCCTCGCCGACGAGCGCGCCGAACTGCTCAGGGTCTTCCCCGACGGCCTCGTCGAGGAGGCATACGCCGTGGAACTGATCGTCGCTCGCCGCTTCTAGGACGTCCCCAGCGGACGTTCGCAGCGGACGTCCGCGGCCCAAAGCCCGAGCCCAAAGCCCGAGCCCAAAGCCCGAACCCAAAGCCCCAGCCCAAAGCCCCAGCCGACAGACAGCAGCCCGTCCCCGCCGCTTGACGTCGCCGCCCAGCGACCCCGATTATTCATCACATGATGAATTCCATCGGGGCCGCCGCCATCCGTGCGCACGGCCTCACCGTCCTACGAGGCGACCGCACCGTCCTCCGCGGCCTCGACTTCTCCGTACCGCCCGGCCAGATCACCGGCCTGCTCGGCCCCTCCGGCTGCGGCAAGTCCACCCTGATGCGCGCCGTCGTCGGCACCCAGGCCAAGGTCACCGGCACCCTCGATGTCCTCGGCCGGCCCGCCGGCGACGCCGCGCTCCGCGCCCGGATCGGCTATGTCACCCAGGCGCCCTCCGTCTACGACGACTTGACGGTCCGTCAGAACCTCGACTACTTCGCCGCCGTACTCGACCCCGGCCGCGCCCGCCGCGACGCCCGCGCCGAAACCGTCACCCGCGCCATCACCGACGTCGACCTCGCCTCCCACGCCGACGCGCTCGCCGGCCGGCTCTCCGGCGGTCAGCGCAGCCGGGTTTCCCTCGCCGTCGCCCTCCTCGGCACCCCCGAACTCCTCGTCCTCGACGAACCGACCGTCGGCCTCGACCCCGTACTCCGCCGCGACCTGTGGGACCTCTTCCACCGCATCGCCGCCGAGCGCGCCGCCACGATCCTCGTCTCCTCCCATGTCATGGACGAGGCCGAACGCTGCCACCGGCTCCTGCTCATGCGCGACGGCGGGATCCTCGCCGACGACACCCCGGACGCCCTGCGCGCCCGTACCGGCTCCGAGACCGTCGAAGCGGCCTTCCTCCACCTCGTCGACCAGGCCAACGCACTCCAGGAGAGCGCCCGATGAACACCAGGACCCCGGCCGCGCCGTCGGCCACGGCCACCGCCGCGCCCGCGCCCGCTCCCGTCTCCGCGGCCCGCACTCTCGCCACCGCCGCCCGCGTACTCCGCCAGCTCCGCCACGACCCGCGCTCGATCGCCCTGATGATCCTCGTCCCGTGCGTGATGCTCTTCCTGCTCCGGTACGTCTTCGACGGCAGCCCACGCACCTTCGACGCCATCGGTGCCTCGCTCCTCGGCATCTTCCCGCTGATCACGATGTTCCTGGTCACCTCGATCGCCACCCTGCGCGAACGCACCTCCGGCACGCTCGAACGTCTGCTCGCCATGCCCCTCGGCAAGGTCGACCTGATCGCCGGATACGCCCTGGCCTTCGGCCTCCTCGCCATCGTCCAGTCCGCCCTCGCCACCGGCCTCGCCGTCTGGGCCCTCGGTCTGGAGGTCGTCGGATCGGCCTGGCTCCTGCTGCTCGTCGCGCTGCTCGACGCCCTGCTCGGCACGGCTCTCGGCCTCTTCGTCTCCGCCTTCGCCGCCTCCGAGTTCCAGGCGGTCCAGTTCATGCCCGCGGTGATCTTTCCGCAGCTTCTCCTCTGCGGCCTGTTCACCCCGCGCCCGGCCATGCAGCCCGTCCTTGAGGCGATCTCGGACGTCCTGCCCATGTCGTACGCCGTCGACGGCATGAACGAGGTCCTGCGCCACCCCGACATCACCGGCGACTTCGTGCGCGACACCCTGATCGTCGCGGGCTGCGCCGTACTCGTCCTGGCCCTGGGCGCGGCGACCCTCCGTCGCCGTACGGCATAGAGCGCGCCCGGCGCGGGCCGCGCACCGCCACGCCGTACCGCCCCTCGGACACCGCACCCCCGCTGTCCGACCCCGGTGCGAGGATGGGACGCGAACGACAGATGTACTCATTCCCACCGGCGAGGTGACCCCGCAATGCCCCAGACAGTCGCAGTCCTCGGCACCGGAAAGATCGGCGAGGCCCTGCTCAGCGGCATGATCAGGGCCGGATGGCGCCCCGCCGACCTGCTGGCCACCACCCGCCGCACCGAGCGCGCGGAGGAGATCCGCAGCCGGTACGGCGTGGAGATCGTCACCAACGCCGACGCCGCCAAGCGCGCCGACATCCTCATCCTCGCCGTCAAGCCCCAGGACATGGGCAGGCTCCTCGACGAGCTGGCCCCCCATGTCACCGCCGACCGCCTGATCATCAGCGCCGCCGCCGGCATCCCCACGTCGTTCATCGAAGAGCGGCTGGCCAACGGCACCCCGGTCGTACGGGTCATGCCCAACACCCCCGTCCTGGTCGACGAGGGCATGTCCGTCATCTCCGCCGGCAGCCATGCCCTCGCCACCCATCTCGCCCACGCCGAGGAGATCTTCGGCGGCGTCGGCAAGACCCTCCGCGTCCCCGAGTCCCAGCAGGACGCCGCCACCGCCCTCTCCGGCTCGGGCCCGGCGTACTTCTACTTCCTCGTCGAGGCCATGACCGACGCCGGCATCCTCCTCGGCCTGCCCCGCGCCCAGGCCCATGAGCTGATCGTCCAGTCCGCCCTGGGCGCCGCCATCATGCTGCGCGACAGCGGTGAGCACCCGGTCAAGCTCCGCGAGGCCGTCACCTCCCCGGCGGGCACCACCATCAACGCCATCCGGGAGCTGGAGAACCACGGGGTACGAGCAGCCCTCATCGCCGCCATCGAAGCGGCCCGCGACCGCAGCCGAGCCCTGGCCACCGGCACCGGCTGAGTCGGCAGACGTCCGGCACCGGCTGAGCCGCCGCGGGCCGACTGACCGGCGGCGTCACGCGGGCGCCGGGGTACGCGGGCCCGGCGGCGCCCATACGGTTACGGTTCAGCCGACCGGGAGCAGCCCCATCGCGCGATACGCCGAGTCGACCACCGGCCGCGCCATCCCCCTGGCCCGCTCAGCCCCCTCCCTCAGCACGCCGTCCACATAACCGGGATCCGCCGCCAGCGCCGCGTGCCGCTTCCGCAACGGCCGCAGCAACTCGACCACCGCCTCCGCGGTGTCCTTCTTGAGCGCGCCGTACGACTCGTACGCACCGGCCAGCTCGCCCGGGTCCCCGTTCTCGCAGGCCGCCAGAATCTCCAGCAGATTCGCCACCCCCGGCCGGTCCTCCCGGTCGTACGCGACCTCCCGCCCGCTGTCCGTGACGGCCCGCATGATCTTCTTCCGCACCACATCGGCGTCGTCCAGCAGATAGACGATCCCGGCGCCGGCCTCATGGGACTTCCCCATCTTCGACAGCGGGTCCTGAAGGTCCATCACCCGCGCGGCCACCGGCGGCCGGGTCGCCTTCGGCACGGTGAAGGTGTGCCCGTACCGCTGGTTGAACCGCACCGCGAGATCGCGGGTCAGCTCCACATGCTGGGTCTGATCGTCACCGACCGGCACCTCGTCGGCCCGGTACGCGAGGATGTCCGCGGCCATCAGCACCGGATACGACAGCAGCGAGAACCGCACCCCGTCCCCCGACACCCGCGCCCGCGCGCTCTTCTCCTTGTACTGGATCATGCGCCGCAGCTCCCCGTCGGTGGCCGTGCACTCCAGCAGATACGAGAGCCGCGTGTGCTCATCCACATGGCTCTGTACGAATACGGTGCACAGCGCCGGATCGAGCCCGGCCGCCAGCAGCAGACTGGCGGCCTGACGACTGAGTCTGCGTACCCGGGCCGGATCGTGTTCGACGGTCAGCGCATGCAGATCCACCACACAGAACAGCGCCTCGGTCTCGTACTGCTCCACCTCGGCCCACCGCCGTACGGCCCCGAGGTAGTTGCCCAGCGTCAGATGCCCGGTCGGCTTGATCCCGCTGAAGACCCGCGTCATCTCTCTTCACCCTCCTGAATCGGAGCCACCGCGCCCAGCGGCCGGACTCCCGGAGGGGGAGAAACACAAACGGCCGCCGGAGCGGCGGCCGTTGAGCGCATACATGTCGGGCGGCCGCCGTCAGGCGGGCCACCACTGAAGGACGTGTGCATGCGCTGTCATGCCTCCAGACTAGCGGCTCGACGCACGAAGTTGACATGCCAAACATGGATCCGTAATGTTCTCCGGGCTGTCCGACGTGAGTACCGGCGCAAGTCGGTCCCCGGACGGTATTTCGCAGGATTCACTACAAACGTGCGGCGACCGGTCGCATTGTTTTGCGTGCGTTCTCGCGGAATGTGGAATCCGGTGTTCGAAGGAACGCGGCCCCGATTGGTGCCGAGGCCCTGGATACCGCTAGAGTTTGAAACGTCGGAACGGCCGAAGGGCCGGGAAGACAAGCCCCGCTGACCGGGAATCAGGCCCGAAAGGATCTGATAGAGTCAGGAACGCAAGACCGGAGGGAAAAGCCCGGAGGAAAGCCCGAGAGGGTGAGTACAAAGGAAGCGTCCGTTCCTTGAGAACTCAACAGCGTGCCAAAAGTCAACGCCAGATATGTTGATACCCCGACCGGTCGGACACTGTTCCGGCAGGTTGAGGTTCCTTTGAAGAAAACACAGCGAGGACGCTGTGAACAGTCGGGATTATTCCTCCCGTACTGTTCCGCTCTCGTGTGTGATACCGGATTACCGGTGCACATTCACGGAGAGTTTGATCCTGGCTCAGGACGAACGCTGGCGGCGTGCTTAACACATGCAAGTCGAACGATGAAGCCTTTCGGGGTGGATTAGTGGCGAACGGGTGAGTAACACGTGGGCAATCTGCCCTTCACTCTGGGACAAGCCCTGGAAACGGGGTCTAATACCGGATAACACTTTCTCCTGCATGGGGGAGGGTTGAAAGCTCCGGCGGTGAAGGATGAGCCCGCGGCCTATCAGCTTGTTGGTGGGGTGATGGCCTACCAAGGCGACGACG
>NZ_JBHVGV010000003.1:544774-629532 GCF_042800555.1 Streptomyces sp. NPDC057617 | reverse complement strand
AACGACAGTCCGCGACGGGCCGCGGGGGAGTCCACCGTCACGCGCGAGCCCTCACCCGCCAGCACTGAACCGCCCGCCAGGCAGGTCGTACGGAGAACTACCGCAGGAAGGGATCCACCGCCACCGCCACGAACAGCAGTGACACATAGGTGATCGACCAGTGGAACAGCCGCATCTCCTTCAGCTTGCCGCCGGTCTCCCCGGCCCGGGCGCGCGACTGCAGCGCGTGCGCCTCCCAGAGCCACCAGCCGCCCGCCGCCACCGCCACCGCCGTGTAGAACCAGCCGGTGTACCCGAGCGGGGTCAGCAGCAGCGAGACAACGACCATCACCCAGCTGTAGAGGACGATCTGCCGCGCCACCACACGGTTGGACGCGACGACCGGAAGCATGGGCACGCCCGCGCGCGCGTAGTCCTCCTTCACCTTCATCGACAGCGGCCAGTAGTGCGGCGGCGTCCAGAAGAAGATGACAAGGAAGAGGATGAGAGCAGCCCAGGACACCGAGTCGGTGACCGCGGACCAGCCGATCAGCACGGGCATGCACCCGGCGATTCCGCCCCAGACGATGTTCTGCGCGGTACGCCGCTTGAGGATCATCGTGTAGACGACGACGTAGAAAAGGAGCGCACCCAGCGACAGCGCCGCGGACAGCCAGTTGACCAGGAATCCGAACCAGAGCGTCGAGACGACGGTCAGCGTCAGGCCGAAGACCAGTCCCTCGCGCGGCGACACCATCCCGGTGACCAGGGGGCGCTGGGACGTACGGTCCATCAGCGCGTCGATGTCACGGTCGATGTACATGTTCAGCGCGTTGGCGCCGCCGGCCGAGAGATAGCCGCCGATACAGGTGGTGACCACCAGCCACAGATCCGGCACGGTGCCGGCGGCCAGGAACATCACCGGAACGGTCGTGATGAGCAGCAGCTCGATGATCCGCGGCTTGGTCAGCATCACGAACGCTTTGACACGGGCCCCGAACGGCCGATGGCCCCCCGGGCTCGGAGTCGGGACGACCCCAGCGGGTCGGGACTCGACGGCCGTCACGCACACCCCTGACAGAGAAATCCCAGCAAGCTCCGGACGTGAAGCCCCGGTAAAGACTTGCGCGTACCACGCCACTGTAGACGTTGCCCAGACACCGATTCCGCGCGGGGGTGGGTCGTACGGAGCCCCCAGGAAGCAGCCGTGAACCACGGCCGGGACCTCCCGCGCGCCGTGCCGGGACGTCCCCCTACCCCACCGGCAGGCGAAGTCCATGTCCCCGCCGCACCCTGGTTACGAAGGGGAAAAGTTGGATGGGGGTACGAGGGTAGGCTCGGCTGCGAAGCCTGGTGCGCCCTCAGACACCGGGACTGGACATGTGGAGAGGAGCCCTGACTCAGGGTGAGCACCAAGCCGACCACCACAGACCTCGAGTGGACCGATGTGGACAGCCGGGCGGTCGATACCGTTCGCGTCCTGGCCATGGATGCCGTACAGAAGGTCGGCAACGGCCATCCCGGTACGGCCATGAGCCTGGCCCCCGCCGCGTATGTGCTGTTCCAGAAGCTCATGCGGCACGACCCCGCCGACGCTCAGTGGACCGGACGTGACCGGTTCATCCTCTCGGCCGGCCACTCCAGCCTGACGCTCTACATCCAGCTCTATCTGGCGGGTTACGGCCTGGAGCTGGAAGACCTGGAGTCGTTCCGCACCTGGGGCTCGAAGACCCCGGGCCACCCGGAGTACGGCCACACCGTCGGTGTCGAGACCACCACGGGACCGCTCGGCCAGGGTGTCGCGAACGGCGTGGGCATGGCGATGGCGGCGCGGTACGAGCGCGGTCTGTACGACCCGGACGCGGCGCCCGGCACCTCTCCGTTCGACCACACCATCTGGGTGATCGCCGGTGACGGCTGTCTCCAGGAGGGCATCTCGGCCGAGGCGTCGTCGCTGGCCGGCCACCAGAAGCTGGGCAATCTGGTGCTGCTCTGGGACGACAACCACATCTCGATCGAGGGCGACACGGAGACCGCGGTCTCCGAGGACACCCTCAAGCGGTACGAGGCGTACGGCTGGCACGTCCAGCGCGTCGAGCAGCTTCCCAACGGCGACCTCGACCCGGCCGGTCTGTACGAGGCACTGAAGGCGGCGCAGGCCGAGACCGAGCGCCCGTCCTTCATCGCGGCCCGCTCGATCATCGCCTGGCCCGCCCCGCACGCGCAGAACACCGAGGCCGCGCACGGCTCGGCGCTCGGCGACGCGGAGGTCGCGGCGACCAAGAAGGTCCTGGGCTTCGACCCGGAGAAGTCCTTCGACGTCTCCGAGGAGGTGCTCGCGCACACCCGTGAGGCGCTCGACCGCGGCCGTGAGGTCCGCGGCGAGTGGGAGAAGACCTTCGCCGCGTGGCGCACCGCCCAGCCGGAGCGCGCGGCGCTGTTCGACCGGATCAGGGCCGGTGAACTCCCCGAGGGCTGGGAGGACAAGCTCCCCGCCTTCGAGCCCGGCAAGTCCCTGGCGACACGCGCCGCGTCCGGCAAGGTGCTCCAGGCGCTCGGCGAGGTCATTCCCGAGCTGTGGGGCGGCTCCGCCGACCTGGCGGGCTCGAACAACACCACCATCGACAAGACCTCTTCGTTCCTCCCGGCCGGCAACCCGCTGCCGGGGGCCGACCCGTACGGCCGCACGGTCCACTACGGCATCCGCGAGCACGCCATGGGCTCGACGATGAACGGCATCGCGCTGCACGGCAACACCCGTATCTACGGCGGCACTTTCCTGGTGTTCTCGGACTACATGCGCCCGGCCGTGCGGCTCGCGGCGCTGATGCGGGTACCTGTCACCTATGTCTGGACGCATGACTCGATCGGGCTCGGCGAGGACGGTCCGACGCACCAGCCGGTCGAGCACCTCTCCGCGCTGCGCGCCATCCCGGGGCTGAACATCGTGCGCCCGGCCGACGCCAACGAGACGGCGGTCGCCTGGCGCGAGATCCTCCGCCGCCATTCGAAGGGCGCTCCGCACGGTCTGGCGCTCACCCGCCAGGGCGTGCCGACGTACGACGCCAACGACGAGGCGGCCAGGGGCGGTTATGTCCTCTTCGACGCCGAGGGCGGCGACCCCGAGGTCGTACTGATCGGGACGGGCTCCGAGGTGCAGCTCGCCGTGGCGGCGCGCGAGCAGCTCCAGGCCGAGGGCGTCCGGGCGCGGGTGGTCTCCATGCCGTCCGTCGAGTGGTTCGACGAGCAGGACCAGACGTACAAGGACAGCGTTCTGCCGCCTTCCGTGACAGCGCGGGTGGCGGTCGAGGCCGGTATCGGACTGACCTGGCACCGGTACGTGGGTGACGCCGGCCGCATTGTGTCGCTGGAGCACTTCGGCGCTTCGGCGGACGGCAAGGTCCTCTTCCGTGAGTTCGGCTTCACCGCGGACGCGGTGGCCGCCGCAGCCCGGGAATCTCTTGCGGCGTCAGCGCGCTGACGCCCGTATACGAACTGTAGGAGATGCAACTCTCATGACAGACGCACTCAAGCGCCTTTCCGACGAAGGCGTCGCGATCTGGCTCGACGACCTGTCGCGTACCCGTATCACGTCCGGCAATCTCGCCGAACTGATCGACCAGCAGCACGTGGTGGGCGTCACCACCAATCCGTCCATCTTCCAGAAGGCGATCTCGCAGGGGCACGGCTACGACGGCCAGCTCGCGGATCTCGCGGCCCGCAAGGTGACCGTCGACGAGGCCGTCCGCATGATCACCACGGCGGACGTACGGGACGCCGCGGACATCCTGCGTCCGGTCTTCGACACGACGCAGGGCCAGGACGGCCGGGTCTCCATCGAGGTCGACCCGCGCCTGGCGCACAACACCGTGGCGACCATCGCCGAGGCCAAGCAGCTCGCCTGGCTGGTGGACCGCCCCAACACCCTGATCAAGATCCCGGCGACCCGGGCCGGTCTCCCCGCCATCACCGAGACCATCGGCCGGGGCATCAGCGTCAATGTCACGCTGATCTTCTCGCTGGAGCGCTACCGCGAGGTCATGGACGCCTATCTCGCGGGTCTGGAGAAGGCCAGGGCCGCCGGCCTCGACCTCTCCAAGATCCACTCGGTGGCGTCCTTCTTCGTGTCCCGGGTGGACACGGAGATCGACAAGCGGCTCGACGCGCTGGGCACGCCGGAGGCCAAGGCGGCCCGCGGCAAGGCGGCCGTGGCCAACGCGCGGCTGGCGTACGAGGCGTACGAAGAGGTCTTCAGCTCCGACCGCTGGGCGGCGCTGGACCGGGCGCAGGCCAACAAGCAGCGTCCGCTCTGGGCCTCGACCGGCGTGAAGGACCCGGCGTACAAGGACACCCTGTACGTCGACGACCTGGTCGCCCCGGGCACGGTGAACACCATGCCGGAGGCCACGCTCGACGCCACCGCCGACCACGGCGCCATCACCGGCGACACCGTGCGCGGTACGTACGACCAGGCGCGCGCGGACCTGGCGGCCGTGGCCGCGCTGGGCGTCTCGTACGACGACGTCGTCCAGGTACTGGAGGACGAGGGCGTCGAGAAGTTCGCGGTGGCCTGGAACGACCTGCTCAAGTCGACCGAGGCGGAGCTGAAGCGCCTCGCCCCTTCGGAGGGCTGATCCCCTTGACCGCAACCCACGGAGCGAATCCGCTCCGTGACGCCGCGGACCGACGGCTCCCGCGTATCGCGGGGCCGTCGGGCCTGGTCATCTTCGGTGTCACGGGCGATTTGTCCCGCAAAAAGCTGATGCCTGCCATCTATGACCTGGCCAACCGCGGTCTGCTTCCGCCGGGCTTCTCGCTCGTCGGCTTCGCGCGCCGCGAGTGGAAGGACGAGGACTTCGCGCAGGAGGTGCACGACGCCGTCAAACAGCACGCCCGTACGCCGTTCCGCGAGGAGGTCTGGCAGCAGCTCATCCAGGGGATGCGCTTCGTCCAGGGCGACTTCGGCGACGACGACGCGTTCGAGAACCTGCGGGCGACGATCGCGGATCTCGACAAGTCGCAGGGCACCGGCGGCAACTTCGCGTTCTATCTCTCCGTACCGCCCAAGTTCTTCCCGCAGGTCGTGCAGCAGCTGAAGAAGCACGGGCTCGCGGACCAGAAGGACGGCTCCTGGCGCCGCGCGGTCATCGAGAAGCCCTTCGGCCACGACCTGGCCTCCGCGAAGGAGCTGAACAAGGTCGTCCACGAGGTCTTCCCGTCCCACGAGGTCTTCCGGATCGACCACTATCTGGGCAAGGAGACCGTCCAGAACATCCTGGCGCTGCGGTTCGCCAACACCCTCTTCGAGCCGATCTGGAACCGGTCGTACGTCGACCATGTGCAGATCACCATGGCCGAGGACATCGGTATCGGCGGCCGGGCCGGCTACTACGACGGCATCGGCGCCGCCCGCGACGTCATCCAGAACCACCTCCTCCAGTTGCTCGCGCTGACCGCCATGGAGGAGCCGGCCTCCTTCGACGCGGACGCGCTGGTCGCGGAGAAGACCAAGGTGCTGGGCGCCGTCCGGCTGCCCAGGGACCTGGGCGAGGGCACCGTGCGCGGCCAGTACGCGGCGGGCTGGCAGGGCGGCGAGAAGGCCGTCGGCTATCTCCAGGAAGACGGCATCGACAGCAAGTCAAAGACGGACACCTATGCCGCGGTGAAGCTGGAGATCGACAACCGCCGCTGGGCCGGCGTGCCGTTCTATCTCCGTACCGGAAAGCGGCTGGGCCGCCGGGTCACCGAGATCGCGCTGGTCTTCCAGCGCGCGCCGCACTCCCCCTTCGACCACACCTCCACCCAGGAGCTTGGGCAGAACGCCCTGGTCATCCGGGTGCAGCCGGACGAGGGCGTGACGATGCGGTTCGGCTCCAAGGTGCCCGGCACCTCGATGGAGGTCCGCGACGTCTCCATGGACTTCGCGTACGGCGAGTCCTTCACGGAGTCCAGCCCCGAGGCGTACGAGCGGCTCATCCTCGATGTGCTGCTCGGCGACTCGAACCTCTTCCCGCGGCTGGAGGAGGTCGAGCTGTCCTGGAAGATCCTCGACCCGATCGAGGAGTACTGGGAGAAGCACGGCAAGCCCGCGCAGTACGAGTCCGGGACCTGGGGTCCGGTCGAGGCGGACGAGATGCTCGCACGAGACGGACGGAGCTGGCGCCGGCCATGAAGATCGACCTTACGGACACCAAGTCCAGCAAGATCAACAAGGCACTGGTGCAGGGGCGCAGGGCGATCGGCACCCCCGCGGTCGGCATGGTCCTCACGCTGGTCATCGTCACCGACGAGGAGAACCAGTACGACGCGCTCAGGGCCGCCGACGAGGCGTCCCGCGAGCACCCGTCGCGCAAGCTGGTCGTCGTCAAGCGGATCTCGCGCTCGGCGCGCGACCGGTCCAAGGCGCGGCTGGACGCCGAGGTCCGGGTCGGCGCGGACGCGGGCACCGGCGAGACGGTCGTGCTGCGGCTGTACGGCGATGTCGTGGACCACGCCCAGTCGGTGGTGCTGCCGCTGCTGCTGCCCGACGCCCCGGTCGTGGTGTGGTGGCCGGTGAACGCGCCGGCCAACCCGGCCAAGGACGCGCTGGGCAGGCTGGCGCAGCGCCGGGTGACCGACACGCACGCGGCGGAGAACCCGACCGAGGAGCTGACGGTGCGCGCCGAGGCGTACACCCCCGGCGACACGGATCTGGCCTGGACCCGGATCACGCCCTGGCGCTCGATGCTGGCGGCGGCGCTGGACCAGGTGGAGTGCGCGGTCACCTCGGTGGAGGTGGAGGGCGAGCGCCACAACCCGAGCTGTGAGCTGCTGGCCATGTGGCTCGCGAACCGGCTGGACGTACCGGTGAAGCGCGCCGTCTCCGCCGGGCCCGGGCTCACCGCCGTACGGATGGAGACCGACTGCGGTCCGATCAATCTGCACCGGGCTGACGGCTCGCTGGCGACCCTCTCGGTCGAGGGGCAGCCGGACCGCGCGGTGGCGCTGAAGCGGCGCGAGACCTCCGAGCTGATCGCGGAGGAGCTGCGCCGGCTGGACCCGGACGACATCTACGCGTCGGCGCTGCGGTTCGGCGTGCACCGGCTGGGCGACAGCAACGGCGCGTCGGCCACCGCCGCTGTCTCCCATGGCGGTGGGGGTACGGCGACGGCGACCGAGACGAAGAAGGCGACCGGGAAGGCCTCGTCCTCGTGAGCACTCCGCAACTGGTCGTCCACCGTGACAAGGAGCTGATGGCCCAGGCCGCGGCGGCCCGGCTGATCACCAAGATCGTGGACGCCCAGGCCGCCCGGGGCTCCGCCTCGGTGGTCCTGACCGGCGGGCGCAACGGCAACGGGCTGCTGGCCGCGCTGTCGGCGGCGCCCGCCCGGGACGCGGTCGACTGGTCGCGGCTCGACCTGTGGTGGGGCGACGAGCGCTTCCTGCCGGAGGGCGACCCGGAGCGCAACTGCACCCAGGCGCGGGAGGCACTGCTCGGTTCGGTGCCGCTGGACCCCTCGCGGGTGCATCCGATGCCGGCCTCGGACGGGCCTTACGGCAGTGATGTGGAGGCCGCGGCCGCCGCGTACGCCACGGAACTCGCCGCCGCGTCGCGGCCGGAGGACCACGGTCCGGTGCCGACCTTCGACGTACTGATGCTGGGGGTCGGCCCCGACACCCATGTGGCGTCGCTCTTCCCGGAGCTGCCGGGCGTACGGGAGACCGAGCGCACGGTGGTCGCCGTGCACGGCGCTCCCAAGCCGCCGCCGACCCGTATCTCGCTCACGCTGCCCGCGATCCGCGCGGCCCATGAGGTCTGGCTGCTCGCGGCGGGCGAGGACAAGGCGAAGGCGGCGGAGATCGCGCTGTCGGGCGCGGGGGAGATCCAGGCCCCGGCGGCGGGCGCGTACGGCCGCAGCCGCACGCTCTGGCTGCTGGACGCGGCGGCGGCCTCGGCGCTGCCGCGGGACCTCTATCCGCCGGCCTCGGCCTGACGGAGCGTCAAACAGGCTGTCGGACAGGCAGTGTGAAGGCCCGGTTCGCCTCGCGGCGGCCGGGCCTTCGGCATGTCAGCTCTTCGGCATGTCAGACCTTCGACGTGTCAGCCCTTCGACGTGTCAGCCTGCCAGCCCGTCAGCGTGTCAGCCCTGTCGGCGTGTCAGCGCCCCGGCTCGGGAAGCTTCTCCGGTGCGCTCTCCCGTATCAGGAACGGCTCCAGAAGGCCCGGGACCGCCTCCGCCGCGAAGCTCAGCCCCTCGCCCTCCGCCGCGTCGTACACGTGGTACGCGCCGCCGCCCGCGGCCGTGGTCGCCGTGACCGTCAGCAGACCCGCACGGCGCTGGAAGTACGACTGCCGGACCGTCCAGCCGATGACTCCGCCGCGCTGGAGGGCCACCGTCGTACGGCGCACCGTGCCCGAGCGGGCCACCAGATAGGCGCCGCCGAGGCCGTGCCCCAGACCGCGGTACGCGTCGAGCGCCATCAGCACGGCCGGGGGCAGCAGCACCACGACACCGACCGCCGCGATGACGACCAGGACATCGGTCAGCAGCAGACCGAGCGCCGCCACCGCCGCCAGCGGCAGCAGTACGGCGGAGAGGGCCCAGCGCAGCCGCCGCGCCCGCGCTGCCCGGGGGTGCGGGACGAGCCGTACCGTACCCGTCGGAGACGCCGGTTCGCGCAGTATGCGGGCCGCCACCGCGTCCGCCACCGCGCGCGGCGCGGCCGGCAGCAGGGTCTTCTGGTCCATCTCCTTGGCGTCGTCGTCCTGGGCGAGACCGGTGGCGATGGCGTCCACCCGGGCCGCGCCGACCAGCCGGACACCGATCGGCTCGACCAGTTCCACTCCGCGCAGCCGCCGCTCCTCGATGGAGATCGAGCGGGAGGTGAACAGTCCGCGGCGGACCCGCAGGGTGCCGCCGGGCTCCCGCTCCAGCCGGTGGTTCCACCACATCTCGATCCACAGCGCGAGCGCGGCGACGACTCCCGCGACCCCCGTCGCCACCGCGAGCCCGAGGATCAGCGCGATCGCCCAGACCGGGGAGATGCCCCGGAACTGGTCGCCCGCCCAGTGGATCGCCCGGTTCTGGATCCCGAACCAGTCGGTGACCTGGAACAGCCCGCCGATCCCGGCGCCGCCGAGGGCCACCGGGACGAAGGAGAGCGGTGCGTAGCGGATCCACGCGGGATCGAGCACCGCCAGCATGCCTTCGCCGGAAGCATCGGCCGCCCCCGGAGCGCGGCCGAGCAGTTCGGTACGGAGCCGCTCGCCCTCGGCCCTGGTGACCGGGTCCAGCTCCAGGGTGGATTCACCGCCGGTCTGCTCGCCGGTCCCGATGCGGACCTTCACCAGACCGAGCAGCCGGAGCAGCAGATTGGCGGTGAGATCGACCGTACGTATCCGTTCGCGGGCCAGTGAGCGGCGCTTGACCAGGAAGAGCCCGGTGTGCAGCTCGGCGCGCTCGGGGCCGATGCGGTAGCGGGTGCGGCGCCAGCGGACACAGTCCCCGCCCGTGGCGCCGCCGATCAGCAGCACGGCCCCGGCGAGCAGCCAGGCGAACGTCTCGCCGAGCGGCAGGGCACCCGACAGCCCTATCCCGGTCGGTACGCCGCCGCCGACGACGATCCCCGTCATGACCGCGACGGTGACCAGCACGGTACGCCGGTCGAGCCGCCGCCACCCGTCTTCCGAAGACTCCGGCGGCTCGGGCGGCTCCGGCGGCCCCGGTGTCTCTGCCGGCTCGGGCGCCTCCGGTATCTCCCCCGGCTCGCTCATGTGGCGTCCCCCGGAGTGGCCTGGGTGATCCGCGTCAGCCGCTCCGCCAGCTCCGCCGCCAGCTCGTGGTCGAGCCCCCCGATATGTACCGCGCCCTTGGACGACGCGGTCGTGACGATCACCGTGGAGAGCCGGAAGAGCTGCTCCAGCGGACCGCGCACGGTGTCCACGGTCTGTATCCGCGACATCGGCGCGATCCGCCACTCCTGCCAGAAGAAACCGGTCCGTACATAGACCGCCTCCTCCGTCACCTCCCAGCGGTGCACCCTGAACCACCACACGGGTATCAGCGCCGTACAGGCCAGGCCCAGCACCGCCAGGACGGCGGCGGGTATCAGCAGCCACGCGCGGGCGGGGGCGATGAGCGCCCCCAGCACGGCCAGGATCCCCGCCACCACCACGGTGAACGTCAGCCACTGCACGCGCCACCAGCCGATGGCGCGCTCGTTCAGCGAGTTGTTCGGCGGCCGCAGCCGCGTCCCCTCCCCCGTCACCATCGGCTCAGCGACCGCGCAGCGTGCGGTACGTGGCGACCAGCGCCGCCGTCGAGGCGTCCAGACCGTCCCCGGCCGCGTCCCCGGTCAGTACGGGCTCGATGCGCTTGGCCAGGACCTTGCCCAGCTCGACGCCCCACTGGTCGAAGGAGTCGATGTTCCAAATGGCTCCCTGGACGAACACCTTGTGCTCGTACAGCGCGACGAGCTGGCCCAGGACGGACGGGGTGAGTTCCCCGGCGAGGATCGTGGTCGTCGGGTGGTTGCCGCGGAAGGTCTTGTGCGGCACCAGCTCCTCGGGCACGCCCTCGGCCCGTACCTCCTCGGGCGTCTTGCCGAACGCCAGCGCCTGGGTCTGCGCGAAGAAGTTGGCCATCAGCAGATCGTGCTGCGCGACCAGACCGGGCAGCAGATCGGCGACCGGGCGGGCGAAGCCGATGAAGTCGGCGGGGATGACCTTGGTGCCCTGGTGGATCAACTGGTAGTACGCGTGCTGCCCGTTGGTGCCCGGCGTGCCCCAGACCACCGGTCCCGTCTGCCAGTCGACCGGCCGCCCCTCGCGGTCCACGGACTTGCCGTTGGACTCCATGTCGAGCTGCTGGAGATAGGCCGTGAACTTCGACAGGTAGTGGCTGTACGGCAGGACGGCGTGCGACTGGGCGTCGAAGAACGATCCGTACCAGACGCCCAGCAGCCCCATCAGCAGGGGCGCGTTGGCCTCCGGCGGCGCGGTACGGAAGTGCTCGTCGACGAGGTGGAAGCCGTCGAGCATCTCCCGGAACCGGTCCGGGCCGATCGCGATCATCAGCGAGAGGCCGATGGCCGAGTCGTACGAGTAGCGCCCGCCGACCCAGTCCCAGAACTCGAACATGTTGGCCGTGTCGATACCGAAGTCGGCGACCTTGCCGGCATTGGTGGACAGCGCCACGAAGTGCTTGGCGACGGCGTCCTGTCCGGCGCCGAGACCGGTGAGCAGCCAGTCGCGGGCGGAGGTGGCGTTGGTGATGGTCTCGATGGTGGTGAAGGTCTTGGACGCGATGATGAACAGCGTCTCGGCCGGGTCCAGGTCCCGTACCGCCTCATGCAGATCGGCGCCGTCCACATTGGAGACGAAACGGACCGTCAGATCGCGGTCGGTGAAGGACCGCAGCACCTCGTAGGCCATCGCGGGGCCGAGGTCGGAGCCGCCGATGCCGACATTGATCACGTTCTTGATGGGGCGGCCGGTGTGACCGGTCCACTCGCCGGACCTGATCCGGTCGGCGAACGCGCTCATCTTGTCGAGTACGGCGTGCACCCCCGGCACCACATTCTCGCCGTCGACCTCGATGACGGCGTCGCGCGGGGCGCGCAGCGCGGTGTGCAGTACCGCGCGGTCCTCGGTGGTGTTGATCTTCTCGCCGCGGAACATCGCGTCCCGCAGCTCCGCCACCCCGGTCACGGCGGCCAGCTCGCGGAGCAGTGCCAGCGTCTCGTCGGTGACCAGGTGCTTGGAGTAGTCGAGGTGGAGATCGCCCACGGTCAGGGTGTAGCCGGTGCCGCGCGCCGGGTCGGCGGCGAACAGCTCCCGCAGATTCGTCTGCCCCAGTTGTTCGCGGTGCTTGCCGAGCGCGTCCCACTCGGGCGTCCGGTTGAGCCTGGTACGGCCTGCTGCGTTCATCTCGGACATCGGTCCACTTCTTCTCGTGCCTGCGTGCGTGCCCTGCTGCCTGTCCAACCTATGTGATCGGAGTCGTAACGAAGGCAGGACAATACGGGCAGAAGCGATCCGGCCGGAACACGTGTGGCGTGTCCGGCCGGATGAAGTGGATCAGATCTCCGTATGGATCAGATCTCGGTGTACGGATCAGATCCCGGTGGACCGGATCGTGTGGATCAGATCTCGCCGCGCAGTTTGGCGAGCGCCTCGGCGAGGATCGCCTCGCCGTCCGCGTCGCTGCGCCGCTCCCGTACATAGGCGAGGTGCGTCTTGTACGGCTCGGTGCGCGGCGGGTCCGGTGGATTGTCCCGGTCCTGACCGGCCGGGAATCCGCAGCGCGGGCAGTCCCACGTCTCCGGAACCTGTGCGTCACTGGCGAAGCTCGGCTGCGTCTCGTGCCCGTTGGAGCACCAGAAGGAGATGCGCAGGCGGGGCGCGGACTCGCCACGCTCGGCCTCACCCATCGGCCCCGCTCCGACCCGGCTTCCCCGGATCGCGTTGCCACTTGCCACGGTCGTAACTCCCTGCGTGATGGTGCCGCAAAGCATCGATAGGCAGCTCCGCTGCCGGGCGCCCCAGTCTACGTAAGGCCCAACGCGCGTCCAGTGAAGGGAGTTACCCCCTGCCGCCCGGCGCGGACCCCCATGATAGGCCGCGCCGGCAGCGCTTTACCGCACGTGTGCTCAGCTGTCCAGCTTCAGCAGCAGGCCAAGCACGACAATGCACGCGAACCACAGCAGACCGACAACCACGGTGATGCGGTCGAGGTTACGCTCGGCGACCGAGGAGCCACCGACGGACGACTGCATTCCGCCACCGAACATGTCGGAGAGGCCGCCGCCCTTCCCCTTGTGCATCAGCACGAGCAGCATCATCAGCAGGCTGAAGACGATGAGGGCGATCGAGAACCCCATAACCACGGCTGGACCAACTCTCTCGGACGGACAGAACCGGCGGTACTGACGGTCAGGACCGCCGGATCTGAGACGGACTGCGGGGGCCGCCGGACGATATGTTCCACCGTCCGGGTCCGGCCCCCGCAAGGGTACGACGGATCCGTGCCACGGCATACTTGCCGGTCGCAGGACCTGATACTCGTAATGCTCGCGGGCCCCCGGACCTACTGGTCCCGGAACCTGACGATCTTGACGAACTCGTCGGCGTCCAGCGCCGCGCCGCCCACCAGGGCGCCGTCCACATCCGGCTGCGCCATGATCGCCGCGACATTCCCGGACTTCACCGAGCCGCCGTACTGGATACGGACCTGGTCGGCCAGCTCCTGCGAGTACAGCTCGGCCAGCCGCCCGCGGATCGCCCCGCAGACCTCCTGGGCGTCCTCGGGGGTGGCGACCTCGCCGGTGCCGATGGCCCACACCGGCTCGTACGCGATCACCACGGACCCGGCCTGCTCGGCCGGGATGTCCTTGAGACCCCCGTCGAGCTGGCTCAGCGTGTAGGAGACCTGGTCACCGGCCTTGCGGATGTCCAGGCCCTCGCCGACACAGAGGATCGGGGTGAGCCCGTGCTTGAACGCGGCCTTCACCTTGGCATTGCAGATCTCGTCCGTCTCGGCGTGGTACTGCCGCCGCTCGGAGTGGCCCACGGCCACATACGTGCACTTCAGCTTGGCCAGCATCGGGCCCGAGATCTCACCGGTGTACGCGCCGGAGTCGTGCGCCGAGATGTCCTGGGCGCCGTACTTGATCTTGAGCCTGTCGCCGTCGACCAGGGTCTGTACGGACCGCAGATCGGTGAAGGGCGCCAGTACGGCGACCTCGACGGCGTCGTAGTCCTTGTCGGTCAGGGCGAAGGCGAGCTTCTGGACATGGGCGATGGCCTCAAGGTGGTTGAGGTTCATCTTCCAGTTGCCCGCCATCAGCGGGGTACGGGTGCTCATACGGGGGTCAGTCCTCCAGTGCGGCGAGGCCGGGAAGCGTCTTGCCTTCGAGGTATTCGAGGCTCGCGCCGCCGCCGGTCGAAATATGGCCGAATGCGTTCTCGTCGAAGCCCAGGATGCGGACGGCCGCGGCGGAGTCGCCGCCGCCGACCACGGAGAAGCCCGGGGAGTCGACGAGCGCCTGGGCGACGGCCCGGGTGCCCTCGGCGTAGTCGGGGTGCTCGAAGACGCCCATGGGGCCGTTCCAGAAGACGGTCGCGGCGTCGAGGAGCTTCGAGGCGTAGAGCCGGCCGGTCTCCGGGCCGATGTCCAGGCCCATCTTCCCGGCCGGGATGGCGTCGGCGGCGACCGTCTCGGGGTGCGCGGGCGCCTTGGTCTTCAGGTCCGGGAACTCGCCCGCGACCAGGACGTCCACGGGGAGCACGAACTCCACCCCGCGCGCCTCGGCTCGCTTCAGATACTCCTGAACGGCCGGGATCTGGTCCTCCTGGACCAGCGAGGAGCCGATCTCGTGGCCCTGCGCCTTGAGGAAGGTGAAGAGCATGCCGCCGCCGATCAGGATGCGGTCGGCCTTCTCCAGGAGGTGGTCGATGACCCCGAGCTTGTCGGAGACCTTGGCGCCGCCGAGGACCACCGCGTACGGCCGCCGGACGTCGTCCGTGAGCTTCTTCAGTACGGCGACCTCGGTGGCGATCAGCCCGCCCGCGGCGTGCGGCAGCCGGGCCGGCAGGTCGAAGACCGAGGCGTGCTTGCGGTGCACGGCGCCGAAGCCGTCGCCCACATAGAGATCGGCCAGCTCGGCGAGCTGGTCCGCGAAGGCGCCGCGCTCGGCGTCGTCCTTGGACGTCTCGCCCGGGTTGAAGCGGAGGTTCTCGATGACGGCGACCCGCCCGTCGGCGAGGCCCTCGACCACGGCCCTGGCGGACTCGCCGACCGTGTCGGTCGCGAACGCCACATCCCCGGCCGGGCCGCCGAGGAGTTCACCGAGACGGGCGGCGGCGGGCGCGAGGGAGAAGGCGGGGTCCGGGGCGCCCTTGGGGCGGCCCAGGTGGGACGCGACGATCACCCGGGCGCCGGCCTCGGCGAGCCGGGCGACCGTCGGCAGGACGGCCCGGATCCGGCCGTCGTCGGTGATGGTGGCGCCGTCGAGCGGCACATTGAGGTCGGCGCGGACGAATACGCGCTTGCCGCCGACCCCTTCGGCGAGAAGTTCGTCGATCGTCTTCATCTCTGCTGGACTCCTTGGGATGTCTGGACAGGCCAACAGGGCTCGAACAGCGCAGCGGATGCGCCGACCGAGCCCTGTCGCTCATATCGAGATGCCTACCGGCCCTGAACTCAGCGGCCCTGGATCAGAGCTGGCCGCCGACGAAGACGGTCAGGTCGACAAGACGGTTGGAGTAACCCCACTCGTTGTCGTACCAGCCGATGACCTTGACGCTCTTGCCCTGGACCATGGTCAGGGAGGAGTCGAAGGTGCAGGAGGCGGGCCAGTTGACGATGTCCGAGGAGACGATCGGGTCCTCGGTGTAGTCCAGGTAGCCCTTCAGCTCCCCCTCGGCCGCCGCCCGGAACGCCGCGTTGACCTCGTCCTTGGTCACCACGCGCTCCGTCTCGACGACCAGGTCGGTGACGGAGCCCGTGGGGACCGGGACCCGCATCGCCATGCCGTTGAGCTTGCCGGCCAGCTCCGGGATGACCAGGCCGAGGGCCTTGGCCGCGCCGGTGCTCGCCGGAATGATGTTCTCCGCCGCGGCGCGGGCCCTGCGCAGGTCCCTGTGCGGGAAGTCCTGGAGACGCTGGTCGCTGGTGTAGGCGTGGACCGTGGTCATCAGACCCGAGACGATGCCGAAGTTCTCCAGCAGGACCTTGGCCATCGGCGCCACACAGTTGGTGGTGCAGGAGGCGTTGGAGATGATGTCGTGGCTCGCCGCGTCGTACTTGTCCTCGTTGACGCCCAGCACGATCGTGATGTCCTCGTTCGTGGCCGGAGCCGAGATGAGGACCTTCTTGGCGCCGCCCGCGAGGTGCTTGGCGGCGTCGTCCCGCTTGGTGAAGATGCCCGTCGACTCGATGACGATGTCGACGCCCAGCTCGCCCCAGGGGATGTCGGAGGGGTTGCGCTCGGAGAGCACCTTGATCGTGTGGCCGTCGACGGTGATCGTGTCGGCGGTGTGGGTCACCTCGGCCTTGAGGCGTCCCAGGATGGTGTCGTACTTCAGAAGGTGCGCCGTGGTCGCAGTGTCACCCAGGTCGTTGACAGCCACGATCTCGATGTCTGCACCCTGCTCCAGCAGCGCGCGGAAGTAGTTACGACCGATGCGGCCAAAGCCGTTGATGCCTACGCGGATCGTCACGAACCGATCTCCTCGTTAGGTACGCCGGGTTTCGATGCCGGCGAGTTGTATGGGATGTCCCCGACCGCTTGCGAGCCTACCTCTCCGGGGACCGCGTGGTGACATCGAGAGGCACTGCAAACGGGCAGCGGCCCGTACCCGCCGGTACGGGTACGGGCCGCCTCATAGATCTGTACGGACGCGTGTACGGGTCAGTTCCGCAGGGCCCGCAGCGCCTTGCCGAGCACCGCCGCGCGCTCCGCCGGGTCCTGGATGTGCTCCAGACCGAACCCGAGCAGGACGGTGTCACGGGTGGTGACCGACGCGTACGACTTGAAGAGCTCCTGGGTACGCGCCCAGTCCCCCGGCACCGCCGGGCTGCCCTCCGGCGCGCCCGCCACGGTCCAGGCCCCGAGCGAGGTCTCGAAGCCCTCGGGAGCCTCCTCCGCGCCGCCCACGACGAGCCGCGCGTTGTCCGCCAGGAGCCCGCGTCCGCCGCTGCCGGGGTCGGTGATGTAGCTCAGCGACAGCTCGGCCTTGGTGCCCGCGTAGGCGCTCAGGTCGAAGGAGACCTGCTTCCAGCCGTTGGAGGTGCCGGTGAAGCTGTTCCACGCGCCGCTGGTGCCGGTCGCGGTGCAGCCGCCGGTGCCGAGGGTCAGATAGCGGCCCAGGAACGGGTGGCCTTCGAGGAAGAACCCGGCCTCGCACTCGGCGGGGACGGCGCTGCTGGTCGCGCCGCCGGCCTCGGGCAGGGTGGTCCAGTCGTCGGCCCCCGCGGTGTGGGCCTCCAGGACGGCGTGGTCGTACCCCGGCTCGGTGTTCCAGTTGAGCGCGACGCGCAGCTCCGGCTTGTCGGCCGCGCTGACGCCGGTCAGGTCGACGGTACGGGTGAGCCTGCGCCAGGCGTTGTCCTGGTGCGTGGCGCCGGCCATCCACTGGCCCTCGTACGGGGCGTACGGATTGGCGATCCCGGTGTACGAGCCGCCGGGCGCGCTCCGGAACTGCGGGAAGGTCTCCGCGTCGAGGGTGTCGGAGGTGACCGTGTAGCCGCCCGCCGCGTTCAGCGGGTTGCCGGGGGCCGCGCCGAGCGCGCCGGCGGCTCCGGAGAGCGCTCCGGCGCCGCTGAACCCGGTCGCGCCGGAGAGGGACGTACGCCCGTACGCGCCCAGGTAGTACTGGCTGAAGTCATTGGTCGCGGCGCGCCCGACCGTGGCGTTGCCGCCAGCCAGCTCACCGGCCTCGATCAGCTTTCCGCCCTCGTTCAGGAAGTCCCGGATGGCGAGCTGGGTGGGTCCGCCGGGGGCCACGGCGCCGGTGTAGTGGACCACCGTGGAGAAGTGGCTGAGCACACCCAGCGCGTGCGGTGCGCCCTGGCTGGCGACGTCCCAGACCACGGCCGTACGCCCGTTGGCGCGCAGGGCGTCCGTGTAGGCGCGGGTCTGCTGTGCGGGCGCGCCCTCCTCGGCGATCACGAGCGTGTCGGCGCGGGGGCGTTCCGCCACGGTGTAGGTGAAGTGCTCGCTGGAGACGGACTTCCCGCTCTTGGTCCGTCCGGTGAACCAGACCTCGACGGTGTCGCCGGGTTCCGCGTCCTCGACCTCGGCGCGGTACTGGTCGAAGTGGAGGTTGTCCTCGCCGCCGTAGGTCTCGCCGCCCTTCCAGGCCTTGAGGTTCTCGTCCTTCGTACGGCCGCCGTTGATCCGGTAGTTCAGCTCCTTGTCGCGCACCGAGGAGCGTGCGGTGACGGAGACCTCCTGGTCGGCGCCGCGCGCGTACGAGGTGGTGAACGGGTCGAGGGTGAAGTCGGGGGCGGTCAGACCGACCGAGGAGGACGGCTGGTCGGGGTGGGAGGCGGTCTCGGCGACGGAGAGCGCGAAGGGGATGTTCTTGGCGAACTCTGCCTGGATCAGCTTCTCGTCGTCGGGGAAGTTGAATCCGGAGCGGCAGTCCCTGGCGACCCACGCGTCATTGGGGTCGCTGTCGGACGCGGTCTGGCAGGTCGTCATCTCCGGGGTGAACATCATCGTTCCGTTGACGTTCGCCGCGTGCCCGTCGGCCTCGCCGTTGGTGGTGTACAGCTCGGAGGAGACCTGCGGGTAGTAGCCGGGGATCGCGGAGTTCTCGGGCGTGCCCGCGAGCGCCTTGTAGAGGACGTCGTCGGGGGTGGGGGTGGCGACCTGCCAGCCCACGCCGTAGAGAAGCAGTTCGGCGGCGGAGTGGTAGTTGATGCCGTAGTCGAAGTCGATCCGCTTCTGGAACCGGTCGATCGCCTGTGTCTCGGGCTCGGAGTTGGGCCCCGCGCCGCGGTACGTCTCGTTGGCGGGGTCCGGGGACGAGCCCTCGTTGTCGTAGCCCCACTTGTAGGAGAAGTTCCGGTTGAGGTCGACACCGTCGCCGGAGGTGATGACGCCGTCGCCGTTGACGTCACGGAGGTTCTTGCGCCAGAGGCGGGCGCTGTCCGCGCTGTGGGTGTAGTCGTAGCCGTCGGGGTTGGCGGAGATGACGAACCACAGCTCGGTGGAGTCGACGATCTTGGTGATCCTCGGGTCCTTGCCGTAGTTGTCGATGTAGTGGTGCATCAGACGGCGTGTCATCTCGGGAGTGATCCACTCCCGGGCGTGCTGGTTGGACATGTAGAGCACGGACGGCTTGCTGCCGTCCTTGGTGGTGCGCGCGTTCTTGCTGAGCTTGAGGGCGAGGATGTCCTGGCCCTTGACGGTCTTGCCGATGGAGACGACCTTGGTGATACGGGGGTTGGCCTGCCCGGTCTCGGCGATCTCCTCCTTGATGCCGCCGTCGCCGCCGTACGGACGGAACACCCCGTCGCCGGCCGCGTTCACCCGGGCCCTGGCCCGCTCGGGAACCGTACGCTCGGTCACCTCGACGCCCTGCTTCTCCAGGCCGCGCGCCTGGGCGTCGGTGAGGAACAGCTCGACCTTCGCCGTCCCCTGCTCGGGCGCCCGCTCGGTGAACTCATGGGCGTCCTGGCCGGCCGCAAGGAGCAGGGGTATCTGCTCCTGGGTGACCTCGGCCTCGAACACCTTCACCGCGTCCGCGCCTTCGGCGGGCCCGGATCCGGGCCGCGCCTGGGCGGCGGGCGCCGCCGTCACACCGGCGAGCAGCAGTGCGCCTGCGGCGAGTATCGATCTCGCTCTACGTCTCATGTGCCCCTCTTGTTGTCGTCTGCACGTCCGAGAACTGACGTCAGGCTGACCAGGCTTCATGATCATGTCAAGGGTGCGTGTGGGTGCCATGAAATGCCGCCGCCGGCACCTGACTCGGTGCCGGCGGCGGGCAGTTGACCATGAGGGGCCGTGGGGGGCCATGGAAGGCCGGGACGGGGATCAGCCGACGAGACCGTCGGCCAGCTCCTCGCTCAGATTGGACTCCGTACCCGGAATCCCCAGGTCCTGCGCCCGCTTGTCGGCCATGGCCAGCAGCCGCCTGATCCGGCCCGCGACCGCGTCCTTGGTCAGCGGCGGGTCGGCGAGCGCGCCCAGCTCCTCCAGGGAGGCCTGCTTGTGCTCCATCCGCAGCCGGCCCGCGGCGGCGAGATGCTCCGGCACCTCCTCGCCGAGGATCTCCAGCGCGCGCTGAACCCGGGCACCGGCGGCGACCGCGGCGCGCGCGGAGCGGCGCAGATTCGCGTCGTCGAAGTTGGCGAGGCGGTTGGCCGTGGCGCGGACCTCGCGGCGCATCCGCCGCTCCTCCCAGGCGAGCACCGACTCGTGCGCGCCGAGCCGCGTCAGCAGCGCGCCGATCGCGTCCCCGTCCCGTACGACCACCCGGTCGACCCCGCGCACCTCACGGGCCTTCGCGGCGATCTGGAGCCTGCGGGCGGCGCCGACGAGCGCGAGGGCGGCCTCCGGGCCCGGGCAGGTCACCTCCAGCGAGGAGGAGCGGCCCGGCTCGGTGAGCGAGCCATGTGCCAGGAACGCACCGCGCCAGGCGGCCTCCGCGTCACAGGTCGCCCCCGAGACGACCTGCGGGGGCAGCCCCCGGATCGGGCGCCCGCGGCCGTCGACGAGACCGGTCTGCCGGGCGAGCTGATCACCCCCTGTGATCACCCGTACGACGTAACGGCTGCCGCGGCGCAGCCCGCCCGGGGCCATCACCACCAGCTCGGAGTTGTGCCCGAAGATCTCCAGGATGTCCTTGCGGAGCCTGCGCGCGGCGATGCTGGTGTCCAGCTCCGCCTCGATCACAATGCGGCCGCTCACCAGGTGCAGCCCGCCCGCGAACCGAAGAATCGCCGAGACCTCCGCCTTCCTGCAGCACGTCCGGGTGACGGGGAGGCGGGCGATCTCGTCCTTCACCGCTGGCGTCATCGCCATGGGCCGATCCTTCCATGCATCCGAAAAATACGGTCGTACGCGGCTGCCAACAGCTCCGGATCGTGGACCGGGGAACTGTCGTGCGCTGCCACCGGCGCCAGCTCGACCGCGGCACCGAACCGGCTGGCGGCATCGGAGAGTGACTCACGGTCGGGCACGGCGGCCTTGTCGGCCAGCACCACGTCCAGGGCGAGTTTAGGGGCGTGTCGCCCCAAAACCTCCAAATGACGCTGCGGTGAGAAGCCATCGGTTTCACCGGGCTGCGGCGCGAGGTTGAGCGAGAGGACCCGGCGCGCCTTGGTCTCCATGAGCGCTTCGAGCAGTTCGGGCACCAGCAGATGCGGGATCACCGAGGAGAACCAGGAGCCCGGACCGAGCACCACCCAGTCCGCGTCCCGGACCGCGGCGACCGCCTCCGGGACGGCCGGCGGATCGTTCGGCACGAGGTGCACCGACTGCACCTCGCCCGGGGTGAGCGCGACGGTCGCCTGGCCGCGCACCGTGTTCACCTCGTCGGGGTACGCCGGGTCATGGCCCCGTACGAGCGCCTGAAGCTCCAGCGGTACGGCCGACATGGGCAGCACCCTGCCGTGCGCCCCGAGCAGCTTGCCGACCAGGTCGAGCGCCTGCACATGGTCGCCGAGCTGCTCCCACAGGGCGACGATCAGCAGATTGCCCACCGCGTGCTCGTGGAGATCGCCCTGCGACTGGAAGCGATGCTGGATCACCCGGGCCCAGGTCTGGCCCCAGTCGTCGTCGCCGCAGAGCGCCGCCAGGGCCTTGCGCAGATCGCCGGGCGGCAGCACGCCCAGCTCCTCCCTCAGCCGGCCGCTGGACCCCCCGTCGTCGGCGACGGTGACGACCGCGGTGAGATCCCCCGTAATGCGGCGCAGCGCCGCCAGGGAGGCTGACAGGCCCATGCCGCCGCCGAGTGCGACGACCTTCGGCTGGGCACCGCGCCCGCGCGCCGACAGCGCGGGGGCTCCCCTGCGCAGCCGGCGCGTACGGAAGGTGCGTGGGGTCACTCGCGCCCCATGTCCCGGTGGACGACGACGGTCTCGATCCCTGCGGAGACGAGGCGGGCGGCGACCTTCTCGGACATGGCGACGGAGCGGTGCTTGCCGCCCGTACAGCCGACGGCGACGGTCACATAGCGCTTGCCCTCGCGCCGGTATCCGGCGGCGATGAGCTGGAGCAGTTCGGTGTAGCGGTCGAGGAACTCCTTGGCGCCCGGCTGGTTGAAGACATACGCGGACACCTCCTCGTTCAGTCCGGTGTACGGGCGCAGCTCCGGGACCCAGTGCGGATTGGGCAGGAAGCGGCAGTCCACCACCAGATCGGCGTCGACCGGCAGCCCGTACTTGTAGCCGAAGGACATCACGGTGGCCCGCAGCTCCGGCTTCTCGTCACCGGCGAACTGGGCGTCCATCTTGGCGCGCAGCTCGTGCACGTTGAGGCTGGAGGTGTCGATCACCAGATCGGCGTCGCCGCGCAGCTCGCGCAGCAGATCGCGCTCGGCCTCGATGCCGTCCACGATCCGCCCGTCGCCCTGGAGCGGGTGCGGTCGCCGTACGGACTCGAAGCGGCGGACCAGCGCCTCGTCGGAGGACTCCAGGAAGACGATCCGCCGGGTGACCTCCTTGGCGTCGAGGTCCGCGAGGGACTCGCGGAGGTTGTCGAAGAACCGCCGGCCGCGTACGTCCACGACGACCGCGATCCGGGCCACATTGCCCTGCGAGCGCGCGCCCAGCTCCACCATGGTGGGGATCAGCGCGGGCGGCAGATTGTCGACGACGAACCAGCCGAGGTCCTCCAGGCACTTGGCCGCGGTGCTGCGGCCCGCGCCCGACATTCCGGAGATGATCACCAGCTCGGGAATGGCCGCGTCGCCGGTGTCACCGGTCTCCTTCGTGCTGCCCGTACTCACGTGCTCCGCTCCGTCCCGGTCGTGCTCGGTCATGTGCTGCCCCCGTTGTCTTCCATGATCTCTCCTGTTGCCGTGTTCACGGCGGGTGCCGCCGGGGCCGCGTTCGCGAGGGCCACGACGATGGACTCGGCCGTCTTGCGGCCCAGGCCCGGTACCTCGCAGATCTGGTCGATTGTCGCGCCCCGCAGCCGCTTCACCGAGCCGAAATGCTTGATGAGCGCCTGTTTGCGGGACTCGCCGAGGCCCGGGACATCGTCCAGCGGGCTGGACCTGACGCGCTTGGCGCGCTTGGTCCGCTGATAGGTGATGGCGAAGCGGTGCGCCTCGTCCCGTACCCGCTGGAGCAGGTAGAGGCCCTCGCTGGAGCGGGGCAGGACCACCGGATCGTCGTCCGCGGGGAGCCAGACCTCTTCGAGGCGCTTGGCGAGACCGCAGACGGCGACATCGTCGATGCCCAGCTCGTCCAGGGCGCGCTTGGCGGCCGCGACCTGGGGCTGTCCGCCGTCGACCACAACGAGCTGGGGCGGATAGGCGAAGCGCCTGGGGCGGCCGTCGTCGTCGGTACGGGACGGGATCTCGTGGGGGTCGTGGGTGTCGTGGCCGGGCGCGGAGCCGTTTCGGTGATCGGGCGCGGAGCCGTTCTCGTGGGCGGTGCCGTTTTCGTGGGCGGGGGCGATGCCGTTCGCCTCGGCGGACTCCTCGGGTTCCCCTTCGGGCCACTCCCCCGTACGTGTCTTCTCCACGAGGTACCGCTTGAAGCGGCGGCTGATCACCTCGTGCATCGACCGTACGTCGTCCTGGCCCTCGAAGCCCTTGATCTGGAAGCGGCGGTACTCGCTCTTGCGCGCGAGGCCGTCCTCGAAGACCACCATGGACGCCACCACGTCGTCACCCTGGAGGTGCGAGATGTCGAAGCACTCGATGCGCAGCGGCGCGCTGTCCAGACCGAGGGCCTCGGCGATCTCCTCCAGGGCCCGGGAGCGGGTGGTCAGATCGCTGGCGCGCTTGGTCTTGTGCAGGACGAGGGCCTGCTGGGCATTGCGCCCGACCGTCTCCATCAGGTCCTTCTTGTCGCCGCGCTGCGGTATCCGCAGGGAGACATGGGAGCCCCGGCGCTCGCTCAGCCACTGCGTGACCGCGTCGGCGTCCTCCGGCAGGGCGGGGACAAGGACCTCCTTGGGGACGGAGTCGCCGCTCTCCTCGCCGTAGAGCTGCTGGAGCGCGTGCTCGACCAGGCCCGCCGTCTCGACGGCCTCGACCTTGTCGGTGACCCAGCCGCGCTGGCCGCGGACGCGTCCGCCGCGGACATGGAAGATCTGCACGGCCGCTTCCAGCTCGTCCTCGGCGACCGCGATCAGATCGGCGTCGGTGGCGTCGGCGAGCACGACCGCGTTCTTCTCCATCGCGCGGCGCAGGGCGCCTATGTCGTCCCGCAGCCGGGCGGCCTTCTCGTACTCCATGTCCTCGGCCGCCTCGGCCATCTGCTTCTCCAGGCGGCGGAGGTACGTACCGGTGCGGCCGGCCATGAAGTCGCAGAACTCCTCGGCCAGTTCGCGGTGTTCCTCGGGGGTGACCCGGCCGACGCAGGGCGCCGAGCACTTGCCGATGTAGCCGAGCAGACAGGGGCGGCCGGTCCGCTCGGCGTTCTTGAACACGCCCGCGGAGCAGGTCCGTACGGGGAACACACGGAGCATCAGGTCGACGGTCTCGCGGATGGCCCAGGCGTGTCCGTACGGTCCGAAGTAGCGCACGCCCTTCTTCTTGGCGCCGCGCATGACCTGGACGCGGGGGTATTTCTCGTTGAGGGTGACGGCGAGCGAGGGATAGCTCTTGTCGTCGCGGTACTTGACGTTGAAGCGGGGGTCGAACTCCTTGATCCAGGAGTATTCGAGCTGGAGCGCCTCGACCTCGGTCGAGACGACGGTCCACTCGACGGAGGCCGCCGTGGTGACCATGGAGCGGGTGCGCGGGTGCAGGCTCGCGAGGTCCTGGAAGTAGTTGGCGAGCCGCTGGCGCAGGCTTTTCGCCTTCCCGACGTAGATCACCCGGCGGTGATCGTCGCGGAATCTGTAGACCCCCGGCGAGTCGGGGATCTGTCCCGGCTTGGGGCGGTAGCTGGAGGGGTCGGCCATGCCGTCCACCCTACTGTCGGGGACGGACAGTGTGGCCGCGCCGGGGTACGGCGGCGGCCCTCGGGGCCGGGGACTTCGGGCCGTGTGCCCATGCTTCAGGCCGTGTGCGCTCGGGCTTCCGGCCGGGGGCCGGGCCTGGCGGGCTTCAGGCCTTGGGGCCGGCGATCAGCTTGCCGCCCTCGACGGTGACCGGCACCTTCGGCAGGGGTACGGTCGCCGGGCCGTGGACGGCCTCGCCGGTGGTGACATCGAATTTGCTGCCGTGGCAGGGGCAGTCACCCACCGTGCCCTCCAGCTTCTCCAGGAGACAGCCCGCGTGGGTGCACTGCGCGCTGAACGCCCGGTACTCGTCCGGCGCGGGGCGGCTCACCACCAGCCGCTGCTCCCGGTAGAGCTTCGCCCCGCCGACCGGCACCTCGTCCGCCGCGCCGAGCCCGACGGGCTCGCTGGGCGTGGGGTCCTCGGCATGCCCGAGCTTGGACTCGGTGGAACACGCCGCCAGCCCGGCCCCGGCCGCCCCGGCGAGCGCGACCCCCTTCAGTACGGTACGACGAGGCGCGGACGGGCCGGTCATGGTGTGTCCCCAGGTCAGACGGATCAAAGACATACCCGACACTACCCGCCCGCTCTCGGCGCCCGCCCGGGGGCCGCCCCCGGGCGGGTGGCCGTACGTCCGTCCCTCGGAGAGACTCCGCGACCGCCGGCTCCCGGACGGACGGGACAGGGACGGACGGGACGAGGACGGGACGGCCGGGTCAGGCGCCGCGTGAGGCCGCGGTGGTCTTCTTCGCCGTCGTCTTCTTTGCCGCCGTCTTCCGGGCCGTGGTCTTCTTCGGCGGCTCCGCGTCGCTGATCCGCTCCGCGTCCAGGATCTCCCGGAGGAACTTTCCGGTGTGGCTGGCCGGGACGCCCGCCACCTGTTCCGGGGTGCCTTCCGCGATCACCAGGCCGCCGCCGTTGCCGCCCTCGGGTCCCATGTCGATCACCCAGTCCGCGGTCTTGATCACATCGAGGTTGTGCTCGATGACGATCACCGTGTTGCCCTTCTCGACCAGACCCGACAGAACGGTGATCAGCTTGCTGATGTCCTCGAAGTGCAGACCGGTCGTGGGCTCGTCCAGGACATAGACCGTACGGCCCGTGGAGCGCTTCTGCAGTTCGCTCGACAGCTTGACCCGCTGGGCCTCACCGCCCGAGAGGGTCGGCGCGGACTGCCCGAGCCGTACATAACCGAGGCCGACCTCATTGAGGGTCCTCAGGTGGCGCGAGATCGTCGGCACGGCCTCGAAGAAGTCCAGCGCCTCCTCGATCGGCATGTCCAGCACCTCGGCGATGGACTTGCCCTTGTAGTGCACCTCCAGGGTCTCCCGGTTGTACCGCGCCCCGTGGCAGACCTCGCACGGCACATAGACGTCCGGCAGGAAGTTCATCTCGATCTTGATCGTGCCGTCGCCCGCGCAGTTCTCGCACCGGCCGCCCTTGACATTGAAGGAGAACCGCCCGGGGAGATAGCCGCGGACCTTGGCCTCCATGGTCTCCGCGAAGAGCTTGCGGACATGGTCGAACACCCCGGTGTACGTGGCCGGGTTGGACCGGGGCGTACGGCCGATGGGCGACTGGTCGACATGGACCACCTTGTCCACCAGATCGTCCCCGGCGACCCGGGTGTGCCGGCCCGGCACCGACTTCGCGCCGTTCAGCTCGCGTGCGAGATGGGTGTAGAGGATGTCGTTGACCAGCGTCGACTTGCCGGAGCCCGAGACACCGGTGATCGCCGTGAACACGCCCAGCGGGAACGACACATCGATGTCCCGCAGATTGTTCTCCCGCGCTCCGTGCACGGTGAGCCTGCGCTCCGGATCGACCGGCCTGCGGATGACCGGGGTCGGGATGGACCTCTTGCCCGCCAGATACTGACCGGTCATCGACTCCTTGTTGGCCAGCAGCCCCTTCAGCGGCCCTGAGTGCACGACCTTGCCGCCGTGCTCGCCCGCGCCGGGGCCGATGTCGACCACCCAGTCCGCCACCTTGATGGTGTCCTCGTCGTGCTCCACGACGATCAGGGTGTTGCCCATGTCCCGCAGCCGGACCAGGGTCTCGATGAGCCGGTGGTTGTCCCGCTGGTGCAGCCCGATGGACGGCTCGTCCAGCACATAGAGCACCCCGACCAGCCCCGAGCCGATCTGGGTCGCCAGCCGGATCCGCTGCGCCTCGCCGCCGGAGAGGGTGCCCGCCGCGCGGTTGAGCGAGAGATAGTCCAGGCCGACGTCGACCAGGAACCTCAGCCGTTCGTTGACCTCCTTGAGCACCCGCTCGGCGATCTTCTTGTCCCGGTCGTTCAGCGTGAGCCGGCCGAGGAACTCCGCGCAGTCGCTGATCGAGAGCGCCGAGACCTCGGCGATCGACTTGTCCATGACCGTGACCGCGAGCACGATCGGCTTGAGCCGCGTGCCCTCACAGGTCGGGCAGGGGACCTCGCGCATATAGCCCTCGAAGCGCTCCCTGCTGGAGTCGCTCTCGGCCTCGGTGTGCCGCCGCTTCACAAAGGAGACGGCCCCTTCGAACGCGGGGGTCGTATAGGCGCGCTCCCGCCCGTACCTGTTCCGGTAGCGGACCTCGACCTGGGTCTTGTGCCCGTACAGCAGGGCCTTCTTGGCCCGCTGCGGCAGTCCGGCCCAGGGGATGTCGGTACGGAACCCGAGGGCCTGGGAGAGTCCGCCGATCAGCCGGCCGAAGTACTCCTTGGTGTGGCCGTGCGACCAGGGGTGGATCGCGCCCCCGTCGAGCGTCCGCTCCTCGTCCGGGACGACCAGCTCCGGGTCGACCTCCATGCGCGTACCGATACCGGTGCAGTCGGGGCAGGCGCCGAAGGGCGAGTTGAAGGAGAAGGAGCGGGGCTCCAGCTCCTCGAAGGAGAGATCGTCGTACGGGCAGTAGAGATGCTCCGAGTACATCCGCTCGCGCTCGGGGTCGTCCTCGGGGAGGTCGACGAAGTCGAGCACGACCATGCCGCCGGAGAGACCGAGCGCGGTCTCGACCGAGTCGGTCAGCCGGCGCTTGGCGCTGTCCTTCACCGTGAGGCGGTCGACGACCACCTCGATGGTGTGCTTCTCCTGCTTCTTGAGCGTGGGCGGCTCGGCGAGCTGGACGGTCTGCCCGTCGACCCTGGCCCGGCTGTACCCCTTGGTCTGGAGGTCGGCGAAGAGATCGACGAACTCGCCCTTGCGCTCGCGCACCAGCGGGGACAGGACCTGGAAACGGCTGCCCTCGGGCAGCTCCAGCACCCGGTCCACGATGGCCTGCGGCGACTGCCGGGAGATCGGCCGCCCGCACTGGGGGCAGTGCGGCTTGCCGATCCGGGCGAAGAGCAGCCGGAGGTAGTCGTAGACCTCGGTGATCGTGCCGACCGTCGAGCGCGGGTTGCGCGAGGTCGACTTCTGGTCGATGGAGACGGCCGGGGAGAGCCCTTCGATGAAGTCGACATCCGGCTTGTCCATCTGGCCGAGGAACTGCCGGGCGTACGAGGAGAGCGACTCCACATACCGTCGCTGGCCCTCGGCGAAGATCGTGTCGAACGCGAGGGAGGACTTGCCCGACCCGGAGAGCCCGGTGAAGACGATGAGGGAGTCACGGGGGAGGTCGAGCGACACGTTCTTGAGATTGTGCTCGCGCGCGCCACGGACGATGAGACGGTCGGCCACGCCGGTCCGCACCTTTCTTATGAGAAGCAGGGGCGGAGCCCCCTTCCCAGACTATGGGGGTCGCCAGAGCGATGGTTGCCAACGGGTGGATCGCCCGGCACGGAAGCGCCGGACTCGGAATTGCCTACATGCCAGGATGCCTCTCCCGAGCCTATAGCACGCGCATTCGATTTTTGGACGGGCCGTACCCGCTTCACCCGATCGAGTGGCGGGGCTATCGTCGGCGCCATGATCGACCACGCGCAGGATCTGGCATCCGTACACGAAGCCACCGAGCGGCTCCTGAGCGCCGCCGCCGCACTGGACACCGCGGGCCTCGCCGCGCCGTCACGCCTGCCCGGCTGGAGCCGGGGGCATGTCCTGGCCCATCTCGCGCGGAACGCGGACGCCTTGGTCAATGTTCTCGAAGGGCGGCCCATGTACGAGGACGCCGCGACTCGCGACGCGGACATCGAGCGGGACGCGCCCCGCCCCCTCGGTGTACAGCTCGCCGATGTACGTAACACCGCCGCCCGCTTCCTGCATTCCGCTTCCGTGCCCGGTGACTGGAGCCGGACCGTCGAGCTGCGCAACGGCGTGACGGATATGGCGGCCCGGATTCCGTTCCGGCGGCTGGTCGAGGTGGAGCTGCACCATGTCGATCTCGGTCTCGGCCGTGATCTGGAGGACCTGTCCGAGGAGTTCGTGGTCCGCGAGATCGACTTCCTGGTACAGCGCTTCTCCGGGAACCCCTCGGTCCCGCCCCTGACCCTCAAGGCGTCCGACGGCCGCACCTGGCGTACCGGTGGCGAGGAGGGCGACCCGCTGCCGGTGACGGGTCCCGCCGCGGACCTGATGGGCTGGCTCGCGGGCCGCCGCGACGGGGCCGCCCTGGAGTTCTCCGGCGGCCCCCTGCCCGTACTGCCCCCGCTATAGGCTGATCCTTATGACGTACAGCGGAGCGGTGAAGGTCGGCGGGCCGGCGGATGTGCACGAGCTGACCGCCCTGATGATCTCCAAGGTCGCCGTCGGGCCGATGGAAAACAATGCCTATCTGCTGCGCTGCCGGGCGACCGGTGAGCAGCTCCTGATCGACGCGGCCAATGACGCCGCGACCCTGCTGACCCTGATCGGCGACGACGGCATCGCCTCCGTGGTCACCACGCACCGGCACGGCGACCACTGGCAGGCGCTCGCCGAGGTCGTGGCGGCCACCGGTGCCCGTACGTACGCGGGGCGGTACGACGCCGAGGGCATTCCCGTACCGACCGATGTGCTCGTCGAGGACGGGGACACCATCCGGGTCGGGGAGATCGCGCTGACCGCGCTGCACCTGGTGGGCCACACCCCGGGCTCCATCGCGCTGGTCTACGACGACCCGCACGGCCACCCGCATGTGTTCACGGGCGACTGCCTCTTCCCCGGCGGCCCCGGCAGGACCACGGAACCGGCGGACTTCACCAGCCTGATGGACGGCCTGGAAGCCAAGATCTTCGGCCCGCTGCCCGACGAGACCTGGATCTACCCGGGCCACGGAAACGACACCACCCTCGGCGCCGAACGCCCCCAGCTCGCGGCCTGGCGCGCCCGCGGCTGGTAACGCGCCTGGCAGTACCCCGGCGACATCCGGCGCCGCCCCGCCCGGCCGATAAACCAGTCGAACACGGCAGGGCGGCGTCTCTACGCTCACTCCATGACGATCCCCGTCCGTCCGCTGTACCCGCCCAAGCCCCGTCCCGGCGACCGGATCGCCGTGATCTCGCCGGCCTCCGGACTGCCCGGGCAGTTTCCTCTTCCGTACGAGCTGGGCCTCGACCGGCTGAGCAAGGAGTTCGGGCTGGTCCCCGTCGAGTATCCGGCGACCCGGAAGACGGACGCGACACCCCGGGAGCGGGCCGACGACATCCACGCCGCCTTCGCGGATCCGACGGTGAAGGCCGTGATGGCGAGCATCGGCGGGGACGACCAGATCACCGTACTGCCGCTGCTGGACCGGGAGTTGATCCGGGCCAATCCCAAGCCGTTCTTCGGCTTCAGCGACAACACCAATCTGCTGGTGTATCTGTGGAACACGGGGATCGTCGGCTATCACGGTGCGAGCGTGATGTGCGAGCTGGGCCGGCCAGGGGCGATGGATCCGCTGACCGCCGAGTCGCTGCGGGCCGCGCTCTTCACTTCGGGACCGTACGAGCTGCGCCCCGCCGAGCGCTTCCGCGACAAGGACGTCGACTGGGCGGACCCGGTGGCCCTGGCGGCCGAACCGGAGACCCGGCCGGGCGACGGCTGGAGCTGGCACGGTCCCGAACAGGTCGTGGAGGGCCGGACCTGGGGCGGCAATCTGGAGATTCTCTCCTGGCTGCTGATGGCGGACCGGGAGATCCGGAGCGATCTCTCCGTGTACGACGGCTGTGTGCTGGTGCTGGATACCTCCGAGGACATGCCGGCCGCCGAGGAGGTGTTCCGGATCCTGCGCAGCATGGGCGAGCGCGGGCTGCTGCGGCGCTTTCCCGCGCTGCTGATGGCACGGCCCAAGACCTGGTCGTTCGCACACCCCAACAGCCCCGAGGAAGCGGCCCGGTACGCGCGGGAACAGCGGGAAGCCGTCCTGCGCGCACTCGCGGCGTACGCACCGGAGACGCTCGCCGTCTTCGACGTGGACCTCGGGCACACCGATCCGCAACTGGTGATCCCGTACGGCGGCCAGGTACGGGTGGACGGACGCGGGCGGCGCGTCAGCGTCACCTACTGAGCGTGCTGTCCGTGGTGCCGGTGCTGTCGGTCGTGCTCTGCGCGCTGCCGCTGCTCTGCGCGCCGGTCCCGGTGTCCGTGGCAGCCATGGCGGACAGTGCCTCGCGCTCCGCCTGCTTCCTGGAGGCGATCAGGCTGGTGATCGTGGTGATGATCAGGACACCGCAGATGACCGCCAGCGAGACCGGTATGGAGATCTCGGGGACATGCACCCCGGTCTCGTGCAGCGCGTGCAGCACCAGCTTCACACCGATGAAGCCCAGGATCACCGACAGGCCGTAGCTGAGGTGCACCAGCTTCTTCAGCAGGCCGCCGATGAGGAAGTAGAGCTGCCGCAGACCCATCAGCGCGAAGGCGTTGGCGGTGAAGACGATGTACGGGTCCTGGGTCAGGCCGAAGATCGCGGGTATGGAGTCCAGCGCGAACAGCACATCGGTGGTGCCGATGGCGAGCATGACCACCATCAGCGGGGTCAGCACCCGCTTGCCGTTGTTCCTGATGAACAGCTTGGTGCCGTGGTACTTGTCGGCGACTCCGAACCGCTTCTCGATGGACTTCAGCAGACGGTTCTCCTCGAACTCCTCTTCCTCCTCGCCGGACCGCGCCTCCTGGATCAGCTTCCAGGCGGTGTAGATCAGGAACGCGCCGAAGATGAAGAAGACCCACGAGAAGCTGGCGATGATCGCGGCGCCGGCTGCGATGAAGACCGCGCGCAGGACCAGGGCGATCAGCACACCTATCAGCAGCACCCGCTGCTGGAGGTGTGACGGCACCGAGAACTTCGCCATGATCAGGACGAAGACGAAGAGGTTGTCGACACTGAGCGACTTCTCGGTGATGAAGCCCGCGAAGAACTCGCCGGACGCCTGCCCCGTACCGAACAGCATCAGGCCGAGGCCGAACAGCACGGCGAGGGCGATCCAGACGACCGTCCAGATACCGGCTTCCTTGACCGACACGTCATGGGGCTTGCGCCCGATGAAGAAGTCGACCGCGATCAGGGCGGACAGACCAAGGATGGTCAGCGCCCACAGGGTCAGGGATACGTCCACTGTGCCTCCGGCTTCGTACGGCTACTGATCAGCGTCGTCGCTGCCGGAGGTCTCCTCCACCCGGACGGCATCAGCGCTGCCGGGCCGGCGCCCCGGGACCGATTGCGGTCCGTATTGACGGGCACACCGCGAGATGGGAGTACTCCCCTCCGTTCCAAAAGAGAGTACAGGAAAGACCAAGGAAAGGTAAAGAGCAAGGTCAACTGGCGTTGACTGTGCTGGTCAGCGGCGCCAGGAGCGACGGGCCGCGGCCACCTGTTCCAGCACCTGGAACAGCACCCGGCTGCCTGCCGGGACGGCGGGAGGCTCGTACGTCCAGGCGTGCCCGACCCACGGGTCGGCCAGATGGTCGTCGGGGACCGGGGTGATCCGGAGCAGGGACCGCCAGAGCGGGTCCAGCACCGGCCCGTACGCGCTGGCGTCCTCGCGGTCCGCGACCATCAGCAGATGAACACCGACCGCCGGGCCCTCGTCGGCGAGATAACGGAGCTGGGTCACCGCCCGGTCGTCGAAGCCGTGCGGGAAGTCATTGACGATCAGAAGCTGCTCGGCGGTGTCCAGACCGGGCGGCAGCGACTCGGCGGCCCCGCCGCGCACCGCCATCTGCACCAGATCCACCCGCTGGGTGAGCTTGCCGAGGACCGCCGCCACCCCGGCGGCACCGGCCGCGGGCGGCGCCGCGAGGACTCCCGAGGCGGTCAGCGGGGCCAGCGAACGCGTCGCGGAACCGGCCGGGTCGATGACGTGGACGGTGAACTCGCCGGGCGGGTAGACGGCGAGGAGCCGCCCGGCATGCGCGACCGCGGTGTCCATGGCGAGCCCCCGGAGCTGGGCCTCGTCCATCATCAGCGCGGCCTCGGAACCGGACCGGCCGCTGTCCACCCAGAGCCCGCGCTCCAGCGGCAGCCGTACCAGCATCGGGATCCGCAGGTCGGGCCGCTCGGGAAGATGGACATCGCCGAGGCGCAGCGCCATCGGGATCTCCATCGGGACGCGGTAGGCGTGCCAGACGGGGTTGTCCCAGCGGGCGTACGCGGCGGGCAGGGCCGGCTCGACGACCTCGGACTCGGCAACGAGCTGGGCGAGATCGCGGTCGAGGACCTCGCGGGCCTGGGCGGCGAGCTGGTCGTGCTTGGCGCGTGCCGCCTCCCGGGCCGCGTCGCCGGCGCCGCCGATCCGGCTGCGGGGGTCGGACAGGACACGGTCCAGTTCCTGGTCCATCCGGGACTCGGCGAAGTCCATGGCGCTGCGGTACGAGGCGACGGCGCGGGCCAGGTCCTCGAACATGCCCCAGACCTGGTTGTAGAGCCGCTCGTCCATGGACCAGCCCGTGGCGTCGCCCGCGACCGGGCGGGGCGGGCGGCCGGGCTCGGCGGGCGGAGCGGCCGGGGGCGGCGTCGGGGGCGCGGAGGTCCGGCGGCCCGGATGCGTGTAGTTGACCGCGCCGCCGGCGCTGCCTGAGCCCGCGGCGGCCGGCGTTCCGCCCGTACCGGGCCCCGGGGCGCCGGCCGCGTGCGGTACGGCGTCGGGCGCGGGCTGTGGCGCGGGGGCCAGTGGCTGGGGGACGGTGGAACCGCTTTGAGCGGCCGGGCCCGGGGCGGTGGCAGGGCCCGCCGCCGCGGACGAGGGCAGCCCCTCGGGCCTGATCCGTACCCCGTCCTGCGCACCGGGCAGCGGGATCTGCACCGTACTGGCGAGATGCCGGGCCACCGCCTCCTGGATACCGGCGGCGAAGGCACGGGCCTGCGGCAGGCCGTGGTCGCCGAACAGCTCGGCGAGGCCTCCCGCGTACCCCTGGCCGACGGCGCGGACCTTCCACGCGCCCTGGCGGCGGTACAGCTCCAGCGCGACAACGGCGGACTCGGCGTCCAGGCCGGTCAGGGTGAAGCTGGCGACCTCGGTGCCGTCGGTCGACGTGACGGCGGCGAAGGGGGCCGCGGTGGCGCCGAAACGGTCGGGGCCGCCGACCCCCTCGGGCAGAGCGAGCAGCACACGCACGAGATGCGCCTGCGCGGGCACGGCCTCCAGGTCGATATGGAAGCGCAGCCCGGCGGCGGCCTGACGGGACACCTCCACGCCCGGCAGGGTGGGCGAGCCGGGGTGGGCGATCCACTCGGTGCCGTGCACGGTGCCCCGGTCGTCGGCGAGCGTGGCACAGGCCATGACCGGTGCGCCGGCCGTCACCCGGATCTCCAGGCGGGTGTGGGGCAGGGGGTGGTTCTGCCCCCGGACCAGCTCGGCCGTCATCGCCTCTGTCCCCTCGTCAGTTGTGCGTCGTCGTACGTCGGTTGTCCGGATACGGAAGTGCGGGTGTACGGCAGCCGTGCAGCTCCCGGCGACCTGACGTCCGGGAGCTGCGCGTGCCGTGCGGTGCGTCCTACAGATGCGGCAGGATCGACGGCATCAGGTCCTGGAACGTACGGCCGTTGGCCGGAGTGCCCAGCGCCGTCATCTGCCAGCCCCCGCCCGCGCGGTGCACCTTCGCCATGATCTGCGCGGTGTACTGCCCGCCGCCGTCGAGCGTGTACCGCGCCAGCTCCTGGCCGTTGGTCTCGTCGACGATGCGGCAGAAGGCGTTCTGCACCTCCTGGAACGTCTGGCCGGTGAAGGAGTTCACCGTGAAGACGATCTGGTCGATATGGACCGGGACCCGCTGGAGGTCGACGAGGATCGCCTCGTCGTCCCCGCCCTGCCCCGCGCCGCCGACCAGATTGTCGCCGGTGTGCCGTACCGAGCCGTCGTCACTGACGAGATGGCGGAAGAAGACCACGTCGACCGGCTGCTTGTCGGCGAACAGCACCGCCGAGGCGTCCAGGTCGATCTCACGGGTGCGGGAGCCGAACAGGCCCCGGCGCGGCGCGGCCTGCCAGCCGAGCCCCATACGCACCGCGGTCAGGCTGCCGCCGCCCTTCTTCTCCAGGCTGATGGCCTGTCCCTTGGTCAGATTGACGCCAGGACCCCCGGGCGCACTGCCCTTGGATACGTCCACCACGCGCTGTCCCCTCTCGAATGGTTCCCCCGCAACCGTCCGTGCGGTTGCGCAGCACCCTACGCAGTCGCGCGGGCGGTGCAGGAGGCTTGGACCGTTTTTGTGTCGGTCTTGCAACACACCATGTTTTCCTGGATGTCAGGCCAGCCCCGCTTCCCTCATCTGCCGCAACTCCTTCTTCAGTTCACTCACTTCGTCGCGGAGCCGCGCGGCGACCTCGAACTGCAACTCGGCCGCGGCGGCCCGCATCCGGTCGGTCATCTCCTCGATGATTCCGGCCAGTTCCTCCGCGGGGCGGTCGCTGAGCACCGCCGTCCTGCCACCTGCCCTGGCCCCCTTGGCGGCTTTCGTACCGAGCGTGGGCACCGCGGCCTTGGGCGCCCTGCCGTCCTTGGCGCCGCCGGCCTTCCGGTACCCCGTGCCGAGCAGCGCCTCGGTGTCGACCTCCTCGCGCGCGATGGTCGCGACGATGTCGTTGATCTTCTTCCGGAGCGGCTGAGGGTCGATACCGCGCGCGGTGTTGTACGCGATCTGCTTCTCCCGGCGGCGGTTGGTCTCGTCGATGGCCTTCTCCATGGCCGGGGTGATCTTGTCCGCGTACATATGGACCTGTCCCGAGACATTGCGCGCGGCCCGGCCGATGGTCTGGATCAGCGAGGTGCCGGAGCGCAGGAAGCCCTCCTTGTCGGCGTCGAGGATCGCCACCAGGGAGACCTCGGGCAGGTCGAGGCCCTCACGGAGCAGGTTGATGCCGACGAGGACGTCGTACTCCCCGGCGCGCAGCTCGCGCAGCAGCTCGACCCGGCGCAGGGTGTCGACGTCGCTGTGCAGATACCGCACCTGGATGCCCAGCTCCAGGAAGTAGTCGGTGAGGTCCTCGGCCATCTTCTTGGTGAGCGTGGTCACCAGGACACGCTCGTCCTTGGCGGTCCGCTCGCGGATCTCGTGCACCAGGTCGTCGATCTGCCCCTCGGTGGGCTTGACGACGACTTCCGGGTCGATCAGGCCGGTGGGGCGGATGATCTGCTCCACGAAACCGTCGGAGCGCGACATCTCGTAGGTGCCCGGTGTGGCGGAGAGATAGACGGCCTGTCCGATCCGCTGCTGGAACTCCTCCCACTTCAGGGGGCGGTTGTCGAGCGCGGAGGGCAGCCGGAAGCCGTGGTCGACAAGGGTCCGCTTGCGGGACGCGTCCCCCTCGTACATCGCGCCGATCTGCGGGACGGTGACATGCGACTCGTCGATGACCAGCAGGAAGTCCTCGGGGAAGTAGTCGAGGAGGGTGTTGGGCGCGGTGCCCGGCGACCGGTCGTCGAAGTGCATCGAGTAGTTCTCGATTCCGGAGCAGGAGCCGATCTGGCGCATCATCTCGATGTCGTACGTGGTGCGCATGCGCAGCCGCTGGGACTCCAGCAGCTTGCCCTGCTTGTCCAGCTCGGCGAGGCGCTCCTCCAGCTCCCGCTCGATGCCGTTGACCGCCTTCTCCATCCGCTCGGGGCCGGCCACATAGTGGCTCGCGGGGAAGATGTACAGCTCGCGGTCGTCGCTGATGACCTCGCCGGTGAGCGGGTGGAGCGTGGAGAGGGCCTCGATCTCGTCGCCGAACATCTCGATACGGACGGCCAGCTCTTCGTAGACCGGGAAGATCTCGATGGTGTCGCCCCGGACCCGGAAGGTGCCGCGCGCGAACGCCACGTCGTTGCGCGTGTACTGGATGTCGACAAAGCGGCGCAGGAGCTGGTCCCGGTCGATCTCGGCGCCGACCTTGAGGGGCACCATCCGGTCCACGTACTCCTGGGGCGTACCGAGGCCGTAGATGCAGGAGACCGAGGCGACCACGATCACATCGCGCCGGGTCAGCAGCGAGTTGGTCGCGGAGTGGCGCAGCCGCTCGACCTCCTCGTTGATGGAGGAGTCCTTCTCGATATAGGTGTCCGACTGCGGGACGTACGCCTCGGGCTGGTAGTAGTCGTAATACGAGACGAAGTACTCGACGGCGTTGTTGGGCAGCAGCTCGCGGAACTCGTTCGCGAGCTGGGCGGCGAGCGTCTTGTTCGGCGCCATCACCAGCGTGGGGCGCTGGAGGCGCTCGATCATCCAGGCGGTGGTCGCCGACTTGCCCGTGCCGGTCGCGCCGAGCAGGACGACGTCCTTCTCGCCGGCGCGGACACGCCGCTCAAGGTCGGCGATGGCCGTCGGCTGGTCGCCGCTGGGCTGGTAGGGACTGACGACCTCGAAGGGCGCCACCGTACGTTCGATGCTGGAAACGGGCCGCATGGAACCACCGTACGACCCACCACTGACAGCCGGGCGGTGAGCGGCCCCGGATCACCGGACCGGCGCCGCCGGTCACCAGTCGTGGAGGTCGTGCGGGCCGCTGCGCGGGGCCCTGGCGGCGGTCCGGCCGGCCGTCTCACGGCTGTCCTCCTCGCGGCGTGCCGCGCGGGCGCGGGAGCGCTGGGCGGGCACCCCGATCCGTCCGCACAGCCCGGCCGCGGGTCCTGCGGACCGGTCCCGGTCGCGCCCGCCCGCCACCATGAGCGGGTCGAAGAGCAGCGCCACCCCCGCCAGCAGCAGGAAGACCGCGGGCCCGATCAGCATCGGTACGAGCAGTTCGACGGCAGGAGCGCCGCCCGGGGCGGAGGTGACCCCGTCGAGATGCACCTCGACACCGGCCATCGCGGTGTAGTGCATTCCGGTCGACGCGACCCCCATCACCAGACTGGCGGCAAGACTGGCCGGAAATCCCCGGTGCGCGACGATCACCCAAAGCCCGGCCGTGGACGCGGCGACGGCGATCAGGACCGAGAGCGCGACCGTCCCGGTGTCGTACGCGACCCGTCCGTGCAGCCGGATGCCGTCCATGCCGAGATAGTGCATGGTGGCGATGCCAAGGCCGGTGACCGTACCGCCGGTGACCAGGGCCATCCGTGTCGAGCCGCGGTATCCGACGATGAAGATCCCGGTGCCGACCATCACGATCCCGACGGCCAGGCTGGCGAAGGTCGTGAGCCGGTCGTAGCCGATGGGCACCTCGGTGACGGCGAAGCCCAGCATGGCGATGAAGTGCATCGTCCAGATGCCGGAGCCGATCGAGGCCGCGCCGAGCGCCAGCCCGCCGGGCTTCCAGGGGCGCCGGGTACGCAGGGATCTCGCGGTGCAGCGCAGGCCCAGCGCGGCCCCGAGACAGGCCATGAGAAAGGCCGCCACGGGGGTGACGAGGCCGTAGCTGAATCCTTCGACGGTGCCCTGCATAGCGGTGTGCCCTTCGCCCCTCGGCGTCCTATACGGAAGCGCTGGTTCGGGGCGAGAGTAGGACGGCCGCGCCGGTAATCAAACAGGCACCTGGCGATTTGTCGATATGAAGGCGATATGAAGCCGACATGCAGCGACACGGAGCGGCGCGGGTGCCCGATGCGGTATGTCTCCTCCGAATGCCTCCTCCAAGGTGTGGCTCCATGTCGATGTGTGGCTTCATGTGGTGGCCAGCCTCCGCCCGCCCCCTGTTGGCCGGGGACTGTCACCCTCGGGGCCACCGTCACCCCACGACGCGAGGAGTCCACGTGTACGCGCGTACTTCGGCGACAACGGCCACCGCACTGCTGGGAGTCACCCTGATGCTGCCGGGCGCCGCCACGGCATCCGCCGCTCCGGCCGCTGCCACCGCGGTCTCCGTCCCCGCCGCCGCGAGCGGCAGCCCGCTCGTCATCGCCCACCGCGGCGCCTCCGCGTACGCGCCGGAGAACACCCTGGCGGCCGTCGAGCGGGCCGGCGAACTGGGCATCGACTGGGTGGAGAACGACGTACAGCGGACCAAGGACGGCACGCTGGTCGTGATCCACGACGACACCCTCGGGCGCACCACGGACGTGGAGCAGGTCTTCCCGGGCCGGGCGCCGTGGAAGGTCCAGGACTTCACCGCCGCCGAGATCGCGCGGCTCGACGCGGGGAGCTGGTTCGGGGCGCGGTGGGCGGGCGAGCGCGTGCCGACCCTGAAGCAGTATCTGGACGCCGTCGAGGCCAACAACCAGAAGCTGCTGCTGGAGATCAAGGCGCCCGAACAGTACCCGGGCATCGAGCAGGACATCCTGCGGGTGCTCTGCCAGGAGGGCTGGCTGGACACCGCGCATGTCCAGGACAAGCTGGTCATCCAGAGCTTCGGCGCGGACAGCATCCGTACGGTGCACCAGCGGCGGCCCGGGATCACGACGGGTTTCCTCGGCGCCCCGGCGGTGGCCGAGCTGCCTGCGTACGCCGCCTTCACGGACCAGATCAACCCGTCGTACACCTCGCTCACGGCCGGTTATGTGGCAGCGGTGCACCGGCTCAAGGGGCCGCAGGGCAAGCCGCTCACGGTCAGTACGTGGACGGTGAACGACGCGGCGGGCGCGGTGCGCGCCAGGGATCTCGGCGTGGACGGGATCATCACCGACAAGCCGGACGTCGTGCGGGACGCGGTCGGCTGAGCCCATTGCATCGGCGCTGGTGAGCGGCGCTGCCGGCCGGTGCCGGGGGCCGTTGTCAGTGGCGGACCGTACGGTGGTCGGCATGAACAACTACGGGCAGTCGCCACTGGAGTGGACGGTCGTGGGCAGCGACATCGGACCGCTGCTGCTGGCCGCGACCGGGCAGGGCCTGGTGAGCGTGGTCTTCCACGCCGAGGGGCCGGTACGGGAGAAGGCGCTGGAGCGGCTCAGGATCCGGTTCGGGACCGAGCCGGCCGAATCGGCGTCGGGTCTGCTGGCCGGGCCGATACGCGCGCTGAGGGCGTATTTCGCGGGCGAGCTGCGGGAGTTCGCGCTGCCGCTGGACTGGTCGCTGTCCGGGGGCTTCAACCGGCAGGTGCTGCGCGAGCTGGCCGCGGGCGTCCCGTACGGCGCGGTGGTGGGGTACGGAGAGCTGGCCCGGCGGGTGGGCCGGCCGGACGCGGCCCAGGCGGTCGGCGTGGCGATGGGGTCCAATCCACTGCCGGTAGTGGTGCCGTGCCACCGGGTGGTGGAGAGCGACGGCGGGATAGGCGGGTTCGGCGGCGGTCTGGAGACGAAGAGGCGGCTGCTGGCCCTGGAGGGCGTGCTCCCGGTACCGCTGTTCTGAACCCGCGGGACTCACAGAACGGAACCCGCCAAAGATGACCGGAATGGTGGGTTTTACCGCCACTTGTACGCTTCTTCCGCCGGGCTTAGGCTGATTTGTGGAGCACCACCGCGCGTACAGCCCGGCGGACATGTGCGCGGGGCGCACGTACGTCCGGCCCGCCGCCCGAGCGGTAGCGGACTCCATGACCCGCGCACGGGCCGAGTCATCCGCTGGACACGTAGAGCCGGAAGGGACGGCGAGTCAGCATGACCGGAGGAAACAAGGCGGTCGCATACATCAAGCCGGGTGAGGTCGAAGTCAGGACGACCGACTACCCCAAGCTCGAACTCCAGGACGGGCCGGGAGTGGCTCCGGCCAATGTCGGCCGCAAGTGCCGGCACGGGGCCATCCTCAAGGTGCTCGCCACCAACATATGCGGCAGCGACCAGCACATGGTACGTGGCCGTACGACGGCCCCCGAAGGTCTGGTCCTCGGACACGAGATAACCGGCGAGGTCATCGAGAAGGGACCCGACGTCGAGTTCATCGACATCGGCGACATCGTGTCGGTGCCGTTCAACATCGCCTGCGGGCGCTGCCGGAACTGCAAGGAGCGCAAGACCGGAATCTGTCTGAACGTCAACCCCGCGCGGCCGGGCGCGGCATACGGCTATGTCGACATGGGCGGCTGGGTAGGCGGCCAGGCGGAGTACGTCATGGTGCCGTACGCGGACTTCAATCTGCTCCGGTTCCCCGACCGGGACGCGGCACGCGAGAAGCTCCTCGACCTGACGATGCTCTCGGACATCTTCCCGACGGGCTTCCACGGCGTGGTGACCTCGGGCGCGAAGGTCGGCTCCACGGTGTACATCGCGGGCGCGGGACCGGTGGGTCTGGCGGCCGCGGCATCGGCGCAGCTCCTCGGCGCGGCGGTCGTCATCGTCGGCGACCTCAACAGCCAGCGGCTGGACCAGGCCCGCAGCTTCGGCTGCGAGACCGTCGACCTGACCCTGGGGTCGCTGGAGGACCACATAGCCCACATCCTGGGCGTGCCGGAGGTGGACGCGGCGGTCGACGCGGTCGGCTTTGAAGCGCGTGCCCACGGCAAGGACACCGACGAGGCTCCGGCCACCGTTCTCAACTCCCTGATGGGCATCGTCAGGGCGGGCGGCAAGCTCGGTATCCCCGGGCTGTATGTCACCGAGGACCCGCGCGGTGTCGACCAGGACGCCAAGACCGGCACGCTGAAGGTACGGCTGGGTCTCGGCTGGGCGAAGAGCCATGAGTTCACCACGGGCCAGTGCCCGGTGATGAAGTACAACCGGGGCCTCTCCGAGGCGATCCTGCACGACAAGGTGCATATCGCGAAGGCGGTCAACGCCACGGTGATCTCGCTGGACGACGCCCCGCGCGGTTACGCGGAGTTCGACCAGGGAGCGAGCAGGAAGTACGTGTTCAATCCGCACGGCGCGCTGGACAACGCCAAGGCGGCCTGACCGTTCGCGCCGTTCGCGGCCGGACCTGACCGTCCCGCGCGGATCCGATCCTTCGCCGACCGGCGCCCCGCCGGTCGGCGAATGACGTCCGCAGTTCGGCGAACGATGTTCGCGGGAGTCCCGGCGACGTTTGCGGGCGCCCTGAATGTGCCATGGATGTGGACATGCCAGACACCACTTCGCTGACGTCCCCAGAGGTACGGGACGCGCTCGCCGCGGGCCGTCCCGTGGTCGCCCTGGAGTCGACGATCATCGCGCACGGACTGCCGCGCCCGCGCAATCTGGCGGTCGCGGAGGAGCTGGAGGAGCTGGTACGGTCCGGCGGCGCCGTGCCCGCGACCGTGGCCGTACTGGACGGGCGGCCCCATGTGGGGCTGGTCAAGGACCAGTTGGAGCGGGTGGCCCAGGACGAGTCCGTACGGAAACTGGGCCACCGCGATCTGGCGCCCGCGATCGCGGCGGGCGCGAGCGGTGCGACGACCGTGTCCGCCACGGCGTTCCTCGCCGCGCAGGCCGGGATCCGGGTCTTCGCGACGGGCGGCCTGGGCGGGGTCCACCGCGGCTGGACCGAGACCCAGGACGAGTCGGCCGATCTGGCACTGCTGGCCAGGACGCGGATCACGATTGTGTGCGCGGGCGTCAAGTCGATCCTGGACGTACCGGCGACGCTCCAGCGCCTGGAGACGCTGGGCGTCTCCATTCTGGGCTATGGGACGGAACGTTTCCCCGGCTTCTATCTGACCTCGTCCGGCGAGCCGGTCGGCTGGACGGTACGTACCCCCGAGGAGGTCGCGGCCGTGATGCGCGCCCAGGACGCGCTCGGCGGCCCGGAGTCGGCGCTGATCGTCGCCAACCCCGTACCGGAGGCGGAGCAGCTCGATCCGGCGCTGCACGACCGGGTGCTGGCGGAGGCGCTCACCGAGTGCCGGGAGCGCGGGATCGGCGGCCAGGCCGTCACGCCCTTCCTGCTGGACCAGCTCATGCGCGGGACCGGGGGCGCCTCGCTGGAGGCCAACCTCGCGGCGGTGCGCGGCAACGTACGGCTCGCGGCGCGTATCGCCGTAGCACGGACCGCCGCCCGGTGAGCCAGGGCGCCCGGCCCGGCGGCGGCGCGCCCGGACAGGCCCTGGTGGTGATCGGGGACGTGGTCACGGATGTGGTGGCGCGTTACCGCACGGCGCTCGCGCACGGTACGGACACGGCCGCCGAGATCCGTACGCTGCCGGGCGGCGCCGGGGCGAACGCGGCGTGCTGGGCCGCCCGCACGGGGTGCGCGGACGTACGGCTGCTGGCGCGGGTGGGCGCGGACGCCCATGACTGGCACGCGGAACGGCTGCGCCGGGCAGGGGTACGGGCACGGCTGGTCATCGACGAGCAGGTGCCGACCGCCACGGTGATATGCCTGGTCGACGCCTCGGCCGAGCGCACCCTGCTCACCGACAGCGGCGCGGCACTGCGCCTCTCCCCCGCCGACTGGTCACCGTCCCTGCTCGACGGGGCCGGCCGGCTGCATCTCTCCGGTTATCTCTTCTTCACCGAGGTGAGCCGCCGACTGGCCGCGACCGCGATGGGATCGGCGCTGGAGCGGGGGATTCCGGTGAGTGTGGATCCGGCCTCGGCCGGCTTCCTCAAGGGGCTGGGCGCGGAGCGCTTTCTGACAGCGGTGGAGGGAGTCGAGACCTTGCTCCCCAACGCCGACGAAGCCAGACTCCTCACCGGTCTCGCGGATCCGGCGGACGCGGCGGCCGAGCTGAGCCGACGGGTGCCGGTGGCGGTGGTGACCCTGGGCACGGACGGCGCACTGGTGGCGGAGGCGGGCGCCGTGCGCGCCCGCGTACCCCCGGTCCGAGCGCACGCCGTGGACTCGACGGGCGCGGGCGACGCCTTCACCGGCGCGTTCCTGGCGGCCCGGCTGGCGGGCGCGGACCCGGCGGAAGCCGCGGCGGCGGGGTGCCGGGCGGGGGCGGAAGCGGTGACGACGGTGGGCGGGCGACCGCCGTACGAGAGATAGCCGTACCGGAGGCAGCCGACCGGTAGCCGACCGGCAAGACCGGCACGGCTCGCCGGACCGGCGCGGTCAGGCCGGCGCGGTCAGGCCGGCGCGGTCAGGCCGCACATGGTCAGGACAGTCCGCCCCAGGCCGGGTGCCGCGGATCGTCGGCCCGTACGACCACATCGGCCGCCGCGGCCGGGTCGACCTCCGTCTCGTACCGTTCGAAGGCGGGCAGCGTCCAGAGTTCGCCCGCGTCGGTACGGCGCCGGAGCGCGCCCGGCGACAGCCGCAGATGGACGGTGAGGTCGAAGGGGAACCAGTGCCCCAGCAGCAGCGGACCGTGCAGCACCAGCACACCGCCGGGCGCGAGTTCGCGGTGCGGGCTGCGGGTCGCCCGGTCGGTCACCGGATCCCAGAGGTCGGGCAGGACGCGCCCGCTGCCGCCCGCCTCCAGGGGTCCGAAGACCTCCCGCCAGAGTGCGCCGGTGTCGAACCAGCCGCCGTAGTACGTGTCGGGGTCCTCGCGCCCGTACTCGTACCGCAGCGAGGCCGGGCGCAGGAACCCGCCCGTCCCGACGGTCAGCACCGACCGGCCGCGTACCCGCAGTGCCTGGGCGAGCGCCTCGGCCGGCCCGGCTGTCCCGGCGGCCGGTGCTCCGTCGATGGCGACGCGCAGCCAGGGCCCGCCGTCCGCCGGGCTGGTGTCCAGCAGACGCTCGGCGAGGGCTTCGGTCAGCCGGTCCCAAGTGATCGCTTCGAGTCGCACCCGTTCATCATCGTTCAGGCGCGAGGCCCACAAGAAGCCGAGATCGACCACCTCTCATACGCAGAAGTCCTGACGCACCGTCAGAGACCCAGGACCGGAAGGTTCTGTTCCGCCCAGATCGTCTTTCCGCCGACCCCCTGCCGCGTACCCCAGCCCTGCGTGAGCTGGGCCACCAGCAGCAGACCGCGCCCTCCCTCGTCGAAGACACGCGCCCGCCGCAGATGCGGGGCGGTGTTGCTGCCGTCGGAGACCTCGCAGATCAGGGTGCGGTCATGGATGAGACGGAGCTGAATGGGCGCCTGGGCATACCGGATGGCATTGGTGACCAGTTCGCTGACCACCAGCTCCGTGGTGAAGACGGCCTCTTCCAGACCCCAGTCGTTGAGCTGTGCCGTGACATCTCCACGGGCCCGGCCCACGACGGCGGGGTCGCAGGACAGGTCCCAGGTGACCACCTGGCTGGCGTCGAGCGCGCGGGTACGGGCGAGGAGCAGGGCCACATCGTCGGCGGGATGGGCCGGGAGCAGCGCCCGGAACACGGCGTTGCAGGTGTCGGCCAGGGGCGCGGCCGGCTGCGCCAGCGCCTCGGCCAGCATGGCGAACGTCTCGTCGACACCGCGCTCGCGCGACTCGATCAGACCGTTGGTGTAGAGGGCGAGCATGCTGCCCTCCGCCAGCTCCACATCGACGGACTCGAAGGGCAGATTTCCCAGGCCGAGCGGCGGGCCCGCGGGCAGCTCAAGGAATTCGACGGACCCGTCGGGACGGACGACCGCGGGCGGGGGGTGTCCGGCACGGGCCATGGAACAGCGCCGGGAGACCGGATCGTAGATCGCATACAAGCATGTCGCCCCCACATCGCCGGGCGTCTCCGGTGTGGTGCCCATGCTCGCCCCGCTCGCCGCTTCGGCGGCGAGGTGGTTGACGAGGTCGTCGAGATGGGTGAGCAGTTCGTCGGGCGGCAGATCGACATCGGCCAGGGTGCGCACGGCGGTCCGCAGCCGCCCCATCGTGGCCGACGCCTGGAGCCCGTGGCCGACGACATCCCCCACGACCAGGGCGACCCGGGAGCTGGACAGCGGGATCACATCGAACCAGTCACCGCCGACTCCGGCCCTGGTGTCGGCGGGGAGATAGCGGAAGGCGACCTCGGCCGCCGCGTTCTCGGGCAGCTCCCTGGGCAGGAGGCTGCGCTGGAGGGTCAGCGCCGTCTCGCGTTCGTGGGTGAAACGGCGGGCGTTGTCGATACAGACGGCTGCCCTCGCCGTGATGTCCTCGGCGAGGAGCAGATCCTCCTGTTCGAACGGGTCGGGGCGCCGGTGACGGGCGAAGTTCGCCACACCGAGCGTGGTGCCGCGGGCGCGCAGCGGTACGGAGATGATCGAGTGGAAGCCGAAATCGCGCACCGAGGCGGCCCGGGCGGGGACCTCCCACCGGTTGTCGGAGGGGTCGTAGGGATCCGTCACCCGGTTGAGGACCGCCCGCGAGGTGATCAGGCTCTCGGCGGCGGGTGAGTAGTCGGAGTAGACGGCCATGTCGCCCACCGCGTACACGGCCTCGGGGTTGCCCTCGAAGATGGACCGGCAGGCGGCGCGGCGCATCTCGATCCGGCCGGACATGGGCCCCGGAGGCGGCTCCCCGCCCTCACTGACCGGGGGCAGCAGGTCGACTGTCACGAAGTCGGCGAAGACAGGGACGGACACATCGGCGAGTTCCTGTGCGGTACGTGCGATGTCGAGGGTGCTGCCGATACGGACGGTGGCCTCGTTGACCAGGAGAAGCCGCTGCCGGGCCAGATGCTGCGCCGTCACATCATGTGTCGCGATGATGACGCCCCGCACCTGGTCGTCGTGGTCCCAGATCGGGGAGATGGAGACGGACCAGGCGAGTTCGTGGTCATGGCCCACCATGCGGTGGGAGAACGCGAGCCGCCGCGACACCCCGGTCTCCAGCGCCAGCCGCATCTCACGCTCGGTGTCCTCGGTCGCCCGGCCGGGCACGATCTCGGGCAGCCGGAGCCCGCGGACATCGCTCTCCGAGAGGCCCAGCACCTTTTCCATGTCGTCGCTCAGGCACCGCAGCCGCAGATGAGTGTCGTAGATGGCCATATTGCACGGGGACTGGTTGAAGGACTGCTCGATCAGCTCGTCGTCCTCGGCGGAGGGCGCGGTGCGGGCGAGGGGGGAGACGAGCAGCCATTCCAGGCCGGCAGGATTCCCGGCCGTAGCGTGCCCGGCGGGCTCCCCAGCCGTATCGTCCGCCGTGTCATCCGCCGTGTCGCGAGCCGTGTCGTCCCGCTCGGCGTGCGAGGCGCCGCCGGCCGGGGCGCCGAGGTGCGCCAGCAGTCGTACGTCCATGGGGGCGCCGCTCCGGTGCAGCAGCGTGACCGTACCGTGCCACCTGCTCGGATTCCGGTGGTTCCGCTGCGCTTCCGCGCTGGCCCGGGCGGCCGACTCCGCGACCTCCGCGTCGGCGAGCAGCTCGGCCACGGACCGCCCCACGACCTCCGGGGCGCGGTATCCGAGCAGTCTGCGGGCTCCGTCGTTCCACCCTGTCACCACGCCCCGGGAGTCGACGGTGACCCTGGCCGTGAACTCCTCGTCGACGAAGACATTCGACCGGACGGACCCGTTCCCATTCGCGGTGTCCGGTCGAATCATTGCCGCTCATCTCACTTTCCGACCACCGGTGGACACTCACACCCTTCAGTATGGCATTGAGTGACAAATATGCTCTTTACCGATATTTGCATCAAGAAAGCATCAAAGGGGCGCGGGAGAGGTTTGAGCGGGGCCGCGCACCCCACTTGAGCGGGGCGTGCACCCCACTCCCCACGCGCCTCCCCCGCGGACACCCCCTCACTCCCCTCACTCCCCCCGCAGCACCTTGGCCAGTGCCCCCTCGCCCGACACCTCGATACGCCCGTCCCGCACCCCGTCCCCGACCGTCAGCGCCCCTCCGCTCAGCGCGCGGCAGGTGTCGGCGTCGAGGACGAGCCGGGCGTCCGGGCTCTCCGCGGGGCCGTCGCCGTACACCGGATCGCCGTCACCGAGCCTTATGTGGAACGCGCCTTCGTCCAGCCGGATCTCCACCACGCCCTCAAGTCCGTAGCTGTCAACGCCGTCCGGGCCCGGCAGCCCGTCCAGCACCGGCAGCAGCGGTACGGCGAACCAGTGCGCCCGTACGGCGTCGGTGGGCCTGCGCTCCTCCAGCGCCGGGGCGCCCCACTCGGCGAGGGCCGTGAGGACGGGCAGCAACCCCCGCCCGCGCTCGGTGAGTTCGTACACGTTCGCGGCGGCGGGCGGGGGCAGCCTGCGGCGCGTGGCCAGTTCGTCGCGCTCCATGTCCCTGAGGCGGGACGCGAGCACATCCGTACTGACGCCGGGCAGATCGGCGTGCAGATCGGTGTAACGGCGTGGCCCCGCGAGCAGTTCACGGACGATCAGCAGGGTCCAGCGGTCGCCCACCGCGTCAAGGGCACGGGCGGTGGCGCAGTACTGGTCGTAACTTCGGCGGCGTGACATGTGGCGCAGTCTAGACATGTTGTTGGACTTTCCAAGCCCGAGCTTGGTAAAACCAAGTATCGCAACAAGGTCTGGAACGAGGTCTGGGAGGCCACCGCATGGAGTTCCGGCAGTCGAGCAAGCTGAGCGAGGTCTGTTACGAGATCCGCGGCCCGGTGATCGAGCACGCCGACGCGCTGGAGGAGGCGGGCCACAGCGTCCTGCGTCTCAACACCGGCAATCCCGCGCTGTTCGGGTTCGAGGCGCCGGAGGAGATCCTCCAGGACATGATCCGGATGCTGCCCCAGGCCCATGGGTACACGGATTCGCGCGGCATACTCTCGGCGCGCCGGGCCGTCGTCCAGCGGTACCAGACCCTCGGTCTGCCCGATGTCGGCGTCGACGACGTCTTCCTGGGGAACGGAGTCTCCGAGCTGGTCTCGATGGCCGTCCAGGCGCTGCTGGAGGACGGCGACGAAGTCCTCATCCCCGCCCCGGACTTCCCGCTCTGGACTGCCGTGACGACCCTGGCCGGCGGCCGTCCCGTGCACTATCTGTGCGACGAGTCGGCGGACTGGTATCCGGACCTCGACGATCTGGCGGCGAAGATCACCGACCGTACGAAGGCCGTTGTGATCATCAACCCCAACAACCCCACGGGAGCGGTCTATCCGCGCGAGATCATCGAAGGGATCCTGGATCTCGCGCGCCGCCATCAGCTCATGGTGTTCGCGGACGAGATCTACGACCAGATCGTCTATGACGACGCGGTCCATCACACCGCCGCGGCCCTCGCCCCCGATCTGGTCGTCCTCACCTTCAGCGGGCTCTCGAAGACGTACCGGGTGGCGGGGTTCCGTTCCGGCTGGCTCCTTGTCACCGGGCCCAAGCAGCACGCGCGCAGCTATCTGGAGGGGCTGACGATGCTCGCGTCGATGCGGCTGTGCCCCAACGCGCCCGCGCAGTACGCGATTCAGGCGGCGCTCGGCGGGCGTCAGTCCATCCGGGAACTGACGGCCCCCGGCGGCAGACTGCATGAGCAGCGCAACCGTGCCTGGGAGAAGCTGAACGAGATTCCGGGGGTGTCCTGCGTCAAGCCCAAGGGCGCGCTGTACGCCTTCCCCCGGCTCGATCCGAAGGTGCACAAGATCCATGACGACGAGCGGTTCGTACTGGACCTGCTGCTGCGCGAGAAGATCCAGGTCGTCCAGGGCACGGGCTTCAACTGGCCGCGTACGGACCACTTCCGGATCCTGACCCTGCCGTACGCGGACGATCTGGACGCGGCGATCAGCCGGATAGGGCGCTTCCTGAGCGGATACCGCCAGTGACGGCGGGCCCGGCGGCTTGCGGAACGGGCGGAACAGGTGCCAGGAAGGGAGCGGGCGACGCAGGAGCGGACCCGGGGGCGTAGCCGGCCCCCGAGCCCTCGAATGCCACCCATGTCGCACGCCGGCACACTTGAGAACCCAGGTCAGTCATGATGTCGTCGCGTCCTGCCATTGGACCACCGCGCATCGAGCTACGCGGGCCGGACTTGAACCAGCACTTCGACGTCCGGGGCCTGGGCCCGGTCGATCCGGCGATCGGCGGCGGATGCTGAGTCTGGAGCAATAGTCTGAGATTGATCGCGGTCTGCCTCTGCCTGTTGGGCTACCGCGGCCCGTCCATCCGTCCGTACGGATGTGCCGCGGGGAGGACTCGAACCTCCACTGGAACCGCGCAGTCACGACAAGCTTCAGTTTCAGCCTGCGCTCCTCGCGCACCCCGGCCGCACAAGCAGGCGGCCGGGGAGATGTTGAGGCTACCCGAACAGGTAGCCGAATACAGCGTCGCCCACGCGTCGGTCGGTGACCTCGGTGCCGTTCGCCTCCTCGCGGGCGAACTTCACGGCCTCCTGGAGCTTCTCGACCCGGTCGAGAAGCTCATTCACCCGGCGGGCAGGAAGGGCTCCGCTGAATTTCACCGTCGTCCAGTAACCGACCGGTATGTCCTCGTAGTACACCTCGACCTGCGCCGGGTGCTTCTCGGTGGCCTCGGCCTTCACATGGTTGCGCGGGACCTTCTTCGTACGGAGGGTCCGTACCGCCTCGGTCTTCCACGCGTCCGTCGAAGGGTCCTGGCTCCAGGACTCCGAGGCGTCCAGCACCGGCAGCTTGCGCACAAAGGTGTTGAGGTCGGTGAGCTGCTTCTCCAGGAACAGCAGATACGACACCGGCGCCTCGCTCACCAGCACCCGCCCGTCGACGGTGATGTCGGCGCGCGCCGTGCAGTTCGCCCAGTCCTTGGTGGCGGTCACATCGAACAGTCTCGTCAGGGTCTTCGCGGTCTCGCGCAGTATGTCCTCGGCCTTGACCTGGACCCGGGTCGACTCGGGCGGCAACTGCTCGCCCTCCTCGTCCTTCGGCTGATACGTACGAGAGATACCGGCGAGCAGAGCCGGCTTCTGGAGGCCGTGATGGGCCGCCGTCAGGTCCTGGTGTGCCTTGGACTTGACGCCCTTCTCCACTGCGATGATCTGATTGAGTTTCGCCACGTCAAGGACGCTAGCAGGGCCGGACAACGGTGATCGAACGAATAAACGGCCGTGCCGTCAATAGCGGACGGGCAGTGCGATCAGCCCCCGGGCGCGCGTCGAGGGGCGCCGGCGGAGTTCCTCGTACGGTACGCCGAGCGCCAGCCGCGGAAAGCGCTCCAGCAGCGCGGTGAGGGCGATCTCGGTCTCCAGCCGGGCAAGGGGCGCGCCGAGGCAGTAGTGGATACCGTGGCCGAGGGCGAGATGACCGGACGTATCGCGGCCGAGGTCGAGCCGGTCGGCGTCGGGGAAACGGTGCGGGTCGCGGTTGGCGGAGGCCAGGGAGAGCAGAACGGTCTCGCCGGCCGGTACGGTCACGCCGCCGATGACCAGGTCCTCGACCGGGAAGCGGCGGATGGCCAGCAGGGCAGGGCCGTCGTACCGTACGAGCTCCTCGACCGCCGCGGCGGTCCTGCCGGGGTCCGCGCGGAGCGCTGCGAGCTGGTCGGGGTGGCGGAGCAGGGCGAGGGTGGCGTTGCCGATGAGCTGGACGGTGTTCTCGTATCCGGCGAAGAGGATGAGGAAGGCGAGGGACATCAACTCGTCCTCGCTGAGCCGGTCTTCGGTGACACGACGGTCTTCGGTGGCGCGCCCTGCGGTCTGCGCAGGTGCTGCGGAGTCTGCACGCCCTGTGCCGTGTCCGGTGGCGGCTTCTGTGGTGTCGTCGCTCCGGTCGCGGGCCGTGATCAGCGCGGAGAGCAGATCGTCGCCGGGCTCGGCCCGCTTGTGGGCGAGCAGTTCGGTGAAGAAGCCGAGCATGCTGCCCACGGCCTGCTTCATACGCTCCGGCCGCGCGGGATCGGGCACCACCAGCGCGTCGGTCCACTCCCTGAAGTCCCGGCGGTGGCCCAGGGGTACGCCGAGCAGTTCGCAGATCACGGTGATCGGCAGCGGAGCGGCATACGAGGCGATCAGATCGGCCTGTCCGTCGGCGGCGATGGCGTCCAGCAGTTCGTCGGCCGTACGCCGGATCGGCTCGCGCAGGGCCTGGGTCCGCCGCGCGGTGAATGACTGGGTGACGAGGCGGCGGATACGGGTGTGGTCCGGCGGATCCATATTGAGCAGGTTGGCGTCGAGAGCCGGCGGCAGCGCGAAGCCCCGATAACCCCCGGGCAGGGCGTGGCGCTTGTCGAGGGAGAGCCGGGGATCGGCGAGGGCCTGCCGTACGTCGTCGTACCGCGTGACGATCCAGACCGGCAGCCCGTCGGGCCCGGCGATCCGCCGCACGGGCCCGGTCTCACGCATGCGCGCGTACACGGCGTACGGATCGTTGAGCAGGTCCCGCGTCGGATCGTCGGGCGGCTGGGGCGAGTTGGGCGCCGGGGCGGGGGCCGCCCGGTGGGACGAAGCGGGGTCGCCGGAGGTCGTGACTGCCATGAAGCCACCCTAAACAGACCGCGGGAACCGCCGACCGGGCAGGGGGCGGCCCGGATCGTTCATTGGCATGGACCTGTCCATGATCCTCGGATACGCTCCGGCTGGCGTCGACTGAGAGCGCTCTCAGTCGGCCACTGTTCCACCCCCACGATGCTGGAACAACCAGAAGGGCCAATCCCTTGAGACGCTCGACAGTGATACGCACCGGCCTGTCCGCCCTCCTCGTCCTCGGCACCTGGGCCACCGCCGGCCTGGTTCCCGCGGCCGCCGCCCCCGCCCCGACCACCACCGAAGCCCCGGCCTCCGCCGGTCTGCTCACCGCGATGCAGAAGGACCTCGGCCTGACGAAGAGCCAGGCCGTGGCGCGGATCGCGGCGGAGAAGACCGCGACAGCCGTGGACGGCAAGGCACGGCGCGCGGCGGGCGCGGCGTACGGCGGCTCCTGGTTCAACCCGGACAGCGGCACGCTGACCGTCGCCGTCACCAGCGCCGGGAAGGCCGACGCCGTGCGGGCGACCGGCGCGACCGTACGTCTGGTGAAGCACAGCGCGCGGCAGCTCGACGCGGCGAAGGCGGCCATCGACGCGCTCGACGCGCCGGCCGGTGTCGCGAGCTGGCATGTCGACCCCAAGGCCAACAAGGTCGTGGTGAACGTCGTCGCCGCCGAGAAGAACGACAACGATGTCGCGGCGTTTGTCGCCCGCGCCCGGCAGGCCGGCCCGGTCACGGTCGTGGAGACCGCGAAGGCCCCGCAGACCTTCGCCGCGGGAACCGTCGGCGGCGACCCGTACTACACGGGCAACGTCCGCTGTTCCATCGGCTTCTCCGTCTACGGCGGCTTCGTCACGGCCGGCCACTGCGGCCAGGCCGGCGCCGGCGTGAGCGGCTGGGACGGCTCGTACATCGGCAACTTCCAGGGGTCGTCCTTCCCGGACAACGACTACGCGTGGGTGAACGTCGGCAGCGGCTGGTGGACCGTCCCGGTCGTCCTCGGCTGGGGCAGCGTCTCCGACCAGTTGGTCCGCGGCTCCAACGAGGCCCCGATCGGCGCCTCGATCTGCCGCTCCGGCTCCACGACCCACTGGCGCTGCGGCAATGTGCTGGCGAAGAACGAGACCGTCAACTACGCCCAGGGCGCCGTCCACCAGATGACCAAGACGAGCGTCTGCGCCGAGGGCGGCGACTCGGGCGGCTCGTTCATCAGCGGCGACCAGGCCCAGGGCGTCACCTCGGGCGGCTGGGGCAACTGCTCCACCGGCGGCGAGACGTGGTACCAGCCGGTCAACGAAATCCTGAGCCGCTACGGCCTGACCCTCCACACGGCCTGACCTCAGGCCCCACGACCGAGGCCTGCCGCGGCGAGGGGCTCCGCTCCGGAGCCACGCCACTGCCGCGGCAGGCCTCAGTTGTCCGCCGCAGCCCTCCGCCAACGCCGAACAGGCGCGCCGACAACCATGGCCGCCCCAGTGGACCGGGGGCCATGGACGGCATATACAGCGCCGTTTCGATCACAAAAGCCTTGCGCGACGAAGGCTTCCGATCAAACCCAGGGCGCTTGTTGTCATAGGCACAGCAGCCACGTATAGTTCTGGGTCGATCTCCGGCATCAACGGGCTTCCCACACAGGGACAAGCTCTCCGCCTACATCAGGAGCACACACGTGTCTTCCCTCCCTCCCGACGGCCACCACGCGAGGTCCACTCGCCTTTCCGAGCCGTCGGCATTCGGACAGCATTCAGGCCGCAGGGGCCGCATAGTGCCGCCGTCTCCTGCCCGTACCTTCTCCGCCTGATCCGACCTCCTCACCCGACGGCTGTGTCTGGATCACGGGGAATCGTTTCTCCCTCGTGTGACGGCTTGGGCGTCCGAAGGGACTGCTGTGCTGTCCGACTACATCGTTCTCGCGTGGTGTGTCACCGCGACCGCGGTAATGGCCTGCTGCGCTTTCGTCTGCATCACGATCGGCAAGATCGCCGGTTCCGCGCTCCGGAACAGCCGCTCGGCCGACCGACCACAGATCATCGGGGCGCTGGCCACCATGTTCCGTCATTTTCTGCGCCCTTGGTGGCGCAGTAAGTAGATCTACCGGCCTGGGCGAGGGCCTTGTGCCACTGGACACCGGCCCTCGCCCCGAGAGGCAGAAACCACATCGAATGACCAGGCTAGAGTTGACGGCGACATTGATGCGGCCCGCCGGGCTTCCGCTTCTGACGGGCTCCGCTCGTACGGACAAGGGACACGCCCCCACCCGCTCCAGCCACTACGTGCTGCCCGGGGGCTCTCCTTGCTGATCCGTGAATCCGTCGCTTCCGTCGCTGCGGAGATTCAGTCGGAAGCACTGTATTTCCATATGGTGGACCGGTTCTCCTACCTCCACGGACACAAGCCCGGCCCGGGCGAGATCCGTTCATGGAAACACTCTCTTCCCGCCCTGGTGAACGCGCTGCTGGAGGCAGGACTGGGCGACGTCGAGATCATGCTGGAGTACACGCTTCCACTCACCAGCAAGCGGGCGGACGCAGTACTCGCCGGGGTCCATCCAACGACCCGTGAACCGTCGTACGTGGTCGTCGAACTGAAGCAGTGGACCGAGGCCTACCCTGAGGAGGACGCCCCGAATCTGTGTCATGTCGCCGGGATGAGCGGGCGCCCCAAACTCAATCCGATCGAGCAGGTCCGGGGATACTGCGACTACCTCGCCCAGTTCAACGGAGCGCTCGACAAGAAGGAACACCGGATCAGCGGCGCCGCGTACCTGCACAATGCGACGGAGTTCGGGGCCGGCTCATTGGATGTCGCAGGCCAGAGCGAGCGGGGCCGGTTCTTCACGGGCGACAAGCGAGGCAAGTTCATCACCTTCCTTCAGGAGCGCCTCGCACCGGAATCCGGCTCTCTCGCTGCGGACGAACTCCAGGCCGGAAAGATCAAACCGTCCACCCAGCTCATCGCCGTCGCCGCGGACGAGATCCGGGCACGGGAACAGTTCCGCTTGCTGAGTGAGCAGCAACTGGCCTACGAACTGGTTCTGAGGGCCGTCCGGAATTCACGGCAGTCCGACCACAAACAGGTCATCGTCGTCGCCGGCGGACCAGGCAGTGGAAAGAGTGTCATCGCGCTGTCCCTGCTGGGTGAGCTGTACCGCCAGGGGCGCTCCGCGCTGCACGCAACCGGCTCCGCGTCCTTCACCAAGACCATGCGGAGGGTCGCGGGCGCACGGAAACGTGAAGTCCAGGAACTCTTCAAGTACTTCAACAGCTTCATGACCGCGGAGCGCAACGCGCTGGACGTACTGATCTGCGACGAAGCGCACCGTATGCGGATGACATCGGCCAACCGCTACACGCCGGCCGCCAACCGAACCGACAAGGCACAGGTGGCAGAGCTGATCGACGCCGCTCGGGTACCGGTCTTCCTGCTCGATGGGCACCAGGTCGTACGCCCCGGTGAGATGGGTTCGGTGAAGGAGATCAGGGATGCGGCCGCTGCCAAGGGGCTTAGCTGCACGGTGGTGGAGCTCGACGGTCAGTTCCGCTGTGGCGGCAGCGACGGGTATCTGCAATGGGTGCTGCGCCTTCTGGGGCTGGAGGAGGGCGGCTCAAGGCGCTGGGAGCCGGACTCGAAGATGCAGCTCATGGTGGCGGAGAGCCCCTATGAGATGGAGGAGTTCCTCGAAGACCGGCGCGCGGAGGGGTACAGCGCACGAATGTCCGCCGGTTACTGCTGGAAGTGGACGACCAAGACCGCTCCGGGGCAGGCGCTTCCCGCGGATGTCGTGATCGGTGACTGGGCCAGGCCGTGGAATGTCTACGGCGACCGAGCGGTCGAAGGCGCACCCCCGGCCGCGCTCTGGGCCACGGACCCGGCCGGCTTCGGGCAGGTCGGCTGCGTCTACACCGCCCAGGGCTTCGAGTACGACTGGAGCGGCGTCATCATCGGACCGGATCTGGTGTGGCGGAACGATCACTGGGTCATCGACCGTACGGCTTCGAAGGACCCGGTTTTCAAGAAGTCGACGCCCGACCACGAGGTGAACCGGCTGATCCGCAACACCTACAAGGTGCTGCTGACACGGGGAATGGTCGGGACTGTCATCTATTCGACCGACGCGGAGACCCGGGCGAAATTGCGCGAACTCGTTCAGGACGTGGTGCGGGACGCGATTTCCGTGTGACACGGATCCGCTGAGTGCGTTCCGCGACCAGCGGCGCCCGCATCAAGCAGGAACTCAGCCCTGGCCGCCGGTGCGCGGCCCGCCGGTCATGTTGCCGACCTGGATGACCGGGGCGTGGTAGGTGCCGCCGCTGATCGTGTTGTGGACGTCGCCCGTCTGCTGGGCGGGGGCGGTCGGGGTCAACTCGTCCACGAGCGTGCGCAGTTCGGCTGCGGCCTCGGGGTTGGCGCGGAGGGTGCGGCGGAGGCGGGTGCGCCATTCGGCTTCGAGGTCCTCGGTTGCCGCCTCGTCGCCGTCCTGCTGGGCCGTGGTCAGTTCGGCCCGTGTTGTCTCCAGGTCGGCTTCGACCGATTCCGGGGAGGCCGCGCCCCGGGCCGCGAAGAACGCGACGACCCGGTCGCGTACCCGCGTCCAGCCGTCCGTCGCCATCTGCTGGACGATCGTCGTCGCCCCCGCTGTCGCCAGTGCCACCAACTCGGCTTCCACCGAACCCCCTTGGACCGCTGATCGATGCTGATCGATATGGAGAAACAAGCCTAGCGGTCACCTGCCCAGGAGCGCGGTGAGCGCGCCGACCGGGTCCGTGTCGGGGGTGCCGCGTGGCCACCAGTCCTCGCGGTCGCGGTCCGACTCGTATCCGTACCAGAGGCCGTCGCGGCCGAAGCGGAGCTGGAGCGAGGGGGTGGAGAGCTGGTTGCGCCAGGGGCGGAACTGCGGGAAGTCCGCGGCGGCCAGGGCCGGGCGCGCCCGGTCGAAGGGGCCCGCGGGCGGATCCCAGGGCTCTTCCAGTACGGCGAGTCCCGCGAGGCCGCCCTGGCGCCAGGCGGCAACGGCGCGTGCCAGTTCGGTGGGGGTGCGGTCGAGGGCGGCGGCCAGATCGCGGTAGAGGGCGCGGGTGGAGGCGGTGAGTCCGGAACCGGGGTGGGCGGCGGCCAGCCGTACCGCGTCCTGCCACGGGGTCAGTGCTCCGACCGGGTCGAGACCGGTGGTGAGGAGTGTGTGCGCGCGGGATGCCGCTTCGCCTGCGAGGAGGTCGAGCGCGAGCGGGTCGGGTGCGCCGGGCGTCTGCGGATAGACCGGCGGGCGGCCCGGCTGCGCGGGCGCGGGAAACGGCGGGGGCAGTGCCGGGAGGGCCCGGGGAGCGAGCACGGTGGCGGCCGGGACCATGGGCATGGGCGGCGGCGCCAAGGTCCGTTCCGCCGCGGAGCGTGCGGCGTTGCGCCGGGTCAGGTCGGCGAGGATCTCGCTCTCGCCCCGGCCGCGCATCAGGAACAGGACGAAGGGGTCCTGGTCGAGCAGGTGCGCCGTCTGATAGCAGAGAGCGGCGGCGTGCTTGCACGGGTAACCGTCGTCCGGGCACGAGCAGTCCGGGGTGAGATCGCCCGCCGACGGCAGCAGGTCGGCCGTCGCGGCGAGGGCATGCGGCATCTCCTTGTCCAGCAGGGCCGCGATGTGGTCGGGACGGGCCGCCGCGGCGTCGAGCAGATCCTCCCAGCCGGTCTCGTCGAGCGTGCGGAGGCGGATCTCCGCGCGGTACGGCCGCGGCCGTGAGCCGTGCACATACGCCATGACCCGGCCGGGCGTGACGGTGATCGCGTCGACGAGTCCCCTGCCCGCGTAGGCACGGCCGCGCTGGAGGCGGGCCGGGTCGAGCGCGGAGTCCTCCATGGACTCCACCCAGGCGTTGCCCCACCAGGTCAGGGCGAAGTCGCCCTCCCCGCCGGGTCTGGGCGGCAGCGCCGGGAACGTACGGCGGTGGTCGTCGTGGCGCGGTGGCCGTGCCGTACGGGCAGCGCGCCCGGCGCGGGAGCCGCTCGGGCCACGCGACGTGCTCGGGCTGCCCGGGGTGTACGGAGTCGTCATGACAGCCTCCGCAGCGAGACCAGGTCGGTCAGCTCACGGTCGGTCAGCTCGGTCAGGGCCGCCTCGCCGGAGCCGAGCACCGCGTCGGCCAGGGCCCGTTTGGACGCCAGCATCTCGGCGATCCGGTCCTCGACCGTGCCCTCCGCGATCAGCCGGTGGACCTGGACGGGCTGGGTCTGGCCGATGCGGTACGCGCGGTCCGTCGCCTGCTCCTCCACCGCCGGGTTCCACCAGCGGTCGAAGTGGACGACATGGCCGGCCCTGGTCAGATTGAGGCCGGTGCCCGCGGCCTTGAGGGAGAGGACGAAGACCGGGATCTCGCCGGACTGGAACCGGTCCACCATCCTGTCCCGCTCCGCCACGGGCGTACCGCCGTGCAGAAGCTGGGACGGGACGGCGCGGAAGGTGAGATGGGCGGAGAGCAGCCGCGCCATCGTGACGTACTGCGTGAAGACCAGGACCGAACCGGTCGAACCGTCCTCCGTGAGAATCGTGTCCAGCAGCTCGTCGAGAAGGGCGAGCTTGCCGGAGCGGCCGGCCAGCCGGGCCCCGTCCTCCTTCAGATACTGCGCGGGGTGGTTGCAGATCTGCTTGAGCGAGGTGAGCAGCTTCATGACGAGGCCCCGGCGCGCGATGCCTTGCGCCGCCTCGACGGCCGCCATCGTCTCCCGCACGACCGCCTCGTAGAGCGAGGCCTGTTCCCGGGTGAGGGCGACGGGGTGATCGCTCTCGGTCTTGGGCGGCAGCTCGGGCACGATGCCGGGGTCAGACTTCTTTCTGCGCAGCAGGAACGGCCGTACCAGCCGGGACAGACGCTCCACCGCCTCGGCGTTCTCGACGTCCTTGATGCCCGCGCTCTTCGCGTTCTCGGCGTTCTCCACAATCCGGGCGTGGCGGGAGCGGAACGCCTTGAGCGGGCCGAGCAGACCGGGGGTGGTCCAGTCGAGCAGCGCCCACAGCTCCGAGAGGTTGTTCTCCACGGGGGTGCCGGTCAGCGCGATCCGCGCGGGCGACGGGATCGTACGGAGCGCCTTGGCGGTGGACGAGAACGGATTCTTGACATGCTGCGCCTCGTCGGCGACGACCATCCCCCAGGTGTGCCCGGCGAGCGTTTCGGCGCTGCCGCGCATCGTGCCGTAGGTGGTGAGGACGAAGCCGCCCGCGACCTCGTCGAGGGTGCGCCCGGCGCCGTGGAAGCGGTGCACGGGGACTCCGGGCGCGAAGCGGTTGATCTCGCGCTGCCAGTTGCCGAGGAGCGAGGCGGGGCAGACCACCAGGGTGGGTGCGGTGCGGGCCCGGTGCAGATGGAGCGCGATGACCGTGACCGTCTTGCCGAGGCCCATGTCGTCCGCGAGGCAGCCGCCGAGGCCGAGCGAGGTCATCAGATCCAGCCAGGCGAGCCCGCGGAGCTGGTAGTCGCGGAGGGTGGCGGCGAGGGCCGGTGGCTGAGGGACGGTGGCGTGCTCGCCGGTGAGCCGGTCGCGCAGGGCCGCCAGCGCGCCCGTCGGGACCGCCTCCACCGTCTCGCCGTCCACCTCGGCGGTCCCGGTGAGGGCGACCGCGAGCGCGTCGACCGGCTCCAGCAGGCCCAGTTGGCGTTTGCGTGCCTTGCGGACGAGCGCCGGATCGACGACCACCCACTGGTCGCGCAGCCGCACGATCGGGCGGTGCGCCTCGGCCAGCTCGTCCATCTCCCGCTCGCTGAGGGGATCGCCGTCGAGCGCCAACTGCCAGTTGAACGCGAGCAGTTCCTCGCTGTCGAAGAATGGTGTGCCGTCCGTGGCCGAGCCGGGGGCCGATGGCCGTACGACCGCGGCAGCCGTGAGCGTACGGGCCAGCTCCCGGGGCCAGTGGACGGCGACGCCCGCCGCCGCGAGCCGGGTGGCCGCCGGGCCGAGCAGTTCGTACAGCTCGTCCTCGGAGAGGGACAGCGCGTCGGGTACGTCCAGCTCCAGCAGCCGGGCGAGCGGGGTCCAGACGCGCGCCGCGCGACGGAGCGCGAGCATCGCGTCGATCCGGGCGCGCGGGCCGAAGCTCTCGTCGCCGGCGCCGGCCCAGAGTCCGGCCGCGTCGATGACCAGGGTCGGGTCGGCCAGGCTGTGGACCTGGACGAGGGCGGCCCCGGCCCGTCGTACCACACCGGCGTCACCGGCTCCCTCCCCCTCCCCCGCGCCCGCGCCCGGTCCGGAGTGATCGAACATCTCGTACGCGGAGAGATCGAGCCGCAGCGAGACCCGTACCCCCGCGTCCATCCCGGCCGCCGCCTCCGCCGCCCAGGTCCTGGCGCCCGGGAGATGCTGTGCCGCACGCGCGGCGAACGGCGCTCCCGCCGCGTACGCCGCCGCGGGAGTACGGGGCAGCGAGTCGGCCACCGCGTCCAGGAACGCCCTCACCAGGGCTTCGGGGTCCGGCAATTGGAGCGGCCCGGGGCCGGGAAACGGCACCGCGTGCGCCTCGGGAGGCATGGCCGCAGCGATGGCTCTCAACTGCGCGATGTCATCGGCGTCGAGCGGGCCCGCCCGCCAGGCGTCGTGGTCGGACGCGGTGAGGCCGGGAAGCAGTCTGCCGCGCGCGGCGAGCCGGAGGGCATGGAGCGCGGCGGCACCCCAGCAGGCGGCGGCGGGATGGGCCGCCTTGTCGCGCCGGGCACGGATCAGCAGGGGAACGGCCTCGACGACAGGCAGCAGCACCGCGGGGACGGTACTCGTCCGTACGCCGCCGTCGCCATCGCTCCGTACGACCGTCAGCTCCGCCGTCGTGCCGGGCGGCTCCCCCTCCGGACTCCAGAAGGCGACCCGCCCCTCGCGCGGCAGTCCCGCGGGCAGAAAGACGACCGCGCAGCGCGTGAGTCCGGCGGTCTCCGCGAGCCCGGCGGCCGTGGACGCGGGCATGGCAAGCACGGCCGGTTGCGCCAAGGTATGCGTGAATTGCTCCACAGCCGTCGACTCCTTCCCGCCCAGGTCCTGTCTGCCACATAGCGCCGTCCGCCCGAAGGGCGGGGCCCACGGCGTCCGGTGCGTGCGATCGCAAGGCGGAGGATCGCTCTCGTACTGGACGTACTTGAGCGACTCCGACAACGCAGCGAGCGTGCGTGCCAGGCGTCGCGAGCCAGGCGGGATGTGGCAGACAGGACCTGGATCCGATTACCTCTGCGAGTCTAGGCGGGGGGTCTGACAACGGTCCCCTGAGCGGCGTTTCCGCAGCTCAGGGGTGTACGGGGAAGCATATGGGCGGTACGGGCAGATACGCCGGGCCGGAGCGCGGACGGAGCGCGGAGCGTCAGAGCGGGTCGGACGCGGGACTGGGTGTCGGCACGGGCTTCTGCCGCGGAGCCGCCTCACCCGACCCCGAACCCGAACCGGAACCCGAAGCCGAGCCCGAAGCCGAAGCCGAACCGGAACCCGACGAACCGGCCACGCCGTCCGAGCCACCCGAGCTGTCGGAACCGCCCGCAGTACCCGTACCGACACCAGCGGCGGCACCAGCACCAGCGCCCTCACCAGCAGCACCCTTACCGGCCCCGCCCGCATCAGTCCCGATCGCGCCCGAAACCGTCTTCACCGCCCGTGCCGCCTCGGCCGGCGTGGCGCGTTCGAGGAAACGCAGCAGCTCCACCGGGAAGGGCAGGACCAGTGTCGAGTTCTTCTCGGCGGCCACCGCCACCACGGTCTGCAGCAGCCGCAACTGCAGCGCGGCGGGCTGCTCGGACATCTGCTTGGCCGCCTCGGCGAGCTTCTTCGACGCCTGGAGCTCCGCGTCCGCGTTGATCACCCGGGCCCGCCGCTCACGGTCCGCCTCCGCCTGCCGCGCCATCGAGCGCTTCATGGTCTCCGGCAGCGACACATCCTTGATCTCGACCCGGTCGATCTGTACGCCCCAGCCGATCGCCGGGCTGTCGATCATCAGCTCCAGGCCCTGGTTCAGCTTCTCGCGGTTGGACAGCAGATCGTCCAGATCGCTCTTCCCGATGATCGACCGCAAGGACGTCTGTGCCATCTGCGAGACCGCGAAACGGTAGTCCTCAACACGGATCACGGCGTCCGCCGCGTCTACGACCTTGAAGTAGATCACCGCGTCCACGCGCACGGTGACGTTGTCCCGCGTGATGCCGTCCTGCGCCGGTACGGGCATCGTCACGATCTGCATATTGACCTTGTGCAGTCTGTCGACGAACGGGACGATCATCGTGAATCCGGGCCCCCGGACACCCTCACGGAGCTGGCCCAGCCGCAGGACCACGCCCCGCTCGTACTGCTTGATGACCCGGGCGGCGGCCATGCCGTACATCCCCAAGCCGCACGCCGCCGCTATGACCGCTATGACCAGTTCCTGGACCATGATGGGCCCCCTGACGCCGGAGCGAGGTGCTAATAACACGGTATGCCTTGCCCGTAGCCGCCGGTAGCCCCGATCGGCCGCCTATCCCGTGCCGCCGGTGCGCGGATCCGGCAGTGTGGCCAGCAGGGCAGTGTGGCCGGCGGGAGAGAGCCGGCACAGGCCAGGCGAGAGCCAGCACAGACAGAGGACCGCCCATGTCCGTGACCGATCACCGGCGCCTCGGCATCGCCCTCGGGGCGGCGCTCCTGTCACTCTCCCTCGCGGGCTGTTCCGGCCTCGGCCGGAACGCGGTGGGCGTCATCACGTACAACACCGAGCAGCACCACCGGGTCCAGGTGTCGAACCCCCTGGTCAGGGGGTGTCACCGGCTGTCGTCGCCCGGGGCCGTGGAACTCACGAACAACACGCTCGTCGATCTCGTCCTGTACCGGACACCGGACTGCACCCCTGACGGGATCACCTATGTCGCGACCACCCTGTCCAATGTGATCGCTCCCGGCTCCCGCCCCTGGCTCAGCTTCACCGTCGTCCACTGACACAGTCGTCGGCTGAGCCGCGGCGGCCCACGGCGCTGGCACCGGGTCACGGGTACACACTGGAGGGGAGGCGGTACGCCCACCGGTTGGGAGGTGCGGGAGTCATGCGCACCGGAAGTGAGCCGGTCACCGCGCGCAGCCCGCTGCGGATGCGGTTCTGGCTGAGTGTTTGGGGCCTGATCTGGACCGGCCTCGGGACCGGTCTGTTCGCGCTCGCCGGGCGGACGGGCTGGGCGATCGCATGCGGGGTGATCTTCCTGATCGTGGTGACGGACCTGGTGCTGGTGATACGCCATATCCGCCAGGGGCCGCACTACCAGCCCGGGCGGGACGTCCCGCCGTACGAACCCGACCAGGGCGACGGCTGGCACTGGGTCGACGGCGCCCATCGCGACGAGAGCGACCGGACCCGGCACGGCGCGCACCACCCGTAGGCCGTACGCCCCACGCGCCGGCGCCCGTATGATCAGCGGCTCACCGTCCTGTACGACCAGCCGCCCGGCCTTTCGTACGATCAGCGTCTCGGCGCACCGTACGACCAGCCGCCCCGCCCCGAGTCGGCTACGCCTCGCCCTCGCCGCCCTGGCCGCCGGATTCGAACTGCGCGGCCTTCACATACTCCGGCTTCGGATCCAGCGCAGCCGCCAGCCGGAAGTGTCGTTTCGCCAGCTCGGGCCTGCCCGAGCGCTGGAACGTCCGGGCCAGGGCGAAGTGCGCGAACGCGTTGTCCGGCTCGCGCTCCAGGACCAGTTCGAATTCCAGCTCGGCGGGACGCAACTGCGCCGCCGCGAAGAACGCCCGGGCGCGCAGCAGCCGCGCCGCGGTGTTCTCCGGGTGGGCGGCGATGACCGAGTCGAGCAGCTTCACGGCCCCGCGCGGATCCCGCGCGGCCAGCAGATGCTCGGCCGCGCGATAGTCGATGATGTGGGTCTCCGGGCTCTCGGGCACGGTCGCATCCTTCCCTGGCTGTGCGCTTTCAACTCCGGGCGCTTTCACACCCCGGTTCAACTCCGGCGCTCCGCGGCGCCCCCTCGGGCGTGTCGTCGACGTCCCGCCCGCCGCACGCCACCCGCCCGTGATCAGCGGCCGGCCGCCGCGCGTTCGGTCAGTTTCTCCCAGACCTCGCGCACCTGCGGTTCCAGCCGTTCCAGCGGGCCGTCGTTGTCGATGACGACATCCGCGACCGCCCGGCGCTCCTCGCGGGTCGCCTGCGCGGCCATCCGGTCGCGCGCCTCCGGCTCCGCCATCCCTCGCTGCCGTACGAGCCGGTCGAGCTGGGTCTCGGGCGAGGCGTCCACGACCACCACCAGGTCGTACAGCCCCTGCAGCCCGTTCTCGACGAGCAGCGGCACATCGTGCACCACGATCGCGTCAGGGCCGGCCGCCGCCTCCAGTTCGGCCGAGCGCGCGCGGACCAGCGGATGCACGATCGCGTTCAGCGCCCGCAGCCGGTCCTGGTCGGCGAAGACGATCCCGCCGAGCTTGGGCCGGTCCAGACGCCCTTCCCCGGTGAGCACCTCCGGCCCGAACTCGGCGACTACCGCCGCCAGTCCGGGCGTCCCCGGCTCCACCACTTCGCGTGCGATCCGGTCGGAATCGATCAGCACCGCTCCGTAACCGGTCAGCAGGCGTGAGACTTCGCTCTTGCCCGCACCGATCCCACCCGTCAGTCCCAGCCTCAGCATGCGCCCAGCCTAGGCCGTCACCCGGATGTCACCCGGCCCGGACCCCCGCCGGGACGCCGAGCGGCCGCACGGCCCCAGCAGGCGGGCTGGACACCGTACGGCCGGAAGCACTCGGGACGGAAAACACGCACACGGACCCCCGAAAACCACACACCGGGGCCCCGCGGTTACGCTCCGCCCTCGCCCTCCCGCTCCGCGAGGAACCGCTCGAATTCCCGGCCGATCTCGTCGGCCGACGGCAGCTCCGCCGGCTCGGCGACCAGATTGCCCCGGGTCTCGGCGCCCGCGATCGCGTCGTACTGGTGCTCAAGTCCCTGCACCATCGAGACCAGTTCCTCGTCGCCCTCGCCGAGCTGCCGCTCGATCTCGGTCTGGGTGCGCTGTGCCTCCGTGCGCAGGGAGTGCGCCACGCTCGGCAGTACGAGACCGGTCGCGGCGGTGATCGCCTCCAGCGCGGTGAGCGCCGCGTCGGGGTACGACGACCGCGCCACATAGTGCGGAACGTGCGCCGCCACGCCGAGGACGTCGTGGTCCGACTCCATCAGCCGGTACTCGACGAGCGACTCGGCGCTGCCGGGGACCTGTGCCTCGTCGAAGGCGTTGCGATGGCCCGGCATGAGGTCGGTACGGTTGCCGTGCGGGGTGATGCCGACGGGGCGGGTGTGCGGAACGCCCATCGGAATGCCGTGGAAGTTGACGGAGAGCCGTACGCCGAGACGCTCCACGATCTGCCGTACGGCGATGGCGAAGCGCTCCCACTCCACATCCGGCTCGGGTCCCGACAGCAGCAGGAACGGCGCTCCCGTCGCGTCCTGCACGAGCCGTACGTCCAGCGTCGGCGCCTCGAAGGCCGTCCAGCGGTCACGCCGGAAGGTCAGCAGCGGTCGCCGGGCGCGGTAGTCGACCAGCCTGTCGTGGTCGAATCGGGCCACCACCTGGTGCGGCAGCGACTCCAGCAGGTTCTCGACGATCTGGTCGCCGGTCTCGCCCGCGTCGATATAGCCGTCGAAGTGGTACAGCATGACCAGGCCCGCCGACTCCTGCGCCAGCGCCATGTCGACGACGGCCAGGCCCTTGGGCTCCCATTCGTACAAACCCTGCGGATCAAGCACGATTACCGCTCCTCCTCGTGTTCGTAACGAAGAACACGTCATGGGGCGCAGGCATTCCCCGCGCCCCATGCGACAAACCCGCGCCTCAGGTGAGAACCCTTCTCATCGCCTCAGGCGAGAACCCTCTCATGCAGTGCGGTGACGGTCTTGCGCGCGGAGGTGAAGGCGCCGTGCTGCCAGGCATCGGCGTACGAGAGGTGGTCACCGGCGAAGTACACGCGCCCCGTCGGCTTGTTGAGCGGATCGAAGACCGGCGCGTCGGGCCCGCCGGACAGGGAGTGCCAGGCGGCCTCCAGGTAGGGGGTCTGCCGCCAGTGCTGGGAGAAGGAGGAGACCAGTTCGGTACGGTACTTCTCGCCGTGGATCTTCACGCCCTGCGCCACCGCACGCGCCTCGCGCTCGCGCGGTGAGAGCTGGGCGTACGCGTCGGCCGAAGCGCCGGTGTTGTAGTAGCCGACGATCACCCCGCGCCGACCGTGATGCCCGTACGACGGGTACCACACATGGGCCAGATCGAGATCGGTCTCCGTGATACCGCCGTAGATCCGGTGGTCGCTCTCCCACCAGCGGCTGCGGTATTCGAGACCGATCTTGCCGGCCGACGAGGGGCGGCAGGCCTCCAGCGCCGTCTGGACGGCCGGGCCGAGGTTGTGGGCGGTCTTGGCGAGGATATTGGGGGGCAGGGCCGCGACGCAGTAGTCGGCGTCGATGGTGCGGACCCGGCCGTTGTGGCGGTAGGTGACGGTCACGCCGTGCGCCTTGTCGGTGATCTTCTCGACGGCGGCGCCGGTCTTGATGCGGTGCCCGCCTATCTCCCGGGTCAGCGCCGCCGGTATCCGGTCCATGCCGCCGACCGGCTGGAACATCAGCATGGCCTGGTCATAGCCGAATTCGAACGAGAAGTACCGGCCGACCCCGCTGGCGAACACCTCGGACGCGGAGGGCACCGGACCGAGTTCGACACCGGGTGTGCCGGCCGCCGCCGGGTCGATGCTGTAGCCACGGCGCTCGCTGCCGGTGTAGGCGAGCTTGCTGCCGATGTCCCCGAAGCCCCTGAGGAATTCGAGCAGCCGCTCCTGGTCCTCCGCGGTGATCTCCCCGTCCAGCGCGCCCTTGCCGGTGGCCTTGGCGAGCAGTTCGGCGACATAGCCGTACACATCGGCCTTGGCGGTGCGGTAGCGCACCGGGGCGGTCATCCCGGCCTTCTCGTTGTAGATATAGGCGCTGGAGTTGGTATTGGTGAACACCTCGACGGGAACGCCCAGTTCACGGCAGTAGTCAAGGGTGACCATCCACTGTGCGATCCGGGCCGGTCCCGCGTTCAGATACTGGCCGTCGCTGAACCGGGCCGTCTGGCGGTTGCCGTACAGATCCAGGTTCGAATCCCCGCCGCGTACGGTGAAGTTGCGCCCGCCGGTACGGTCCCGGGCCTCCAGGACCGTACAGTCGTACCCCGCTTTGCCCAGCTCGTACGCGGTGGTCAGACCGGCTATGCCGCCGCCGACGATGACGACTCTCGCCGCGCCCCGGCCCGTGAGCGTGAAGTCCCCCGTACGAGGCGCGCGGTAGACGGGTTCGCGGCTCGCGGCCTCGGCGGTGGGGGCGAGGCCCAGGGCCCCCATGGTGGCGAGCATCGCTCCCGCTCCCCCGGAAATGCCCACCTGACGCAGAAAGCCGCGGCGGCTGGTGCCCGTGATGGTGTTCGGCGCATGACTCATGTCCCGCTACCCCTTCCGGTCTTCAGATGTGCCGGGATCCTGGCAACCGCTTGTTACGGCCCAGCAGATGGGTGTGTGTCCCACGCGTTGCCCTCCGCTCACCGCCTCCCGCACACGGGAATTGGTCTGGACCTTGACATGCTCAGATCGCATCCTTACGGTCACAGGACAGCGAGGGTTCAGAAACACAGTCAGTGTTCACACATAAGAACGCCGAAACCCCCACATCTACGGGAAGGCACCCCCATGCGCACCCGAGCACTCCTCCCGGCCCTTCTGACAGGGCTGCTCGCCACCGGCGGACTGACCCTGCTCGCCCCGCAGGCCGGCGCCGCCGGACCCGCCGGAGCCGCGGCGGTCATCCAGGTGACCACGGCCGCGGAACTCAAGGCGGCGCTCACCGCGGCACGCCCCGGCGACACGATCCAGCTCGCGAACGGCACGTACAAGGGCAACTTCAAGGCGACGACCCCCGGCACCTCGGGGTCGCGCATCACGCTCACCGGTTCCTCCGCTGCGGTCCTCACCACCGGCGGCGGGGGGTACGCGCTCCACCTCAACGGCGCCGCGTACTGGACCGTCAAGGGCATCACCCTCACCGACGCCCAGAAGGGCATCGTCGCGGACGCGGCCAACGGGGTCGTCATCGACTCGGTGACCGTGCACAACCTGGACATGGAGGGCGTGCACTTCCGCCAGTCCAGCAGCGACGGCATCCTCAGGAACTCGCGGATCTACGACACCGGCAACGACGGCCGGGGCATGGGCGAGGGCGTGTACGTCGGCACCGCCAACACCCTCTCCGACCGCAGCGACAACGCGCAGATCCTCAACAACACCATCGGCCCTGATGTCGGCGGCGAGAATGTCGACATCAAGGAGGGCACCACCGGCGCGCGCATCATCGGCAACACCTTCGACGGCGGCGGTCTCACCGGCGCCAACTACGACGACTCATGGGTCGATGTGAAGGGCAACAACGTCCTTGTCGAGGGCAACACCGGCAAGAACACGACCAACAACGGCTATGAGACCCACACCCAGCAGAGCGGCTGGGGCTGCGGCACGGTCTTCCGCTCCAACAAGTCCGATCTGGGCGGCTCGACGGGCGCCAATCAGCTCGCGATCAATGTCACCAACAGCAGTTCGAGCTGCCGTACCACCGTCTACAGCAGCAACACCGTGACGGGCGGCAAGGGCCTGACGAATATCGCCGTCACCCCCTGAGGCGTCGCCCCCTTGAGGCGTCGCCCTTTGAGGCGTCACCCCCTGAGGCCCATGCTCTGAGGCCCGTACTCAGCGGCGCCAGGCATGCGGAAGGCCCGCTCCCCTTGCCCATTGGGGAGCGGGCCTTCCGTACGTTCGGATACAGCTACCTACCGACTGCAAGAAGCCCGAGCGTCAGCTCTGGCCGCCCGCCAGCTTCTCGCGCAGAGCCGCCAGGGCCTCGTCCGACGCCAGCGCACCGGAGTTGTCCGCCGACTCCGAGGAGTACGAACCGCCCGAGGCGGCCGGGGCGCTGCCCCCGCCGGCCGGAGCGGCCGCGCCCTCGGCGGCAGCGGCCTCGTCGGCCTCGCGGGACTTGATGACCTGGGCCTGGTGCTGCTCGAAGCGCTGCTGCGCCTCGGCGTACTGGCCCTCCCACGCCTCGCGCTGGCTCTCGAAGCCTTCCAGCCAGTCGTTGGTCTCGGGGTCGAAGCCCTCGGGGTAGATGTAGTTGCCCTGGTCGTCGTACGACGCGGCCATGCCGTAGAGCGTCGGGTCGAACTCGACCGAGGCCGGGTCGCTGCCGAAGGACTCGTTGGCCTGCTTCAGCGAGAGGCTGATACGGCGGCGCTCCAGGTCGATGTCGATGACCTTGACGAAGATCTCGTCGTTGACCTGGACGACCTGCTCGGGGATCTCCACATGGCGCTCGGCCAGCTCGGAGATGTGCACCAGACCCTCGATGCCCTCGTCGACACGGACGAACGCGCCGAACGGAACGAGCTTGGTGACCTTGCCGGGGACGACCTGGCCGATCTGGTGGGTCCGGGCGAACTGCTGCCACGGGTCTTCCTGCGTCGCCTTGAGCGAGAGGGAGACACGCTCGCGGTCCATGTCCACGTCGAGCACCTCGACGGTGACTTCCTGACCGACCTCGACGACCTCGGAGGGGTGGTCGATGTGCTTCCAGGACAGCTCGGAGACGTGCACGAGACCGTCGACCCCGCCGAGGTCCACGAACGCACCGAAGTTGACGATCGAGGAGACGACGCCGGAGCGGACCTGGCCCTTCTGAAGGGTCGTGAGGAAGGTCTGACGGACCTCGCTCTGGGTCTGCTCCAGCCAGGCACGGCGGGACAGGACCACATTGTTGCGGTTCTTGTCCAGCTCGATGATCTTGGCCTCGAGCTCCTTGCCCACATAGGGCTGGAGGTCGCGGACGCGGCGCATCTCGACGAGGGAGGCCGGCAGGAAGCCACGGAGGCCGATGTCGAGGATGAGACCACCCTTGACCACCTCGATGACCGTACCGGTGACGATCCCGTCCTCTTCCTTGATCTTCTCGATCGTGCCCCAGGCGCGCTCGTACTGCGCGCGCTTCTTGGACAGGATGAGACGGCCTTCCTTGTCCTCCTTCTGGAGAACCAGGGCCTCGATCTCATCGCCCACGGCGACGACCTCATTGGGGTCGACGTCATGCTTGATGGAAAGCTCGCGGGAGGGGATGACGCCTTCGGTCTTGTAACCGATGTCGAGCAGGACCTCGTCCCGGTCGACCTTCACGATGACGCCGTCGACGATGTCGCCGTCGTTGAAGTACTTGATCGTCTCGTCGATCGCGGCGAGGAAGGCTTCCTCGTTACCGATGTCGTTGACCGCAACCTGCGGGGTGGTGGCGGTGGTCTCGGTGCTGCTCGTCATGTGGGAAAGGGCTCCGGTACGGACATTGAGTCGTAGGTACTGCCACGCCGGGAACCCGTATCGCCTCTGCACAAGCCGGACAGCCAAGGAAGCGCTGCCCCGGTGCAGGGAAAGCGCCTCGAAAACCGAGGAGACTTTCATACAGATGCGAGCGCGGCTGCTACGTCTGAGGCGCGCAGGCCCGCAGCGCAACCTTTAGCATACGGGGGCAGCCGGGCACGGTCAATGCGCGAAGGCGCACACCCGGGGCAGAACCTCACATACCCGGCACAACCCGCGTTTGATGAGGCCAGCGCGCCCGGCCGGCCCGCCGCTCACCACTACTGCCAGCACACTACGACGACGGACACGATGATCCAAGAGCACGAGCGAGAAGCGCCGCGGGAACCTGAGCGCCGGGAGCCCGAGACCCAGGAGCCCGAGACCCAGGGGTCCGAGGCTCGGGAGCCCGAGGCGACCCGCCGCGACAGCGGTTCCGCCGAGAGCAGCCGGGCCAACCGCGGCTGGTGGGACAGGAACGCCGACGAGTACCAGAACGAGCACGGCACCTTCCTCGGTGACGACCGGTTCGTCTGGGGCCCCGAGGGGCTCGACGAGGTGGAGGCCGGTCTGCTGGGCCCGCCGGAGTCGCTGAAGGGCCTGGACGTCCTGGAGATCGGGGCGGGCGCGGCGCAGTGCTCGCGCTGGCTTGCGGGGCAGGGCGCGCGGCCGGTGGCGCTCGACCTGTCGCACCGCCAGCTCCAGCACGCGCTGCGGATAGGCGAGGGCCGCTCCCTGGCGTTTCCGCTGGTGGAGGCGGACGCCGGGGCGCTGCCCTTCCGTGACGGCTCCTTCGACCTGGCGTGCTCGGCCTACGGCGCGGTGCCCTTCGTGGCGGATCCGGTGCGGGTGTTCCGGGAGGTACGGCGCGTCCTGCGGCCGGGCGGACGGTGGGTCTTCTCCGTGACGCATCCGATCCGCTGGGCGTTCCCTGACGAGCCGGGGCCCGAGGGTCTTTCGGTGTCGGCGTCGTACTTCGACCGGACGCCCTATGTCGAGCAGGACGAGCGGGGACGGGCGGTCTATGTCGAGCACCACCGGACGGTCGGTGACCGGGTACGGGACGTGGTGGCGGGCGGGTTCCGGCTGGTCGACCTGGTGGAGCCGGAGTGGCCGGACTGGAACACGCAGGAGTGGGGCGGCTGGTCCCCGCTGCGGGGGAGTCTGATCCCGGGGACGGCGATCTTCGTCTGCGAACGGGACTGAACGTACGGGTACGGCGTACGGGTACGGGGCAGGGCGCCGGGCTACGACGTACGGGTACGGGGCAGGGCAGGGCGTCGGGCGCGCCTCCGGTGCGGCGCCGGGGGCCGTTCGTATGACCGGGTGTCGTGCTCGTACGACACTGAGCGGGTGATCCGCGACGACATCCTTGCCGGCCTGCCCGTCCGTACCGCCGTTCCCGCGCTGGAGCGGGCGCTGGAAGCGCACGGCTGCGCGGTGCTCTGCGCGCCGCCGGGGACCGGCAAGACGACTCTTGTGCCGCTGGTGCTGGCCGGGCTGCTCGGCGACGGCCGTCCTGTACGGCGGGTGGTCGTCGCCGAGCCCCGGCGGATCGCGGCCCGCGCGGCGGCCCGGCGGATGGCCTGGCTGCTCGGCGAGCAGGTCGGGGAGCGCGTGGGCTTCACCGTGCGCGGGGAGCGTGCGGTGGGGCGCGCGACGGTGGTGGAGGTGGTGACCACCGGGGTGCTGCTCCAGCGGCTCCAGCGGGACCAGGAGCTGGCCGGGGTCGACGCGGTGATTCTCGACGAGTGCCATGAGCGGCATCTCGACGCGGACACGGTGGCGGCGTTCCTGCTGGACGTACGGGCCGCGCTCCGGCCCGAACTGCGGCTGGTGGCGGCCTCGGCGACCACCGACGCGGAAGGGTGGGCGCGGCTGCTGGGGGACGCGCCGGTGGTCGAGGCACGGGGCGTGTCCTATCCGGTGGAGGTGGTGTGGGCGCCGCCGCGCGGGCCGGTGCGGCCGCCGCACGGGATGCGGGTCGATCCGGCGCTGCTGGCGCATGTGGCGTCGGTGGTACGGCGGGCGCTGGCCGAGCGGGCGGGCGATGTGCTCTGTTTCCTGCCGGGTGTGGGGGAGATCGGCCGGGTGGCGGGGCAGTTGACGGACACCGGTGCCGAGGTGCTCCAGGTGCACGGGCGGGCGCCGGCGGCGGTGCAGGACGCGGTCCTGGCCGGTTCTTCGGGCTCCGCGAGTTCTGCGGTGCGTCGGCGGGTTGTGCTGGCCACGGCGGTGGCCGAGTCGAGCCTGACCGTTCCGGGGGTACGGATCGTCGTGGACGCGGGGCTGGCGCGGGAGCCCCGTACCGACCACGCGCGCGGGCTGAGCGCGCTCACGACCGTACGGGTGTCCCAGGCAGGCGCCCGGCAGCGGGCCGGGCGGGCGGGGCGCGAGGCCCCAGGAACGGTCTACCGCTGCTGGAGCGAGGCCGAGGACAGCCGGCTCGTCCGCTTCCCCTCCCCCGAGATCAAGGTCGCTGATCTGACGGCCTTCGCGCTCCAGGCGGCCTGCTGGGGCGACCCCTCGGCGCAGGGCCTGGCGCTGCTGGACCCGCCCCCGGCGGGCGCGCTGGCCGCCGGGCGCTCCGTACTGACCGCGATCGGCGCGGTCGACGGCTCCGGTCGCGCGACCGACCGCGGCACCCGGATGGCCCGCCTGGGCCTCCACCCCCGCCTGTCCCGCGCCCTCCTGGACGGCGCGACCGAGGTGGGCGCGCGCCGGGCGGCCGAGGTGGTGGCCCTGCTGAGCGAGGAGCCGCCGAGGGAGTACGGAGACGACCTGGCGGCGGCCTGGCGCACGGCCCGCAGAGGCGGAGACGGCTACGCGACGCGCTGGCGCCAGGAGGTACGGCGATTGACCGCGGCGGTGGAGAGCGAGGGCTCCGGCCGGGGCCCGAAGCCGGAGGCCGGGCGCGGGCGAGAGGCCGAGCCCGGAGCCGGGCCGGGGCCGCAGACCGAAGCCGAGTGGGGCTCGGGGGCCGAACACCCGTCTGCCACAGGGCCTCCGGCCGACGCACGGCCCGCGGCCAGGACCGACTCGATGCCGCAGCCCGGGGCCGGGACCACGTCCGGAGTCGAGCCCGCGGCCCGGTCCCGGCCCTGGGCCGCCTCCGATGACGCCGCCGCCGGGCTCGTGGCCGCTCTCGCGTTTCCCGAGCGGGTCGCGCGGGCGCGTGGTGAGACCGCGTTTCTCATGGTTTCCGGGACCGGGGCCGAGGTGGGGGAAGGCTCCGGGCTGCGCGGGGCCGGGTGGCTGGCGGTGGCCGTGGCCGACCGGCCCGCGCACGCCGCTTCCGCGCGGGTGCGGCTCGCTGCCGTCATCGACGAGGACACCGCCCGGGCCGCGGCCGGGCGGCTGCGGGTGGCGGGTGAGGAGGTGCGCTGGGAGGACGGCGATGTGGTCGCCCGGCGTGTCGAACGGCTCGGTGCCGTGGACCTCTCCGTACAGCCGCTGAAGCGGCCCGCTCCCGGGCTCGTACGGACCGCTCTGCTGGAGGGTCTGGAGCGGGAGGGGCTCGGGTTGCTGCGCTGGACCCGGGACACGCGGGCGCTGCGCGACCGGCTGGCGTTTCTGCACCGCGAGGCGGGTGCGCCGTGGCCGGATGTCTCGGACGCCGCGCTGCTGTCCCGTACCGACGACTGGCTGGAGCCGGAGCTGTCCCGCGCCGCCCGCCGCGCCGATCTGGAACGGATCGACGCTGGGCAGGCGCTGCGGCGGCTGCTGCCCTGGGCGTCCGGCGAGGCGGCACGGCTGGACGAACTGGCGCCGGAGCGTATCGAGGTGCCCAGCGGCTCGCGGGTACGGGTCGAGTACGGCGGGCCGCAGCCCGTACTGGCCGTGAAGCTCCAGGAGTTGTTCGGGCTGAGCGAGACCCCGAGGGTCGCGGGCGTCCCGGTCCTGGTCCATCTGCTCTCGCCGGCCGGGCGGCCCGCCGCGGTGACGGCTGATCTGGCGTCGTTCTGGCGGGACGGCTATCGCGCGGTACGGGCCGAACTCCGCGGCCGCTACCCCCGCCACCCCTGGCCCGAGGACCCCTCGGCGGCGGTGGCGACGCGCCGTACCAACAACCGGCGCTGAAACGACGGGCGTTGAACGAAACCGGACCGCCCTCCGTCCGGACGGGACGGAGGGCGGCTGGCGTCCTGTGGAACCGAGCGCGCGGCGCGTGCCGGAGTCAGGCGGCGGCAGCGACGACCTTCAGCTCGATGGTGAGCGTCGCGCCGCCCTCGGTCTGGAGGCGCAGCAGGAACGTGCCCACGGCGTCGTCCGCGTAGATCTTCGGGAGCTGGAGGATGCCGTTGGCGTCCGTCGTGAGGCCGGAGAGGCTCCGGAGCGGGTTGCCCGCCGCGTCCTTGAAGTAGGGGCCCGCGGTCGTGGCACCGTCCGCCGAGGTGATCTCGGCGGTCGCCGCGACACCCCCGGCGACCACTCCCCCGTACGTGGCCTGGACCTCGACCGTGCCGGCGAACTCCGCGCCGGGCGCGGCCGTCAGCTCCCCGTCATCGGTCCTGGCGAGCGCGTCGGCCTGGCGGGCCGTGACGCTCGCGGCGTACTCGACGGCGTCGACACCCGTGACGGCGACCGAGGCGCGGACCGTGAACTCACCGGTCTGCTCGCCCGCCTGGAGGGCCGGCGCGGTGGCCGTACCGTCCGCGCCGGTCTCGACGGTCACGGCGGACGCGCCTCCGGAGAAGCTCGCGTCGGTGCTGCCGACGATCTCGAAGCGTACGGGGACGCCGGCGACGGGCTTGCCCGTCGCGTCCTCCGCCCGTACGCCGGGGCGCTCGCCGAACGCGCCGCCGGCCACCGCGCTCAGCGCGCCCGTGGCCGTCTTCTCGATCCGGGCGACGACGGGATCCGGGGCGGGGGTGCTGGGGTCGCCGGTGCCCGGCCCGGGCGGCTTCGGGGTGCCGGTCGTGGGCGGCTTCGAGGGGCTGGTGCCCGGCTTCGACGGCGTGGGGCCGGGCTTGGCGGGGGTGGACGGGCCGGGGCTGGGGCTCGGCGAGGTGCCCGGGCCGGGGCTGCCGGGTCCGGGGCCGACGGGCAGCACTCCGGTGCCGTCCGGGACCTCGTGCGTCCCGTTCTTGTAGTACTCGAACCAGGACAGGACCGTGTTCAGGTACTCCTGCGAGTGGTTGTAGCCGAGGATCGCCTCGTGCAGGTCGGCGTCGACCGAGAGGTCACGGTTGCCGGCGCACAGATACTGCCCGGCGGCCAGCGCCGCGTCGTAGATGTTGTTCGGGTCCTTGCGCCCGTCGTTGTTGGCGTCCTGGCCCCAGGTGGCCCAGGTCGACGGGATGAACTGCATGGGCCCGACCGCGCGGTCGTGGGTGGTGTCCCCGTCGTACGCGCCGCCGTCGGTGTCGGTGATGTTGGCGAAGCCGACACCGTTGAGGACCGGGCCGAGGATCGGCGACGTCGTCGTACCGAAGGCGTCGACGCGCCCGCCGCGCGCCTGTCCGGACTCGACCTTGCCGATGGCGGCGAGCAGTTGCCAGGGCAGGTTGCAGCCGGGCTTGCTCTCCCTGAGTGCCTGCTCGGCCTGCTGGTACGCGGCGAGCACGGTGGCCGGAATGCCCGCTTCCGCCGGTCCTGTGATGGCGGGCAGATCGATCGAGGTGCCCGGTGTGTCGGGCGTCGTCAGCGGCGGAAGCTCGGTGTAGTACGGGGAGTTGCCGCTGACCGGGGTGCCGGGGGGCGGGGTCGCGTCGGCCGCCTGGGCATTGCTGCCGGTGTCGGTGTCCGTGTCGCTGGGGATCGCGCCGGGTGCCTGCGAGGCGGACAGCGCGGCGATCGCCGCCGCGGCCACCGCTGTCGTCGTGGCTCCTCTGCGCAGTCGGCGGCCGAATAGCGCTGCCATGGGTCTGGTCCCTCCCGGTGGACGGCGGTTCGCGCTCCCCGCGCGTGGACTCAGGCGACACTACGTCAACTCCAGGCCCCAGCACACCGGTGCGTGACCGGTATTCACCAGTTCGCCACCTCCCAGCCCCTCAAGTGCCGCTGGGCCCGGTATGAAGAATCCCCGAGGCCATCCCCTGTTCAGGCGCCCGGTCGTAACACCCCCGCAACAGACGAGGCCCCGGCGCGCCCGGACTTCCCGTCCGGACGCGCCGGGGGCCTCCCGTACGCCGCGTGACTCTGCCGCCGGTCAGTGCGCGGCCGACTCCCAGTCCGTACCGACGCCGATCGAGACATCCAGCGGCGCGCTCAGCTCGACCGCGCCCGACATCTCGCGCCGCAGCAGCTCCTCGACCTGCTCGCGCTCGCCGGGGGCGATCTCCAGGACGATTTCGTCGTGGACCTGGAGCAGCATCCGCGACTCCAGGGCGGCTTCGGTCATCGCGCGGTCGACCTTGAGCATGGCGACCTTGACGATGTCCGCCGCGGTGCCCTGGATGGGGGCGTTGAGCGCCATCCGCTCGGCCATCTCGCGGCGCTGGCGGTTGTCGCTGTTGAGGTCCGGGAGATAGCGGCGGCGGCCGAGCATCGTCTCCGTATAACCGGTGGCCCTGGCCTCCACGACCGCGCGGTGCAGATAGTCCCGTACACCGCCGAAGCGCTCGAAGAACGTCTCCATCAGCCCGCGCGCCTCGGCCGCCTCGATGCTGAGCTGCTGGGAGAGGCCGAACGCCGAGAGCCCGTAGGCCAGTCCGTACGACATCGCCTTGATCTTGCGGCGCATCTCGGGGTCGACCGCGGACTTCTCCACCCCGAACACCTGGGAGGCGACGGTGGTGTGCAGGTCCTCGCCGGAGGTGAACGCCTCGATCAGCCCGGCGTCCTCGGAGAGATGGGCCATGACGCGCAGCTCGATCTGGCTGTAGTCGGCTGTCATCAGCGATTCGTAGCCCTCGCCGACCACGAAGCCGCGGCGGATCGCGCGGCCCTCGTCCGTGCGCACCGGGATGTTCTGGAGGTTGGGGTCGGTGGAGGAGAGGCGTCCGGTCGCCGCCACCGTCTGGTTGAAGGTGGTGTGGATACGGCCGTCCGCGGCGATGGTCTTGATCAGGCCCTCGACGGTGACGCGGAGCTTCGCCTGCTCGCGGTGGCGGAGCATTATCACCGGCAGCTCGTGCTCGGTCTGGGCCGCGAGCCAGGCCAGCGCGTCGGCGTCCGTCGTATAACCGGTCTTGGTCTTCTTGGTCTTGGGCAGGCCCAGTTCGCCGAAGAGGACTTCCTGGAGCTGCTTGGGCGAGCCGAGATTGAACTCATGGCCGACCGCGGCGTGCGCCTCCTTCACGGCCTGCTGGACCGCGCCCGCGAACTGCTGCTCCATGGACTCCAGATGGGCCCGGTCGGCGGCGATGCCGTGCCGCTCCATCCGGGCGAGCAGTTCGGAGGTGGGCAGCTCCACCTCGTCGAGCAGGCCGGTCGCGCCGACCTCGCCGAGCCGCTCGGTGAACGCGTCGCCCAGGTCGAGGACGGCGCGGGCCTGGGTCATCAGCGCCTCGGCCTCGGCCTGCTCGTCCGTGCCGAAGGCGAGCTGTCCGTCGGCGGCGGCCGGTGCCAGCTCACGGCCCAGGTATTCGATGGCGAGGGCGTCCAGCGCGAAGGAGCGGCGGCCGGGCTTGACCAGATAGGCGGCGAGCGCGGTGTCCATCGTGACGCCGTCGACCCGCCAGCCGTGCTCGGGGGCGACCCGCATCGCGCCCTTCGCGTTGTGCATGACCTTGGGGCGGTCCGGGGCGGCGAGCCACTCCGTGAAGGCGCGCTCGTCGGCCTCGTCGAGCTGGGACGGGTCGAACCAGGCCGCGGCGCCGCCGGCCGCGGCGAGCGCGACCTCGCTGACACTGCCCGCGCCCAGCGCCCAGGTGTCGACCGTGACCATGCCGAGCGGCTGCCCGCCGTGCTCGGCGAGCCACGGCGCCAGCTCGCCGGAGCCCAGCACCGCGCCGTCCAGCTCCACTCCGGCGGCGGGCGCCGGGGTCTCGTCCTCGGCGGCGCCCGGGTCCACCGCGAGCAGCCGCTCGCGCAGGCTCGGGTTCCGGATCTCCAGCACGTCCAGCACCCGCTTCACGGCCGCCCGGTCGTACGGCGCGCGCTCCAGCTCCAGCGCCGTCCTGGGCAGCTCGACATCGCGCACCATCTCCGTGAGCCGGCGGTTGAGCCGCACCGACTCCAGATGGTCGCGGAAGTTCTGTCCGGCCTTGCCCTTGATCTCGTCGGCGCGCGCGGCCAGCTCCTCGAACGAGCCGAACTGGTTGATCCACTTCGCTGCGGTCTTCTCACCGACCCCGGGGATACCGGGCAGATTGTCGGACGGGTCGCCGCGCAGGGCCGCGAAGTCCGGATACTGCGCGGGCGACAGGCCGTACTTCTCCTGGACCTTCTCCGGGGTGAAGCGGGTCAGCTCGGAGACGCCCTTGGTCGGATACAGCACCGTGGTGTGCTCGGTGATGAGCTGGAACGAGTCCCGGTCGCCGGTGACGATCAGCACCTCGAAGCCCTCGGCCTCGGCCTGGGTGGCGAGCGTCGCGATCACGTCGTCCGCCTCGAAGCCGTCGACCGCGAAGCGGTGCGCGCTCATCGCGTCGAGCAGCTCCCCGATCAGCTCGACCTGTCCCCTGAACTCGTCGGGGGTCGCCGAGCGGTTCGCCTTGTACTCGGGGAACTCCTCGGAGCGCCAGGTCTTGCGCGAGACGTCGAAGGCGACGGCGAAGTGCGTGGGCGACTCGTCACGCAAGGTGTTCGCCAGCATGGACGCGAAGCCGTAGATGGCATTGGTCGGCTGACCGGTCGCGGTCGTGAAATTCTCCGCGGGCAGCGCGAAGAACGCCCGGTACGCCAGGGAGTGCCCGTCCATGAGGAGCAGGCGCGGACGGTTGTCTGGGGTCTTCTTCGACGCTGTCTCAGCCACAGACCCGATCCTGCCACGTCGCACTGACAACGCCGCGCCGGCAAGACAACCCCGCCCCGCAATGAGCCCGATACCGGCCGGACGTAACGTTGCCACAGAGGCGTGGGAGAATTGAATACTGTAGACAGTCGACACTCAGGCACAAGGAGAGCGTGATGGCCAGCAAGCCGCCAGCAGGTGATCCGGTACAGGACTCACCGCGGGTAACGGCCCCCAAACACGCCGCGGCGGGAATCCCCGCCGTCGTGCATTCGCTCCTCATCTCACACCAGCAGATGGGAGCGCGAAGGACCGCCCAGACGCTTCTCAAGGTCAACCAGAAGAACGGCTTCGACTGCCCGGGCTGCGCCTGGCCCGAGGGCGATCACCGGCACACCGCCGAGTTCTGCGAGAACGGCGCGAAGGCCGTCGCGGAGGAAGCCACGCTGCGCCGGGTCACCCCCGAGTTCTTCGCCGCGCACTCCGTCTCCGACCTCGCCGCCCGCAGCGGCTACTGGCTGGGGCAGCAGGGCCGGCTCACCCACCCCATGCTTCTGGAGCGTGGCACCGGTCACGCAGACGGCAAGGACGCCGCGGACGGTGAGGACGGCGACCACTACAGACCGGTGAGCTGGGAGCAGGCCTTCGCGCTCATCGCCGAGGAGCTGACCGCCCTCGACTCCCCCGACGAGGCCCTCTTCTACACCTCGGGCCGCACCAGCAACGAAGCCGCGTTCCTGCTTCAGCTCTTCGCCCGCGAGTACGGCACGAACAACCTGCCGGACTGTTCCAACATGTGCCACGAGTCGTCCGGTTCCGCGCTGGTGGAGACCATCGGCATCGGCAAGGGCAGCGTCTCCCTGGAGGACCTGCACCAGGCGGACCTGATCATCGTGGCCGGGCAGAACCCGGGCACCAACCACCCCCGGATGCTCTCCGCGCTGGAGAAGGCCAAGGCGGCCGGCGCGAAGATCATCTCCGTCAATCCGCTGCCCGAGGCCGGTCTGGAGCGGTTCAAGAACCCGCAGACCCCCCAGGGCATGGTCAAGGGCGCCGCCCTCACCGATCTCTTCCTCCGGATCAGGATCGGCGGCGACCAGGCCCTCTTCCGGCTGCTGAACAAGCTGATCCTGGGCACGCCCGGCGCGGTCGACGAGGAGTTCGTCGCCGAACACACCCATGGGTACGAGGAGTTCGCGGCCGCCGCCGAAGCCGCCGACTGGGACGAGACGCTGGCCGCCACCGGACTGGAGCGCGCCGAGATAGAGGAGGCGCTCGCCCTCGTCCTCGCCTCGCGGCGCACCATCGTCTGCTGGGCGATGGGCCTGACCCAGCACAAGCACTCCGTACCGACGATCCGCGAAGTCGTCAACTTCCTGCTGCTGCGCGGCAACATCGGGCGTCCCGGCGCCGGGGTCTGCCCGGTGCGCGGACACTCCAATGTGCAGGGCGACCGCACCATGGGCATCTTCGAACGGCCCGACCCGGCCTTCCTTGACGCCCTGGACAAGGAGTTCGGCATCACCTCGCCGCGCCACCACGGCTATGACGTCGTACGGTCCATCGAGGCGCTGCGCGACGGCAAGGCCAAGGTGTTCTTCGCCATGGGCGGGAACTTCGTCGCCGCGTCTCCTGACACCGATGTCACCGAGGCCGCGATGCGCCGCGCCCGGCTCACCGTGCATGTCTCGACCAAGCTCAACCGCTCGCATGTGGTGACCGGCACGCGGGCGCTGATCCTGCCGACCCTGGGCCGTACCGACAAGGACTTCCAGGCGGGCGTCCGGCAGATCGTGACCGTGGAGGACTCCATGGGCATGGTGCACGCCTCCCGGGGCAATCTGCCGCCCGCCAGCCCCTATCTCCTCTCCGAGCCGGCCATCGTCACCCGGCTCGCGCGCGCCACGCTCGGCCCGGCCTCCATCACCCCGTGGGAGGACTTCGAGAAGGACTACGCGAACATCCGGGACCGGATCGCCCGGGTGATTCCCGGCTTCGAGGACTTCAACGAGCGCGTGGCCCGGCCCGGCGGCTTCGCGCTGCCGCACGCCCCGCGCGACGAGCGGCGCTTCCCCACGGCCACCGGCAAGGCCAACTTCACGGCGGCGCCGGTCGAGTACCCGAAGCTCCCCGAGGGCAGGCTGCTGCTCCAGACCCTGCGCTCGCACGACCAGTACAACACCACGATCTACGGGCTCGACGACCGCTACCGGGGCATCAAGGGCGGCCGGCGGATCGTCCTGGTCAACCCCGCGGACGCGGCCGAACTGAAGCTCCCCGACGGCTCGTACACCGATCTGGTCAGCGAGTGGAAGGACGGGGTGGAGCGGCGCGCCCCCGGCTTCCGGGTCGTCCACTACCCCACCGCCCGGGGCTGTGCGGCCGCCTACTACCCGGAGACGAACGTACTGGTGCCCCTCGGGGCCACGGCCGATACGAGCAACACTCCGACGAGCAAGTCCGTCATCGTGCGCTTCGAGCGGACGGACGGAGAGACGGGCGGAGAGGCGGCCTGAGGGACGGCCGCCGAGGCGCGCCCGGCCGGGTCCCGCACACCCGGCCCCGCGCCGCGCGGGCCGTCCCGCGTCCCGCGCGGACCCACGATCCACCGTCCGGGCATTCACCCTCGTCTAAGCGTTCGCTCAGTCATCTGATAAGCAGGACGGTGCACCGCGCAGGAGCGCGCGGTGCACCGCCGAACGACCGCAGACGATCCGATCGGAGCCCGGGCCCATGGGTGAGCACTCCACCACGACGTTCCCGCAGGACATCATCGACGAGTACTCCGCGCTCGGTGTCGATCTGCCCGCGCTCTTCTCCGCCGGGCACCTCGGCAACCGCATGGGCCTGCGGATCGTCGAGGCGTCCCCCGAGCGCGTCGTCGGCACCATGCCCGTCGAGGGCAACACCCAGCCGTACGGGCTGCTGCACGGCGGCGCCTCCGCGGTCCTCGCCGAGACCCTCGGCTCGGTCGGCGCGATGCTGCACGGCCGCAGCTCCAAGATCGCCGTGGGGGTGGATCTCAACTGCACCCACCACCGCGGGGTCCGCAGCGGCGTCGTCACCGGCGTCGCGACCCCCGTGCACCGGGGGCGGACCACCACGACGTACGAGATCGTCATCACCGACGAGCAGGACAAGCGGGTCTGCACGGCCCGGCTGACCTGCCTGCTGCGCGACGTGGCCCCGGCGGCAGGCACCGACGGCTGAGCACGCCGCCCCCCCTGGCCGTACCCGTACGGAGGACGTCAACGGCCGTCGGCGGGCGCAGTGTTGCCCGTACGGCCCCGCCGCCGCCGGCCCCGTACCCGTACAGCACGCGGCGGACCGCCCGAAGCACCGCCCGAAACGGACACCGCGGGCCGTCAGGCGGGCGCCCGGAGCGGGCATCCGGGCACCGCGGGCGCCCGAACCGGGCATCGGGCGGCCGCCCGCCCGTCACGAACACCCCGCTTCGTCACCTTCCGTAGCGGCTCTGCCCTACGGTCCATTGTGGCCCCGGGCATTGACGGCTAGCGTCATGACATGACCGGCATAGGCCCCGTCGAAGCGGGAGCGGACACCCTCCTCCAGCCCCCGCTCGCAGCGGCCCCACCGGTCCCGGCCGCCCGCCGCCGTACCACCGCCGCGCTCGCCGCCCTCGCCGTCACCGCGCTCTGCGTCCCCGGACTCACCGAGCCCCGGCCACCCGCCGAGGCCCCGCCGCCCTGGCCCACGCAGGTAGTCGACTTCCGCTACGGCGGAGCCACCCCCGCGCCGCACGGCGACGGCGCCCTCAGCTTCGCCGTCCTGCTCTCCGGCGAGGAGGGCGAACCCGTGACCGTCGAGGACATCACCCAGCCCTCGGTCGCGCTGTCACTGACCGCGGAACCCGAGCCACCGTTCACCGTACGGACCTCGTCCACGCAGAAGACGATCATTACGGTGCACGTCCGTGACTGCGGAAAAGTCCAGCGGAATGCCGGACTCCCTTTCCTCGATGTAACACTGCGTAATAAGCGCGCAATACAACAGCAGAGTTTCATACTCGGCTCCAGCTATCCGGACGACCTCACGGCCGCCCTCCAACAGGCCTGCCCCCGCAACTCGCCCTAGCCGGCGGGGATCCGCGCCGTCCTGCTGGTTCTCACTATCCGGACTGCCGAACAGTATTAAACCGCCCTTTCCGCCCCATGCATCCAATCTTCCAATGACTCGCGTCATAACAAGAGAGTCACAGCATTGCTCGGACCTCTGCACCAGTCCCACCAGCGCGCTTAGAGTCACGGCCAGTCACCGCGCCACCGGATTCCCTTCAGTTCGGTTCCAGCGCTCGACCCGGCGTTCCAGCAGGGACCGCCGCGCCAGGGGAAAGGACTGATCGTGCGTCACCGTTCTTTGTTGATCATCACTACCGCGGTTACCGCAGGGGCCCTCACTCTGTCGGCCTGCGGCTCCCGCGACGACAGCTCCGGAGGCAGTGACGGCGGCGGCACGACCACCGTCACCATCGGCCTCGACGCGCCGCTCACCGGCGACCTCTCCGCGCTCGGCCAGGGCATCAAGAACTCGGCGGATCTCGCGATCAAGACCGCCAACAAGAACAAGGAAGTCCCGGGCGTCACCTTCAAGCTGGAGGCCCTCGACGACGTCGCGCAGGCCGCCACCGGCCAGCAGAACGCCACCAAGCTCGTCGGCGACACCTCCGTCCTCGGTGTCGTCGGCCCCCTGAACTCCGACGTCGGCCAGTCCATGCAGAAGGTCTTCGCCGACGCCAACGTCGTCCAGGTCTCGCCCGCCAACACCAACCCCGAGCTGACCCAGGGCAAGGACTGGCAGAGCGGCAAGAAGGTCCGCGGCTTCAAGACGTACTTCCGTACCGCCACGACGGACGCCATCCAGGGCCCGTACGCCGCGCAGTACATGTACAACGAGAAGAAGCTCAAGAAGGTCTACGTCATCGACGACAAGAAGACCTACGGAGCCGGACTCGCCGCGACCTTCAGCACCGAATTCACCAAGCTCGGCGGGCAGATCGTCGGCACCGACCACATCAACCCCGACGACAAGGACTTCTCCGCCGTCGCCAGCAAGGTCGCCCAGGCCAAGCCCGACTTCGTCTACTACGGCGGCGAGTACCCGGCCGGCGCCCCGCTGGCCAGCCAGATCAAGAACGCCGGCGCCAAGGTCCCGACCATCGGCGGCGACGCGCTCTTCAGCGCCGAGTACATCAAGCTCGCCAAGCAGAACTCCGAAGGCGACTTCGCCAGTTCGGTCGGCGCGCCCCTGGAGACCCTCGACACCGCCAAGAAGTTCATAGCGGACTACGAGGCGGCCGGCTACAAGGACGCCTACGAGGCGTACGGCGGCTACGCCTACGACTCCACCTGGGCGATCATCCAGGCCGTCAAGGCCGTCGCCGAGAAGAACGACGGCAAGCTCCCCGAGAGCGACGACGCCCGCAAGCAGGTCACCGAGGCCATGCAGACCGTCACCTTCGACGGTGTCTCCGGAAAGGTCGGCTTCGACGAGTTCGGCGACACCACGAACAAGCAGCTCTCCCTCTACGAGGTCAAGGGCGGCAAGCACGTCCCGGTCAAGAGCGGCGAGTTCGGAGGCTGACCCGGGCCCGATCCGGCCCACCCTGTACACCCACACCGCGGGGGGGGGGGAAAAAAAACCCCCCCGGGCGTGCCCTGCCCCCCCCCCCCCCCCGGACCCCCCGTGGAAAAGCCGTCCTCCCCAACCTCCCCCCAACCTCTCC
>NZ_JBHVGV010000003.1:434480-544764 GCF_042800555.1 Streptomyces sp. NPDC057617 | reverse complement strand
ACGCTGCCCCCCCCCCCCCCCCCCGCGCGGCCGTATCTGACCACACCCCACTCGGAGGCCCCGCGGTGAACGATCTGCCGCAGCAACTTGCCAACGGCCTGCTACTCGGCGCGCTGTACGGACTCATCGCAATCGGTTACACGATGGTCTATGGCATTGTCCAGCTCATCAACTTCGCCCACGGCGAGATATTCATGATCGGCGGCTTCGGCGCGCTGACCGCATATCTGTGGCTGCCGGACGGCACCAGCCTGCTCCTCGCCCTCCCCCTCATGATCCTCATGGCGATGGCCTGCTCCGTGCTCGTCGCCATGGGAGCCGAGCGCTTCGCCTACCGGCCCCTGCGCAACGCCCCCAGGCTCGCCCCCCTCATCACCGCGATCGGCCTCTCCATCGCACTCCAGCAGGCCATCTGGGCCTTCTACCCGGACGCCACCAAGTCCAGGCCCTTCCCCGAATTCGAGGGCGGCAGGCTCGACCTCGGCGCCTTCGCCATCGGCCGCGGCGACCTGTTCCTGCTCATCGCCGCCCCCGTCTGCATGATCGGCCTCGGCTTCTTCGTCTCCAAGACCCGCACCGGGCGCGCCATGCAGGCCACCTCGCAGGACCCCGACACCGCGAAGCTCATGGGCATCAACACCGACCGCATCATCGTCACGGCCTTCGCCATCGGTGCCGCCTTCGCCGCCATCGCAGCCATCGCCCACGGCCTCAAATACGGCGAGGTCAACTTCAAGATGGGCTTCATCGCCGGCCTCAAGGCGTTCACCGCCGCCGTACTCGGCGGAATCGGCAACATCTACGGCGCGATGATCGGCGGCCTCGTCCTCGGCCTCGCCGAAGCCATGGCCACCGCCTACATCGAGAACATCCCGGGCATGTCCCAGCTCGGCGGCGGCGCCTGGAAGGACGTATGGGCCTTCGTCCTCCTCATTCTCGTCCTGCTGCTGAGGCCCCAAGGCCTCCTCGGCCAGCGCGTCGCGGATCGGGCGTGATACCCATGACCACCACCACCCAGCAGACCACCACGGACACCCCCCGGAAGACCCCCGGGCTGCTCCCCCTGCCCGCGGCCGCCGCCGGCCTCACCGCTGCCGCCGGAGCCGTCCTCACCTTCGCGAGCACCTTCCTCGCCTGGACCTGGACCGCCGAATTCCCCGGCGACCTCACCGTCACCGGCTACCCCGGCGGCCTCCAGCTCCTCACCCTCACCGGTGCGCTCCTCACCCTTCTCTTCGTCCTCGCCGGCCGCGGCCTGCGCGGACTCGGCTGGCTCACCCCCGGCGGCAAGAACAGCCCCGTGCTGCTCCTCGCCCTCGGCACCTTCGCCGTCACCTGGTACACCGTCATCGCCATCGCGGTCGAACTCGGCGGACTCGCCAACCTCGAACCCGGCGGCTGGGTCGCGCTCGTCACCTCCCTCATCACCCTCGTCGGCGCCCTCGGGCTGCCCGGCGACGTGCCCGCCGACACCGGCAACGCGTCCCCCTGGGCACGGTTCGTCCAGTCCTTCAAAGCGCCCACCCCGGACAAGGCAGCCCCGCTGCCCTCCTGGGCCGAGATCCTGATCATCGCGGTCTCCTTCGGCCTCGGACTGTTCGTCTTCACCTACGGCATCGACACCGAATACGCCGAACTCTTCATCGGGTTCCTGCTCCTCGTCGGCTTCGGCGCCACCGCGATCTCCCGGGCCGGCCTCAACCGCCGCCTCTCCGCGCTCACCGCCACCCACAAGAACGTCACCGTGACCGCGGCCTTCGTCGCCGCCTTCGCGTTCCCGTTCACCCAGTCCAACGACGCCTACGCCACCATCGGCGCGAACATCCTGATCTTCGCGACCGTCGCACTCGGCCTCAACGTCGTCGTCGGCCTCGCCGGCCTCCTCGACCTCGGATACGTCGCGTTCCTCGGCGTCGGCGCCTACACCGCCGCACTCCTGTCCGGATCGCCGTCCTCCACCATCGGCATCACGCTCCCCTTCTGGGCCGCCGTGCTCGCCGGCGCCGCCGCCTCGCTCATCTTCGGCGTCGTCATCGGAGCCCCCACCCTGCGACTGCACGGCGACTACCTCGCCATCGTCACCCTCGGATTCGGTGAGATCTTCCGAATCGCCATGCAGAACATGGACGGCTCCTCCGGCCCCGACATCACCAACGGGCCCAACGGCATCCCCAACATCCCGGACCTCGAACTCTTCGGCTTCAACCTCGGAGAACCCCACACGGTCCTCGGCGTCGAACTCGGCAGGTTCTCCAACTACTACCTGCTGATGCTCCTCTTCACGATCATCGTCGTGACCGTGTTCCGCCGCTCCGACCAGTCCCGGATCGGCCGCGCCTGGGTCGCCATCCGCGAAGACGAGACCGCCGCCCGCGCCATGGGCATCAACGCCTTCCGGCTCAAGCTCCTCGCCTTCGCCCTCGGCGCCACCCTCGCCGGAATGGCCGGCACCGTACAGGCACACGTGACCTTCACCGTCACACCCGCCCAGTACAAATTCGTCGAAGCCGTACCGCCCAACTCCGCGTTCCTGCTCGCCGCGGTCATCCTCGGCGGCATGGGCACCGTCAGCGGACCCCTCATCGGCGCCGCACTCCTCTACCTCATCCCGGCCAAACTCCAGTTCATGTCCGACTACCAGCTCCTGCTCTTCGGAATCGCCCTCATCCTGCTCATGCGATTCCGCCCCGAAGGCCTCATCGCCGACCGCAGGAAGCAGCTCGAATTCCACGAAACCGGCCAACTCGACACCCCCAAGGGCGATATCGGCCTCAGCAAGGCGGGGGCGTGAACACCATGACCAACGACACCGCCACCACCGTGGCCACCCCCGAAGCCGTACTCCACGCCGCCGGAGTCACCATGCGATTCGGCGGACTCACCGCCGTACGCAACGTCGAACTCACCGTCAACAGCGGCGAAATCGTCGGACTCATCGGCCCCAACGGCGCCGGCAAGACCACCTTCTTCAACTGCCTCACCGGCCTCTACATCCCCACCGAAGGCACCGTCTCCTACAAGGGCGCCGTCCTCCCGCACAAATCCCATCTCGTCACCCAGGCCGGCATCGCCCGCACCTTCCAGAACATCAGGCTCTTCGCCAACATGACCGTCCTGGAAAACGTTCTCGTCGGCCGCCACACCCGCACCAAAGAAGGCCTCTGGTCCGCGCTCCTCCGCGGCCCCGGATTCAAAAAGGCCGAACGCGAATCCGAGGAACGCGCCATGGAACTCCTCGAATTCACCGGACTCGCCGCCAAACGCGACCACCTCGCGCGCAACCTCCCCTACGGAGAACAGCGCAAGCTCGAAATCGCCCGCGCCCTCGCCAGCGAACCCGGACTGCTGCTCCTCGACGAACCCACCGCGGGAATGAACCCCCAGGAGACCAGGACCACCCAGGACCTCGTCTTCGCCATCCGCGACCAAGGCATCGCCGTCCTCGTCATCGAGCACGACATGCGCTTCATCTTCAACCTGTGCGACCGCGTCGCCGTCCTCGTCCAGGGCGAAAAACTCGTCGAAGGCACCTCGGAAGTCGTCCAAGGAGACGAACGCGTCGTCGCCGCCTACCTCGGCACCCCCTACGAAGGCGCCCCCGGCGCCGACGAAGTCGCCGAAGTGGAGGACGCGGAAGCACACAGCACATCCGGTACGAGCGGCTCGTCCGGCACAGAAGGAGAAGACCAGTGACCGCACTCCTCGAAGTCGAGGACCTCAAGGTCGCCTACGGCAAGATCGAAGCCGTCAAAGGCATCTCCTTCAGCGTCGAAGCTGGCCAGATCGTCACCCTGATCGGCACCAACGGCGCAGGAAAAACCACCACCCTGCGCACCCTCTCCGGGCTCCTCAAGCCCGCCGGCGGCCGCATCACCTTCGACGGGAAGCCACTCGGCGGAATCGGCGCACACAAGATCGTCGCGCTCGGCCTCGCGCACTCCCCCGAAGGGCGCCGGATCTTCCCGCGGCTCACCATCGCGGAAAACCTCCAGCTCGGGGCGTTCCTCCGCAAGGACAGCGACGGAATCGCACAGGACATCCAGCGCTCCTACGACCTGTTCCCCATCCTCGGGGAACGGCGGAAGCAGGCAGCCGGCACACTCTCCGGCGGCGAACAGCAAATGCTCGCCATGGGGCGCGCACTGATGTCACGGCCCAAACTGCTGATGCTGGACGAGCCCTCCATGGGGCTCTCGCCGATCATGATGCAGAAGATCATGGCCACGATCAGCGAACTCAAGTCGCAGGGCACCACCATCCTGCTCGTCGAACAGAACGCGCAGGCGGCGCTCTCGCTCGCCGACCAGGGCCATGTGATGGAGGTCGGCAAGATCGTCCTGTCCGGCAGCGGCCAGGACCTGCTGCACGACGAATCGGTGCGGAAGGCGTACCTGGGCGAGGACTGAGCCTGTACGGCTGTACGAGGAGGCCCGCCCCGATGCGTTCGGGGCGGGCCTCTTCCGTACGCAAGTCCGTACGGGGTCGGGGTCGGGGCTACTCCCCCTTCGACGCCTCACCCTTGGACGCCTCACCCTTGGAAGCCTTCTTCTCCCGCGCGTCCTCGATGACCGCCTCGGCCACCTGCTGCATCGACAGCCGCCGGTCCATCGACGTCTTCTGAATCCACCGGAACGCCGCCGGCTCCGACAGCCCGTACTGCGTCTGCAGAATCGACTTCGCCCGGTCCACCAGCTTCCGCGTCTCCAGCCGCTGCGTCAGATCCGCGACCTCACGCTCCAACGTCCGCAGCTCCGTGAACCGCGACACCGCCATCTCGATCGCCGGCACCACATCGCTCTTGCTGAACGGCTTCACCAGATACGCCATCGCCCCGGCGTCCCGCGCCCGCTCCACCAGATCCCGCTGCGAGAACGCGGTCAGCATCAGCACGGGCGCGATGGACTCCTTCGCGATCCGCTCCGCCGCGGAGATCCCGTCCAGCACCGGCATCTTCACATCCAGGATCACCAGATCCGGCCGGTGCTCCCGAGCCAGCTCCACCGCCCGCTCCCCGTCCCCGGCCTCACCGACGACCGCGTACCCCTCTTCCTCCAGCATCTCTTTCAGATCAAGACGGATCAGAGCCTCGTCCTCAGCGATAACGACACGCGTCGTCAGCGGCGGAACGTGCGACTTGTCGTCATCATCGACGGGCTGGGGCGACTCGGGGGCGGTCACGGGGGCTCCTCGTTCAGACAGGATGCTGCTCAGCATGAGCCTACCGAGCTGCGGTAAAGTGGGCTTCGGCGGGGGACGCGCGTTCCTTTCATTCTGAGGCCCCAGTACTCCAATTGGTCAGAGAGGCCGCTCTCAAACAGCGGACAGTGTGGGTTCGAATCCCACCTGGGGCACTTTCCTTCGATTCCAAGGCCGCTTGGGGACGGGCGTTGGCCACCCAATCGGGCGATCTTTCAGCGTTATAGGCCGTGCCACCGGTCCAGTGACCAGGATCGGCCCCATGTACGACATCCAGACACGTCAGCGAGCTTTGGCCCTGGTGGGCCAGGGGCGCAGTCTCAACGCCGTGAGCAAGCAGACCGGCATATCGCGCGCGGCGATCCGTTCATGGCAGTCCCGCGTCGAGCCGCTGCCACGAATGGCCGCCCAGGCCCGCCCGTGCCCGCGGTGTCTGCCCGAGCCCGGCACCCCGGCCGACTCCGCTTCGTACACCTACCTCTTAGGCCTCTACCTCGGCGACGGGTGCATCAGTGCGCACCGGTCCGGTGGCCACTATCTGCGTATCGCATGCGCCGACGCCTGGCCGGGGCTCATCGAGATGTGCCGGGCCGCCATCGCCGCCGTCCGGCCGGAGGACCGCGTGTACGTCCTCCAGAAACAGGGGTGCGTCATGGTGACCGGCTACGGACGGCACTGGCCGTGTCTGTTCCCTCAGTACGGACCGGGCAAGAAGCACCATCGCCCCATCGTCCTCGAACCCTGGCAGCAGCGGATCGTGCACGCACACCCCTGGGAGCTGCTGCGCGGACTCATCCACTCCGACGGCTGTCGGGTGACCAACTGGACCAGCCGGACCGTCGCCGGCGAGAAGAAGCGGTACGAGTACCCGCGGTACTTCTTCAGCAACCTGTCCGCCGACGTCCTGCGGCTGTACACGAACACCCTTGATGCCGTCGGCGTCGCGTGGCGGCGGGCAAACGCAAAGAACATCTCCGTCGCCCAGCGCGCATCCGTCGCACTGATGGACGCGCACATCGGGGCCAAGTACTGACCCCGTACCGGCTACTTCGGGCTGTCGTCCTCGCCGATGTGGTGGACGCGGACCAGGTTGGTCGAGCCTGGGACTCCGGGTGGGGAGCCGGCTGTGATGACTACCGTGTCGCCCTTCGCGCAGCGGCCCAGGCGGAGGAGTTGGTCGTCGACCTGGGCGACCATCGCGTCCGTGGAGTCGACGTGCGGGCCGAGGAAGGCTTCGACGCCCCAGGTGAGGTTGAGCTGGGCGCGGGTGGCGGGGTCGGGGGTGAAGGCCAGGAGGGGGATCGGGGAGCGGTAGCGGGAGAGGCGGCGGACGGTGTCGCCGGACTGGGTGAAGGCGACCAGGAATTTCGCGCCGAGGAAGTCTCCGATTTCGGCTGCCGCGCGGGCGACCGCGCCGCCCTGGGTGCGGGGTTTGCTGCTTTCCGTGATCGGCGGGAGCCCTTTCGCGAGGATGTCCTCCTCGGCGGCTTCGACGATTCGGCTCATGGTCCTGACGGTTTCGACGGGGTATTTTCCGACGCTGGTCTCGCCGGAAAGCATTACGGCGTCGGTGCCGTCGATGACGGCGTTGGCGACGTCGGACGCTTCGGCGCGGGTGGGCCGGGAGTTGTCGATCATCGAGTCGAGCATCTGCGTGGCGACGATCACGGGTTTGGCATTGCGCTTGGCGAGTTTGATGGCGCGCTTCTGCACGACGGGGACGTGTTCGAGGGGCATTTCGACGCCGAGGTCGCCGCGGGCGACCATGATTCCGTCGAATGCGGCGACGATTTCGTCGATATTGCCGACGGCCTGTGGTTTTTCGATTTTGGCGATGACGGGGACGCGGCGGCCTTCTTCGTCCATGACCCGGTGGACGTCGTCGATGTCGGCTCCGCTGCGTACGAAGGAGAGCGCGATGACGTCGGCGCCGGTGCGTAGGGCCCAGCGGAGGTCGTCGATGTCCTTGCCGGAGAGTGCGGGGACGGAGACGGCGACGCCGGGGAGGTTGAGGCCTTTGTGGTCGGAGACCATGCCTCCCTCGACGACGAGGGTGTGGACGCGGGGGCCGTCGACGGAGGTGACTTCGAGGGTGACCTTGCCGTCGTCGACGAGGATGCGTTCGCCGGTGGTCACATCGGCGGCGAGTCCTTCGTAGGTGGTGGCGCAGATGTGGCGGTCGCCTTCGAGGGGTTCGACGGTAATGGTGAATTCGTCGCCGCGTTCAAGGAGTACGGGTCCTTCGCGGAAGCGGCCGAGGCGGATCTTCGGGCCTTGAAGGTCCGCGAGGATTCCGACGCTGTGGCCGGTTTCGTCGGCGGCTTTCCGTACGCGCTGGTAGCGCTCCTCGTGATCGGCGTAGGTGCCATGGCTGAGGTTGAGGCGCGCGATGTCCATTCCGGCCTCTACCAGCGCTTTGATCTGGTCGTATGAGTCGGTGGCAGGTCCCAGGGTGCAGACAATCTTCGCTCGGCGCATATATCGAGACTAGGGCTTACCCGCCGGTAGCGAATTGGTCGCGCGTGACTACTCAACAACCTTTGGATGAAGGCTTGTTGACAAGTGTTGAATTGTGCGGAGGGCCGCTCCGATGAGCATTTCCGGCTGTGAGTTGTGGGCTGTGGGCCGTGGGCTGTCGGATTCAGGTGGTGAGATCGGGCGGGGTCATGGTGAAGCGCGCGTTGACTTGCGCGTAGACGGTCTGGCGCTGTGGTTCGAGATCGAGCGCGGGGGCCGTGTCGGCCGATTCGGCGGATCCGAAGGCGCGGCTGCGCAGGGCGCCGGCGCCGGGCGGCATGCCGTACGCGACGGGGGTCTCGGCGCCCTGGTCGGCCAGCTCGACAAGGGCGGAGAGCCGGGCGCCGAGGGCTTCGGCGTATTCGCGGGCGCGCTGGACCGCTTCCCGTACGGCCTTGCGGCGGGCGTCGCCGTGGGCCGGGGAGTCGGGGCGCAGGGCCCACCAGGGTCCGTTGACCTGGGTGAGGTCGAGGTCGGCGAGGCGGGTGGCGAGTTCCCCGAGGGCGGTGAAGTCGGTGAGTTCGGCGGTGAGTTGGACCCGGCCGTGGTAGGCGCGGACGCGTTCGCCCCGGCCGCGTTTGGTGAGTTCGGGGCTGATGGAGAAGGTGCCGGTTTCGAGTTTCTCGACGGCGGGGCCGTAGGACTTGATGAGGGTGAGGGCTTCGCCGTTGCGCCGGGTGAGGTCTTCGAGCGCGGTGCGCCGGTCGGTGCCGCGGGCGCCGATGGTGACGACGATTCTGGCGATTTCGGGGTCGACTTCGAGCCGTGCCTCGCCGCGGACGGCGACCCGCGGGATCTCGGGGGTGCCGTAGGGCGGTGCGGTGGCCCCCGCGGCGGCGGCCCCTGGAGCGGGCCCGGTCCCCGGGGTGTCGGTGGGCTCGGCGCTCATCTACAGCTCACTCCTTCATGCGGCGGTGTACGAAGGGGCCGCGGTGCGCGGCGTACCGCCCACTCTCGCACCCGCGTACGACAGTCGGCAGTCATCTGATCGAAACCTTGCGGGGGTGTTGCGGTACGGGGCTTCCGGGCCAGAATCTACGCGCGTTGTTTTCCGGATACACCGGATACAGCCGGACAGAGCCGGGTCGAGGGAGAAGAGAACGAAATGCCGCTGAACCGTAGGACGTTCCTGGGCAGCACGGCTGCCGCCGGTGCGGGTGTTGCCCTGGCGGGAGGGGCGACTGTGCCGGCCGCGGCCGACAGCCGCGACCGGGATCCGGAGCGGTATTCGTTCACCGTGATGGGGACGACGGACCTGCACGGTAACGTCTTCAACTGGGACTACTTCACGGACAAGGAGTACGACGACTCCGCCCACAACGACATCGGTCTCGCGAAGATCTCCACGCTGGTCAACCAGATCCGTGAGGCGAAGGGCCGTCGGAACACCCTGCTGATCGACGCGGGTGACACCATTCAGGGCACCCAGCTCTCGTACTACTACGCGAAGGTCGACCCGATCACCGCCAAGCGCGGTCCGGTGCACCCGATGGCGCAGGCCATGAACGCGATGGAGTACGACGCGGCGGCGCTGGGCAACCACGAGTTCAACTACGGCATTCCGGTGCTGCGGAAGTTCGAGAAGCAGTGCGACTTCCCGCTGCTGGGTGCGAACGCGCTGGACGCGAAGACGCTCCAGCCGGCCTTCCCTCCGTATGTGATCAAGAAGATGCGTGTGACGCACGCCCAGGATGTGCGGGTGGCGATCCTCGGTCTGACGAACCCGGGTATCGCGATCTGGGACAAGTCGAATGTCCAGGGACAGATGACGTTCCCGGGCCTTGAGGAGCAGGCGGCGAAGTGGGTGCCGAAGCTGCGGTCCATGGGCGCGGATGTGGTCATCGTGTCGGCGCACTCGGGTACGAGCGGTACGTCCTCGTACGGCGACCAGCTCCCGTATGTGGAGAACGCGGCGACGCTGGTGGCCGAGCAGGTGCCGGGAATCGACGCGATTCTGGTCGGCCACGCGCACTCGGAGATCGCGGAGCGCCGGGTGGTCAACAAGGAGACCGGCAAGGAGGTTGTGCTGTCGGAGCCGTCCCGCTGGGGTATGCGGCTGACGACGTTCGACTTCGAGCTGGTGGAGGAGCGGGGTTCCTGGAAGGTCGAGAGGGTCTCCGCGAAGATTCTGAACTCCAATGCCGTGGAGGAGGACCCGAAGATCGCCGACCTGCTCATCGATGAGCACCGCAAGGTCGTTCAGTACGTCAATCAAGTCATCGGTACGTCGACGGCGACGATCACCACGGTCGACGCACCGTGGCAGGACGAGCCGATCATCGATCTGATCAACCATGTCCAGACGGAGACGGTGAAGGCGGCTCTGGCGGGCACCGAGTGGGCGGCGCTGCCGGTGCTGTCGCAGGCGTCGTGCTTCTCGCGTTCGGCGGTGATCCCGGCGGGCCAGGTGACCATCAAGGACGCGGCGGGCCTGTACGTGTACGAGAACACCATGGAGGCTCGCCTGCTGACGGGTGCGCAGATCAGGGATTACCTGGAGTTCTCGGCGAGGTACTACGTGCAGACGCCGGCGGGCGCGCCGGTGGACAAGTCGAGGCTCACCAATGCGCAGGGCACCCCGGACTACAACTATGACGTGGTGTCGGGTGTGACGTATGAGATCGACATCGCGAAGCCGGCGGGCTCGCGGATCGTGAACCTTCAGTTCCAGGGAAAGGCGCTGGACCCGGCGGCGCAGTTCGTGTTCGCGGTGAACAACTACCGGGCGAGCGGTGGCGGCAACTTCCCGCATGTCGCGGCGTCGAAGCAGCTGTGGTCGAACTCGGACGAGGTCCGTAACACGATCATCACGTGGGTGAAGGCGGCGGGCACGATCGACCCGGCGCAGTTCGCTTCGGTGGACTGGAAGCTGACGCGGGACGGCGTGCCGGTCTTCTGACCTGTACGGGCCGCACGGACCTGCGCGGGCCTCGCGTGGCCTGCGCGGGCCGCGTGGCCTGCGCGGCCGAGCGCGTCAGCGGGCTTCGGTGAGCGGGACCAGATCCGTCGGTGTGTAGGCCCGGCGGGTCCGGTCCAGCCCCTCAAGTCCGAAGCTGGTGAAGGCGGTGCGCCGGGGCAGCGGGTAGGGCTCGGTGCCGGTGAGGTGGTTGAGGATGGTGGCGCTGCGCCAGGCTGCCAGCCCGAGGTCGGGCGCGCCGACGCCATGGGTGTGCCGTTCGGCGTTCTGTACGTAGACGGAGCCGGTGACGGCGGGGGCGAGCGCGATGCGGTGGTGCTCGTCGATACGGGGGCGTCCGCTGTCGTCGCTGCGCAGATACGGGTCGAGCCCGGCGAGGAGCTGGCCGAGCGGGCGTTCGCGGTAGCCGGTGGCGAGGACGACGGCGTCGGTGATGAGCCGGGTCCTGGTGGCCTGCTGGGTGTGTTCCAGGTGGAGTTCGACTTTGGTGGTGGCGACGCGTCCTGCCGTACGGACACGGATTCCGGGGCTGAGGACGGCGTCGGGCCAGCCGCCGTGCAGGGTGCGCCGGTACAGCTCGTCGTGGATGGCGGCGAGGGTGCCGGCGTCGATGCCTTTGTGGAGCTGCCACTGCCGGGGCAGGAGGTCGTCCCGTACCCGCTCGGGCAGGGCGTGGAAGTAGCGGGTGTAGTCGGGGGTGAAGTGCTCCAGGCCGAGTTTGGAGTACTCCATGGGCGCGAGGGCTTCGGTGCGGGACAGCCAGTGGATCTTCTCGCGGCCGGTGGGGCGTGCGCGCAGCAGGTCGAGGAAGATCTCCGCGCCGGACTGCCCGGATCCGATGACGGTGATGTGCTCGGCGGCGAGCAGCCGGTCGCGGTGGGCGAGGTAGTCGGCGGAGTGGATGACCGGGGCCACGGGCGCTTCGACGAGGGGTTTGAGCGGCTCGGGGATGTACGGCTCGGTGCCGATGCCGAGGGCGAGGTGGCGGGTGTGGGCGCGGCCGAGGGCCTCGACTTCGCCGTCCCGGTCGAGCTGGGTGAAGTCGACTTCGAACAGGGCGCGTTCGGGGTTCCAGCGGACGGCGTCGACCTGGTGGCCGAAGTGGAGTCCGGGGAGCTGTCCGCTGACCCACCGGCAGTAGGCGTCGTATTCGGCGCGCTGGATGTGGAAGCGCTCGGCGAAGTAGAAGGGGTAGAGCCGGTCTCGGGTCTTCAGGTAGTTGAGGAAGCTCCAGCGGCTGGCGGGGTCGGCGAGGGTCACGAGGTCGGCGAGGAACGGCACTTGGAGGGTGGCGTCCTCGATGAGCAGGCCCGGGTGCCAGCGGAAGTCGCGGCTCTGGTCGTAGAAGACGGTGTCGAGCCCGCCGTGGACGCCGTCGGCGAGCGCGGCGAGGGAGAGGTTGAACGGCCCGATGCCGATGCCCACGAGATCGTGGGGGTGGTCGAGGTCGTTGGGCTGCGCGGTCATCGGCGGCTGCTGCCTTCCACGAGTGGGACCCCGGGTCGCCCGGGGTCCGGTGGCGGTGTCCACCCGGCACAACGACCCGACGCGCCCGTGGGTATCGCCGCCCGGCGAGGACGGCTGAAAACGCCCCGCCCCGGGATCCGCTCGTACGACCGGTACATGTAGTACGGGCTGTACGGACGGATCCCGGGGCGGCGCGGCTCAGGCGGCGGCTCGTACCCTCTCGGACGCGGCTCAGCCCCCGAAGGCACGGGGCACGGTTCAGGCCTGGCGGACCTTCAGGGCGCGCCGGAGGTCGTCGAGCTGGTCGGTGAGGCGGCGGTGGAGGGCCGGGATCATGGGCGCGGTGGCCAGGTGGTTCTGGCCGAGGCGGAGCGATTCCTCGTCGACGGCGTGGGCGGGGAAGGCGTAGCGGCCCGCGGCTTCGGCGATGACGGGGCCGCGGCGGTCGGCGAGGGCGGTGGCGTCGGGGTAGAAGCGGGCGATGTACTCCTCGACGAGTTCCGCCTGTTCGGGCTGCCAGAAGCCCTTTGCGGTCGCGGTGAACAGATAGTTGGAGAGGTCGTCGGAGCCGAAGAGCCGGGCCCAGGCGTCGGCCTTGGCGGCCGGGTCGGGGAGGGCGGCGCGGCAGTGGGCGGCGCCTTCCTGGCCGGTGGCGCTGGGGTCGCGGTCGAGTTCGGCGTCGATGGTGGTGTTGCCGATCGCGCCGAGGACGGCGAGGCGGGTGAGGATGCGCCAGCGCAGTTCGGGGTCGAGTTCGGGCCCGCCGGGCACGCTGCCGGAGCCGAGCCAGTCCTGGAGGGTGTCGGGCTGGCCGGCGGCGTCGATGCGGTGGCGTACGGCGGTCAGACGCAGCCCGGGGTGGCTGCCGTCCTCGGTGCGGCGCATCAGGTCGCGGCAGATCTCGGTGAGCGCGGCGAGTCCCGCGGGGCGGTCGGCGGGGGACAGATAGCGGTCGGTGATCTGGCCGGCGGCGAAGGCGAGGACGCCCTGGACGAGGGCGAGGTCCGTCTCGTACGGGAGGTGCGCGCGGGCGGCGTCCAGGTAGGCGGCGGGGGCGAGTTCGCCGTCGCGGACCATGTCGCGGGCGGCGTTCCAGATGACGGCGCGGGTGAGCGGGTCGGGGAGGCCGGAGAGCGAGCGCAGGGCGGTCTTCCAGGACGCGGCGTCGAGGCGGACCTTGGCGTAGGTGAGGTCGCCGTCGTTGAGGAGGACGAGGGCGGGGCGGCGGCCGGGCCTGACGGGCGGTTCTCCGGTGAGCGGCAGGTCGAGTTCGATGAGGTCGCGGGCGACGAGCCGGTCCGGGTCGGCGGCATCGGCGTCGTACGTTCCGACGGCGATACGGTGCGGGCGGCTGCCGTCCCGTACGACGTCGAGGGTCCAGCCGGTCTCGCTGCCGCCGATGACCGGGGTGAGGGTGTCGACGCCGGTGGTACGGAGCCACTGGGCGGCCCAGGCGTGCACATCGCGGTCGGTGGCCTGGGCGAGGGAGTCGATGAAGTCGGCGAGGGTGGCGTTGGCGAACTTGTGCCGGGCGAAGTGGATGTTGATGCCCGCGAGGAAGTCCTTCTCGCCGAGCCAGGCGACGAGTTGGCGCAGCGCGGAGGCGCCCTTGGCGTAGGAGATGCCGTCGAAGTTGAGGAGCGCGGACGCGGTGTCGGGGACGGCGGCCGGGTCGGGGGCGACGGGGTGGGTGGAGGGGCGCTGGTCGGCCTCGTACCCCCAGGGCTTGCGGCCGATCGCGAAGTCGACCCAGGTGTCGGTGAAGCGGGTGGCTTCGGTGAGGGTCTGGTAGCCCATGTACTCGGCGAAGGACTCGTTGAGCCAGATGTCGTCCCACCAGGTGAGGGTGACGAGGTCGCCGAACCACATGTGGGCCATCTCGTGGGCGATGACCATGGCGCGGGTCTGCCGCTCGGTGTCGGTGACGGCGGAGCGGTAGATGAATTCGTCGCGGAAGGTGATGAGGCCGGGGTTCTCCATGGCGCCGGCGTTGAACTCGGGGACGAACGCCTGGTCGTAGGAGTCGAAGGGGTACGGCTCCTTGAACTTCTCGTGGTAGCGGTCGTAGCAGGCGCGCGTGATGTCCAGGATCTCGTCGGCGTCGGCGTCGAGATGGGGGGCGAGGGAGCGCCGGCAGTGCAGGCCGAAGGGCAGTCCGGCGTGTTCGGTGCGTACGGAGTGCCAGGGGCCCGCGGCGACCGCGACGAGGTAGGTGGAGATGGGCGGGGTGGGGGCGATGGTCCAGCGGCGCGCACCGGAGCGCTCCTGCCCGTCCGTCCCGTCCGCCGGCTCCGCGATGCCGTTGCCCAGTACCGTCCAGTCCTCGGGCGCGGTGACCGTCAGCTCGAACACGGCCTTCAGGTCCGGCTGGTCGAAGGCGGCGAAGACGCGCTGGACGTCCTCCATGAAGAGCTGGGTGTAGACGTAGGTCTCGCCGTCGGTGGGGTCGGTGAAGCGGTGCATGCCCTCGCCGGTGCGGGAGTAGCGCATGTCCGCCTCGATGCGCAGCTCGTGCTCCCCCGCGTCGAGTCCGGTGAGCGCGAGCCGGTTGCCGTCGAGCCCCGCCGGGTCGAGTGTCCGTCCGTCGAGGGTGACCGAGCGCAGCGCGGCGGGCTTGACTTCGACGAAGGTGTCTCCGGCGGCCCGTGCGGTGAAGCGGATGACGGTACGGGAGTCGAAGGTGTCCTCGCCGGTGGTCAGATCGAGCGCGATCGTGTACCGGTGGACATCGAGGAACTGGGCTCGGAGCTGCGCTTCGTCGCGCGTCAGTACGGACATGGGGGCCATGCTGCCCGATGGGGTACGGGCCGCACAGTAGGGTTCTGTCCGCTCTGAGCGCACGCGGCGGGCCGTTCCGGGGCCGCGGTGCCCGCGGGGTTACGGGGCGTCGTGGCGCTGTTACGTCCCGTCGGCGCGGGCGCCGGAGCCGTGCCCGTCGCGAGTCTCGCCCGCGATCGTCTCGTGGTGGCGGATGACCTCAGCGATGATGAAGGTGAGGAGTTTCTCCGCGAAGGCCGGGTCGAGCCGGGCGCTCTCGGCGAGTTGGCGGAGCCGGGCGATCTGGCTGGCCTCCCGGGCCGGATCGGCGGGCGGGAGCCGGTGTTCGGCCTTGAGATGGCCAACCTGTTGGGTGCACTTGAAGCGTTCGGCGAGCATATGGACGACGGCGGCGTCGATGTTGTCGATGCTCTCGCGCAAACGGTTCAGCTCGGCCCGTACGGACTCCGCGACGACCGTCTCTTCGGTGGATTCGGTGGACCCGGTGCCGGGGTCGCTCGTGGTCATGGTCCGGCAGCTTAGACGCGACGGGCGTGACGGCAGGTCCGTGATCAGGATGCGGGACCGGCGGTGCCCGGTGCCGGGGCGGAGGAGCGGGCGCCGGGCCCGTACGCCCGGCACCCGCCCCTCCTTGGCGCTTTGATACTGCCGCTGCCCTACCGGTTCACGTCAGAGAGTCGACGCGGCCGAGGCGATGGCGGAGGCGAAGGTCGAGACCTCGGTGTAGACACCGGGGTAGTTGGGCCGGGCGCAGCCGTTGCCCCAGCTCACGATGCCGACCTGGATCCAGGCGTTGGCGCTGTCCCGGCGGAACATCGGGCCGCCCGAGTCGCCCTGGCAGGTGTCGGTGCCGCCCTGCGCGTAGCCGGCGCAGATCTCTTCCGCGGCTATGATGTCGCCGCCGTACGAGGCGTTGCAGCTCGCGTCGGAGACGAACGGGACGGTCGCCTTGAGGAGGTAGCGCTGCTGGGCGCCGCCCTCGGTGGCCGCACCCCAGCCGGCGACGGTGAAGGTGCCGGTGTTGTACTGCGTGGTGGTGGCGATCTTCAGCGTCGGCAGGTTGATGGGCTGCGCGAGCTTGATCAGCGCCCAGTCCTTGCCGTAACCGTTGTAGCCGGGGGCCTGGTAGACCTTGGTGGACCGGACCTTGATGGCACTGGTGCTGTTGAGGTCGACGACACCGGCGGTGGCGGTGATGCTGGTGTTGTTGCCGGATCCGCTCACACAGTGCGCGGCGGTGAGGACGACGGTGGGCGAGTAGAGCGCGCCACCACAGCCCATCGAGAGCCGGACCATGAAGGGGAATTCGCCCTGCGCGGCACGCGTGCCACCGACGACGGGCGGCGCGACGGGCGCGACGGCCTTGGTCTTGGCGACCGGCGCGGGCGCGGCGGACGCGCCGGACGGGCTGAGGCTGAAGGCGGCGAGGATGACGGTGCCGGCGGCGGCGGTTCTCTTGAGGACGCTCAGAAGACTCATGGCCTGCCTTTCGTGGGGGGCTGGATGTGGGGGTGGTGCTCGGTGGCCGTACGTGGGGTCAGCCGACCCGCCGGGTCCGGGTCGACGCGCGTTGCGTCGCCCTGACATGGGCCCGACAAGAAAGCGTGATCCGGATTATGGGAGGCGGTTCAGCCACGCCACAAGAACCTGTTTTCGGCCACACCGACGCGGCATGTGCCAGTCGGTGTCCGCTGATCGGACAGGGGATCGTCCGCACCGCCCCGTAGAGTGGATTCCGGTCGGCGGGGTTGACGAGGGTGACGGCGTCGGCGTTGAGGAGACCGGCGGGGTGGACCGTCCTCGCGGGGGGAGGGGGGTACGGACGTGACGAACGGCGGCGAGGTCGTGCACGGCTATCCGCATCTCGATACGGCGCGGGCCGCGATCACCGCGCTCTACCGGCGGCTCACACCGGAGGGCATCCGCGCCTTCGCCCCCAGCGTCGCCCCGGCCGATGTCGCCTTCTCCGATCTGGACGATCTCCATCTCGGCACCCAGCGGGTCGCGCACGCCCTGGTCCAGCAGCTCCGGCTGCCCGACGCGCGCATGATCGTGAGCTTCCGCGAGATGGACCAGGCGGCCAGTGTCGAGCTGGCGGCGGGCCCCGAGTACTTCATCGAGCTGAACAACCGCTTCCGCACCCACCGCCGTGACATCGGCGCCGCCCTCGCCCACGAGATCACCCATGTCCTGCTGCACCGGCTCGGGCTGAGCTTCCCCGGCACCCACGACAACGAGATCCTCACCGACACGGCCACGACGTATCTGGGCGCGGGCTGGCTGCTGCTCGACGCCTACCGCGAGGACCGTGACTCCAGCCAGAAGCTCGGCTATCTGACGCCGGAGGAGTTCGGTTATGTCCTCGCCAAAAGGGCGATGGTCTTCGACGAGGACCCCCGGGTCTGGTTCACCAGCCCGCAGGGCTACACGTCGTATACGAAGGGCCGGGCGCAGGCGCTGCGCGACGAGCAGCAGCCGCCGCTGACCACGGCCGGCTGGTCGGGACGGCACCGGTACGCCAAGGACCGCCGTTACGCGCTCGAACACTCAGAAAGCGACGCCCCGAGCAGCAACGCGAGCAGCGCCCCGAGCAGCCACGCAAGCGGCCACCCCGGCGGGCACTCCGCCGGCCACCCCGGGGCCAGTCATCCCGGCGGCGGTCACCCCAGCGGTGACCGTCCCCGCCGTACGCACCCGGGCGGCGCCCGCCCCGGCGGCACGCCCTCCGACCCGCCGGGCGACCTCTCGCCGTACAGCTTCGAACGGCAGCCGGACGGGCTGCGCGTCTCGTTCCCCTGCCCCACCTGCCTCCAGCGCATCCGGGTCCCGGTCCGCGGCCGGGTGCGGGCGCGCTGCGGACTGTGCCGGACGGTGCTGGACTGCGACACGTGACCGACCGTGGAACGCCCGCCCGGGGAACGTAGAGTCGAAGCATGACGAAAGAGCCGACAGCGGGCATCGCGGACCTGTTCGAGGCGGTGGGGGGCGGTGCGGACGACACCGTCGTACGGCTCCTGAGGGCGGGCGTGCCCGCCGAGGCCACCGGCGAGGACGGCGAGACGGCCCTCTACCGCGCCGCGGTCAGCGACCGTCCCGGCGCGGTACGGCTGCTGCTCGCGGCGGGCGCCGATCCGAACCGGGCGAGCGGTCCGGAGGGCTGGGACCTGCCGCTGTGCGGAGCGGCCTGCGGCGGGCACACCGAGGTCGTACGGGCGCTGCTCGCGGCCGGCGCGCTGCCGGACAGCCGCGAGGAGTTCGATCTGACGGCGGTCGTGTGGGCGGTGCGCCAGGGGTTCGCGGACACGGTGGAGGCGCTGCTTGAGTACGGCGCCGACCCCGATCTGCCGGGCCCCGGCGGGGAGCCGCCCCTGCTGCTGGCCGCCCGCCACGGCTCCCCGCCGACCGTACGGGTGCTGCTGCGGTACGGCGCGGGCGCGCACGAGCCGGCGCTCGCCGAGGCCCGCCGCTGGATGGGGCTCGATGTGGAGCGGGAGCTGCGGGACGGTCTGGCGCGCGCCTACGGCGAGGGGTACGAGACGGTGGTGCGCCGGATCGAGGAGGACGGCTCGGAGACCGTCGTCGTCGAACTGCTGCGGGACGGGGTGCCGTTGGCAGGTCAGGAGCAGCGGACCGGGCACGCGGCCGTGGCGACGCTGCTCGAAGCGGAACTGGGACTCGCGACCCCGTTCGAGGAGCTGGCGGAGCGGGCGCTGAGCTGCGGCGATCCCGCGCGGGACGACTGGATCGAGTCGGTGTCGGCGCTGTGGCGGCGCGGCGACGAGGAGACCTTCGAGGCGGCCGCGGCCTGGTGCGGGAGCGACGAGCCGCTGCGGCAGGCGTTCGGCGCGGAGGTGCTGGCGCGGCTGGGCGCGGTGGACGGGCTGAGTCCGTTCGCGGACCGCGCGGTGCCGCTGCTGCGCGAGCTGTCCCGGCAGGCGGTGGAGCCGGAGCTGGTGCGCGCGGTGGTGGTGGGTCTCGGCCAGCACGCCGATCCGGCGGCGCTGCCGGAGATCCTGCGGCACACCGGCCATCCGGACACGGGGGTGCGGCGGCGGGCCGCGCTGGCCCTGACCGGGCTCGTACCGGGCGATCACCGCGACGGGGTGTGGGCGCTGATCCTGTTGAGCCGGGACGCGGACGCGTCGGTCAGGGACCGGGCGGTGCCGGCCCTGGCTGAGGTGGACGCGGACACCCGCGAGATCCGTGAGGCGCTGGCGGCGCGGCTGAACGATCCGGACGCCGAGACGGCCGCGGGGGCGGCCAGGGGCCTGGCGGTACGTCAGGATCCGCGCGCGATCGACGCGCTGGCCCGGATCCTCGCGGACGAACCGCCGGACGGGTACGCCCGCGCGACAGCGGCGGACGCGGTCCGTTACGTACGGAAGGGCCCGGAGCGGCGGCGCCTGGAACGGACACTGCCGCGCCGCCGCTGAACCCCGGGCCCTGTTGCACGCCGTACAAGTACGGGGGCTTGCTAGTCGAGTCTCAGTACTCCGGGCGCCTCTTCCTCGATGAGCTGCACCAGCTCGTCGAAGACGGTGGGGCCGCGCCCGGCCAGAACGTCGTCCAACTCCGCCTGGATGGCGGCCCTGTTGTCCGGGTGCGCCCGCTCCAGCCGCCGCTGGAGCGTACGCGCCGTCTCCTCCTGACCGAGCGCGCTGCGCGAGAGGTCGTGCCGGCGCCACTCGATGACGAAGTCACCGTCGTCGGGCGTGCCGTACCCCCCGTGCAGACAGTCCGCGAGCGCGTCGAGATTACGCCCGAAGTAGCCACCGGGCCCGTTCACGGCCGCCCCGATCACCTGCCAGAAGCGATCGAGGTCGGTGACCTCCGCCCCGTCGATCACATACGTCACCGTCATGGAACGGAGGTTACCTTCCGGTCAGCGGTCTCAGCAGCCGTAGTTGACCAGCGAGAACGACGCGTAGTGGTTGGAGGTGTAGTAGTCCTCGTTGTTCCGCTGACCGGTCACGATCCGACGCGCGCCGCGGTCGGACGAGCCGGGCGTGACAACGGTGTACTCGTGGTAGTAGCCGTTCGACTGGCTCGGCAGGATGCCTTCCCGGTTCTGGAAGACGCCGCCGTCCTGCCGGTACGGGAAGGGCCCGCCGGCGTCGATGAGACGGAGGGTGGTGTGGGCCTGGGAGGGCAGCCGGGAGTAGCAGATGCTGCCGACGGCCGAGGGGGCGGCGGTGGCGGTGGCGGTGACTCCGCCGACGAGGACCGTGGCCGCGAGAGCGGCGGCGCCACCGAGGGCGGCGATACGTGGGGGAATTCGCATGGCTTCATGATGACGCGCGTAGACCTGTACACGTCAATCCCAACAGCGGGGAATTTCCGGGAAGTTAACCGGTCGATCCGGGCCGGTAGCACCCCGTACACCGGCCGTCCGACCCGCCGGCCGCACCGTATGCGCGGGGTTTCGGCCAGGACCGGGGCCGGGCGGAACGCCGGGGCCCGGGGCCGGCAGCCGGACGAACGCCCGGGGCCCGGCGGCGCGTTCGGACGCCGCCGGGCCCCCGGCGTGAAGACGGTTCCGCTCAGGCGGCCGTGCGCCGGCCTCCGTCGGCGCCCCGGTCCGGACGGCCGCCGCGCCGGCCCCGGCCACCACGGCCCGTACCCGCACCCGTACCGCCGGCTCCGCCGAGACGCGCCGCGCCACCGCCGCCCGCGCCGGAGCGCGCCGGGCGCGAGCTCCGGGTCCGCTGCTTCGCCTGGACGACGGGCTGCGGCACATCGATGGTGACGGCCACCCCGGAGGGCTCCCGCGCACCCGTCAGCCGTACCAGTTCCTCGTCCTTGGAGGTGATCCGCGCCGACCGCGGCACGATCCCCGCGTCCGACATCAGCCGGGTCATCTCGCGCCGCTGCTCGGGCAGCACCAGCGTCACCACACTGCCGGACTCCCCCGCCCTGGCGGTGCGCCCGCCCCGGTGGAGATAGTCCTTGTGGTCGACGGGCGGGTCGACGTTCACGACCAGGTCGAGATCGTCCACATGGATGCCGCGCGCCGCGACATTGGTCGCGACCAGACAGGTGACCAGGCCGGTCTTGAACTGTTCGAGCGTCCGGTTGCGCTGCGGCTGGGAACGCCCGCCGTGCAGCCCCGAGGCCCGTACCCCGCTCGCCAGCAGCCGCTTGACCAGCCGGTCCACGGACCGTTTGGTGTCGAGGAAGAGCAGCACCCGCCCGTCGCGCGCGGCGATCCGGGTGGTGATCTCCTTCTTGTCCGTCTCGTCGAGGACGTACAGCACATGGTGTTCCATCGTGGTGACCGCGCCCTGCGACGGGTCGACGGAGTGGACCACCGGGTCGGTCAGATACTGCCGTACGAGCCGGTCGATATTGCGGTCCAGGGTCGCCGAGAACAGCATCCGCTGCCCGCCCGGCTCGACCTGCTTGAGCAGCGCCGTGACCTGCGGCATGAAGCCCATGTCGGCCATCTGGTCGGCTTCGTCGAGCACGGTGACCGCGACCCGGTCGAGCCGGCAGTCGCCGCGCTCGATGAGGTCCTTGAGCCGGCCCGGCGTAGCCACCAGCACCTCGGCGCCGCGCCGCAGCGCGCCCGCCTGCTTGGTGATGGAGAGCCCGCCGACGACCGTGGTCAGCTTGAGGTTGACGGCGGTGGCGTACGGGGTGAGCGCGTCGGTCACCTGCTGCGCCAGCTCGCGCGTGGGCACCAGCACCAGCGCCAGGGGCGCGCGCGGCTCGGCGCGCCGGCCCGCCGTACGGGCGAGCAGCGCCAGGCCGAAGGCGAGGGTCTTGCCGGAGCCGGTGCGGCCCCGGCCGAGGATGTCGCGTCCCGCGAGGGAGTTCGGCAGGGTCGCGCCCTGGATGGGGAACGGCTGCGTCACCCCCTGTGCGGTGAGGGTCTTGAGCAGGCCCGCGGGCATGTCCAGCTCGTCGAACGCCTCGACGGCGGGCAGCGCGGGGGTGATGGTTTCCGGCAGAGTGAATTCCTGCGGACGGGCGGCGGCGCGCCGGGCGGGTGCCTTGGCCGGGCCTTTCGCGGGTCCCTTGGCGCGGGAGTTCACCGGGCGCTTGCCGGCGGGGCGGGCGGCACGGTCGTACCGCTCGGATCGAGTCATGCGGAAATGCCTTCCTGGGCCTGAGGACAGCGCGAGCCGGGGCCCGCACCTGCGTGGTGCGGGCCCCGGCTGCGAGGTACGCGTCCGGAAATTAGGCCGGGACGATGTTCTCCGCCTGCGGGCCCTTCTGGCCCTGCGTGACGTCGAACGAGACCTTCTGGCCCTCCTGGAGCTCACGGAACCCCTGGGTGGCGATGTTGGAGTAGTGGGCGAAGACGTCGGCGCCGCCGCCGTCCTGCTCGATGAAGCCGAAGCCCTTTTCCGAGTTGAACCACTTCACGGTGCCTGTGGCCATGTCATTCTCCTAAAACAGGTGCAGAGCCGGAAATTCGCACTGCGCGAATTCCTCGTCGCCGCGTTGAGCCCCATCCGGAGAAAGCCGGCGAAAACAATAATGCGCCTGACGAACATTTCCCGTCAGGCGCACATAAAGTTCATGGGTACCAAAACTGCAACGCGGTCAGCCTAGCACGCCGTGGCGCAGGGTGCGCAGCGGGCGGCCGGGGTGCCAGACCCGTACGGTCACCGCGTCGTCCTCGATCCACGTCCGTACCACCTCGGTGGGCTCCACCCGGAAGAGCTGGAACGGCTCCGGCGGCCGGACCTCGTCGGTGAACCGCCCGCGCGTGTCCGCGTCGGTGACCTCCACGGCCCGGCCGCCGATCCGTACATCGCCGTCGGACAGGGTGTTGTCGGCGCCCGGATTCGCGTGCAGCGCGAAGCGCGGATCGCGCAGCAGATCGAGCGCCTTACGGGAATTCGGCATCATGCCGAGCCACAACTCCCCCAAACGGAAGGTGGCTTCGAGCCCCGACAGCCGCGGGGAGCCGTCCTTGCGGAGGGTGGCGAGCACATGGTGGGGATACGTCTCGAATCGGCGCTGCACGGTCTCGGCGAAGTCCGGCTCCGCGGACCGGAAATCCGGCCAGGTGAATGTCATGCCCCCAGCCAACCGCCGATACCCGACATCTTCTGTCAGGAATAACCTGGGATTCACCGCGGATTCGGTACGGGGGTGCCCTCGCGGGTGTACGAGCCGTCGCCGCGGGCGTACGAAGGCCTCAACCCACGATGCCCAGCTCGCGCGCCCGGCGCAGCCAGTGCGGGAACTCGCCGACGAGCTGGTCGTACAGCTCCGCGTCCCCGACCTTGCGCGGGTCCTCGCCCGCGTGGAAGAACCCGGCGTTGTCGACGGGCCGTTTCGCCGGTACGGGGAGTTCGTCGAGCTTGCGGAGGAAGTCGAACTGTCTGCTGCCCGGGTCACCGAATCCGATGAACTGCCAGAACAGCGGCAGCCGCGCGGCCTTGCACAGATACCGCTCCGCCGCGGGTTTGCTGGTCGGACCGCCGTCGGTCTGGAAGACCACCAGCGCGGGCGCGGTGGACGCGCTGTCCAGATAGTGGTCGATCACCGCGTCCATCGCGATGTGATAGCTGGTCCTGCCCATGTGCCCGAGCCCGGCGACGATCGTGTCGATACGGCCGTGATGGTTGGCCAGTGAGATGTCCGTCTCGGCGTCGATGCCGGTGGAGAAGAGGACGAGCGGGACGGTGCCGTCGTCGTCGAGATGGGCACAGAGGCCGAGGACCCGGTCGGCGAGGGCCTGAACACTGCCGTCCCGGTAGTAGTCCTTCATCGAGCCCGAGTGGTCGAGAACCAGATACACGGCCGCCCGCTGGCCGTTGAGCCCGTTCTTCTCCAGCGAGACGGCCGCACTCTTGTACAGACCGACGAGCGCCGGTGCGGTCTCCTCGACCTTGCGCAGGCTGATGGCGGGTCCGGGTCCCACGAGGCTCCCCCTGTGTCTCGGTGCGCGGACCTGTTGAGGGTACGCGACCGAGCGGACAGGCGAGGGACACGGCGCCTGCCGTCGGTCCGGTCGGGGACTGGGGGGCAGGCGCCGCGCCTTGCGGAGGGCCCGGGAGACGCTCCCCGGGCCGATACCGCCCGTACGCCGTTGTACGGGAGCTTCTTATGTGTGTGCCGTTATGTGGGTGGCGTGTATGTGCCGCGCGGTCAGGCTGTCAGAGCGCGGTCGGTCGGGCGGATCGGGGCCGGCAGTTCGCTGGCGCCGGTGAGATAGCGGTCCACTCCGCGCGCCGCCGAGCGGCCCTCGGCGATCGCCCACACGATCAGCGACTGTCCGCGCCCCGCGTCCCCGGCGACATACACACCGGGCACATTGGTCGCGAAGTCCGCGTCCCGCGCGATATTGCCGCGCTCGTCCAGCTCCAGGCCGAACTGCTCGACCAGACCGTTCGCCTGGTCGGTGCCGGTGAAGCCCATGGCGAGGGTGACGAGCTGGGCCGGGATCCGCCGCTCGGTGCCGGGCTTCTGCTCCAGTTTGCCGTCCTTGAACTCGACCTCGACCAGGTGCAGATACTGCACATCGCCGTGCTCGTCGCCCTCGAAGCGGGTGGTCGAGACGGAGTAGACCCGCTCGCCGCCCTCCTCGTGCGCGGACGTGACCTTGTAGAGCATCGGGAAGGTCGGCCACGGCTGGTGCGGGGCGCGCTCCTCGCCGGGCCTCGGCATGATTTCGAGCTGGGTGACGGAAGCGGCGCCCTGGCGGTGGGCCGTACCGACGCAGTCCGCGCCGGTGTCGCCGCCGCCGATGACCACGACATGCTTGCCCTGGGCGCTGATCGGGGAGACCGTCAGATCCCCCTCGCGCACCTTGTTGGCGAGCGGCAGATACTCCATCGCGAAGTGGATGCCGTTCAGCTCGCGGCCGGGGACGGGCAGATCACGCGAGACGGTGGCGCCCGCGGCGATGACCACCGCGTCGTACCGCTTGCGCAGCTTCGCGGCGTCGATGTCCCGGCCGATCTCGATCTCCGTACGGAACTTGGTGCCTTCCGCGCGCATCTGCTCGATACGCCGGTTGATGTGCGACTTCTCCATCTTGAACTCGGGGATGCCGTACCGCAGGAGCCCGCCGATCCGGTCGGCGCGCTCGTACACCGCGACGGTGTGACCGGCGCGGGTGAGCTGCTGGGCGGCGGCCAGTCCGGCCGGTCCCGAGCCGATGACTGCGACGGTCTTGCCGGAGAGCCGGTCGGGCGGCTGCGGGGTGACGTCGCCGCTGTCCCAGGCCTTGTCGATGATGGAGACTTCGACGTTCTTGATGGTGACGGCGGGCTGGTTGATGGCGAGCACGCACGCGGACTCACAGGGCGCGGGGCAGAGCCGCCCGGTGAACTCGGGGAAGTTGTTGGTGGCGTGCAGGCGCTCGCTCGCCGCCGTCCAGTCCTCGCGGTACGCGTAGTCGTTCCACTCGGGGATCAGATTCCCGAGCGGGCAGCCGTTGTGGCAGAAGGGGATGCCGCAGTCCATGCAGCGGCCGGCCTGCTTGCTGATCAGCGGGAGCAGCGAACCGGGAACGTACACCTCGTTCCAGTCCCTGACGCGCTCCGCGACCGGGCGGGTGGGCGCGACCTCACGGCCGGTGGTGAGAAAGCCCTTCGGGTCAGCCATGGGTCGCCGCCTCCATCATCTTCTCGGTGGTCTCGGTCTCCGAGAGACCGGCCAGCTCGGCGGCGTCCTTGGCGGCGAGCACTGCCTTGTACGTAGTGGGGATGATCTTGCTGAAGCGGTCCACGGCGGTGTCCCACTCGGCCAGCAGCTTCCCGGCGACGGTGGAGCCCGTCTCCTCCTGGTGGCGGCGCACCACGTCGTGCAGCCACTGCTTGTCGGTGTCGTCGAGCGGGCCCACGGCGGCGAGGTTCCCGGCGTTGACATTGTCCGGGGCGAGGTCGACGACGTACGCGATGCCGCCGGACATGCCGGCGGCGAAGTTGCGCCCGGTCGGGCCGAGGACCACGGCGTGGCCGCCGGTCATGTACTCGCAGCCGTGGTCGCCGACGCCCTCGGAGACCACGGTGGCGCCGGAGTTGCGGACGCAGAAGCGCTCGCCGGTGCGGCCCCGCAGGAACAGTTCGCCGCCGGTCGCGCCGTAGCCGATGGTGTTGCCCGCGATGGTGGAGTACTCGGCGAGATGGTCGGCGCCGCGGTCGGGCCGTACGATCACGCGCCCGCCGGACAGGCCCTTGCCGACATAGTCGTTGGCGTCGCCCTCCAGCCGCAGGGTGATGCCGCGCGGCAGGAACGCGCCGAAGGACTGGCCGGCCGAGCCGGTGAAGGTGATGTCGATGGTGTCGTCGGGCAGGCCCGCGCCGCCGAACTTCCTGGTCACCTGGTGGCCGAGCATGGTGCCCACGGTCCGGTTGATGTTCCGGATGCCGGTCTGGGCGCGCACCGGCTGGGCGGCCTCGGCGCTGTCGGCGGCGAGGGCGTCGGCGGCGAGCTTGATCAGCTCGTTGTCGAGGGCCTTCTCCAGGCCGTGGTCCTGCTCGACGGTCCGGTGGCGTACGGCGTTCCCGGGCAGGTCGGGGACGTGGAAGAGCGGCTTGAGGTCGAGGCCCTGGGCCTTCCAGTGGTCCACGGCCCGCTCGGTGTCGAGGAGTTCGGCGTGGCCGACGGCCTCTTCGAGGGTACGGAAGCCGAGCTCCGCGAGGATCTCGCGGACCTCTTCGGCGATGAACTCGAAGAAGTTGACGATGTACTCGGCCTTGCCGGAGAACCGCTCGCGCAGCACCGGGTTCTGGGTGGCGATGCCGACCGGGCAGGTGTCGAGGTGGCAGACGCGCATCATGACGCAGCCGGAGACGACGAGGGGCGCGGTCGCGAAACCGAACTCCTCGGCGCCGAGCAGCGCGGCGATGACGACATCCCGGCCGGTCTTGAGCTGCCCGTCGGTCTGGACGACGATCCGGTCGCGCAGACCGTTGAGCAGGAGGGTCTGCTGGGTCTCGGCGAGACCCAGCTCCCAGGGGCCGCCGGCGTGCTTGAGGGAGGTGAGCGGCGAGGCGCCCGTACCGCCGTCGTGTCCCGAGATCAGCACCACATCGGCGTGTGCCTTGGAGACCCCGGCGGCGACCGTGCCGACGCCGACCTCGGAGACCAGCTTCACATGGATACGGGCCCGCGGGTTGGCGTTCTTGAGGTCGTGGATGAGCTGGGCGAGGTCCTCGATGGAGTAGATGTCGTGGTGCGGGGGCGGGGAGATCAGCCCGACGCCGGGGGTGGAGTGCCGGGTCCTGGCCACCCAGGGGTAGACCTTGTGCCCGGGGAGCTGGCCGCCCTCGCCGGGCTTGGCGCCCTGCGCCATCTTGATCTGGATGTCGTCGGCGTTGACCAGATACTCGCTGGTCACGCCGAAGCGCCCGGAGGCGACCTGCTTGATGGAGGAGCGGCGCGCCGGGTCGTACAGGCGATCGGCGTCCTCGCCGCCCTCGCCGGTGTTGGACTTGCCGCCGAGCTGGTTCATGGCGATGGCGAGGGTCTCGTGCGCCTCGCGGGAGATGGAGCCGTACGACATGGCGCCGGTGGAGAAGCGCCTGACGATCTCGGAGACCGGCTCGACCTCGTCGAGCGGGACCGGCTCACGGTCGGGGGCGAAGCCGAAGAGGCCGCGCAGGGTCATCAGCCGCTCGGACTGCTCGTTCACCCGTTCGGTGTACTTCTTGAAGATGTCATAGCGGCGGGCGCGGGTGGCGTGCTGGAGGCGGAAGACCGTCTCCGGGTCAAAGAGATGCGGCTCGCCCTCGCGGCGCCACTGGTACTCGCCGCCGATCTCCAGCTTGCGGTGGCTGGCGGAGATCCCGGAGGCCGGGTACGCCCTGGCGTGCCGGGCTGCGACCTCCTCGGCGACCACATCGAGACCGGCACCGCCGATCTTGGTGGCGGTGCCGTTGAAGTACTTGTCGACGAACGACTGGTCGAGGCCGACGGCTTCGAAGACCTGTGCCCCCCGGTAGGAGGCGACGGTCGAGATGCCCATCTTGGACATGACCTTGAGGACGCCCTTGCCCAGGGCGTGGATCAGGTTCCGGATGGCCCGCTCGGGCGCGAGGCCCTCGATGAACGTACCGGCGCGGACGAGGTCCTCGACGGACTCCATGGCGAGGTACGGGTTGACCGCGGCGGCTCCGTATCCGATGAGCAGCGCCACATGGTGCACCTCGCGGACGTCGCCGGCCTCGACGAGCAGCCCGACCTGCGTGCGCTGCTTGGTGCGGATGAGGTGGTGGTGCACGGCGGCGGTGAGCAGCAGCGAGGGGATCGGGGCGTGCTCGGCGTCGGAGTGCCGGTCGGAGAGCACGATGATCCGGGCGCCGCTCTCCAGGGCGGCGTCGGTCTCGGCGCAGATCTCCTCGATCCGGGCGGCGAGTGCCTCTCCGCCGCCGCCGACCCGGTAGAGACCGGACAGCGTCGCGGCCTTCATGCCCGGCATGTCGCCGTCGGCGTTGATGTGGACGAGCTTGGCCAGCTCGTCGTTGTCGATCACCGGAAAGGGCAGGGTGACACTGCGGCAGGACGCGGCGGTGGGCTCCAGGAGATTGCCCTGCGGGCCGAGTGACGAGCGCAGCGAGGTGACCAGTTCCTCGCGGATGGCGTCCAGCGGCGGGTTGGTGACCTGCGCGAAGAGCTGCGTGAAGTAGTCGAAGAGCAGCCGGGGCCGGGCGGAGAGCGCGGCGATCGGCGAGTCGGTGCCCATGGAACCGATCGGCTCGGCGCCCGCGCGCGCCATCGGCGCGAGCAGGACCCGCAGCTCCTCCTCGGTGTAGCCGAAGGTCTGCTGGCGGCGGGTGACCGAGGCGTGGGTGTGCACGATGTGCTCGCGCCCGGGCAGGTCCTCCAGCTCTATCTCGCCGGCTTCGAGCCAGTCCCGGTACGGCTTCTCGGCGGCGAGGTCCGCCTTGATCTCGTCGTCCTCGATGATGCGGTGCTCGGCGGTGTCGACCAGGAACATCCGGCCGGGCTGGAGGCGGCCCTTGCGGACGACCTTGGCCGGGTCGATGTCGAGGACGCCGACCTCGGAGGAGAGGACGACGAGGCCGTCGTCGGTCACCCAGTAGCGGCCGGGGCGCAGCCCGTTGCGGTCGAGGACCGCCCCGACCTGGGTGCCGTCGGTGAAGGTGACACAGGCCGGGCCGTCCCACGGCTCCATCATCGTGGCGTGGAACTGGTAGAAGGCACGCCGGGCCGGGTCCATGGAGTCATGGTTCTCCCAGGCCTCCGGGACCATCATCAGCACGGAGTGGGGCAGCGAACGGCCGCCGAGGTGGAGCAGTTCGAGGACCTCGTCGAAGGTCGCGGAGTCCGAGGCGTCGGGCGTACAGACCGGGAAGATCCGCTCCAGCTTGTCGGGCCCGAACAGCTCGGAGGCGAGCTGCGACTCACGCGCGCGCATCCAGTTGCGGTTGCCCATGACCGTGTTGATCTCGCCGTTGTGCGCGACGAAGCGGTACGGGTGGGCCAGCGGCCAGCTCGGAAAGGTGTTGGTGGAGAACCGTGAGTGGACCAGCGCGATGGCGGTGGCGAGCCGGCGGTCCGAGAGGTCGGGGAAGAACGGCTCCAGCTGGCCGGTGGTGAGCATCCCCTTGTAGACGAGCGTACGGGCGGAGAGCGAGGGGAAGTAGATCCCGGCCTCGCGCTCGGCGCGCTTGCGCAGCAGGAACGCCTTGCGGTCGAGGGCGATGCCCGTGCTCGTACCGTCCGCGACGAAGAGCTGGCGGAAGGCCGGCATCGTGGCGCGCGCGGTGGCGCCGAGCAGTCCGGGGGCGACGGGCACCTCGCGCCAGCCGAGGACGGTCAGGCCTTCCTCGGCGGCGATCGTCCCGATCCGTGAGACGGCCTCGGTGGCGTCGTCGGCGGGCAGGAAGGCGATGCCCACGGCGTACGAGCCGGCCTCGGGCAGATCAAAACCGGCGGCCTCGCGCAGGAAGGCGTCCGGCACCTGGAGCAGGATCCCGGCGCCGTCGCCGGAGTCGGGCTCGGACCCGGTGGCGCCCCGGTGCTCCAGATTGCGCAGTACGGTCAGCGCCTGCTCCACCAGCGCGTGGCTGGCTACACCGGTGAGGGTGGCCACGAACCCGACGCCACAGGCGTCGTGCTCGTTACGGGGGTCGTACATACCCTGAGGGGCGGGGCGACCGTCCATGGGCGACCAGGCGTCGGAACGCATCGGCTCTCCCGTCGTCGTTTCGTGGCATATGCGATTACCGAGGGACGACGCTGGCCCTCCAAGAAATTTCACGCAGGTTACATGATGGGTAGCTTCTCGCGGAACGGATAGCTTATTCCAGCATGTGGACACCGCTCGTAGCGGTGGATGTGGGGAGCAGACGGACAGATCGTCGTCCGTCCGGGGGCGGCGGAGCAGGCTTCGTTGCCCGCGGCGCCTTCGGCTCATGCCCGGTCATTAACGACTCGAAACCGCCGGGTAACGGCGGCATATGTGGCGCCGGGCATAGTGTCGCACCCCGGCGCCCGGAACGGCCGGGGATGTACGTCACAGGGTGCGGGCTCGATGCCCGTACCGCAAGGCCGGAGGGGGTACGGAGGGCCCGTTCGGGCGTGGGTCGGGGTGCTGTAGCGGAGGGCGCTACCGGGGCGCTGTACGAAGGGGCTCCCCCGGGTCGGGGCGACGCGCCCCGGTCAGAGCGCCGCCCCGAACAGGGCTCCGAGACCGTACGTCAGCGCCGCCGCCGTCCCGCCGAGCACCAGCTGCCGCAGCCCGCTGTACCACCAGCTCCGCGCGGTCACCCGGGCCACCAGCGCGCCGCAGGCGAACAGTCCGCCCAGCGCCACCGCCACCGCGGGCCACAGCGCCGTCGCACCGAGCAGATACGGCAGTACGGGCAGCAGCGCGCCCAGCGCGAAGGACCCGAACGACGACACCGCGGCGACCACCGGCGACGGCAGATCGTCCGGGTCGACCCCCAGCTCCTCGCGCGCGTGGATCTCCAGGGCCTGCTCGGGGTCGTGGGAGAGCTGCCTGGCCACCTCACGGGCCAGCTTCGGCTCCACCCCGCGCGACTCGTAGAGCGCGGCCAGCTCCTCCAGCTCGTCGGCGGGGTGCTTGCGCAGCTCGCCGCGCTCCACCTCCAGCTCCGCCTGAACCAGCTCGCGCTGCGAGGCCACCGAGGTGTACTCGCCGGCGGCCATCGAGAAGGCACCGGCCGCGAGACCCGCGAGCCCGGTGATCACTATCGTCTGCTGGGAGACCGCGCCGCCCGCGACCCCGGTCATCAGCGCCAGATTGGAGACCAGCCCGTCCATCGCGCCGAAGACCGCGGGACGCAGCCAGCCGCCGTTGACATCACGGTGCGTGTGGTTGTCGCGGTGTGCCTCGTGGAGCGTGGCCTCGGTGTCGATGATCGACATGGTTCTCCCTTTCCCGACGTCCCGACGCTTCTTCCCAACGTCTCAACGCTTCGAAAATACGCACGAAAAACCGCTCCCGCCAGCAAGGAAGGCCGTACTTACCGAGCATGACAAGCCATCGGGGACGGCATCGGGGACGGGGGCGGCGGGCCGTGTCAGCCGGGTGACAGCGGCGTTTCCCGGACTCCCCGGGCGCCCGGCGTGGCAGAGATCCAGGACCACCGGGAACACATCCCGCACCCGGGCGCGTGTGAAAGGGCCACATGATGGAGTCGACCGCATGCGGCCCCGCCGCCGGTCCCGACGCGTCCGAGGTCCTCCGCGACCGCGCGCGCGGCGCGCTGCTCGGACTCGCCGTCGGGGACGCGCTCGGCGCCCCCGCGGAGAACATGCGGCCCTCCGAGATCCGCCGCCGCTGGGGCCGTATCGAGGGTTTCGTGACCGAGAGCCCGGCGGGCACGGACGACACGGAGTACGCCATCTTCTCCGGGCTGCTGCTCGCCCGGCACGGCTCGGCGCTGACCGTCGCCCATGTCGAGAACGCCTGGCACCACTGGATCGCGGACCTCGACGAGGGCCCGTTCCGCGGTGCGGGCTTCAGCGAGCGCGGCACGCTGGAGAACCTCCGGCGCGGGCTCGCCGCCCCGATCACCGCCCAGCACCGGCACGCCTGGAGCGACGGACTGGCGATGCGCGCGGCGCCCTTCGGGGTGTTCGCGGCGGGCCGCCCCGCGGAGGCGGCCCGGCTGGTCGCCGTCGACGGCACCGTCAGCCACGACGGAGAGGGGATCTACGGCGGCCGGGCGGTGGCGGCGGGGGTCGCCGCCGCGATGACCGGCGCGGGGCCCGCCTCCGTGATCGCCGCGGCACTCTCCGTCGTACCCATGGACTCCTGGACGGCCCGCACCCTGCGCCGGGGGGTCGTCGCCGCCGGCCGCGGGTATCCGGACACCCTCACCATGGAGCGGGCGCTGCGCTCCTCGGTGGTCATCGGCGGCTATCCCTGGACCGATCTGGCCCCGGAGGCGGTGGGCCTGGCCTTCGGCGCGTTCGCGGCGGCCCGGGGCGATTTCCGTACGTCGGTCCTGACCGCGGTCAACATGGGCCGCGACGCGGACACCACCGCGGCGGTGGCGGGCGCGCTGGCCGGAGCGGTGTCGGGGGCGCGGGCGATTCCCCCCGAGTGGTCCGCGTCCATCGGCCCGGCCCGGGGAAGCTGTCTCCCCTCGATGCGCGGTTACCACGTCCTGGACATCGCCGACCTGCTGACCCCGGACGAGGACGAGGTGGCGTCATGGCACCGGTGACCGGGGGCGCCCCGCCGGGACGGTCCGGTAAGGACGGCGCCCGGCCGGAGACGCCGTACTCGGGCGCCCGCGACGGGACCGGCGGACGGGACGACCCGGGAGAGCACAGCACCGGACGGCACGACACCGGCACCGGCACCGGCACGGACGGGACCGGACCGTACGGCACCGGGCGGGATCCGCTGCGCCGGATCGAGGGGCTGCTGCTCGGGCTCGCCGCCGGGGACGCCGCCGGATGGCCCGCCGCCCGGCACCGCGCCGCCCGGATGCCCGAGTGGACCCGGCGGCTCACCCGGGAGCTGGACACCTTCGCCGAGCAGAACGCGACCACCACGCTGCCCGTCCCCATCGCGCTCAACCAGCCGCCCGAGCCGCTGCGGCTCGGCCCCTCCGACGACGCCGAATGGGCCGCCTTCACCGCCGAGTCCGTCCTCACCGCCGCCGGACGCCACTTCGACGGGCTCAGTGCCGACCGCCGGATGCGCGCCGCCGTCGATCTGGCCTGGAACTCCCTGGCCAGCGAGATCGCCGCGGCGGCGGCCCGCGCGCCCGAGGTCGAGTCCGCCGTACCGCCGCTGCGGGCGCGGATCTCCGTACGGGCGGGCCTCGGCAATCTCGCCACCGGGCTGCGCCCGCCCGCCACCGGCCACGACAACCCGCACTTCTTCGACGACGCCGCCTGTGTACGGGCCGCCGTGCTGGCCGTCGTCCACCCCGGCCGCCCGGCCGCCGCCGCCGAACTCGCCGAGTTCGACGCCCGCTACACCCAGGACGGGGACGGGGTGCACGGCGCCCGCGCCATGGCCGCCGCCGTCGCCGCCGCGCTGGACGGCGCGGACGCCGAGGCCGCCGTCGAGGCCGCGCTCGACCAGTTGCCCACGACCACGGAGATCGGCCGCAACGCCCGGCACGCCCTCAAACCGGCCCGCGACTTCGCCCATGAACCGGCCGGCGCCTTCGCGCTCGTACCGCTGCTGGAACACCAGATCGTCGACCATGTCTACAGCTACGGCATCGCCGCCGCCGAGACCGTCCCGGTCGCCCTCGCCCTGACCCTCGCCGCCCGGGGCGAGGTCAGCGGCGCGGTGCCCGCCGCGGCCTGTCTCTCCCGGGTCGCCGACTCCGCGCCCGCCCTCGCCGGCGCGCTGACCGGCGCGCTCGGCGGCGGCGACTCCGTTCCCGCCACCTGGCGGGACGCCTGCCGCACCCTCGCGGGATGCGCGCTGCCCCGGCTCGCCAGAACCGATCTGGTGGAACTCGCCGGGCTCCTGGCAGCCACGGAACTGACCGTTCCGGGGGGACAATTCCGGCATGACGACGCTGAGCACTCCCCCCACCCCGGCTCCGGAGCCGGCCCCGGCCGCCGCCGCGCGACCGCAGGGCACCCCCTCCGCGCGCACGGTGACACGCACGCTCGCTGACCGGATCACCGGCTGTCTGGTCGGAGCGGCCGTCGGCGACGCGCTCGGCGGCCCGGTCGAGGGCTACTCCCCCGAGCAGATCGTGGAGCGCCACGGCGGCCGGGTCTCCGGCATCGTCGGCCCCTGGAACGACAACTGGCGCACCGCCCGCCCCATCGCCCCGTACCACAAGGGCGACGGACATGTCACCGACGACACCTTGATGACCCACGCGCTGGTCCGGGTGTACGAAACGGTCCGCGACCATCTCGACGCGTACGCGATCGCCGACCATCTCGTCCCCGATCTGATGACCGTCCCCCGCTGGATCCCCGAGCTGGAGAGCGAGGCGCTGCTCCTCCAGCGGCTGTTCCTCGCGGAGAAGTGGCTGGTCGCACGGCTGCATTACGGGCATGTCGACCCGCGCGAGGCGGGCACCGGGAACATCGTCAACTGCGGCGCGGCGATGTACATGGCGCCGGTGGGGCTGGTCAACGCGGCGCATCCGGCCGCCGCGTACGCCGAGGCGATCGACATCGCGGGCGCGCACCAGTCGTCGTACGGGCGGGAGGCCGCCGGGGTGTTCGCCGCGGCGGTCGCCGCCGCCTGTCTCCCGGACGCCACGCCCACGACCGTCGTCGAGACCTGTCTCCGCTTCGCGAAGGACGGTACGCGCGCGGCGATCGAGGCGGTGTGCGGGGTCGCCGCCCGGCACCGTGACAGCGGGTCGGCGCTGCGCGGGCTGCGCGAGGCCGTCGCCCCCTTCGACACGGTCGGCCCCCACTACCGCAACCCCTCGCTGGGCGCCCGCCGTCCGTCCCGGCTGCACTCCATCGAGGAACTCCCCATCGCGCTGGGCATGTTGCTGATCGGCGGGGGCGACTATCACCGTACGGTGCTGGGCTCGGTCAACTACGGCAGGGACTGCGACTCGATCGCCACGATGAGCGGCGCGCTCGCCGGGGCGCTGGGCGGTGAGGCCGCGATCCCGGCGGACTGGGCGCATCGCGTGGCCGACGCGAGCCGCCTCGATCTGCACGCTCCCGCGCAGGTGCTGACGGAGGTGGCGTACGAGATGTTCACCAGGGACACGGAGCGGCGCCGGGCGCACGAGTCGGCGTTCGGGCGCCTGACGGACGACCGGCTGAGCGACGCGCCGGACGCGCCGGCCCCGCCGAACACCCCGCACGACGCACGGCGTGCGGAGACCCGGCCGGTGGCGGCGCGATGACGGACCTCCGTCTGACCTGGGTGCAACCGGAGGATCTGGTCGGCCACGAGCTGCGCCAGGCCGAGGAGGACGGCCGCGATGCCAAGGCCGTCGCCGAGCGCTGGCACACGGCGGGCGGCACCACCGCCCCGCCCCGCACGGGCGCCTCCCCCGCTCCCGCGCCCCCGCACCTGCGCGCGCTGGCGGAGGAACTCCTCGACGAACTGGCGCTGCTCCCCTGCCCCCAGGAGCAGTACGAACCGACGGAGCTGTCAGCGATCAGGGCGGCCTGCCCGGCCTGGCCGGGCAGGCCGGGCCGCGGCAACGGATCAGCCGCGCCAGAGGCCCGTACCGCAGTCGGCAGACCCGCCGCGCCGGAGCCGGCCGCCGCGCGCGAGTCGGCTCCGGCAGAAGGCCGACCGTACGCCCGGGAAGGCGGCACGCCCGCCGCGCCGGACCGCCCGCACGCCCCGGCGGAGCCGGCCGCCAGAGGCGAGACGGCTCCGGCAGGAGGCCGACCGGGCGGCCCCGCAGCGCGGGACCTGCCGTACCGTACCGGCGACGGTACGGCCGCCTCGCCAGGCCGGCCGTACGGTACGAGCGCCTCGTCAGGCCCGCCGTACGGTACGGCGAGCGCCGCCGCCGACGGTCGAGAAGCCGCCGTCCATCTCACCGTCGCCCGGCTTCATGCCGCCTGGCTCGGGCGGGCGGTCGGCTGTCTGCTCGGGAAGCCCGTCGAGAAGCTGCCCCTCACCGGTATCCGCGCGCTCGCCCGGGCCACCGGCAACTGGCCCCTGCGCACCTGGTTCACCGCCGAGGGGCTGCCTCCCGGGCTCGCCGCCGCGTACCCCTGGAACCGCCGCTCCGCGCCGACCTCCCTCGCCGAGAACATCGACGGCATGCCCGAGGACGACGACCTCAACTACCCCCTGCTCAATCTGCTCCTCCTGCGCCGCCACGGCCGCTCGTTCACCACCGCGGATGTCGCCCGGGTGTGGCTGGACGAGCTGCCCGCGGGCTGTACGTTCACCGCCGAGCGCGTCGCGTACCGCAATCTGCTCTGCGGGATCGAGCCGCCGGACACCGCCCGGTACCGCAATCCGTTCCGGGAGTGGATCGGCGCGGCGATCCGCGCCGACGTGCACGGCTGGACACACCCCGGCGCCCCCGGGGCCGCCGCCGCGCAGGCGCACCGGGAGGCGACGCTCACCCACACCGCGAACGGGGTGTACGGCGCGATGTTCGTCGCGGGCATGATCGCCGCCGCGGCCGGACCGTACATCACCGGGCCCAAGGACGTACACGCCTGTCTGCGGGCCGGACTGTCCGTCGTACCGCCGAGATCCCGGCTCGCCGGGGCCGTACGCTTCGGCATCGAAGCCGCCGGCGAGCAGGCGGACTTCGCGGCCGTCGTCGACCGGATCCACTCCGCCTACGGCCACTACCACTGGGTCCACTCCGTCCCGAACGCCGCGCTGCTCGCCGCCGCGCTCACCCATGCCGACGGCGACTTCGGCGGGTCCATCTGCCGTGTCGTGTCCGGTGGCTGGGACACCGATTCGAACGGCGCGACCGCCGGTTCCGTCACCGGGTTGCTCGCCGGCGATCCGGCCGCACTGCCCGAGCGGTGGACGGTCCCGCTGAAGAACCGTCTCGCCACCTCCGTCGCCGGTTTCGACGGCATCGGCTTCGACGCACTCGCAGAACTCACCCACAGGGAGGCGCTCCGCCCATGACCGGCATCGTGGTGCTCGGCAGCACCAATATGGATCTCGTCGCGTACGCCGCGCGCGCCCCGAAGCTCGGCGAGACCGTCACCGGCCGGGAGTTCCGTACGGTCCCCGGCGGCAAGGGCGCCAACCAGGCCGTCGCCGCGGCCCGCGCGGGCGGTGAGGTGGCGATGATCGGCGCGGTCGGCGAGGACGAGTTCGGGGAGCGGCTGCGGCACACCCTCGAAGCGTCCGGCGTCGACACGGATCTGCTGCGCACCGTCGAGGGCCCCTCGGGCACCGCGCACATCGTCGTGGACGACGAGGGGAGCAACGCGATCGTCGTGGTCCCCGGCGCCAATGGCACCGTCACCCATCTCGTCCCCGGCGACGAGACCGTGATCGCCGCCGCGGACACCCTGCTGCTCCAGCTCGAACTTCCGCTGAGCGCCGTACGGGCCGGCGCCGGGGCCGCGCGCCGCCATGGCGTACGGACCGTCCTCACCCCGGCGCCCGCACAGCCGCTGCCGCCCGATCTGCTCGCCGCCGTCGACCTGCTGGTCCCCAACGAGCACGAGGCGGCCACCCTCACCGGGATCGCCGACGCCCATGGCGCGGCCGAGTCCCTGCTCCGGCAGGTCCCCGAGGTCGTGATCACCCTCGGCGCGTCGGGCAGCCTGTACGCGGCGCGCGGCGGCAGGGCCCTCGCCGTGCCCGCGCCGAGGGTCGAGGCCGTGGACACCACCGCCGCCGGGGACACCTTCGTGGGCGCGCTGGCCGTGGCGCTCGGCGAGGGCCGGCCGATGCCCGAGGCGATGCGCTGGGCCTCGGCCGCCGCCGCGCTCTGCGTACAGCGCCCCGGGGCGTCCACCTCCATGCCGTACCGCACCGAGATCGAGGCCTGAATGACCGTGCCGGCCCCCACCACCACCTCAGCGGCCACTCCCCCGCTCGCCGGGCTGCGGGTACTCGACCTCGCGACCCTCTTCGCGGGTCCCCTCGCCGCCACCCTGCTCGGTGACTTCGGCGCCGATGTGATCAAGGTCGAGCATCCGAGCCGACCCGACCCCTCGCGCGGGCACGGCCCCGCCAAGGACGGGGTGGGCCTGTGGTGGAAGCTCCTCGGCCGCAACAAGCGCGCCGTTACCCTCGATCTGTCCACCCCCGGCGGACGCGATCTGCTGCTCCGGCTGGCCGGCCGGGCGGATGTGATCATCGAGAACTTCCGGCCCGGCACCCTGGAGAAATGGGGTCTCGGCTGGCCCGAACTCTCGCTCGCCAACCCCCGGCTGGTGCTGGCCAGGGTGACCGGCTTCGGCCAGTTCGGCCCGTACTCCCACCGCCCCGGATTCGGCACCCTCGCCGAGGCGATGAGCGGCTTCGCCGCCATGACGGGCGAGCCGGACGGACCCCCGACCCTGCCGCCCTTCGGCCTCGCCGACTCGATCGCCGCGGTGGCCACGGCGTACGCGGTGATGACGGCCCTCAGCGGGCGGACCCTCACGGGCCGCGGCCAGGTGGTCGATCTGGCGATCATCGAGCCGATCCTGACCGTGCTCGGGCCGCAGCCGCTCTGGTACGACCAGCTCGGCCTGGTCCAGCCGCGTACGGGCAACCGCTCCGGCAACAACGCCCCGCGCAACACCTACCGCGCCGCCGACGGCTCCTGGCTGGCGGTCTCCACCTCCGCGCAGTCGGTCGCGGAGCGGGTGATGCGGCTGGTGGGCCGGCCCGAGCTGATCGACGAGTCCTGGTTCACCACCGGAAGCGGACGCGCCGCGCACGCCGACGTACTCGACGAGGCGGTCGGAGGCTGGATCGCCCGGCACACCCGCGCCGAGGTGATGGCAGCGTTCGAGAAGGCCGAGGCAGCGGTCGCACCGGTCTATGACATCCGGGACATCATGGACGATCCGCAATACCGGGCGCTGGACACCGTCACCGAGGTCCCGGACCCGGAGCTGGGGCCGCTGCGGATGCAGAACGTCCTCTTCCGGCTCTCCGAGACCCCGGGCGCCATCCGCTGGGCGGGCCGCCCGCATGGCGCGGACACCGACGCGGTCCTCACCGAGCTGGGTCTGTCCGTATCCGAGATCGCCGCGCTCCGCTCGGACGGCGCGCTGTGACCATCGCTCTGACCTGGCTGTACGTACCCGGGGACCGGCCGGAGGTGATGACGAAGGCGCTGTCCTGCGGTGCGGATGTGGTGATCGTGGACCTGGAGGACGCGGTGGCTCCCGACCGCAAGGAGTACGCGCGGGACGCCGTCGCCGAGTTCCTGTCCTCGCCGCATCCGGTCCCGGTGCATGTACGGATCACCGACGAGCACGATCTGGCGTGGCTGGTGGGGCTGCCTGGACTGACCGGGCTGCGCCTCCCGAAGGTCACGCACCCCTCCGACATCCACCGGATCGCGGCCCGGGCCCCGGATGTCGCGCTGTACGCCCTGCTGGAATCGGCGCTCGCCCTGGAGCACGCGCACGCCATCGCCTGCGCGCACCCGGCGGTACGGGGCATCGCCCTGGGCGAGGCGGATCTCCGCGCGGATCTGGGGGTACGGGACGACTCCGGGCTCGACTGGTCGCGCAGCCGGGCCGTGGTCGCGGCCCGCGCGGCGGGTCTGGCCCCGCCGGTCCAGTCGGTGTTCCCCGATGTCCGCGACATGGACGGCCTGGCGGCGTCGTGCCGCCATGGCCGGACGCTGGGGATGCTGGGCCGGGCGGCGATCCATCCGCGTCAGCTCGCGGTGATCGAACGGGCGTATCTGCCGACGCCGCGGGAGGTGGCGGAGGCGGAGGAGATCATCGAGGCGGCGGCCGCGGAGGCGGGGGCGCATGCGTTGCCCGACGGCCGCTTTGTGGATGCGGCGATCGTGGCGGCGGCGAGGCGGACGCTGGCCCTTGTCCTCAATCGCCGGACGGGCTGAATTTCAGCCCGTCCGGCGATTGAGGACAGGCGTGGCCGTCTGCCACGCAACCGGTCAGCTTCGCGCCGGTCAGGTCTTGTCGGCCGGCTCGGCGCCAGGGGTGGCGGTCACCGCAGCGCCATTGGAGTCGGCGTCCGCGTCCCCCTCCGCCTCGGCTTCGTCGTCCTTCGGCTTCTGTTCGACCACCGCGTCCCGCTCCGGTTCCACCACTTCCTCGCGGCCGGGGCGTACCCGCGCCGACACCACGAAGTAGACGACCGCCAGGACGAAGACGACGGCCGCCGTCCAGACGTTCAGCCGGAGACCGAGGAAGTGGTGCGCCTCGTCGACGCGCATGTACTCGATCCAGGCGCGGCCCGCGCAGTACGCCGCGACGTACAGGGCGAACGCCCGCCCGTGCCCGAGCTTGAAGCGGCGGTCGGCCCAGATGACCAGCAGCGCGACACCGATGCACCACAGCGACTCGTACAGGAACGTCGGGTGGTAGAGGCCCGCCTCGCGGTTGGTGCCGGAGGAGATCTCCAGCGCCCACGGCAGATCCGTCGGCTTCCCGTACAGCTCCTGGTTGAACCAGTTGCCCCAGCGCCCTATCGCCTGCGCGATGGCGATCGCGGGCGCGATGGCGTCGGCGTACGCGGGAAGCGGGATGCCCCGGCGGCGGCAGCCGATCCAGGCGCCGACCGCGCCCAGCGCGATCGCGCCCCAGATCCCGAGGCCGCCCTCCCAGATCTTGAAGGCGTCGACCCAGTCCTCACCGTCGCTGAAGTAGAGCTGGTAGTCGGTGATCACATGGTAGAGCCGCCCGCCGACCAGGCCGAAGGGCACCGCCCAGACGGCGATGTCGGCCACGGTGCCGGGTTTGCCGCCCCGGGCGACCCAGCGCTTGCCGCCGTACCAGACCGCGACGAAGACACCGATGATGATGCAGAACGCATAGCCGCGCAGCGGGAGTGGTCCGAGGTGGAGCACTCCGGTCGACGGGCTGGGAATGTAGGCGAAGTCCATGGCAGAACCGACCGTACAGTGCCGGGCGGGATCTGGGGCGACCCGCCCGGCAACTTCTGGATAACGAGGTCAGACGGCGGGGGACGCGGCGGGCGAGGAGTCAGGGGCCGAGGCGGGCGAGGCGGATGCCGAGGGCGTCACCGGCTTCTTGCCCTTGTTGGCCTCCTCGACCCACTTCTTCAGATTGTCCGGCGTGATGTTCTCGGAGCCCTTCTTCGGCAGCACCGACTCACCGTTCAGCAGGACCGCCGGCGTCCCGGAGAAGCCGCCCGTCCGGAACGCCGCGGCGGACTTCTGCACCCAGTCGTCGTGCTCGCCCTTCTCCACGCACTGGCGGAACCCGGGCGCCGACTCCAGCCCCTCGACCTTGCGCGCCAGATCCAGCAGATGGCTGTTCTTGGCGAAGGCGTCGTCCGTCTCCAGCGGCTGGTTCTGGTACAGGACGTCGTGGTACGGGGAGAACTTGCCGACGTCCTGGGCGCACGCCGCCGCGTTGGCCGCGCGCAGCGAGCCGCTGCCGCCCATGTTGCCGTCGATGATCGTGGCGAGGTGGTACTCGACCTTGAGCTGTCCCGCCCGCTCCAGCTTGTGGATCGTGTCCCGGAACCCGTTCTCGAACTGGGCGCACGCCGGGCAGCGGAAGTCCTCCCAGACCGTGAGCATGGACGGCGCGTCGGGTGACCCGACCGGAATCGCGAGACCGCCCTTGCCCACGGCCCCGGAGGGCGCGCTCGCCGGCTGCCCCGCGCTGTCGCTCCTGTCCTTGCCGACCTCGGCGGCGACCACGCCGATCACTCCGACCGCGCCGAGCACCCCGACGACCGCCACGGACATGACCACGGTGCGCCGCCGCTTCTCCCGCACCCGGTCCGCCGCACGTTCCTGCTGGAGCCGCTCTCTCGCGCTCCGTTTTGCCTCACGGTTCTTCTCGCTCACGCCCACAGCAACGAACCGGGGAGGTGCCTGCGCACCTCCCCGGTCCCAGGTCCACCCGTACGTGTGAGCCGACCCGTCAGCGCTTGCGAACGCCCTCGGCCAGCTCGGCCGCCAGCTTCCGTACGGCCACCAGTCCGGCCGCCGTGTCGGGCGCGTCCAGGATCCGCTTCACGAACGCCGAGCCGACGATGACACCGTCCGCGAAGCCCGCGACCTCGGCGGCCTGGTCCGCGTTGGACACACCGAGCCCGACACACACCGGCAGCTCGGTCGTGGCGCGGGTGCGCGCCACCAGGTCCTGGGCCTCCCGGCCGACCGACTCACGCGTACCCGTGACGCCCATCAGCGACGCCGCGTACACAAAACCGCTGCCCGCCGCGGTGATCGTGGCCAGCCGGGCGTCCTTGCTGCTGGGCGCGACCACGAAGACCGTCGCGAGCCCCTGCTTCTCCGCGTGCTCGCGCCAGAGCGCGGATTCCTGTACGGGCAGGTCGGGCAGGATGCAGCCGGCGCCGCCCGCCTCGGCCAGCTCGGCGGTGAAGCGCTCGATGCCGTAGCGGTCGATCGGGTTCCAGTACGTCATCACGAGGACGGGCTTGCCGGTCGCCTCGTACGCCTCACGGACCGTACGCATCACATCGGCGATCTTCACCCCGCCCCGCAGCGCGATGTCGTCGGCGGTCTGGATGACGGGCCCGTCGAGCACGGGGTCGCTGTGCGGCAGCCCCACCTCGACCACGTCGGCGCCGCCGTCCAGGACCGCCTTCACGGCCTCGATCCCGCCGTCCACGGTCGGGAAGCCCGCCGGGAGATAGGCGATCAGCGCGGCCCGGTTCTCGGACTTCGCCGCCGCGAGCGTCTTGCCCAACAGCCGGATGTTCCCGCTCACTTGGTGCCCTCCCCGTCGTACAGCCCGAAGTAGCGGGCGGCCGTGTCCATGTCCTTGTCGCCGCGCCCGGAGAGGTTGACGACGATCAGCCCGTCCTTCCCCAGCTCCCGGCCCACCTCCAGCGCGCCGGCCAGCGCGTGCGCGCTCTCGATCGCCGGGATGATGCCCTCGGTGCGCGACAGCAGCAGCAGCGCCCGCATCGCGTCGTCGTCGGTGACCGCGCGGTACTCGCCACGGCCGCTGTCCTTGAGATACGCGTGCTCCGGGCCGATGCCCGGGTAGTCGAGGCCGGCCGAGATCGAGTACGGCTCGGTGATCTGGCCCTCCTCGTCCTGGAGGACGTACGACCGCGAGCCGTGCAGGATGCCGGGTTCGCCCGCGGTCAGGGTCGCGGCGTGCTCGCCGCTGTCGATCCCGTGCCCGGCGGGCTCGCAGCCCACCAGCCGTACGGCCGTGTCGGGGATGAACGCGTGGAAGAGCCCGATCGCGTTGGACCCGCCCCCCACGCATGCCACGGCCGCGTCGGGCAGCCGGCCCGCGCGCTCCAGGAGCTGGCGCCTGGCCTCCACCCCGATGACCCGGTGGAAGTCGCGCACCATCGCGGGGAAGGGGTGCGGGCCGGCGACCGTGCCGAACAGATAGTGGGTGTGGTCCACATTGGCGACCCAGTCGCGGAACGCCTCGTTGATGGCGTCCTTCAGCGTCCTGCTGCCGGACGAGACGGGCACGACCTCGGCGCCGAGCATCCGCATCCTGGCGACGTTCAGGGCCTGGCGCCGGGTGTCGATCTCGCCCATGTAGATGGTGCAGTCGAGCCCGAACAGCGCGCAGGCGGTGGCGGTCGCGACGCCGTGCTGTCCGGCGCCGGTCTCGGCGATGACCCGGGTCTTGCCCATGCGCCTGGTCAGCAGCGCCTGCCCCAGCACATTGTTGATCTTGTGGGATCCGGTGTGGTTGAGGTCCTCACGCTTGAGGAAGATCCGGGCGCCCCCGGCGTGCTCGGCGAACCGCGGCACTTCGGTCAGCGCACTGGGGCGGCCGGTGTAGTCGACGAGCAGCCCGTTCAGCTCGGCGGCGAAGGCGGGGTCGCCCTTGGCCTTCTCGTACTCGACGGCGACCTCGTCGACGGCGGCGACCAGCGCCTCGGGAATGAACTTGCCGCCGAAGGCACCGAAGTACCCTTCGGCGCTGGGGACTTGACCCTCGGGGTCGGGAACAAAGAACTCGGACACGCGAGAACTCCTCAGAAGCAACGAAGACGGGGAGAGAGCACCGTGTTGCGCCAAGGCGCGACAGCCCGCGGCACGGCACCGTACGCACCACGCACGGTCACCGCACCCTCGGCCCGGCCACGCCTAAGACGCGGCCTCGCGCCATCGCATGCCGTTGACCTGGCCCGGCTCGTCGCCGATCACGTACCGGACCCGCCGCCCGTGTACCCGCCGGGCCGGCGCGCGGCACCCGCGCGGGCGGCAGCCGCGCGCCAGGGCCGCGTGCGGCGTGTGCGGTACGGGTACGGCGGCGGTGTGCACGGCGGGGTCAGTCCCTGCCGTGCCGCAGCGCCGGGTGGGCGCCCGCCGCGACGAGGTCGGCCACCGCGGCCTTCGGGTCGCGCCCGGTCACCAGGGACTCGCCGACCAGAACGGCGTCGGCCCCGGCGTTGGCGTACGCGATCAGGTCGTGCGGCCCGCGCACCCCGGACTCGGCGATCTTCACAATGCCGGCCGGGATCTCGGGGGCGACCCGCTCAAATGTTCCGCGGTCCACTTTCAGGGTCTTCAGATCGCGCGCGTTGACGCCGATGATCCGCGCGCCCGCGTCCACGGCCCGCTCGACCTCCTCCTCGTCGTGCGCCTCGACCAGCGGCGTGAGCCCGATCGACTCGGCCCGCTCGATCAGCGAGACCAGCGCGGGCTGGTCGAGTGCGGCGACGATCAGCAGCACCAGGTCCGCGCCGTACGCCCGCGCCTCCCAGAGCTGGTACGAGGTGACGACGAAGTCCTTGCGCAGGACCGGGATGTCGACCCGGGCCCGTACGGCCTCCAGATCGGCCAGCGAGCCGCCGAAGCGCCGCTGCTCGGTCAGTACGGAGATGACGGCCGCGCCGCCCGCCTCGTAGTCGGCGGCGAGCCCGGCGGGGTCGGCGATCGCGGCCAGCGCGCCCTTCGACGGGCTGGAGCGCTTGACCTCGCAGATGACCTGGACCGAGTCGCCGCGCAGCGCGGCCACCCCGTCCCTGGCCTCCGGGGCCCTGGCCGCGCGCCGCTTCAGCTCGTCGAGGGAGACGCGCGCCTGCCGCTCTGCGAGGTCGGCGCGTACGCCTTCGATGATCTCGTCGAGCACACTCACGCGAGCGGCCCCCTTTCCAGGTGGAGTGGTAGTCGAGGTACAGGTTCAGGATCAGCCATATCGATGCTATCCGGAACTGGCCGAAGGCTCCGCATCCGGTTGGCCGCGCCCCGCCCCACCTGGCATTTCACGGGGCGAGCAAGGAGCCGAAAGGCAGGTTCCTGACCACCGTGAAGATCAGGACCACCGCGCCGAGGCCCCACCACCAGAGGGGTCCGAGGGTGATCCGTACGGGCAGGCCCTTCCCGGCGCGTACGACCCAGGCCACCCACACCGCGGCGAAGATCGCGTAGCCGATGACGGCGAGCGCGTTGGCGCCGAAGGCGGTGGCCAGGTCACCGTGCGCGACGGCGTGGGCGCTGCGCAGACCGCCGCAGGCGGGGCAGTAGAGACCGGTCAGCAGGAGCAGCGGGCAGACCGGGTAGTGGCCGGTTTCATTCGGGTCGACCAGACCGACATAGGTCCAGGCCACGGCGATCCCGCCGAGGACGGCGACCGGCGGGAACAGCCGCCGCGCGAGCGGGGCGGGAGCCGGTGCGAACACGGGCGGGACCGGCAGGGAGGGCGGGGAGGACGGGTCGTGCGCGGGAGTTGGCATGGCGTCCACCCGGTGATTGTCGCCGCTGCTACGGAAAAACGCAGCCCGGCCCGGCCGGACTGCGTCGGAGCGTCTGTGTTTCCGAGGGGCCGGCCGTCAGGCGGTCTGCGTCTGGGGCTCGGGCTCGGTCTGCGCCTCGGCCTTCGCGGTGCCGGTCTCAGCCGCAGCTCCCGCCCCGGCCACGGCCTGGGCCGCCTGCGGCCTCGCGGCCAGCGCCCTCGCCCGTACCAGTTCCTCGGGCTCCTTGGGCGTGCCCATGCCCGCCGCCTTCATCACCAGGCCGACGAGCGCCCCGAGCGCGATGAGACCGATCCCGGCCCAGAACCCGGCCGAGTTCGCCGCGACCATGAAGACCCCCGCGACGCAGAAGCCGATGAAGGAGATGATGACACCGGTCCAAGCCGCCGGGGTGTGTCCGTGGCCGCCGCTGTGCGCCATGAGGTGCTCCTCGTTCCTGATGTCCTGATGTGCAGTGTGTCGGAGTGTGCGTCGGACGCTCGACCGACATTGTCCCGCATGCGCCACCCGTTCGGCGGCGCGGGGTCGGGCGATGTGGTTCAGCTCTCGCGCGTCGGGTCCTCGCCCCGGTCCAGGGCCTTCCACAGGTCCTCGGGACGGTCGGGGTCCACCGTGGGCGTACGGCCGGGACCACGCCCGGCGGCGCCCGTGCCGGGGCCGCCGGTCCGCTCGTACCGCCCGGACATCGCGGGCCACTGGCTGCCGTACAGCACCGCCAGCACCCCCGCGAGCAGGATCAGCACGCCGCCGGCCGCGGTCACATAGGGCCAGGCGGTATGGCTCAGGGCGTCCACCGTCGCGGCGGTGTCCCCGGTGGTCTTCGCGGCCAGCTCGTCCAGGGCCGCGCTGTCCGAGGCGCCCAGGAACGCGGCCAGGGCCGCTCCCGCGCCGCTCAGCGCCAGCAGGGCGGCGACCAGCAGCCGCCCGGCGCTGCGGACGGCGAAGACGGCGACGAGCGCCGCGAGTCCCACGACGGCGAGGGCCGCGGGGACTCCGGTCACATCACGGCCGTCGGCGTCGAGCGGTACGGAACCGCCGCCGACGGCCGCCGTGCCCTCGGCCCATATCTGGCCGGAGGCGATCAGCGCCACGGCGGCGCCGACGGCACCGAGGAGCAGGGCCGCCGCGAGACCGCGTCGGCCGCGGCCGGGCGCGGTGCCCGCCTGGGCGGCGGGGCGGGGCTGGGGTACGGGTACGGCACTCACGTACCCCACTATCCCCTACCGTGTCACCCGGTGTTCAGCCGGTTGGCGGTATGCACCGCCCGGAGCACGGCGGCCGCCTTGTTGCGGCACTCGATGTCCTCGGAGACCGGGTCGGAGTCGGCGACCACGCCCGCGCCCGCCTGGACATAGGCCGTACCGTCCCTGAGCAGGGCGGTACGGATGGCGATGGCCGTGTCGGAGTCCCCGGCGAAGTCGAGATAGCCGACGCAGCCGCCGTACAGCCCGCGCCGGGTGGGCTCCAGCTCGTCGATGATCTGCATGGCACGCGGCTTGGGCGCCCCGGAGAGCGTGCCCGCGGGGAAGCAGGCGGTCAGCACGTCGAAGGCGGTACGGCCCTGCGCGACCCGGCCAGTGACGGTGGACACGATGTGCATGACGTGCGAGTAGCGCTCGACCGACATGAAGTCCACCACCTCGACGGTGCCGGGCGCGCAGACCCTGCCCAGGTCGTTGCGGCCGAGGTCGACGAGCATGAGGTGCTCGGCGCGCTCCTTGGGGTCGGCGAGCAGCTCCTCGGCGAGCGCCTGGTCCTCCTGCGGGGTGGCGCCCCGGGGGCGGGTCCCGGCGATCGGATGCACCATGGCCCGTCCGTCCTCGACCTTGACCAGGGCCTCCGGGCTGGAGCCCACCACATCGAAGGTCCCGCCGTCCTCGTGGGGCAGGCGCATGAGGTACATGTACGGCGACGGGTTGGTGGCCCGCAGCACCCGGTAGACATCCAGGGCGCTCGCGCTGACGGGGGTCTCGAACCGCTGGGACGGGACGACCTGGAAGGCCTCGCCCGCCCTGATCCGCTCCTTGATGTCCTCGACGGCGGCCCGGTAGTCGGGACCGCCCCAGAGCGCGGTGTACTCGGGCAGTTCGGAGGCGGGCAGCGCGGCCGGCGCGGAGTGGACCGGCTCGGCCAGATCGGCCTCCATCGCGTCGAGCCGGGCGACGGCGTCCGCGTACGCCTCGTCCACCCCGGTGTCCAGGTCGTTGTGGTTGATCGCGTTGGCGATCAGCAGGACCGTGCCGTCCCAGTGGTCCAGTACGGCGAGGTCCGAGGTGAGCAGCATGGTCAGCTCGGGGATCCGCAGGTCGTCGCGGGCGTGCTCGCCGATCTTCTCCAGGCGGCGGACGATGTCGTACCCGAGGTAGCCGACCATGCCCCCGGTGAAGGGCGGCATGCCGGCGGGGAGGTCGCGCGGGGTGTGCAGGGTCTCCACGGTGGCGCGCAGCGCGGCGAGCGGGTCGCCGTCCACGGGGACGCCGACGGGCGGGGTGCCGAGCCAGTGGGTACGGCCGTCGCGCTCGGTGAGCGTGGCGGCGGACCGTACCCCGACGAACGAGTAGCGGGACCAGGAGCGGCCGTTCTCCGCGGACTCCAGCAGGAAGGTGCCGGGGCGCTCGGCGGCGAGCTTGCGGTACAGGCCGACCGGGGTGTCGCCGTCCGCGAGGAGACGCCGGCTGACGGGGATGACGCGGCGGTCCACCGCCAGCTTGCGGAAGGTCTCAAGGTGCATGGCGGCTGACCCTACTCGGTGTGACGGGCCGGTTCTGTCACTGTTCGAGCGACGGGACACCCGGTCCGGTCACCGTCCGAGCGGCAGGACATCGGCGTCAAAGCAGGTGCGGGCGCCGGTGTGGCAGGCGGCGCCCACCTGGTCGACCTGGACCAGCACGGTGTCCGCGTCGCAGTCCAGCGCGACGGACTTGACGTGCTGGACATGGCCGGAGGTGTCGCCCTTGACCCAGTACTCGCGGCGGCTGCGCGACCAGTAGGTGCAGCGTCCTGTGGTGAGGGTGCGGTGCAGGGCCTCGTCGTCCATCCAGCCCAGCATCAGCACCTCGCCGGTGTCGTACTGCTGGGCGATGGCCGGAAGCAGTCCGTCGGGGGTGCGCTTGAGGCGGTCCGCGATGGCGGGGTCGAGTCCGCCGCCCGGGCCGGGGGTACCGGTGCTGCTCATGTGTTCATTGTGCCGCGCCCGCGCCGCCGGCCGGCCCGGTGTCCACTGGGCGGACGGGTCCCGGCCGCCGTACGCTGGGTGCCATGTCGACCCATGCCAAGCGTGAACGGCTTCTGCTCGCCGATCTGTTGGAAGCGGCGGGGCCCGACGCGCCGACCCTCTGCGAGGGCTGGCTCGCCCGGGACCTCGCGGCCCATGTGGTGGTGCGCGAGCGCCGCCCCGACGCGGCCGGCGGGCTGCTGGTGCCCGCGCTCAGGAACCGGATGGAGCGGGTCCAGGCCGAATATGTCGCGAAGCCGTACGAGGAGCTGATCCAGCTCATCCGTACGGGACCGCCGCGGCTCTCCCCGTACGGCATCAAGCAGATCGACGAGGCGGCCAACGCGATCGAGTTCTATGTGCACACCGAGGACGTCCGGCGGGCGCAGCCCGACTGGACTCCGCGCGAGCTGGACCGGGTCTTCGCGGACACGCTGTGGTCGCGGGTGGAGAAGGGCGGCCGGATGCTGGGGCGCAGGTCCCCGGTGGGCCTGGTGCTGCGCCGTCCGGACGGCCAGACGGCGGTGGCCCACCGCGGCACGCCCGTGGTGACGGTCACCGGCGAGCCGGGTGAGCTGGTGCTGTTCGTGTTCGGGCGGCAGAGCGCGGCGGATGTGGAGCTGGACGGCGACAAGGACGCGATCGCGCGGGTCCAGGAGGCGAAGCTCGGGATCTGAGCGGCCGTACGGTCGTACGGTCGTGCCGAAGAGCCGGCCGTACGGCCCGTACGGCCGCACCGAAAGCCCTCAGGAGTGCGGGCAGTTCCCCCGGTACTCGGCGATCGTCGGGCCCGGCGCGGGCAGCGGGCACAGGAACTGCTCGTAGCGGGTGTCCGCGTCGATGAACCGCTTCAGCCAGGAGACGCTGTATTTCGCGATCGTGGTGTTGGCGGTGATCGGCGTCCGGTGCACCGCGCCCTTCAGCTCCAGATACGCCTTGTCGAGGGCGGAGGGCAGCGACGTGTAGAACGGCTCGGAGTGCACCGTGACCGGCGCGACCGTGTCGCCGTCGGCCCCGACGACCAGGGTGGGTGTACGGACCTCGGGCCAGGTGGTGTCCAGGTTCCAGCCGGTGAGCGGGATCGCCGCCTTCAGGGACGTACGGCTCTTGGCGGCTTCGAGGGAGCCGCCTCCGCCCATGGAGTGGCCCATGACGCCCAGCCGGGCGGGGTCGATCCGGTTTATGACCGGCGAGCTGCCGCCTGTCAGATAGTCGAGTGCGGCGAGGAGTTGACGGCCCCGGCTTGCGGGCTGGTCGAGCACGGTGACGGTGTCGATCGTGAAGACGACAAAGCCCTGCGACGCGAGTCGGGGCCCGTACCAGGCGATGCTCGACTGGGTACCGGTGAAGCCGGGCGCGATGGCGACCGCGCCGAAGGTGCCGTCCGCGGTGGAGGCCGGGTAGTAGACCGTACCGCCGCCGAAGCCGGTGACGCTCGACCGCGCGACGGTGGTCTGCGAGACGGTGTAGTGGCCGAGAGGGGCCTCGATACTGGCGACGGTCGGGGCCGGTCCGCGCTCGTACGGATTGGCCGCCGCCGCGGCCGTACCGGGGAGCGAGGCGGCGAGGAGACCGCCGGTCGCGGCGGTCGCGGCGAGTAAGCCTCTGACCGTGCGGATCCGGCGGATACGGGCAGGGGTACGCGGCTGAGCGAGCTGCTGCTGCACGGTGGGGGCCCTCTCGGTGACGAGGTCGTGACGGCTGGCGCTTCCACTGTCCCGGTGCATTCGCCCGAAAAGCACCAGTGAGTTCACCGGTCTTCACCGGAAGCCGTCAGTCTTCACCGGATTTCACCGGAATCCACCCGATTTCACAAACGGAGCGGTGCACGCGGGTGTTGACCCGGACCGCAAGCAGCACCGGGTCAGCACCCGAGCCGGCGCCCGCACGGGCCCGCACGGGGCCCGCGCCGACGCCCGCGACAGCGCCCACGTCAACGAACAGCGTCAACACCCGGCCTCAGCGCACCGGATGGCCCGCTTCCCGCAGCGCGTTCTTGACCTCCGGGATCCGCAGATCACCGAAGTGGAAGACGGAGGCCGCCAGCACGGCGTCCGCGCCCGCCTCGACCGCGGGCGCGAAGTCCGCGAGCCGGCCCGCGCCGCCCGACGCGATGACGGGCACGGTCACATGCCGGCGTACGGCCGCGATCATCTCGGTGTCGTAGCCGTCCTTCGTACCGTCCGCGTCCATCGAGTTGAGCAGGATCTCACCCGCCCCCAACTCGGCCGCCCGGTGCGCCCATTCGACCGCGTCGAGCCCGGTGCCCCGGCGCCCGCCGTGCGTGGTGACCTCGAACGAGCCCGACGGCGTACGGCGCGCGTCGACCGACAGCACCAGCACCTGCCGCCCGAACCGCTCGGCGATCTCCCGGATCAGCTCGGGCCGCGCGATGGCCGCGGTGTTGACCCCGACCTTGTCCGCGCCGGCCCGCAGCAGCTTGTCGACATCCTCGGGGGTCCGGACGCCGCCGCCGACGGTGAGCGGGATGAAGACCTGCTCGGCGGTGCGGCGCACCACGTCATAGGTGGTCTCGCGGTTGCCGGACGACGCGGTGATGTCGAGGAACGTCAGCTCGTCGGCGCCCTCCGCGTCGTACAGTTCGGCCATCTCGACGGGGTCGCCGGCGTCCCGCAGATTCTGGAAGTTGACGCCCTTGACGACCCGGCCGTTGTCCACGTCCAGGCAGGGGATGACCCGTACGGCAAGAGTCACCGGGTACCTCCCCGGTACGCCTCGACCTCGGCCTCGACGAACAGGCTCGGGTCGATCAGCCCGGCGACGACGACCATCGAGGCGGCCGGACGTACGGCATCGAACAGGTCCTTGTGCGCCCGCCCCACTTCGTCGGCGTCCCTGACATGGGTGATGTACATACGCGTACGGACGACATGCTCGGCGCCGAGGCCCAGCTTTCCGAGCGCCTTGATCGCGACGCCGAAGGCGGTCCTCGCCTGCTCGTACGGGCCGCCCTCCGCGATCCTGCCGTCGACCACGGAGGTGCAGCCGGACACCAGGACCAGGCCGTTGGGGAGTTCGACCGCGCGGGAGTAGCCGAAGGCCTCCTCCCAGGGGCCGCCGGACGAGACCCTTCTGACGCCCGTGCCTGTGGCGCCCGTGTCGGCCGCTCCCGCTCCGGCGGTCATCCGGCCACCGCCGCGAGCGCCTCTTCCAGGGTGAACGCCTTGGCGTACAGCGCCTTTCCGACGATCGCGCCCTCGACGCCCACGGGTACGAGCGAGGCGAGGGCGCGCAGATCGGCCAGCGAGGAGACGCCGCCGGAGGCGACGACCGGCTTGTCGGTCGCGGCGCAGACGTTCTTCAGCAGCTCCAGATTGGGGCCCTGGAGGGTGCCGTCCTTGGCGATGTCGGTGACGACGTAGCGGGCGCAGCCCTCGGAGTCCAGCCGGGCCAGCGTCTCGTACAGGTCGCCGCCGTCCCGCGTCCAGCCCCGGCCGCGCAGGGTCGTGCCCCGTACGTCCAGACCGACCGCGATCCGGTCACCGTTCTCGGCGATGATCCGCGCGACCCACTCGGGGGTCTCCAGCGCGGCCGTGCCGAGGTTGACCCGGGTGCAGCCGGTGGCGAGGGCCGCGGCGAGAGAGGCGTCGTCGCGGATGCCTCCGGAGAGTTCGACCTTGATGCCGGTGTCCGCCATGGCGGCGGTGACCCCGGCGATCAGCTCCCGGTTGTCGCCGGTGCCGAAGGCGGCGTCGAGATCGACGAGGTGCAGCCACTCGGCGCCGGAGCGCTGCCAGGCGAGGGCGGCTTCGAGGGGGGAGCCGTAGGACGTCTCCGTACCGGACTCACCGTGCACCAGGCGTACGGCCTGGCCGTCGCGGACATCGACGGCGGGGAGGAGTTCGAGCTTCGGCACAAGAACCTCGGGTGACATTCAGAGGGTTCCGATCCAGTTGGTCAGCAGCGTGGCACCGGCGTCGCCGGACTTCTCGGGGTGGAACTGGGTGGCCCACAGCGCGCCGTTCTCCACGGCGGCGACGAACGGCTCGCCATGGGTGGACCAGGTGACCTTGGGGGCGCGGATCCGGGGGTTGGTGACTTCCAGATTCCAGTCGTGCACCGCGTACGAGTGGACGAAGTAGAAGCGCTCCCCGGCGTCGAGCCCGGCGAACAGTTCGCTGTCCTCCGGCGCCTGGACGGTGTTCCACCCCATGTGGGGGACGACCGGCGCCGCCAGCGGCGCGACCGTACCGGGCCATTCGTCGAGGCCCTCGGTCTCGACCCCGTGCTCGATGCCGCGCTCGAAGAGGATCTGCATACCGACGCAGATGCCCAGGACGGGACGGCCGCCGGCGAGTCTGCGGCCGATGATCCAGTCGCCGCGGGCGGCGGTGAGCCCCTTCATACAGGCGGCGAAGGCGCCGACCCCGGGGACGAGGAGTCCGTCGGCGTTCATGGCGCGGTCGAAGTCGCGGGTGATCTCGACCTCGGCGCCGGCCCGGGCGAGGGCCCGCTCCGCGGACCGGACATTGCCGAATCCGTAGTCGAAGACGACCACGCTCTTCCGGCTCGTACCGCTGTTGGTCATTCGCAGATCCCCGTCATTCCCAGATCCCCTGGATACGCAGCACTCCGGCGATCAGGCAGAGCGCGGAACACAGCCCGAGCAGCACGATCACGCCCTTGGGCATCTTCTGCTTGGAGAAGGAGTAGACACCTCCGGCCAGAAACAGGCCCACGATGATCAGAAGTGTCGACAGGCCGGTCATAGGGCGCCCTTGGTCGAAGGAAGGATTCCGGCCGCGCGCGGGTCACGCTCGGCGGCGTACCGCAGGGCACGCGCCAGCGCCTTGAACTGGCACTCCACGATGTGGTGCGCGTTCCGCCCGTACGGAACGTGCACATGCAGTGCGATCTGGGCCTGGGCGACGAAGGACTCCAGGATGTGCCGGGTCATCGTCGTGTCGTACGTGCCGATCATCGGCGCCATGTTCTCGGGCTCGGTGTGCACGAGATACGGGCGCCCCGACAGGTCCACGGTCACCTGGGCGAGCGACTCGTCCAGCGGGACCGTGCAGTTGCCGAAGCGGTAGATGCCGACCTTGTCGCCGAGCGCCTGCCGGAAGGCGGCGCCGAGGGCGAGGGCGGTGTCCTCGATGGTGTGGTGCGTGTCGATGTGCAGATCGCCCTCGGTCTTCACCGTGAGGTCGAACAGGCCGTGCCGCCCGAGCTGGTCGAGCATGTGGTCGTAGAAGCCGACCCCGGTCGCCACATCCACCCGGCCCGTGCCGTCGAGGTCGATCTCGACGACGACGGAGGTTTCCTTCGTACTGCGTTCCACACGGCCGATGCGGCTCATGCGCTCTGCTCCTTCTTGAGGTCACGTACCGCGTCGAGGAACGCGTCGTTCTCGGACGGGGTGCCCGCGGTGACCCGCAGCCGGCCCGGTACGCCGTTGTCACGGACCAGGACGCCCCGGTCGAGGAGGCGCCGCCAGGCCGTGTGGGAGTCCTCGAAGCGGCCGAACTGGACGAAGTTGGCGTCCGATTCGGTGACCTCGTATCCGATCGCCCGCAACTCCCCGACCAGCCGGTCCCGCTCGGCCTTCAGCGTCTCGACGTACCCGAGCAGCGTATCGGTGTGCTCCAGCGCGGCGAGCGCGGTGGCCTGGGTGACGGCGGAGAGGTGGTACGGCAGGCGCACCAGCTGGACGGCGTCGACCACGGCGGGGTGCGCCGCGAGATAGCCGAGCCGCAGTCCCGCCGCGCCGAAGGCCTTGGACATCGTGCGGGAGACGACGAGATACGGGCGGCCCGCCAGCAGCGGCAGCAGGGAGGCGCGGTGGCTGAACTCGACATACGCCTCGTCCACCACGACCAGTGTCTTCCGGCCCGCCTGGGCCGCCTCGTACAGCGCGAGGACCGTTCCGGCGTCGACCGCCGTGCCCGTGGGGTTGTTGGGCGAGGTGATGAAGACGACATCGGGCCGGTGCTCCGCGATCGCCGCGCGCGCCGCCTCCAGGTCGATGGTGAAGTCCTCGTTGCGCGGCCCGGAGATCCAGCCGGTGCCGGTGGAGCGGGCGATGAGGCTGTGCATCGAGTACGAGGGCTCGAAGCCGATGGCGGTACGGCCGGGGCCGCCGAAGGCCTGGAGGAGCTGCTGGATGACCTCGTTGGAGCCGTTGGCCGCCCAGACGTTCGCGGCGGTCAGCGGGTGCTTTCCGGTACGGGTGAGATACGCGGCCAGCTCGGTGCGCAGCTCGACGGCGTCCCGGTCGGGGTAGCGGTTGAGCCCGCGGGCGGCCTCGCGGACGCGCTCGGCGATCCGCTCCACGAGGGGCTCAGGCAGGGGGTACGGGTTCTCGTTGGTGTTGAGTTGTACGGGGACGTCGAGCTGAGGCGCGCCGTACGGGGTCTTGCCGCGCAGTTCGTCCCGTACGGGCAGATCGTCGATGCCGAAACGATCGCCGCTGCCGGAGGATGCTGAGCCGGTCACTTGCCGGGCACCTGCCATCCGAACCTTGCCTTCACCGCCGCGCCGTGCGCCGGCAGGTCCTCCGCCTCCGCGAGCGTCACCACATGGTGGGCGACCTCGGCGAGCGCGTCCTCGCTGTAGTCCACGACGTGGATGCCGCGCAGGAAGGACTGGACGGAGAGCCCCGAGGAGTGGCAGGCACAACCACCGGTCGGCAGCACATGGTTGGAGCCCGCGCAGTAGTCGCCGAGCGAGACCGGGGAGTACGGGCCGACGAAGACCGCACCGGCGTTGCGGACCCGCGCGGCCACCCCGGAGGCGTCGGCGGTCTGGATCTCCAGGTGCTCGGCGCCGTACGCGTTGACGACCCGCAGGCCGTCCTCGACGGAGCCGACCAGGACGACGGCGGACTGCCGGCCGGAGAGCGCGGGGACCACCCGGTCGTCGATGTGCTTGGTCGCGGCGGTCTGCGGCTCCAGCTCCTTCTCCACCGCGTCGGCCAGCTCGACGGAGTCGGTGACGAGGACGGCGGCGGCCAGCGGGTCGTGCTCGGCCTGGCTGATCAGGTCCGCGGCGACATGCACCGGGTCGGCGGTGGAGTCGGCGAGGATCGCGATCTCGGTGGGGCCGGCCTCGGCGTCGATACCGATCCGGCCGGTGAAGTAGCGCTTGGCGGCGGCGACCCAGACATTGCCGGGCCCGGTGACCATGTTCACCGGGGCGCACTCCTCGGTCCCGTACGCGAACATCGCGACGGCCGTGGCGCCGCCCGCCGCGTACACCTCGTCGATCCCGAGCAGCGCGCAGGCGGCCAGGATCGTCGGGTGCGGCAGACCGCCGTACTCCCGCTGGCCCGGCGAGGCCAGGGCGATGGACTCGACGCCCGCCACCTGCGCCGGCACCGCGTTCATGACCACCGAGGACGGGTAGACGGACCGGCCGCCCGGCGCGTACAGGCCCACTCGCTCGACCGGGACCCAGCGCTCGGTGACCGTGCCGCCGGGGACGACCTGCGTGGTGGTCGTACCGCGCCGCTGTGCCTCGTGGACCACCCTGGCCCGCCGGATCGACTCCTCAAGAGCGGCCCGTACGGCCGGATCGAGCGCCTCCAGCGCGGCTCCCAGCGCCCGCTCGGGCGCCCGTACCCGCTCCAGCGTCACACCGTCGAACCGCTCCGCGTACTCGATCAGCGCCGCCGTGCCGCGATGGCGTACGTCCTCGCAGATGGGCCGCACCTTCTCCAGGGCGGCTTCCACGTCGAACTCGGCTCGGGGCAGCAGATCACGCAGGGCTCCGCCCTCGGGGAGGGTATCGCCGCGCAGGTCGATTCGTGAGATCACGGGGTCAATTCTCGCAGACCGGACCAGGCCGCCGGACGCCCGTATCACTGGCTGATACACGTCCCGGAAGCCCCACCGCACCACTAGCGTTCAGCTCGTCACTGAGCGGGAACAACCGTTGTACGGACCATTCAAGAACCGTCTGTGATGCATCTGTGACCATCTGTATTCGATCAGGCTGTATTTGATCAGGGGAAGCGGAGGCGGCAGTGACCGAGCCGCAGGACGACGAATCTCCCGACTGGCTCAGCGCGGCGGAACTGGGCATGTGGCAGTCGTTCCGCAACGGCAGCATGTACGACCTGAGCACCGCGGATCCGCTGCTCAACGATCCGTTCTCACCGCGCCCCTGGGGCACCGAGCGCAGTGTGCGCGCCCGGGTCGTCGCCCTGCTGCTGCTCAGCGGGCCCGCCGCGCTGCCGGGCCGGGTCGCCGCGCTGAAGCTGCGCGGGGTCCAGATCACCGGGACGCTCAATCTCGCGGGCGGCACGATCGCGCCGTACGTCGAGCTGAACCACTGCCGCTTCGAGAACGAAGTGGTGCTGCCCGAATCACACTTCACCACACTGCGGATGGTGGGCTGCGCGATTCCACGGCTGGAGGCGGCCCGGCTGCACACCGAGGGCGATCTCCATCTGCCGCGCTGCCGGGTCGACCGCGGTATCCGGCTGACCGACGCGCAGATCGGTACGGATCTGCTGATCAGCCAGATCGTTGTACGGCCCGACCGGCTCGGCCGGGCCATCACCGCCGACGGGATGTCCGTCGCACAGGACCTCCAGGCCGATCAGATCGAGACATACGGCGAGGTCAGTCTGCGCGGCGCCAAGATCGGCGTGTCGCTGAGCCTGCGCGGGAGCAGGCTGCGCGCCGCGGCGGAGCGGCGCGCGCTCAACGCCCCGCAGCTCACGGTGGAACGGTCGCTGTACATGACGGGCGCGTGGATCAGCGACGAGAGCGGCGCGCCGGGGACGACCCCGCCGCACGGCATCGGGCGGGTCTCCACCCCGCTGCACGGCACCCGGCTGCAGCCGTTCGAATGCCGGGGCGGGGTACGGCTCGACGACGGGCGGTTCGGGGACGCGGTCGATGTGGACCAGGCACGCTTCTTCCTGGCGGCGACGGAGGAGCTGTCGCTGCGCAGGATCGTCACTCCCGAACTGCGGTTCAAGTGCGAGCGCCCGGAGGAGGGCAGGGTCGTCCTGAGCGGCGCGAAGATCGTCACCCTGGTCGACATGTCGACGAGCTGGCCGGGACCCGGCGGTCTGGCGATGGGCGGTTTCGTGTACGAGAACCTCGTCCCGTTCGGCCACTTCCCGCTGCTCCGGCGGCTGGAGTGGGTGGCGGCGGCGACCCCCGAGTACTCCCCGGAACCGTACGAGCGGCTGGCGCAGGTGCTCCGCAACAGCGGCGAGGACGCGGACGCGCGCGAGGTGCTGCTCGCCAAGCAGCGGCGCCGCCGCGAGACGCTGCCGCTGGCGGCCAAGCTCTGGGGATACCTCCAGGACTGGACGGTGGCGTACGGCTACCGGCCGGGCCGGGCGGCGCTGTGGATGGCGGTGCTGTGGGGCGCGGGCACGATCGGTTTCGCCCACCACGCGCCGCGCTCGATCAAGGCGACGGAGCACCCGGAGTGGAATCCGGCGCTCTACGCGCTGGATCTGCTGATCCCGGTGATCAACCTCGGCCAGGACGGCTACTGGCTGCTGACGGGCGGCTGGCAGTGGGCGGCGGCGGCGTTGGTACTGCTGGGCTGGATCCTGGCGACAACGGTGGCAACGGGAGCGTCGAGACTGCTGCGCCGCGGTTAGACGGTTCGGGGTCCCCGCCCCGGGCACACAGGTGCCGGGTTTCTTTACCACCCCTTGACTTCGGGCAGGACAACCCTCCGGCCCGATACGAAAGCTTCACAGCAGCCCCCTGGCGCGTCCGCCACCTGCGGTTTTCAATGGTCCGCACCATGTCATTGCTTCGCGCCCTGATCAGCACCGCGCGTATGGTCCGGCACACCCCGCAGCTTGTCGCCGGGCTGCCGCCGGACGACGCGGTGCTCCTCGACGCACCCGACGAACGGCTCGGCCCCGCGCTGGTCTCCGCCGCGCTCGGCGAGTACGAACAGGCCGCGAAGCTGCTCGCGACCACCCGGGAATCCGCCGAGTGGGAGAACCGCGACCGCTATGTGATGCGGCTGGCGGCCTTCGCCCACGGCCGGGAGGCCTGGCTCACCGCCTGGCTGAGCGCCACCCCCCGCGACCCCGACGCGCTGCTCGTCAAGGCCGAACTCGCCATCCGCAGGGCCTGGGAGTCGCCCGCCCGCGCGGAACGGCTGCGCGAGACCGGCCCGCTGATCGACGCCGCAGCCGACGGCGATCCGCGCGATCCGGTGCCCTGGCGCGTCGCGCTCGACCACGCGCGCGGTACGCATGCCACGCACTCCGCGTTCGAGTCGCTGTGGGAGCAGGCCATAAGGCGCTCCTCGCACCACTACGGCTGCCATGTCGCGGCGCTCCAGTACCTCTCCGCCCAGTGGTACGGCTCGCACCGCGAGTGCTTCGACTTCGCCGAACAGGCGGCGTACGACGCGCTCCCGGGCTCCCTGGTGCGCGCGCTGCCGGTACGGGCCGCCTTCACGCAACTGCTGGGCGGCCGGCTGACCTCCGTACAGGCGGACCGTATCGACAGGGCCGCCGACCTCGCGATCACGGTCTCCGCCGAGTACGAGGCGGGCGATCCCTGGCCGGCCGAGGTACGCAATCTGCTGGCGTACGTCCTGGCGGAGCGGGGGCGCTGGAGCGCGGCGCTGGAACAGTTCCGGCTGGTCGGACCGTACGCGACGTCCTTCCCGTGGACCTGTTTCACCGACGATCCGCTGGGCCAGTTCCTGGAAACGCGCGACCGCGCCAGGATCCAGGTGGCCTCGTCGATGCCTTTGCGGAACAGACCCGGACGGAGACCGCCCCGCGGCCATTACGCTTGACCGTTGTGACCACCGCACGCCTCCCTCTCTTCCCGCTGAACGCGGTGCTGTTCCCGGGCCTCGTCCTGCCGCTGAACGTCTTCGAGGAGCGCTACCGCGCGATGATGCGTGAGCTGCTCAAGACGGACGACTCCGAGCCGCGCCGCTTTGTTGTGGTCGCCATTCGTGACGGGCACGAAGTCGCGCGGACCGCGCCGGGGATGCCGGATCCGACGGCCGTGCCCGAGCGGGGCCCCGCCGCCGGTTTCGGCCCCGAACCCCTCGCCGCCTTCCACCCGGTGGGGTGCGTCGCGGACGCGGCGACGATCCGGGAGCGCCCCGACGGCAGCTTCGAGGTGGTGGCGACCGGGACCACCCGGGTCAGACTGCTCTCGGTCGACGCGAGCGGCCCGTATCTGACGGCCGAGGTGGAGGACCTCACGGAGGAGACGGGCGAGGGGGCGCAGGCGCTGGCCGAGGGTGTGCTGCGGGCGTTCCGCAGCTACCAGAAGCGCCTGGCGGGCGCGCGCGAACGTTCCCTCTCCACCGGCGACGAACTCCCCGACGAGCCCTCGGTCGTGTCGTATCTGGTCGCGGCGGCGGTCGTCCTCGGCACCCCCGCGAAGCAGCGGCTGCTGGAGGCGCCGGACATCGCGGCGCGGCTGCGCGAGGAGCTGAAACTCCTGCGCGCGGAGACGGCGGTGATCCGCCATTTCCCCTCGCTGCCCGCGGTGACGCTGACGCACACCCCGCCCAGCCCCAACTGACGCCCCCCGCCCGCCCCTTCCCGACCGATTCGAGGATTCACCGCCTTGGCGAAGAAGCCCAAGAAGCAGCCCCAGTCCGGAGGCACCCCGGCGACGGTCGCGCTGACCGCGGCGGGTACGGAGTACACCCTCCACGCGTACGAGCACGACCCCGCGTCCCCGTCGTACGGCGAGGAGGCGGCAGAGGCGCTGGGTGTCTCCCCCGACCGTGTCTTCAAGACCCTGGTCGCGGACGTCGACGGCGAACTGACCGTGGCGGTCGTCCCGGTCGCCGGCTCCCTCGACCTCAAGGCGCTGGCCGCGGCGGTCGGCGGCAAACGCGCGGCGATGGCGGACCCGGCGGCGGCGGAACGTACGACCGGCTACGTCCGGGGCGGCATCTCCCCCCTCGGCCAACGCAAACGCCTGCGCACGGTCCTGGACGAGTCCGCGGAGTCGCACCCCACGATCTGCGTCTCGGCGGGCCGCCGCGGCCTGGAGGTCGAACTGTCCCCGAAAGACCTGACGACGCTCACGTCAGCAACGGTGGCCCCCATCGGCCGTACATAGCCCGGCGCCGGATGCCCGGCAGATCAAGCCCGTCCGGCGATTGAGGACGGAACCGGTGACCCCGGTGCCGGGTGCACAACCGGTGCCGCCCAGCAAAATTGAGCCCGTCCGGCGATTGAGGACGAACCGGCCAGCCGGGCGGACCCGGCAAACCAGGCGCACCCGCAACCGCAACGTCACCTCTCCGACGGCCCCCACGTCCAGTCCGGCACCGGCTCAGGATCCCGCGGCCCGAACAACCCCGTCAGAGCCAAGTGCACCACCAGCGCGGCCACCGGCCACCCCAGCAACGCCCCCTTCGCGTTGAGTTCGAGAGGCGCGTCGAACGTCGCCCCCGTACCCGCCGCCTTCGCATGCGCCACCACATCCGGCGTGGGCCCGAGCCACGTCCCCACCTTCCACGCCAGCACCGCCCCCAGCAGCCCGCCCAGCGCCAGCCCCAGCACCAGCGGGATCCCGCCGCGCCTGCGGAAGAGGAACACCAGCGCACCGCTCACCGCACCGAAGCCGAGGGCCAGCAGCAGGAACACACCGTCCGCCGCGATCGCCTCCTCGCCCTCCGTGTCCTTGAGGAAGACCGCCGTGGCGTCCGAGATGAGCGGCACCCGCGGCGCCAGCCACAGCCACAGCAGCCCCAGCGCCACCCCCGACACCGCGACCGCCACCAGCACCACCACCGCCTGGCGCAGCTCGGCCTTCGTGTCGGAGGCGCCCTTCTCCCCGTCGTCCCCGGCGAAGGACAGGGCCCCGGCCGGCGGTGACTGCCAGGGATCATCGTGCGGTGGCTGGTGAGGCGGCGTCAGAGGTGCGGTCACGGTGCCATCGTGCCAGGCCCGGCCCCGTCATGCCTCATCGGACCGCCGCGCGCCGGTACGCCCGGGTCGCCACGGCCAGCGAGAACACACCGACGGCGGCGCACACCGCGAGGTCGAGCCCCACGGCCCCCCAGTCGGGACGCGCGTCGAAGGTACGGGCGAGCGCCTCGACACCGTAGGTGGACGGCAGCAGATCGCGCGCGTACACCAGGGCCCCCGGCAGCCGGTCCGCGGGCAGTACGCCGAGCAGCAGTGCCGCGGACATGCCGAGCTGGCCCAGCAGGGTGGCCACCTCATGGCGCGGCGCGAGCAGCCCGAGCGCCGCGCCGAGCCCGGCGAGGGCCGCGCCGGAGAGCGGGATGACCGCCACCAGCACCCAGAGATGGGTGAGGGGCAGCTCGAAGAGAACGCTTCCGGCGACGGCTGTGACCACGGTGCCGGGCACGGTAAACGAGGCGTACGCACCGGCCGCGCCCAGCACCACCGCGGCGGGCGGCACCGGCAGCGTCGCGTAGTGGTCGAGGCCGCCGCTCGCCCGGAGCTGCCCGAAGTACTGCGCGAGCAGGTTCAGCGCCACGAACGCGACGACCAGCACGCTCGACCCGGCGACGACCGCCCGCGACTCGGCGCCGCCGTCGACGACGCCCCGCATCAGGACCATGATCCCGACGGACTGGAAGGTCGCCACGAAGAGCAGCGGAATGCGGGCGACCCGTGCCCGGGAGAGCTGCGCGCGGTAGACGGCGGAGAGCGACGGCAGCAGCCGCGCCCGGGGCGCGAGGGGCGCGGGCTCGGCGGGATCCGGCCGGTTCGGGGCGTCCGCCGCTGTTCCTGGTCTCCCGGACACGGCCTCCGCGGGCACGATGCTCACCTGGCGCTGCTCCTGTTCGCTCCGTACCCGAGGGCGGCGCTCATGCCTTCACCAGCCCTTTCGTCCGTCCGCCGAGTGCCAGGTACACATCCTCCAGGCTCGGCGTGGCGAGCGTGAAGTCGTCCAGCGCGGCGAAGGCGGCGCCGCCGGTGACCGCGGCGACGGCCGCGCGCGCCTCGTCCGGGGCGAGCCGCAGTACCCACCGGCGCCCGGACTCCTGCGCGGAACCGCGCAGCGCGGCGACCTCGGGCACGTCCAGCGGCGCCCGCTCGCGCCACACCAGCTCCACCCGGACCTCACCGGCGACCTGCTCCTTCAGCCCGGACGGGGTGTCGCAGGCGATGACCTTGCCGCGCTCCAGCACGGCGACCCGGTCGAGTACGGTCTCGGCCTCGATCACATTGTGGGTGACGAGCACCACGGTCGCGCCGTGCTCGGCCCGCCGCCGGTCCACCGCGGCCCACACCGCGCGCCGCGCGACGGGGTCCATCCCGGTGGTGGGCTCGTCCAGCACGAGTACGGCCCGCTCGCCGACCAGCGTCGCGGCGAAACAGGCGAGCCGCCGCTGCCCGCCCGACAGCTTCTTCAGCGGCCGCCCGGCGATCTCGGTGAGCCCCAGCTCCTCCAGCACCACGTCCCGCTCGGCCCGCGCCGTCCGCAGCGCGAGGCCGCGCAGCCGGCCGGTGGTCTCGGCGGCGAGCGAAACGGTCAGCTCGTCGAGCGCGGTGGATTCCTGCCCGAGATAACCGATGAGCCGCGAGGCGCGCTCGGGGTGGCGCACCAGATCGTGCCCGAGAACCTCGACCTCGCCGGAGTCGGGCCGCATCAGTCCGGTGAGCTGCCGTACGAGCGTGGACTTGCCGGCACCGTTGGGGCCGAGCAGCCCGAAGATCTCCCCGCGCCGCACATCGAGCGAGATGCCGTCGGTGGCACGGACCGCGGGGGCGGCGGGGGCGCCCCGTCGAGCGCGCGCGGCGGGATACGTCTTCACCAAGCCGCGCACCACGCACACCGTACTCACGAACAACGACCATACGTGGTCCCCGGAAGCCCCAGTCACCCGGCACCGGGGTGGTGCCGGGTGCCGGCCGCATTTCCAAGCCGTCCGGCAATATCAGCCCGTCCGGCGATCGAGGACGATCCGGCAGCCGGGCGGGGCCGGCGCAGCAGGCGCACCCGCACTACCCCTGCGGCGCCTTGTCCGCCGCCGCTCGTACGTCGATCTCCCGCCAGAACCCCGCCCGGATCGCATATCGGTCATGCTCATCGATCTGGTCGTCCTTGTGCGCCAGCAGCCCGAACCGCGCCGCGTACCGCAACAGCTCCCCGTCGATACGGTGCGGCACCCGCGGGTACATCACCGACAGCTTCTGAACATGGCTCGCGTCCGGCAGCCGTTCCATCCAGCGCCGCGCGAAGACCTGCCCGACCTCGAACGGGTCCCCGCCCACCGTGGTGATGTCCTCCTCGCGGTCCGCCCAGCGCTGTTCCGCGCTGGTGAGCTGCGCCAGCGTCGGCAGCGAAGCGGTCTCCGGGGGCTCACCTGCCGTACCGCCGCCGGGCCGCTCGACCCACCCCTTGTCGGAGGACCAGCGAAGCGTCGCCCCCGCGGCCTGCTGCGCCGCCGGCCCGGGCGCGCGCAGCCCCGCCAGATCCTTGGGCGTGGGAACGCTCTTCCCACCGGCCCCCGCCGCATTGCCCTCCGCGTGGCCCTCCGCGGCCCCCTGCTCAACGCCCGCCCCGGACGCCCCCGCCGACGCCGACGCCCCGTTCCGCCGCCCACTCGCCCGCGCCCTGGCCTCCGCCTCCGCTTCAGCCTCCGCCGCCCGCTCCGCCGACGCTGCCAGCGCCGACTCGGGCAGCGGCGCGGAGAGGATCGCCGCGATCTCGGGCCGCGGGGCGGGCGGAGGCGCGCAGACCCCGCCCAGATCCTTCGCGCGTACGGCCTTGGTGATCCAGGACCGGTCCAGCACCCGCCGCTCGTCCGCCTCGGCCACCAGATCCTCGGACTGGTTGTAGTCACCGTCCGCGGCCTGCACCGCCCAGAGGTGTACGGCGACGCCATGCTCCTTGGCCGACATCAGCCCCGGTAGCAGATCCCCGTCCCCGGTCACGAGCACCACATCGGAGCAAGCGCGATTTCTGGCCAGCTCCGTCAGCTCCGCGTGCATCGCCGCGTCGACGCCTTTCTGCGCCCAGCGCCCGTCACTCCGAGTGAGCGCACCCAGTCGTACGGTGACTCTCGACATGACCCGCAGTCTCCGGTGCTCCGGCTGCGGGACCCGGTCGGGGGCGCCGTCGAACCAGTAGATACGGAGCAGCGGCCGCTCCGTATCGGCCTCTGCGCGCTCGCGCAGGCCCTGAATCAGGGCGGCGTGGTCGACGGAGATACGGGAACGTGCCGGTTCCCCGGCGAGAAGGCTCGCGGCGGCGCCCAGCAGATAGCCGGCGTCCACCAGGACGACGCAGCGGTCCACGCGTTCCACCCTCTTTCGGGAACTTCGGGGTCGGGAGATCGGGAGTTACTGCGGGTTTGCTTCGAGTCTGCCCGACGGCAAGAGGCTTAACGTCCGGAACTCGATCATCGGCGTGGCGGATCAGGAACGAATCGGCGACGGATCAGCGGCCACAGGCGTGACAAGGCACCACTACACACGGCAATGATCCAAAATGCGGCGTTTCCTGGCCTATGTGACTCTGAACCCGGCCCTGGAGTCCCGACTCACCCCCCGCAGGAGGCAGCACCATGGCCAAGAACAAGAACCGCGATCACCGGGACCGGAGCAGCAAGCAGCCGCACCGCGGCGAGTCCCAGCGCGGCACGGAGGACAGGGGGTCCTCGTCCATGGAGGACAGGTCCGAGGAGAGGCTGTCGAACATCTCCCCGACGGACGTCGCGCACAAGGGCCGGCAGAAGCGCTTCGGCCACAACTGACGTCACGACTCAGCGACTCACCGCTGACAACTGACGACTGACGCACGCGGACACGATCCACGACGCACGAGGGGCACGCCCACCATCGGGCGTGCCCCTCTTCTGTGCACTGAGTACGTCCCGGGCAGCCCCGGGACCGGTGGCTTAACCCGCCAGACAGGTCGGGCCGAGCAGCACCTTCAGGTCCCCGAACAGCGCCGGATCGGGCTGCACCCGGTGCCGGTCGAGCCGCAGCACCGTCGTCTTGTGCGCGCCCTGGAGCTTGATCCTGACCTCCGAGTTCCCCCGGTGGTGGCTCAGGATCTCACCGAGCCTGCTGACCATGGGCGGGGTGACCTTCACCGTGGGGATGGTGATGGTGACCGGAGCGTCGGTCCCGACCGCCGACACGTCCGGGACCGCCAGCTCCATCGCGACCAGCCGGGGAACGTCCTCGCGCTTGTCGAGGCGGCCCTTGACGAACACGACGGTGTCCTCGACGAGTTGCGTCGAGACAAGCTGATAGGTCGCCGGGAAGAACATGCACTCGATGGAGCCCGCGAGGTCCTCGACCGTCGCGATCGCCCAGGCGTTGCCCTGCTTGGTCATCTTGCGCTGGAGGCCGGAGATGATCCCGCCGACGGTGACCACCGCGCCGTCCGCGTGCTCGCCCCCGGTGAGCTGCGCGATCGCCGCGTCGGCCTTGTCGGACAGGACGTGTTCGAGGCCGAAGAGCGGGTGGTCGGACACGTACAGCCCGAGCATCTCCCGCTCCTGCGCGAGCAGGTACGACTTGTCCCACTCGATGTCGGAGAACTCGACGTCCAGCCCGAAGCCCGGCTCGCTGGTGTCCTCGTCGCCCATCCCGCCGAAGAGGTCGAACTGCCCCTCGGCCTCCTTGCGCTTGACCTGCACCACGTTGTCGATCATCGTCTCGTGGTGCGCGACCAGACCCTTGCGGGTGTGGCCCATCTCGTCGAAGGCACCGGCCTTGATCAGCGACTCGACCGTGCGCTTGTTGCAGACGACCGCCTCGACCTTGTCCAGGAAGTCGGGGAAGCTGCTGTACTTCCCCTTGGCCTTGCGGCACCGGATGATCGAGTCCACCACGTTCTGCCCGACGTTCCGCACGGCCGTCAACCCGAACAGGATCACATCGTCACCCTGTGCGGCGAAGTTCGACTGCGACTCGTTGACGTTGGGCGGCAGCACCTTGATGCCCATGCGGCGGCACTCGTTCAGATAGACCGCCGACTTGTCCTTGTCGTCCTTGACCGAGGTCAGCAGCGCCGCCATGTACTCGGCCGGGTGATTGGCCTTCAGATACGCGGTCCAGTAGGTGACCAGTCCGTACGCCGAGGAGTGCGCCTTGTTGAACGCGTATCCGGCGAACGGGACCAGCACGTCCCACAGCGCCTGGATCGCCTCGTCCGAGAAGTTGTTCTTCTTGGCGCCCTCCTGGAAGAGGACAAAGTTCTTCGCCAGCTCTTCGGGCTTCTTCTTGCCCATCACGCGGCGCAGGATGTCGGCCTCGCCCAGGGAGTACCCGGCGATGATCTGGGCGGCCTTCTGCACCTGCTCCTGATACACGATCAGGCCGTAGGTGAGGCCCAGGACCTCCTTGAGGGGCTCCTCCAGCTCCGGGTGGATCGGGGTGATCTCCTGCTGCCCGTTCTTGCGGAGCGCGTAGTTCGTATGCGAGTTCATGCCCATCGGGCCCGGCCGGTACAGGGCCGAAACGGCGGAAATGTCCTCGAAGTTGTCGGGCTTCATCAGCCGCAGCAGCGAACGCATCGGCCCGCCGTCGAACTGGAACACCCCGAGCGTGTCGCCGCGCCCCAGCAGTTCGAAGGTCTGGGGGTCGTCCAGCGGCAGGGCGAGCAGGTCCAGGTCAATGCCCTTGTTCGCCTTCACCATCTTGACGGCGTCGTCCATGATGGTCAGGTTCCGCAGGCCCAGGAAGTCCATCTTCAGCAGGCCGAGCGACTCACAGCTCGGGTAGTCCCACTGGGTGATGGTCACCCCGTCGGTGTGGCGCACCCACACCGGCACATGGTCGGTAATGGTCTCGCTGGACATGATGACCCCGGCGGCGTGCACGCCCATCTGCCGGACCAGGCCCTCCACACCCTTCGCGGTGTCGATGACCTTCTTCACATCCGGCTCGTTCTCGTACATCCCCCGGATCTCGCCCGCCTCGCTGTAGCGCGGGTGCTTGGGGTCGGTGATGCCGTTGAGATCGATGCCCTTGCCCAGCACATCGGCGGGCATGGCCTTGGTGAGCCGGTCGCCCATCGCGTACGGGTAACCGAGCACCCGCGCCGAGTCCTTGATGGCGTTCTTCGCCTTGATCTTGCCGTACGTACCGATCATGGCGACCTTGTCGGCGCCGTATTTCTCGGTCACGTACCGGATGACCTCACCGCGCCGACGCTCGTCGAAGTCGATGTCGACATCGGGCATCGAGATGCGCTCGGGGTTGAGGAACCGCTCGAAGATCAGCCCGTGCTCGATCGGGTCGAGGTCGGTGATCCCCATCGCGTACGCCACGATCGAGCCGGCCGCGGAGCCACGCCCGGGGCCCACCGCGATGCCGTTGTTCTTCGCCCACATGATGAAGTCGGCCACCACCAGGAAGTATCCCGGGAAGCCCATCTCGATGATGATGCCCATCTCGTACTCGACCTGCTTGAGCCGGTCGTCCGGGATGCCGTTCGGATAGCGGCGGGCCATGCCGCGCATGGTCTCCTCGCGGAACCAGGTGACTTCGGTGAAGCCCTCCGGCACATCGAACTTGGGCATCAGGTTCCGCTCCTCGAACCAGCCCTCGGTGTCGATCTGCTGGGCGACCAGAAGGGTGTTGGCGCACCCCTCCTGCCAGGCGTCGGAGGAGTCGACGGCGTACATCTCGTCGGTGGACTTGAGGTAGTAGCCGGTGCCGTCGAAGCGGAAACGGTCGGGGTCGGAGAGGTTCTTGCCGGTCTGGATGCACAGCAGCGCGTCGTGTGCGGTGGCCTCGTCGGCATAGGTGTAGTGCGAGTCGTTCGTGACGAGCGGCGGGATGCCGAGCTTCTTCCCGATCTCCAGCAGTCCGTCACGGACCCGGCGCTCGATCTCGATGCCGTGGTCCATCAGCTCCAGGAAATACCGGTCCTTGCCGAAGATGTCCTGGTAGTCGGAGGCCGCCTGCACCGCCTCGTCGTACTGCCCGAGCCGCAGCCGGGTCTGGAGCTCGCCCGAGGGGCATCCGGTGGAGGCGATCAGCCCCTCCGACCACTGGGCGATGGTCTCCTTGTCCATCCGCGGCCACTTCTGGAGCCAGCCCTCCGCGTACGCGTCGGAGGAGAGCCGGAACAGATTGTGCAGTCCGGTCTTGCTGGCGGCCCAGATCGTCTTGTGCGTGTAACCGCCGGAACCGGACACGTCGTCCCGCTTCTGGTGCGGCTGCCCCCACTGGATCTTCCGCTTGTTGCGCCGCGACTCCGGCGCCACATACGCCTCGATCCCGATGATCGGCGTCACATTCGCCTTCTTCGCCTGATGGAAGAAGTCATAGGCACCGTGCAGATTGCCGTGATCGGTCATCGCGATATGCGACATGCCCATCTCATTGCACGCCTTGAACATGTCCCCCAGCCGCGCGGCACCGTCCAGCAGCGAGTACTGGGTGTGGACATGCAGGTGCGTGAACGGCGGCTTGGTCACGGTGAAGGCCTCCAGCGAACGTACGACACTGTGTGTTTTCCCGGACGCAATCCCCGGGCCCCCGGCCGCGGTCAGCCTTGGGGGGACAGCGACGAAGTCTACGTCCCGGGTCTGACAACCGGCGGGCACTCCCGAGTAACGTCGGGCGTTGCCCCTGCGGGGGCTCCGGCTCCGCCGGATCCGGGTATCACCCTTGAGCGTCACCTTCCGCCCCACCCCCCATTGTCACCCCCAAGAGCCCTGCGCCAGGAGGCACATCCATGTCGGTCCCGCGACCTGTTGAGGTAGCTGACGAGCAGCGCGGCGAGGAGATCCTCGCCGTTTTCGACACCGCTTTCGGTGAGCTGCTCGCGGCCGATCCCGCGGCCTTCCAGGTGAAGTTCCGCAAGATGGCGGCCTCGGCCTTCGCCTTCTACCGGGGCACGGCGTGCCTGTTCTACAACGACCTGGAGCGGGAGCGCAGGGGCGCGGGACCGTTCCTGGACGAGCGCACCGGCCGGGTCTGGATCCACGGCGACCTGCACGCCGAGAACTTCGGCACCTATATGGACGCCAACGGCCGGCTGATCTTCAATGTCAACGACTTCGACGAGGCGTACATCGGCCCCTTCACCTGGGACCTGAAGCGTTTCGCCGCCTCCCTCGCGCTGATCGGCTACACCAAGGCGCTCAGTGACGAGCAGATCAGCGGCCTGGTGGAGACCTACGCGGACGCGTACCGCCACCGGATCCACGCCCTGGCCACCGGCGCCAAGGACGACGAGGTGCCGCCCTTCAACCTGGACACCGCGCAGGGCCCGCTGCTGGGCGCCCTGCGCTCGGCCCGGTCGCGGACGCGCTTCGGGCTGCTCGACTCGATGACCGAGATCCGGGAGTACGAGCGGCGCTTCGCCCCGGGCGGCGGCGCCATCGAGCTGGACGCGGCCACCCGGTACAAGATCCTCGCGGCCTTCGACGGCTATCTGGAGACCCTTCCCGAGTCCAGCCTGGCCCGCCCCGACTCGTACCGCGTGAAGGATGTGGTCGGCCGCCGGGGCGTGGGCATCGGCTCCGCGGGCCTCCCCTCGTACAACATCCTTCTGGAGGGCAACAGCGACGCCCTGGAGAACGATGTCGTGATCTATATGAAGCAGGCGCAGACCCCGGCGGTCTCCCGGCACATCACCGACCGCGCCGTCCGTGAGTACTTCCAGCACGAGGGCCACCGCACGGTGATCTCGCAGCGGGCGCTCCAGGCCCACGCCGACCCGTGGCTGGGCTGGACCGAGCTGGACGGGGCCGGGCAGCTCGTGGCGGAGGTCTCGCCGTACGCGGTGGATCTGGACTGGTCGGATCTGGACGACCCGGAGGAGATCGCGACGGTCGTCGCCGACCTGGGCAGGGCCACGGCCACGATGCACTCGGCGGCGGACAACGAGAGCGGCCATTCGCTGGTGCCGTTCTCCACGGAGCGCGCCATCGACGCGGCGATCGCGGCCGACGAGGAGGGCTTCGCCCGGCTGCTGGTGGACTTCGCGCACAGCTACGGAGCACGCGCCAGGGCCGACCACCAGATCTTCGTGGACCTGTTCCGCAACGGCCGGCTGACCTCGTGAGGACCGGCCACCGGTCGGCCTCCTGAGGCTCGGCTCACTCCTGAGACCCGGCTCAGCGGGCGTTCAAGGCCCTGTTCAGGGACTCGTTTAGGGACTGCTTACAGGGACGCATGGCACACTCGGCGGCGATGGACATATCCGGGACGCGGCTCAGGGCGACGCGGGCAGCACTGTTCACGGCACTGGTCGTGACGCTGTCCGCGGGCTCCCATGTGCTGCTGTCCCGGGCCCCGGTGCCACTGCCCCTGGTCGCCGGGCTCAGCGCCCTGGTGTTCCTGCTCGCCTACGCCGCGGCGGGCCGCGAGCGTGGCTTCTGGCGGATCGCCGCCCTGCTCGTCCCGCTCGAACTGGCCGCGGACACCGTCTTCACCAGCGGCCAGCATGTCTGTTACGGACCGGCGGGCGGCCCCGTGGCGGGGTCGCTCCGCCAGGTCGGCTTCGATGTCCTCTGCGGCGGGGCCTTCGGCGCTCCGCTGCCCTCCGTGGTCTCCCCGGACACCGCCACCACCGCCCTGCTGAACTCTCCGGACCCGGCCCTGCCCTGGCTGCTGCTGGCCGTGCATGTGTCGATCGGGCTGCTGGCCGCGTACTGGCTGCGGCACGGCGAGTCCGCGCTGTCCGGTCTGGTAAGGGCCGTGGCGGCGTTCGCGTTCCGGCCGCTGCTGATCGCGGCCGCCGCGCTGGCGGGAACGGCCGTGACGGGCGCCCGGCGGACCGCCCGCCCGGCGGACCGCCCGCGGCCCTCCCGTACCCGGCTCCTTGTGCACTCCGTGGGACGGCGCGGGCCGCCGCGCCTCGCGCTGCTCGGCTCTGTCTGAGCCGAGCAGGCAGCCCGGCAGCCCGACCCCTTCCCCACGTCTTCCCCGTGCCGGCGGAAGCACGTCATCACACGGAGTGATTCATCATGAGCGCACGGAACAGCAAGTCAGGCAAGGCGGCAGCCCGTGAGCGGCTGCGCGAGGAGCGCGAGCGGCAGGCGCGGAAGGACCGGATCCGCCGCCAGTTCATCGTCGCCGGCTCGGCCGTCGTGGTCCTCGCGATAGCCGGCGGTGTCGGCTACGCCGTCGTCCAGGCGAACAAGCCCTCGCACTGGGAGGCCATGAAGGACGAGACAACCGTCGTCGCCCCGAAGAACACCGAGGGCACGGACGGTACGACCGTCGTCATCGGCAAGGCGGACGCCAAGAAGACCCTCGAACTGTACGAGGACCCCCGCTGCCCGGTCTGCGCGGGCTTCGAGCAGACGGTCGGCGAGACGGTCCAGAACGACATCGACGCCGGCAAGTTCAAGATCAAGTACATCGGCGCGACCTTTATCGACAACTCCGACAACGGCACCGGCTCGAAGAACGCCCTCTCCGCGCTGGGCGCGGCGCTCAATGTGAGCCCGGAGGCGTTCCTCCAGTACAAGACCGCGCTCTACTCGACGAAGTACCACCCCGAGGAGACCCAGGACAAGTTCGCCAAGGACAGCTATCTGATCCAGGTGGCCGACTCGGTGAACGCGCTCAAGGGCAACAAGGCGTTCCAGAAGGACGTCACGGACGGTACGTACGACGCCTGGGCGATGAAGATGTCTGCGGTCTTCGACAAGAGCGGTGTGGGCGGGACCCCGACGCTCAAGATGGACGGCAAGAAGCTCACCGCGGAGGGCAGTGAGAACCCGCCCATGACGGTGGCGGAGTTCAACGCGGCACTCACCAAGGCCCTGGCTGCATAAGGGAGTTGAGGGGCGCTCAAGGGCCGCTGACGAAGGGGCCGCCATAGCCGATGAAGGGGCCGCTATACGAGGCTGCCGCGCCCGCGCGGGCCCGTCCTGGCGTGGCAGCCCCCGGGCGGTGGCCAGTGCGCGGCCGGTGTCCGACGGGCAGGCGAACATTCCCGATTCGCCTGCCCTGTCGTCTTACCGGTCAGTAATCTCATCGCCCGTGACCAGTCTCCCGCCTTCTTCGCCGCGTCGCCGCACGGTCGTCAAGGCCGCTGCCGCCACCGCCGCCGTCACCGCTGTCGCCGCCCCGGCCGTTCTCGGCGGCACCGCCTCCGCCGCCGAGGCCCCCGCCTTCCTCCATGGTGTCGCCTCCGGGGACCCGCTCCCCGACGGCATCCTGCTCTGGACCCGGGTCACCCCCTCCTCCGATGCCGTCCCCGGCTCCGGCAGGGGCGCCGACACCGAGGTGGCCTGGGAGGTCGCCGAGGACCGGCAGTTCGCCTCCGTCGTCGCCCGGGGCGCCACCGTCGCACGGGCCGCCTCGGACCACACCGTCAAGGCCGATGTAAGGGGTCTCCGCCAGGCGAGCACCTATTACTTCCGGTTCACCGCCGGCGGGACCGTCTCGCCTGTCGGCCGTACGCGCACCGCCCCCGCCCCCGACGCCGCCGCACCGGGTGTGCGCTTCGGAGTGGTCTCCTGTGCCAACTGGGAGGCCGGGTACTTCTCCGCGTACCGCCATCTCGCCGCCCGCGCCGACCTGGACGCCGTCCTCCACCTCGGCGACTACCTGTACGAGTACGCGACCGGCGACTTCCCCGCGGCGGAGTACACCGTACGGCGGCACGAGCCGGAGCACGAGATCATCAGCCTCGCCGACTACCGCACCCGCCACGGCCGTTACAAGTCGGACCCCGATCTGGCGGCCCTGCACGCCACCCATCCCGTGATCGCCATCTGGGACGACCACGAGTTCGCCAACGACGCCTGGTCGGGCGGCGCGCAGAACCACACACCGGGTACGGAGGGCTCCTGGGCCGACCGAGCGGCGGCGGCCCGGCAGGCGTACTTCGAGTGGATGCCCGTCCGCGCCTCCACCGAGGGCACGGTCTACCGCCGGCTCCGCTTCGGCTCGCTCGCCGATCTGCACCTGCTGGACCTGCGCTCCTTCCGCTCGCAGCAGACGGGCGTCGGCAGCGGCGCGGTGGACGACCCGGAGCGTACGATCACCGGCCGCGCCCAGCTCGACTGGCTGAAGGCGGGCCTGGCGGGCTCGGACACCGCCTGGAAGCTGGTCGGCACCTCGGTGATGATCTCGCCGGTCGCCTTCGGCTCCGTACCCGCCCATCTGCTGGGCCCGATAGCCGAGTTGCTGGGCCTGCCCAAGGAGGGCCTCGCGGTCAATGTCGACCAGTGGGACGGCTATACGCACGACCGCAAGGAACTCCTCACGCATCTCACCCAGCGCGGGATCAGGAACACCGTCTTCCTGACCGGTGACATCCACATGGCCTGGGCCAACGAGGTGCCGGTGACCGCGGCCACCTATCCGCTCTCCGCCTCCGCCGCCACGGAGTTCGTGGTCACCTCGGTCACCTCCGACAACCTCGACGACATCCTGCGTGTCCCGGCGGGAACGGTCTCCGTGGTCGCGTCGGCGGCAGTGAAGCTCGCCAACCGCCATGTGAAGTGGGTGGACATGGACCACCACGGCTACGGCGTCCTCGATGTCACCGCCGAGCGGGCGCAGATGGACTACTACACCGTCTCCGACCGGACGGACCCCGGGGCGACCACCTCCTGGGCCCGCTCGTACCGGACCCTGTCCGGCTCCCAGCGGGTGGAACGGGCGGACCAGCCCGTACGCTGACGCGCCCTCACGACGGAACGAGGCGGCGGCTGAAGTGGCACAAACCCCGGCAGGACACCGGCCTCAGCGCGGCACGAGCCCCTGCGCGACCGGGCCTCAGAGTGACGCGATGAACGCCAGTCCGGTCCGCCAGGTCTCCTCGGCCGCCGCCTTGTCGTAGTCCGGCAGGTCCGGGTCCGTGTAGAGGTGCCCCACCCCCGGGTAGCGGTAGATCTCCACATCGGCCCCGGCCCGCCGCATCCGCAGATACCACGCGGTCAGCCAGTCGTGCGGCTCGGACACGTCCGGGTCCGCGACATGGAGCTGTACGGGCAGTTCGTCGACGGAGGCGTTGTCCGCGATGTCGGACGTGCCGTGCATCAGCAGCAGCCCGCGCGCCTTGGTGTCGCCCAGCGCCAGATTCTGTGCGATGGAGCCCCCGAGCGAGAACCCCGCGTACACCAGACCGCGCTCGGAGTACGGGGCCGCGGCCAGGACCGCCCGCCGCAGCAGTTCCTCGTGGCCGATCTCCTCCCGCAGCTTCCTGCCCCCCTCCGCGGTCCCGAAGACCTGCCCCTCGAAGAGGTCGGGCAGATGCACCTGATGCCCCGCGGCGCGCAGCCGGTCGGCCGCCGCGCGCACCCCGGGACGCAGACCGTAGACGGAATGGAAGAGCATGATGTCCATCCGGCCATCCTGCCAGCCGCCCGTGCCGTCGTCCCAGCGAGGGAACCATGGAGAACGTACTGCGTCCGCTGACCGTGCTCGGGGGCGCGGTCCTGCTCGCCCTCGCCATCGGCTGGGCGGCCGACCTGCTGCTGCGGCGCGCCGACCGGCGCCGCCCCGGGGTCCCGCTGTGGGGGCTGCTGCGCGAGTGCCGGACGCCGCTGCGGCTGGTCCTGCTCACGGCGCTGCTGCGCGGTTCGTTCCGGGAGACCGGGTGGGGGATCCTCGAAGACCATGACGCGGGGATCGGCCGTGCGCTGTCGCTGGTGCTCATCGGCGCGGGCGCGTGGCTGGCCGTACGGATCGCCTCGGCGGTGGTCGAGTCGGCGTACGACCGTTACGCCTCCGCCACCCGCGACCCGGCCCGGGTCCGCCGGGTCCGTACGCAGGTCACCCTGATCATGCGGATCGTGACCGCGGTCGTCGTGGTCGTGGCCGTGGCGGCGATCCTGCTCACCTTCCCCGACATGCGGGCCCTCGGTACCTCGATGCTGGCCTCCGCGGGCATCATCGGGATCGTCGCGGGCATCGCCGCGCAGTCCACGCTCGGCAATCTCTTCGCGGGCTTCCAGATCGCGTTCGGCGACATGGTGCGGATCGGCGACACCGTGGTGGTGGACGGCGAGTGGGGCGTGGTCGAAGAGGTCACGCTCACCTTCCTCGCGGTACGGACCTGGGACGAGCGGCGCATCACGATGCCCGTGTCGTACTTCACCAGCAAGCCGTTCGAGAACTGGTCGCGCGGCGGGATCCAGATGACCGGCACGGTCTTCTTCCACCTCGACCACTCGGCGCCGGTGCCGCTGATGCGCGAGAAGCTGCACGCGATCCTGCTGGAGTGCCCTGCCTGGGACGGCCGCGCCTGGAATCTCGCAGTCACGGACACCACGCCGAGCACCATGGAGGTACGCGCGGTGGTCACGGCCAAGGACGCAGACGACCTGTGGACGGCGCGGTGCGATGTACGGGAGCGGATGCTGGCCTGGCTGGCCGACCAGCATCCGTACGCCCTGCCGAGGATCGGTATGGCACCCGCGGCGGTCCTGCCGTCGCAGAGCCGTACGGAACGGGAGGACGGCGACGCGGCCGGAGTTGCCCGCGCCGAGGACCCCGACCGTCCGCGCCCCGCCCGGGGCTGACGGGCGCCCGCGCCTCACCGCATGCTGCGGACATCCAAGTGGCGCAGGACGCGGTCGACGACCTCGGGATCCGTGCCCGGTTCGCTGCGGGCCGCGAGGACCTCGTGCCGGGCCGCCGACATCATCTCGCGCTGGATGCGCTGCATGGTCCTGAGCCGGGCCACCCGGCCCACGACCCATTCCCGCCGCTCGTCGTCGACGATGTCGGGGCTGATCCGTACGCCGATGTCGAACGCCGCCCGCAACAGCCGCTCGCTGATGTCCTCCGGCAGCTCCTCGACACCCTCGATCTCCTTGAGCCTGCGTCTGGCCGCCTTCGCCGCGCGCACGGCGAGCGAGTGCTCCAGCTCGCGCTCGGCGCCCGTGTCGGCCCGTACGCCGAGTCTCCGCACCAGCCAGGGCAGGGTCAGCCCCTGGAACACCAGGGTGGTCACGATGACCGCGAAGGCGATGAAGATGATCTCGTCCCGGCCCGGGAACGGATGCCCCGTGTCGGTCTCCAGCGGGATCGCCAGCGCCAGCGCGACCGAGGCCACCCCGCGCATCCCGGCCCACCACATCACCACGGTCTCGCGCCAGCCGACGGGGATGTCCTCGTCGTAGTCGCGGAGCTTGTGCATCCGCTTGGCCGCCCAGGTGGCCGGCAGCAGCCAGAGCAGCCGTACGCCCACGACGACCCCGACGACCATCGCGCCCCAGCCGAGCATCCGGCCCACCCCGAGCCCGGCGGCGCCGAAGGCGTTGTGAAGCTCCAGCCCGATGAGGCCGAAGGCGACACCGGTCACCAGGACATCGACGATCTGCCAGAACGAGTTGCCGGCCAGCCGCCCCATCACATCGTCCGCGTCCGCGGTGTGCTCGGCGAGGAAGAGCGCGGTGGTGAGGACGGCGAGGACGCCCGAGCCGAGCAGCTCCTCCGCCAGCACGTAACTGACGAACGGCACCAGGAGCGTGAGCCCGACCTGGAGGGTCGCGTCCCCGAGCAGCGACATCAGCTTGTTGGAGATCCAGCCCAGCGCGAGTCCCACCGCCACGGCCACCACCGCGGAGAGCACGAACGACCCGGCCGCGCCGGGCCAGGAGAAGGTGCCGCTGACGGCCGCCGCGATCGCCACGTGGTAGAGCACGATCGCGGTGACATCGTTGAAGAGGCCTTCGCCCTCCAGGATCGAGACCAGCCGCCGGGGCAGCCCGAGCGAACCGGCGACGGCGGTCGCGGCGACCGGATCGGGCGGCGCCACCAGCGCGCCGAGCGCGACGGCGGCGGCGATGGGGAGGCCGGGCACGACGGAGTGGGCGACCGCCGCGACCGCCGCCGTCGTGACGAAGACCAGCGCGACCGCGAGCAGGAAGATGGGGCGCTTGTTGGCGGCGAACTGCCGCCAGGAGGTGCGCTGTACGGCGGCGTAGAGCAGGGGCGGCAGCAGCAGCGGCAGGATGAAGTCCGGGGGCACCTGGACATTCGGTACGAAGGGCAGCAGCGCCAGCACGATCCCCAGGAGGGTCATCAGCACCGGCGCGGGCAGCCGGAGCCGCTCCCCCAGCGGCACCGTGACCACCGCGCCGAGCAACAGCACGAGCAGCAGGGCCAGTTGGTCCACGATGCGCCCTCCTGTGCTCACAAGCCTCGATGGTCAGGAACCTCAACAGCGGTCTCGATGACGGCCGTCGGCGACCGGGACCGCCGCCATGCCAGGCACTCCCGTACGCCCGTCCGGACCGCTGCCGAGCCGGAAGCGGGGCCGAGGCCGGACCGCGGCAGGCCGGAGCCGGACCGTGGCAGCCCCGTACGGCGATCAGCCCCGGGCCGGCGGCGGGTCCTGGACGGCGCGGCGCATCGAGCGGTGCGGTATGCCCGCGTCCATGAACTCGGGTCCGTACGCCTCGTACCCCAGCCGCTCGTAGAACCCCAGCGCATGCGACTGCGCGTGCAGATCCACCACCGCGAGGCCCAGCTCCCGGGCCGCGTCCTCGATGGCCCGCACCAGCGCGGCGCCGACACCCCGGCCCCGGGCCGCCGCGGTGACCGCGAGCCGCCCCAGCGAGCCCACAGCCGGGTCCCCGCCGGTCCGGTCCGCGGCCTCGGGGCCGTACAGCAGCCGTCCGGTGCCCAGCGGTGTCCCGTCGTCGCGGACGGCCAGCACCTGGAGCGCCTGCTCGTCCCGCCCGTCGTACTCGATGTCCTCGGCGACCCGCTGCTCGACGACGAAGACCTCCTTGCGGACCGAGAAGCACGCCTCGATGTCCGCCGGATCTGTCGCCACCCGGATCGTGAAGCCCCCGGTCATCCGTTGCTCTCCGCCCTGACCCGGTCCAGCGCCTGCTGAAGATCCTCGGGGTACGTACTGGAGAACTCCACCCACTGCCCGTCCGCCGGGTGCTCGAAGCCCAGCCGCACCGCGTGCAGCCACTGCCGGGTCAGCCCCAGCCGCTTCGCCAGCGTCGGATCGGCCCCATAGGTCAGATCCCCCACACAGGGATGCCGGTGCGCGGCCATGTGCACCCGGATCTGGTGCGTACGGCCCGTCTCCAGCTTGATGTCCAGCAGCGAGGCCGACCGGAACGCCTCGATCAGGTCGTAGTGCGTGACCGACGGCTTGCCCTCCGCGGTCACCGCCCACTTGTAGTCGTGCTGCGGATGCCGCCCGATCGGAGCGTCGATGGTCCCGCTCATCGGGTCCGGATGCCCCTGCACCAGCGCGTGGTACCGCTTGTCGACGACCCGGTCCCGGAACTGCCCCTTGAGCAGGGTGTACGCGCGCTCCGACTTGGCCACGACCATCAGCCCCGAGGTCCCGACGTCCAGCCGGTGCACAATGCCCTGCCGCTCGGCCGCCCCGGAGGTCGAGATCCGGTACCCGGCCGCGGCGAGGCCCCCGATGACCGTCGTACCCGTCCAGCCCGGGCTCGGGTGCGCGGCCACCCCGACCGGCTTGACGATCACGACGATGTCGTCGTCGTCATGGACGATCTCCATGCCCTCGACGGGCTCGGCCACGATCTCCACGGGCGCCGCCGCCGGAGGCATCTCCACTTCGAGCCAGGCGCCGCCGTTGACCCGCTCGGACTTGCCGACGACGGAGCCGTCGACCTGGACCTTGCCGGTGGCGGCCAGCTCCGCCGCCTTCGTACGGGAGAACCCGAACATGCGGGCAATGGCGGCGTCGACCCGCTCGCCCTCCAGGCCGTCGGGTACGGGCAGCGTTCTGATCTCGGGAAAGCTCACTCGTCGAGTATGCCCTGTCGGGCCTGGTGGCCGGTCCCGCCTGTGGACAACCCGGTCCGGCCCGGGTTGTCCCGTGCGGTGCCTGTGGACGGTCGGTGCCGGTGGTCGGTACCGGTCAGTCCTTGTGACCCGGTCAGTCCTTGTGAACGGTCCCGTCGGGGTCGAGGCCCCGGAACGACAGCAGCACGATGAGAATGCCGCCGCAGACGATCGCCGAGTCGGCGAGATTGAAGACCGCGAAGTGCGCCGGGGCGATGAAGTCCACGACCGCGCCCTGGAAGACCCCGGGCGAGCGGAAGATCCGGTCGGTGAGATTGCCCAGCGCCCCGCCGAGCAGCAGCCCGAGCGCGATCGCCCAGGGCAGGCTGTAGAGCTTGCGCGCCAGCCGGGCGATCACCACGATCACGGTGGCCGCGATGATCGTGAAGATCACCGTGAAGGCCTCGCCGACGCCGAAGGCGGCGCCGGGGTTCCTGATGGCCTCGAACTTCAGCAGATCGCCGATGACCTCGATCGGCTCGTGGTGCTCCAGCTTGGCCACCACGAGCATCTTGGTGCCGAGGTCCAGCAGATAGGCCAGGACGGCGACGGTGAAGAGCGCGGCGATCCTCCGCCTGCCCCTCGACGACCCGGGCTGCTGGGCCGGCTCGGCCTGCGCAGGCTGCCCGGTCCCGGACTCGCCCTGCCCCGCGGCGGACCCGGACGGCCCGGCCGCGGTCCCCTCCGCGGGAGCCGCGGTCTCGTCGTCAACATCCGGACCATCCGGTGTACCGATAACGCGCTCCGCCTCTGCCACCTGAGTCCCTCAACCTAGACGCCTGACTGAGGACGAGCGTACGGCACACCCGTACGCCTTCAGCCTCGACGTTCCTGCCTTTGTTTGTCCTCCACGCACAGCGTGGCCCGCGGGAACGCCTGCATCCTGGCCTTGCCGATGGGGTTGCCGCAGATCTCGCAGAGTCCGTACGTACCGGAGTCGAGCCGCTGCAGCGCGCGCTCGGTCTGTTCCAGCATCTCGCGGGCGTTGGCGGCGAGCGCCATCTCGTGCTCGCGCGTGATGTTCTTGGTGCCGGTGTCCGCGTCGTCGTCGCCGGCCCCGTCCCCGGAGTCCCGCATCAGCCCGACCAGCGCGGTCTCGGACGAGGTGATCTCGGCGGTCAGCCGGGCGATCTCGCCCTCCAGCTCGTCCCGTGCCGCGTCGACCTCCTCCGCGGTCCACGGGTCCTCGCCGGGCCGTACGGCCAGCTCCTCGGGGGGTGTCGCGGCGGCGCGCGCCGTGGGGACCGCTGTCGCGGCCACCGTGGCGGGCTCGCCGGACGCCGTGCTCCTGCCGCCCGCAGTCTTCTTCGCTCCCACCGTTTTGGCTCCCGTCTGTTCCGCGGCCTTGGCCGCCCCCTTGGCCGCGGACGCGGCCTTCTTCGCAGGTGCCCTGCTCGCGGGCGCCTTTTTCGCTGCCTTCTTCGCGGCTGTCTTCTCCGCGTCGGCCTTCCCGGCCGGTGCCTTCTCGGCCGGCGTTTTCCTGGCCGCCGCCTGCTTTCCCGACGCCTGCTTTCCCGACGCCTTCTTGGCCGGTGCCTTCTTGGCCGCTGCCTTCCTTGCCGTTGCTTTCCTGGCCGGCGTCCGCTTCGCCGGTGCCCGCTCGGCCGGTGTCTTCTTCGCGGCGGCCTTCTTGGCGGGTGCCTTCTTGGCCGGCGCTTTCTTCGCGGCCGTCTTCTTGGCCGGTGCCTTCTTGGTGGTGGCGGCGGCCCTCTTGGTGGTGGCCTTGTTCGTGGTGGCCTGGTTCATCGAGGTCTTCTTCGCGGTGGTCTGGTTCGCCGGCGCCTTCTTCGCCGCTGAGGACCGCGCCATGGTCTTCGCCGTGGTCCTGGCGGCGCTCCTGGCCTTAGGCCGCGCCGCGGACGACTGCTTCGCGGCGGTCTTCTTCGCCACCATGGCCGCGGCCCCTTCGCACATTGTGATCTTGCTCGCGAATCGTGCTGGGACGATAAATCGACACCAGCCCCGCGGCAACGGGGCACGCCGCCGGTTCGGCCCCTCCCCTGGCGTGACAAGACGAGCCTGCATCCGTTGTGCCCAGCTCCCCGCCCGGTAATCCGCCGCCGGCCGGCCACGAACCGTAAAAAGGCCGGTATCACCATTCGGGTCATACGTTCGGCCGTACGGCACCCCTGCCGAAAAGCCCCGTCGCACCCCTGCGGAAAACCGGTCGGCCCCGCCTGCCACCGCCCCGTACACTTGGGCCCAGCGAAAGGCGTGGATGGGGACGAGTAGCGTCGTACGCGGCCATGAGCGACCCGGGGACGGTGCGAGCCCGGGGGCAGAGCGCGAAGTGAAGGATCACCCCGGAGCCGCCGGAAGAAAGCCCAGGTCCGAGTCCGGACCGGGGTGAGTAGAACCGGCAGCGCGACCCCAATGAGGGGGCCACGGGCGGTGCACGCCCGGGGCCAAGGAGGGTGGTACCGCGGGAGCGATGCTCTCGTCCCTCCGACGGAGAAGTCGCAGTTCCGCCGGAGGAAGCGCCCCATGACACCAGTGACCCCGCCCCAGTACCGCCAGGTGCCCGCCCAGGTCGACCTGCCCGCGCTGGAGCACGCCGTGCTCGATTTCTGGCGTGAGAGCAAGATCTTCGACAAGAGCCTGGAACGGTCCGAGGGCCGCCCCGAGTGGGTGTTCTACGAGGGCCCGCCCACCGCCAACGGCATGCCGGGCGCCCACCACATCGAGGCCCGCGTCTTCAAGGACGTCTTCCCGCGCTTCCGCACCATGCGCGGCTACCACGTCGCCCGCAAGGCCGGCTGGGACTGCCACGGCCTGCCCGTGGAGCTGGCGGTCGAGAAGGAGCTGGGCTTCGACGGCAAGAAGGACATCGAGGCGTACGGCATCGCCGAGTTCAACGACCGGTGCCGCGCGTCCGTGACCCGGCACACCGACGCATTCGCCGAGCTGACGACCCGCATGGGGTACTGGGTCGATCTGGACGACGCGTACCGCACCATGGACCCGGAGTACATCGACTCCGTCTGGTGGTCGCTGAAGGAGATCTTCGGCAAGGGCCTGCTGGTCCAGGACTACCGCGTCGCTCCCTGGTGCCCGCGCGACCAGACCGGTCTCTCCGACCACGAGCTGGCTCAGGGGTACGAGACGATCGTCGACCCCTCGGTCTATGTCCGCTTCCCGCTCACCTCGGGACCGCTCGCCGGCCAGGCGTCGCTGCTGGTGTGGACGACCACACCGTGGACCCTCGTCTCGAACACCGCCGTGGCCGCGCACCCCGAGGTCGAGTACGTCGTCGCCACCGATGGCCAGGAGAAGCTCGTCGTGGCCCGGCCGCTGCTGGAGAAGGCGCTGGGCGAGGGCTGGGAGGCGACCGGCGAGACCTTCACCGGCCGTGAGATGGAGCGCTGGACGTACGACCGTCCCTTCACGCTGATCGGCTTCCCCGACGGCACCGAGGCGCACTATGTCGTCAACGCCGAGTACGTCACCACGGAGGACGGTACGGGCCTGGTCCACCAGTCCCCGGCCTTCGGCGAGGACGACCTCAAGGTCGGCCGCGCGTACGGACTGCCTGTCGTCAACCCGGTCCGCCCGGACGGCACCTTCGAGGAGGACGTCCCGCTGGTCGGTGGTGTCTTCTTCAAGAAGGCCGACGAAGCGCTGACCGAGGACCTGCGCGAGCGCGGCCTGCTGTTCCGGCACGTCCCGTACGAGCACAGCTACCCGCACTGCTGGCGCTGCCACACCGCGCTGCTCTACTACGCGCAGCCGTCCTGGTACATCCGTACGACCGTGATCAAGGACCGGCTGCTCGACGAGAACGAGAAGACCAACTGGTTCCCGGACTCGGTCAAGCACGGCCGGTACGGCGACTGGCTCGACAACAACGTCGACTGGGCGCTCTCCCGCAACCGCTACTGGGGCACCCCGCTGCCCATCTGGCGCTGCGAGGAGAACCATCTGACCTGTGTGGGCTCGCGCGCCGAGCTGACGGAGCTGACGGGCACCGACCAGTCCGCCCTGGACCCGCACCGCCCCTTCATCGACGCCGTCACCTTCACCTGCCCCGCCGAGGGCTGCTCGCTGGAGGCGGTCCGGGTCCCGGAGGTCATCGACGCCTGGTACGACTCGGGTTCGATGCCGTTCGCGCAGTGGGGCTACCCGTACAAGAACAAGGACCTCTTCGAGAAGCGCTACCCGGCGCAGTTCATCTCGGAGGCGATCGACCAGACCCGCGGCTGGTTCTACACGCTGATGGCCGTCGGCACCCTGGTGTTCGACAAGTCGTCGTACGAGAACGTGGTCTGCCTCGGCCACATCCTCGCCGAGGACGGCCGGAAGATGTCCAAGCACCTGGGCAATATCCTCCAGCCGATCCCGCTGATGGACCAGCACGGCGCGGACGCGGTCCGCTGGTTCATGGCGGCCGGCGGCTCCCCCTGGGCGGCGCGGCGCGTCGGGCACGGCACGATCCAGGAGGTCGTCCGCAAGACACTGCTGACGTACTGGAACACGGTGGCCTTCCAGGCCCTGTACGCCCGTACGTCCGGCTGGGCACCCAGCGCGGCCGACCCGGCGCCGGCCGACCGGCCGCTGCTGGACCGCTGGCTGCTCGGTGAGCTGCACACGCTGGTCGACCGGACGACGCGGGCGATGGAGACGTACGACACGCAGCGCACCGGCAAGCTGCTGTCGGCGTTCGTGGACGACCTGTCCAACTGGTACGTCCGCCGCTCGCGCCGCCGCTTCTGGCAGGGCGACAAGGCGGCGCTGCGCACGCTGCACGATGTGGTGGAGACGGTCACGCGGCTGATGGCACCGCTGACGCCGTTCATCACGGAGCGGGTCTGGCAGGACATGGTGGTGCCGGTGACGCCGGACGCGGTCGAGTCGGTGCATCTCGCGACCTGGCCGGAGCCCGACCTCACGGCGGTCGACCCGGCGCTCTCGCAGCAGATGGCGCTGGTACGGAGGCTGGTGGAGCTGGGCCGGGCGACGCGGGCGGAGTCGGGGGTGAAGACCCGGCAGCCGCTGTCGCGCGCGCTGATCGCGGCGACCGGGTTCGAGACGCTCTCGCCCGAGCTGCGGGGGCAGATCACCGACGAGCTGAATGTCTCCTCGCTGGCGACGCTCGCCGAGGTGGGCGGCTCGCTGGTCGACACCACGGCGAAGGCGAACTTCCGGGCGCTGGGCAAGCGCTTCGGCAAGGGCGTCCAGGCGGTGGCGAAGGCGGTCGCGGAGGCGGACGCGGCGGAGCTGTCGCTGGCGCTGCGCGAGGGTGAGGCGGCGGTGACGGTGGACGGGGAGCTGGTCTCCCTCTCCCCGGAGGAGGTCATCATCACGGAGACACCGCGGGAGGGCTGGTCGGTGGCGTCCGACGCGGGCGCGACGGTCGCGCTCGACCTGGAGATCACGCCGGAGCTGCGGCTCGCGGGGCTGGCGCGGGACGCGATCCGCCTGATCCAGGAGGCGCGCAAGAACAGCGGCCTGGATGTGGCGGACCGGATCGACGTCCGCTGGACGAGCACGTCCCCGGAGACGGCGGAAGCCCTGACGGAACACGCGACGCTGATCGCGGACGAGGTCCTGGCCACCACCTTCACCCAGTCCCCCGAGCCCGACTCCTACGGCCCCCCCTTCACAGACGAAGCCCTGTCCCTGACATTCCACCTCCGCAAGTCCTGACGCCGGGGGGCGGGCGGGGATCCTTTCCCCTACCCCGCCCCTCCCCACTCCCAGGGGCTCCGCCCCTGAACCCCAACCGGGGCCGCACCCCAAACCCGGCACACCCGGGCCAGCGCACCGGGCGGCAGCCCGCCAGAGGTTCGGGACGCGCCCCGCATATCAACTGGGCGCCGCGAAGCCGGCCCACCGGGCAGCGGCCCGCCGGGGGGCCCACCCCCAAATACCCACCCACCGCCGCGGAGCCAGCGTGCCTGGGGGTTCGGGGGCCTACCCCCGCATATCCACCCGCGCCGCGAAGCTGGCGCCGGGGGCTCGCCCCGCATACCCGCCCAGCGCCGCGAAGCCGGCGCACCGGGCGGCAGCCCGCCGGGGGCCCGCCCCCCCGTAAATCCGTCCGGCGCCGCGAAGCCGGCGCATCGGGCGCCGGGGGTCCGGGGGCCTGCCCCCGGTTTCGGGAAGGGGCGGGGAGGGGACAGCCCCGCGCAGCGGAGCCGGACCCGGAGCCTGGTCAGGGGTACGACAAAGGGCCGGGCCCGGGGAGTGGCCCCGGGCCCGGCCCTTCAGACTGCCGACCGCCGCGCGCTACCCGCGCGCACCCCCGTCAGTTGTCATCCTCATCGATCAGAAACCCCCGCATCGGCGACGGCGCCTGCTGCATCGGCTGCGGCGCCTGCGGCCGCACCGGCGCCATCGGCTGCGTCATCGCCGGGGACATCTGCTGCTGCCCGCCGTACGACGGGCCCGACGGACCGCCGTGGCCCATGGACGGACCGCCGCCCATACCGTGCCCCATCGCCCCGGCGCCCGCCGGAGCCATCGACGGGGACGGCGGCAGCGAAGCCGTCGCCGGCGTCCGCGGCGGTGCCAGCGAGTCGTCCGCCTGGGTCTCAAGCTGACGGAGCTGGCTCTCCAGGTACGACTTCAGCCGCGTCCGGTACTCGCGCTCAAAGCCCCGCAGGTCCTCGACCTTGCGCTCCAGCGTCGCGCGCGCCGACTCCAGCGACCCCATCGCGACACGGTGCTTCTCCTGCGCGTCCCGCTCCAGCGCGTCCGCCTTGGCGCGCGCGTCGCGCTCCAGGCCCTCGGCCCGGCTGCGCGCCTCGCCGACGATCTTGTTCGCCTCGGAGCGCGCCTCCGCGATCGCCTGGTCCGCGGTCTGCTGCGCCAGCGAGAGCACCCGCGCGGCGCTGTCGCCGCCGGGGCCCTGACCGGGCTGCTGCATCTGCGGGCCGTGGCCGCCCATGGGACCGCCCATCGGTCCGCCCATGGGGCCACCCTGCATGGGTCCGCCCTGACCCATCGGTCCACCCATGGGACCGCCCTGCATCGGACCGCCCTGACCCATCGGGCCGCCCTGCTGCATGGGGCCGCCCTGCATCGGGCCGGGGCCGTGCTGCTGGGCGCGCGGGTCATGACCCTGCGGACCGTGGCCGTGGCCACTCGGTCCCGCGGGAAGCTGCGGTGCGCCACCGGGCAACTGGGGCGGCCCCATCTGCGGCGGCTGCTGCTGAACCGGCGGTCCGGATATGGCGGCGGGGACAGGAGCACCGGGCCGGTCCTGCTGTTCCGGAGGCTTGCGCATGCCCTGCTGCTGTTGGTTCTGCGCGGCGGCACGCGTCGCCGCTGCCAGCTTCGCGCGCAGATCCTCGTTCTCGCGGAGCAGGCGGGTCAGTTCGGCCTCGACCTCGTCGAGAAAGGCATCGACCTCGTCCTCGTCGTAGCCCTCTCGGAGGCGGACGGTCGTGAACTGCTTGTTCCGCACGTCCTCAGGGGTCAATGGCATCTCTTCTTCACCTCTACGTAGTCGTCGGCAGTCGGCAAGACCGTATCGTTCACATCCCCCTCGCAAGAGTGCTCACAAGCGAGATCAGGATGTAGACGATGATCATCAGAACGAAGAAGGACAGGTCGAGTGCCACGCCCCCGAGACGCAACGGCGGGATGAACCGCCGAAGAAGCTTGAGCGGTGGATCGGTGACAGTGTAGGTGGCCTCCAGAACGACCACCATCGCCTTGCCGGGCTGCCATGAGCGGGCGAACTGGAAGACGTAGTCCATGACCAACCGGAAAATAAGCACGATGAGGAAGCACATCAGCGCGATGTAGACCACCTGTAGTGCGACGCCCATCCCGCTGCTTCCCTCTCCCCTGGCTCACTCTGGTCCGGTCGCGCGCCGGGCCGTTCCCGCCGCTCGACCGGGTCGTTCCCGGTGCTCTGTTCCTAGCTCTGGTTGAAGAACCCGCCCTCTGCGATGCGGGCCTTGTCCTCCGCCGTGACATCGACGTTAGCAGGAGACAGCAGGAACACCTTCTGCGTCACCCGCTCAATGCTGCCATGGAGACCGAAGACCAGTCCCGCGGCAAAGTCGACAAGTCGCTTCGCATCGGTGTCGTCCATCTCCGTGAGATTCATGATCACCGGAGTGCCCTCGCGGAAGTGTTCCCCGATGGTACGGGCCTCGTTGTAGGTCCGCGGGTGCAATGTGGTGATGCGGTACGGCTCCCGCTCGGACACGACCTTGGGCATGATCACCGGTGCGTTCTTCTCCAGACTGGGACGTTCAGGTGTGATGGATGCCACGGGGGCGATTCGTGCCGGACGTCCGTTTTCCGCCCCCAGCGACACCGGTTCGCGCTCCCGGTCGCGCTGCGCGGGCGGCGGCGGGATCACCCGTACCGGCTCCTCACGCTCCCGTTCCCGCTCGCGCTCCTGCTGGTGCACGGGCTGGTGGCGCCGGTGGTCCCGCTCGGGCTCCGGCTCGGGTTCGAAATCGTCGTCGGGGTCAAAACCCCGGCCGTCGTACCCATCGTCCTCCACGAGGCCGAGGTAGACCGCCATCTTGCGCATCGCGCCGGCCATGCTCTGAGTCCTCCGCTCTGTGGTGGATCGGCCTCGTCACCAAGTGCCCGCGATCCACTAGGCCTGCCCGCCTTTCGGCGGAAATGACCATATTTTCTGCTGTGGTCCGACTTGCTTCGCGACGTTACCCGAGCCGGGGTCGGACTCCGAGTACCGCCGTACCGACGCGAACAAGTGTCGCTCCGGCCATCACGGCGTCCTCAAGGTCCGCGCTCATCCCTGCGGAGACCATGTTCGCAGCAGGATGGTCCGCGCGCAGGCGGGATGACAATTCCAGCAGCCGCTCGAACGCCGCCCGTTGACGGCCCGCGTACGGACCGGCGAGCGGCGCCACGGTCATCAGACCGCCGAGCCGCAGCCCCGGCGCCCGGTCCACCGCCGCCGCCAACTCCTCGATTCCGCCGGGCGCCACGCCCCCTCTCGCACCCCGCTCGCCCGACTCCGCGTCGAGCGCGACCTGGATCAGACAGACCGGCTCGCGCCCCGCGCGCACCGCCGCGGCGGAGAGCGCAGAAACCAGTCTGATCCGGTCGACGGACTGTACGACATCGGCATAACTGGCGACGGAACGGACCTTGTTCGTCTGCAACTGACCCACGAAATGCCACGTAAGCGACAAATCCGAGCAAGCCGCCGCCTTGGGGGCGGCGTCCTGATCACGGTTCTCGGCCACATGCCGTACGCCGAGTTCATGGAGCAGCCGTACATCGCTCGCCGGGTAGGTCTTGGTGACCACGATCAGGGTCACCTCCTCGCGCTTGCGGCCCGCCGCCGCGCAGGCGGAGACGATGCGCTCCTCCACCAGGGCGAGATTCGCCGCGAGTTCGCTCCTGCGGTCGTTCATGCGCTATCGGTCCAGCCAGACATAGCCGGCGAGCCGCCCGGTCGTGCGGTCGCGGCGGTACGAGTAGTGGTCGTCCGACTCCAGTGTGCAGACCCCGCAGTGCTGCCGGTCCACCACCCCCAGGGCCGCGAGCTGCGCGTGCACTCCGGCGGTGACATCGACGGCCGGGGTGGACCAGCTCGTCTCGGACCATGCTTCCGGTACGGCGGCGGCGACCTCGTCCCGCATGGCCGCCGGGACCTCGTAACAGCGTCCGCAGACAGCCGGTCCGGTACGTGCGGTGATTCTGGCCGGTTCCGCGCCCAGCGCGATCATGGCCTCGACGGCGGCCGGTACGATTCCGGCGATCATGCCGGGCCGGCCCGCGTGGGCGGCGGCCACGATCCCGGCGGCCGGATCGGCCAGCAGTACGGGGACGCAGTCCGCGGTGAGTACGGCGAGAGCGAGCCCGCGCCGTACGGTGACGATCGCGTCGACGGCGGGGATCTCCCCGTCCGTCCACGGTCCTTCGACGACCGCCACATCGCGGCCGTGCACCTGGTTCATCCAGACGACCCGCGCGGGGTCGAGCGCCAGGGACTTCGCGGCGAGTTCGCGATTGGTCCGTACCGCACCGGGGTCGTCACCGACCGCGCCGCCGAGATTGAGCCGTTCATACGGAGCGGCGCTCACCCCGCCCCACCGGTCGGTGAAGGCGAAGTGCGCGCCGCTCAGGGTTTCGTGCTGCCGTATCACTTCAAGAAGTCCGGGACGTCCAGCTCTTCGGCCTGGCTGTCCTGCTGGTAAGGACGGGCCGGGGGTACGTGCGGCGGGTGCATCGGCGAGAGCTTCTCGCTGACCGCCGGGGAGGGATCCGACTTGGGGGTACGGTCCTCGCGCGGCGGTACGGTGCCGAGTCCGCCGGACCTGCCGGTGTCCTGCCGGGACGGGGCCGGCTGCTCGTCGCGCTTGCCCGCCGCGCCGAGCACGGTCTCGCGCCGGGCCGGGGGCTGTCCGCCGTCGAAGCCGGCCGCGATGACGGTGACCCGTACCTCGTCGCCCAGGGCGTCGTCGATGACCGCGCCGAAGATGATGTTGGCCTCGGGGTGGGCGGCCTCGCTCACGAGCTGCGCCGCCTCGTTGATCTCGAAGAGACCGAGGTCCGAGCCGCCGGAGATGGACAGCAGGACGCCGCGGGCGCCGTCGATGGAGGCTTCCAGCAGCGGCGAGGAGATCGCCATCTCGGCGGCGGCCACCGCGCGGTCGTCGCCGCGGGCCGAGCCGATACCCATGAGCGCCGAGCCGGCCTCGGACATCACGGACTTGACATCGGCGAAGTCGAGGTTGATCAGACCGGGGGTGGTGATGAGGTCGGTGATGCCCTGGACACCCGAGAGCAGGACCTGGTCGGCGGACTTGAACGCGTCCAGGACACTGACCTGGCGGTCCGAGATCGACAGCAGCCGGTCGTTCGGGATGACGATGAGGGTGTCGACCTCTTCGCGGAGTTCGGCGATGCCGTCCTCGGCCTGGTTGGCGCGGCGGCGGCCCTCGAAGGTGAACGGGCGGGTGACCACACCGATCGTGAGGGCGCCCAGGGAGCGGGCGATATTGGCCACGACGGGCGCGCCGCCCGTACCGGTGCCGCCGCCCTCCCCGGCGGTGACGAAGACCATGTCGGCCCCCTTGAGGACCTCCTCGATCTCCTCACGGTGGTCCTCTGCCGCCTTGCGGCCGACTGCCGGGTTGGCTCCGGCCCCGAGGCCGCGGGTGAGTTCCCGGCCGACGTCGAGCTTGACGTCGGCGTCGCTCATCAACAGGGCTTGTGCGTCCGTGTTGATCGCGATGAACTCGACACCCTTGAGACCGACCTCGATCATTCGGTTGATGGCATTGACACCACCGCCGCCGACACCGATGACCTTGATGACTGCGAGGTAGTTCTGCGGTGCTGCCACGTCGAAGGCCTCTCGCCTCGAGTTACGTGTCGCCGCTCCGCCGATGTGGCGCCGCGACGACTGATGCCGATGGGACGGTCCGAAACGCCGACCCAAACCCTGATGTTGAAGTTCAGGGTTACCAGTGTGTCCGCTTCTTGGACTCTTCCGAACAGGACACTAAGTCGACAAGTGGCGCACGTTCAACGAACACGCCGAACCTCCCGTTTTTCTTTTCACCCTATGTGATCACCCATAGCGCTGACCAACCAGGGTGCTGGCCAGCGCATATGTCCGTCAACTCCCTGCCACCGCGGGTGCGGTGGGAGCACTCACATCGAAGTACCCGGACCGGGGAGCCGCTTTCATCAGAGCGGTGAGCGCACGCGCCTTGGCCGCTCCGTCCTCGCCGCTTCCCCACATCACCGTACGGCCGCCGGTCAGCTCCAAGGAGATCGAGTCGTACGAACGGACCCTGATCACTCGGGCGTCCACGGCCACTTTCCTGGGGAGTTCACTTCTGACCCGTACCGCTTCGAGCACCAGCCGGCCGGTGCTGAAGCGCTGCGGCGCCGCAGTCCGATCCGCGGTCTGATCCACCGTCAATTCGAGTTCGAGTCGGGGCACACCGCGGGGCGCGTTCTGCACCTCGGCGAAACGTACACCGTCCTCGTCCACTTCGATGAACTTTGCGCCCTTTTCGATAAGCAGCACGGGCTTTCGCTCGATCACTTTCAGACTGATTCCGTGCGGCCATGAACGGGTCACCTCGACCGAGTCGATACGGGGCAGCCGCTGCCGGAGCCGGGCCCCGATCGCGTCCGTGTCGACGGAAATGAGCGGCGATCCGACCGGTACGGCCGCGGCGGCGACCACTTCCTTACGGGTGAGCGCCTCGGTACCTGAGGCGCTCACGCGCTCGACCCGCAGCCAGTCCGAGCCGTACAGCGCCCAGGTGGAGCCCGCGATCAGCAGACTCGCCAGGATCAGTACGATCATCAGCCGCCGGCCCGGCAGCCGGAGCCCACGGGCCCGGGGACCCTGGGGAGGGCGGCCGGACTCCGACCTCGGTCGTGCGCCGCGCTCGGCGGTCGTCGGTCCGGCCACGCTCCCCTGCCTCCCTATGCCTGACGGTGTTTGGCGATCGCCTCGTACACCATGCCGACCAGCAGATCATCGGCGTCCCTGCGGCCGAACTCGGCTGCCGCGCGGGACATCTCGTACAGCCGGTGCGGGTCGGCGAGCACCGGAAGGACCTGGCTCTGCACCCACTCGGGCGTGAGTTCGGCGTCGTCGACCAGCAGTCCGCCGCCGGCCTTCACCACCGGCTGGGCGTTGAGCCGCTGTTCGCCGTTGCCGATCGGCAGCGGGACATAGGCGGCGGGCAGCCCGACGGCGGAGAGTTCGGCGACGGTCATCGCGCCCGCGCGGCAGAGCATCATGTCGGCCGCGGCGTACGCGAGATCCATCCGGTCCACATACGGTACCGGGATATAGGGCGGCATTCCGGGCATGTTGTCCACCCGGGGCAGTTCATTCTTGGGACCGACCGCGTGCAGGATCTGGATACCGGAGCGCTGGAGCACGGGGGCGATCTGCTGGATCACCTCGTTGAGCCGGCGTGCGCCCTGCGAGCCGCCGGAGACCAGCAGCGTCGGCAGATTGGGGTCGAGCCCGAAGGCCGCGCGCGCCTCGGGGCGCACCCGCGCCCGGTCCAGGGTCGCGATCGTACGGCGCAGCGGGATGCCGATGTACCGGGCGCCCCGGAGCTTGCTGTCCGGCGTGGAGACGGCCACCCCGGCCGCGTACCGCGAGCCGATCTTGTTGGCCAGCCCGGGCCTCGCGTTGGCCTCGTGGACGATGATCGGCACCCCGAGCCGTTTGGCCGCGAGATAGCCGGGCAGGGCCACATAGCCGCCGAAGCCCACGACACAGTCGGCCTTGGTGCGCTCCAGGATCTGCTCGGCCGCCTTGATGGTGCCGCGCAGCCGCCCGGGGACGGTGATCAGCTCCGGGGTGGGCCTGCGCGGCAGCGGTACGGCGGGGATGAGCCCCAGCTCGTACCCCCGCTCGGGGACGAGCCTGGTCTCCAGGCCGCGCTCCGTGCCGAGGGCCGTGATCCCCACGGTGGGGTCCTGCCTGCGCAGGGCGTCCGCGAGGGCGAGCGCGGGCTCGATGTGGCCGGCGGTCCCCCCACCGGCGAGTACGACATGCACCGAAATTCACCGCTCTCCGGACGGACGCTTCTTGACGCGCCGTCTCATCGTCTTCCATCTCACCCCGGGCCGTCGCATGGCCAGGGCCGCTTTCGCGGCGGGATCCTCTCGCGCGAACGCGATCAACAGCCCGATAGCGAACATGGTCGGCAGCAGGGCCGACCCTCCGTAGGAGAACAGCGGGAGCGGGACTCCGGCGATCGGCAGCAGACCGAGCACCGCACCGATGTTGACCACGGCCTGCGCCGCGATCCAGGTGGTCACACCTCCCGCCGCGTACCTCACGAAGGGATCCTCCGTGCGTCCGGCCACGCGGATACCCGCATAGCCTAGAGCCGCGAAGAGGGCGAGTACCGACAGCGTCCCCGCCAGCCCCAGTTCCTCCCCAGTGATGGCGAAAATGAAGTCGGTGTGCGGTTCGGGCAGTTGGCCCCACTTTTCCACACTCGCGCCGAGGCCGGATCCGAACCATCCGCCGGAGGCGAGGGCGTAGATTCCGTGGACCGCCTGCCAGCACTCGCCCTCCGGGCCGAGATCGGTCGCACCGATGCACGCGAACCGGGAGAGCCGGTTCTCGCTGGTCTTGATCAGTACGAAGGCGACCAGGCCCGTGATGGCGAAGACCCCGGCGAAAAGCCTGGTGGGAGCACCCGCGAGCCAGAGCAGACCGAAGAGGATGGCGGTCAGGATGATCGCCGTACCCATGTCGCCGCCGAGCATGATCAGCCCCAGCAGCATGAACGCGACGGGCACGAGCGGCACCAGCAGATGCTTCCACTGGGACAGCAGTCTCTTGTCCTGTTTGCGGGCGAGCAGATCGGCGCCCCACAGGATCAGCGCGAGCTTGGCGAACTCGCTGGGCTGGAGCTGGAACGGGCCGCCCAGATAGATCCAGTTCTGGTTGCCCTTGACGGCCCGCCCTATCCCGGGGACCTGCACGAGCACCATCAGGAAGACGGTGCCGACCAGCAGCGGATAGGACAGCGCCCGGTGGAGCTTGCCCGGCATCCGGGAGGCGAGCAGCAGCAGTCCGGTGCCGAGGACGACCGCGAGGAACTGCTTGCGGAAGAAGTAGGTCGAGGGCAGCGAGAGCTGGAGCGCGTAGATCATCGACGCGGAGTAGACCATCACCAGGCCGAGCAGGGTGATCAGCAGACCGCTGCCGAGGATCAGGTAGTACGCGGTCAGCGGCCGGTCCCAGGCGCGGCGCGCCCGCTCGTAGAGGCGCCTCGGACCGCCGCCCCCGGGCGGGCGCGGCGTACCGGTCCCGCCGCCTCCCCCACGTGGCGCGGGGGGACGTACGGCCGCTCCCGCCGCCCTGCCGCGCAGCGCCAGACCGCGCCCGAGGCCGGCCAGGGGCCCCGGGCGGGCCGCTCCCGGGCGCCTGACGGCTCCGCTGCCGGCGGTGGGGCCCAGGAGCGCGGGAGCGCCCGGGAAGCCCCAGCGGTGCAGTACGGGCCGGGGTCCGGGGGGCTGTCCTGCGGGCCGGGCCGGATGGTGCCGGGTGCCGTGTTCGTACGGGCCGCCGGACGGCTCAGGACCCATGGCGGGGTACGGTCCGCCCAGGCCGGGTCCGCCGCTGCGGCGCAGGCCCGTGAAGCTCCGGCGGACGGGCCTCCGGTCCGCGGTGTCGTCGGCCGGCATCGTCGCTGTCCCCTCCAGTCGTGCCTGGCGCGGCTGCCGGGGTTCGGGGCCCGCGGCGTCACCGCCGGTGTCGCGCGGTCCCCAGGGACGGCCCGGCACGGGGGCCGGGCCGGTCAGGCGTGCTCGGCGGCGAGTGCGTGCACCGCGTCCGCGAACGCCTCGCCTCGCTTGTTGTAGTTGACGAACATGTCCATCGAGGCGCAGGCCGGGGCCATCAGTACCGTGTCCCCCGGCTGTGCGAGCCGTGCCGCTTCGCGGACCGCCGCCGACATCGCCCCAGTGTCGGTCCGGTCGAGGTCCACGACCGGGACTTCGGGGGCGTGTCGCGCGAGGGCTTCCCCGATCAGCGCGCGGTCGGCGCCGATCAGCACGACCCCGCGCAGCCGCTTCGCCGACGCCATGACCAGTTCGTCGAAGACCGCGCCCTTGGCGAGGCCGCCGGCGATCCAGACGATCGGGTCGTAGGCCGCCAGGGAGGCTTCCGCGGCATGGGTGTTGGTGGCCTTGGAGTCGTCGACGTACGTGATGCCCGCGACCTCCGCGACCAGCTCGATCCGGTGCGGATCGGGGCGGAAGGAGCGCAGTCCGTCGCGTACGGCGGCGGGTGCGACACCGTAGGCGCGGGCCAGGGCCGCCGCGGCGAGGGCGTTGGCGATGTTGTGCGGGGCGGGCGGGTTCACATCGGAGACCTGGGCGAGTTCCTGGGCCCGCTCGCGGCGGTTCTCGACGAAGGCCCGGTCGACCAGAATGCCGTCCACGACGCCGAGTTGGGACGGTCCCGGGGTGGAGAGGGTGAAGCCGATCGCGCGGCAGCCCTCCTCGACATCCGCCGCCCGTACCAGTTCCTCGGTGGCCGGGTCGGCCGCGTTGTAGACACAGGCCACGGTGTTGCCCTCGTAGATACGGCCCTTGTCGGTGGCGTACGCCTCCATCGAGCCGTGCCAGTCGAGATGGTCGGGGGCGATGTTGAGAACGGCCGCGGAGTGGGCGCGCAGGCTGGGTGCCCAGTGGAGCTGGTAGCTGGACAGTTCGACGGCGAGTACGTCGTACTCCTCCGGGCCGGTGACGGCGTCCAGCAGCGAGACCCCGATATTGCCGACGGCGGCCGTGCGGAGCCCCGCCGCCGCCAGGATCGAGGCGAGCATCCTGACGGTGGTGGTCTTGCCGTTGGTGCCGGTGACGGCGAGCCAGGGCGCGGCGTCCGGGCCGCGCAGCCGCCAGGCCAGCTCCACATCGCCCCAGATGTCCACCCCGGCCCTGGCCGCCGCGGCGAAGAGGGGCTTGTCCGGCCGCCAGCCGGGGGTGGTGACGATCAGCTCGGTGGCCTCGGGGAGGGTCGCCCCGTCGCCGAGGCGCACCGTGATCCCGAGCCCGTCCAGCTCGGCGGCCTGGGCGCGGCTGCGCTCGTCGTCCCCGTCGTTGACGACGGTGACCTCGGCGCCGAGGCCGTGCAGCACCCGGGCCGCCGGGATCCCGGAGACCCCGAGACCCGCGACGGTGACCCGCTTGCCCTGCCAGTTCACTTCTCGGCCGCCCAGCCCGCGTAGAAGAGCCCCAGACCCACGATCACACACATGCCCTGGATGATCCAGAAACGCACCACGACAAGAACTTCGGACCACCCCTTGAGTTCGAAGTGGTGCTGGAGGGGTGCCATCCGGAAGACCCGCTTGCCGGTCATCTTGAACGAGCCGACCTGGATGACCACCGACATGGTGATCATCACGAACAGGCCGCCGAGCAGGGCGATCAGGAACTCCGTACGGGAGCAGATCGCGAGACCCGCGAGCGCGCCGCCCAGCGCGAGCGAGCCGGTGTCCCCCATGAAGATCTTGGCCGGTGAGGTGTTCCACCACAGGAAGCCGAAGCAGGAGCCCATCAGGGCCGAGGCGACGACCGCGAGATCGAGCGGATCCCGTACCTCGAAACAGGCGTTGGGATTGGTCAGGGTCTGCGCGTTGGCACAGGACTCCTGGAACTGCCAGAGCCCGATGAAGGTGTACGCGCCGAAGACCATCACCGAGGCGCCGGTGGCGAGACCGTCCAGACCGTCGGTCAGGTTCACACCGTTGGACATCGCGAGAATCATGAACAGCGCCCAGACCACGAACAGCACCGGGCCGATCGACCAGCCGAAGTCCATGATGAACGACAGCCGGGTGGAGGCCGGGGTGTTGCCGCGGTAGTCGGCGAACTGCAGCGACAGCACCGCGAAGGCGATACCGACGATGAGCTGGCCCGCCATCTTCGCCTTGGCCCGCAGACCCAGCGAACGCTGCTTCACGATCTTGATGTAGTCGTCGAGGAACCCGACGAGACCCATGCCCGCCATCAGGAAGAGGACCAGCACACCCGAGAAGGTCGGGTCCTCGCCGGTGATCACCTTCGCCAGGGCGTAGGCGATCAGGGTGGCGATGATGAAGGAGATCCCGCCCATGGTGGGCGTGCCCTTCTTGCTGCCATGCGTACGCGGGCCGTCGTCCCGGATGAACTGCCCGTATCCCTTGCGGGCCAGGAGCTTGATCAGCAGCGGTGTGCCGATCAGGGTCAGGAAGAGCCCGATGACTCCCGCGAAGAGGATCTGCCTCATCGGCCGGCGACCTCGCCCTCGCTGGCGCTTTCGAGCAGTGCCAGGGCGACCTGTTCAAGACCGGCCGACCTGGAAGCCTTCACCAGCACGACGTCTCCCGGACGCAGCTCACTGCGCAACAGGTCGACCGCCGCCCGCGCGTCGGACACGTGCACCGACTCCTCACCCCACGAACCCTCGTTGTAAGCGCCCAATTGCAGCCAGGACGCTTCCCTGCCCCCGACTGCCACGAGCTTGCTGACGTTGAGCCGGACGGCGAGCCGTCCGACCGCGTCGTGCTCGGCGAGCGAGTCGTCCCCCAGCTCGGCCATCGGGCCGAGCACCGCCCACGTACGGCCCCCCGCGGCCCGTGAGGCACCGCCCATGGCGACCAGCGCGCGGAGCGCCGCTCTCATGGATTCGGGATTCGCGTTGTAGGCGTCGTTGACGATCGTCACGCCGTCCGCGCGCTCGGTGACCTCCATACGCCAGCGGGAGAGGGTTTCCGCCTCGGAGAGCGCCACGGCGATCTCATCGACGGACATGCCCAACTCATGGGCGACGGCGGCCGCGGCGAGCGCGTTCGACACGTGGTGCTCACCGTACAGCCGCAGTGTCACGTCGCTGCACCCGGAGGGTGTCCGAAGCAGGAAAGCGGGCTGTCCGGTGGGGGTGAGGCGGACGTTCTCTGCCCGTACGTCTGCTTCGCCCGCCTCTCCGAACAGCACGACGCGGGCCTTGGTGCGGGTGCTCATGGCGCGGACGAGCGGATCGTCGGCGTTCAGTACGGCCACTCCGCCCTCGGCGGCGGACGGCAGGGCCTCGACCATCTCGCCCTTGGCCTCGGCGATCCGCTCGCGGCCGCCGAACTCGCCGATGTGGGCGGTGCCCACGTTCAGTACGAGGCCGATCCTGGGCGGGACGAGTCCGGTGAGGTAGCGGATGTCGCCGACGTAGCGCGCGCCCATTTCGAGAACGAGGTAGCGGGTGTCCTCAAGGGCCCGCAGGGCGGTCAGCGGCAGGCCGATCTCGTTGTTGAGGTTCCCGGCGGGCCAGACGGTGGGTCCGAGGCGCTGGAGGAGCTGGGCGATCAGGTCCTTGGTGCTGGTCTTGCCCGCGGAGCCGGTGAGGGCGACGGCGGTGGCGCCGAGGCGTTCGACGACATTACGGGCGAGGGCGCCCAGGGCCTGGACGACATCGTCGACGACGAGGGCGGGCACCCCGACGGGGCGGGTGGCCAGAACGGCCACCGCGCCCGCGGCGACGGCGCGCTCCGCGTAGTCGTGGCCGTCGACGCGCTCGCCCGCGAAGGCGGCGAAGAGCCCGCCCGGTACGACCGAGCGGGAGTCGATGACGACGGGCCCGGTGACCCGGGCGGACTGATCCGGTATGTCGTGCGGCTGCCCGCCGACGATGGCGGCGATCTCGGCGAGGGAGAGGGCGATCACTGGGTCATCCCTGACTGTTGTTCTCGTGGCGGTGCTCGGGGCGCGGCTCGCCGTGGGGGCCGGGGCAGGGCTCGTACCCCGGCTCGTGGCGCAGGGAGCGCTCGATGGCCTCGCGCAGGACCTGGCGGTCGTCGAAGGCCCGTACCACCCCGGCGATGTCCTGGCCCTGCTCATGGCCCTTGCCGGCGACCAGGACGGTGTCGTCTGGGCGGGCGCGGGAGACGGCGGCGGCGATCGCGGAGGCGCGGTCGGCGTCGACGAGCACATCGCCGCGTTCGTGGACGGGCACCTCGGCGGCGCCCGCGAGCATCGCGGCGAGGATCGCGAGCGGATCCTCGGAGCGGGGGTTGTCGGAGGTCAGTACGGCGGTGTCGGCGAGCCGGGCGGCGGCGGCGCCCATGGGCCCGCGTTTGGTCTCGTCACGGTCCCCGCCGCAGCCGAGGACGATGTGCACCTTGCCCTTGGTGACCTTGCGCAGGGAGCGCAGGACCGATTCGACGGCGTCCGTCTTGTGCGCGTAGTCGACGACGGCGAGATACGGCTGGCCCGCGTCCACCCGCTCCAGCCGGCCCGGCACCCCGGGGACGGCGGCGATGCCGTCGGCGGCGGTGTGCGGGTCGATCCCGGCGACGGCCAGGGTGACGACCGCGGCGAGGGTGTTGGCGACATTGAACGGCCCGGGCAGCGGCGCCTCGGCCCTGACGCGCTCGCCGTGGGGGCCGACCGCGGTGAAGGTGGAGCCGTGCGAGCCGACCTCGACGTCCTCGGCGCGCCAGTCGGCGTCGGGGTGGCCCTCGGCGGAGAAGGTGGTGACGGGCACGCCCGCCTCGGCCGCGAGCCTGCGGCCGTACGGATCGTCGAAGTTGACGACACCGACCCGGCTGCGCTCGGGGGTGAACAGGCGCGCCTTCGCCTGGAAGTAGTCCTCCATGCCGGAGTGGAACTCCATGTGCTCCGGGCTGAGGTTGTTGAAGACGGCGACGTCGAAGACACAGCCGTCGACTCGGCCGAGCACCAGGGCGTGGCTGGAGACCTCCATGGCGACCGAGTCGACCCCGCGTTCGCGCATGACCGCGAAGAGGGCCTGGAGATCGGTGGCTTCGGGGGTCGTACGCTCCGACTTGACGCGCTCGTCGCCGATCCTGGTCTCCACCGTGCCGATCAGGCCCGTACGGTGGCCCGCGCCGCGCAGTCCGCCCTCGACGAGATACGCGGTGGTGGTCTTGCCGGAGGTGCCGGTGATCCCGATCTGGAGCAGGTCGGGGCCGGGGTGGCCGTAGATCTCGGCGGCCAGCTCCCCCATGCTGCCGCGGGGGTCGGGGACGACCAGGACGGGCAGTCCGGTCGCTCCGGCCCGCTCGGCGCCCGCCGGGTCGGTGAGGATCACGGAGGCGCCGAGGTCGGCGGCCTGGGCGGCGAAGTCGGCGCCGTGGAAGCGGGCGCCGGGCAGGGCCGCGTACACATCTCCGGGGCGTACCGCCCGTGAGTCATGGGTGATGCCGGTCGCTTCCCCGGAGCCCCCCGGTGCCTCGGTGCCCAGCCGGGCTGCCAGCTCCGCGAGGGAGGTCGGGCGGACCCGTTCCGGACGGGGCGTCCCCGGCCGCCCGGCCTGGGCGTCCTCGGGGGTGGTTCGGTACTGATCAGCTTGTGGCACGGCTGGGAGCGTACCGGGCTCCGCGGGCCGCGGGCCAAGTGAGGACGGCTCCTGCGCGGCGCGTTCCGGGTGGTTCCCCGAATCGGGGGTGATCGTTGTCACTGGCGCTTTCCCTGGGGTCACTCGCCGGGTTTGAAGGTCACCGGCAGCCTGGCGGGTTTACTGCCGGTCGGTTCGACCTGCAGGGTCTTGAGAGCGAACTCCATGACCTTTTTGTAGATGGGGCCGCAGATCTGGCCGCCGAAGTAGCTGCCCTTCGTCGGGTTCTGGATGGCGCAGTAGACCGTGATCCGCGGTTCGTCGGCGGGCGCGAAGCCCGCGAAGGAGGCGGTGTAGCCCTTGTAGCGGCCCAGCTCCGGGTCGACCCGGTTGGCCGTACCTGTCTTGCCCGCGACCCGGTAACCGGGGATACGGGCCTTCGTACCCGTACCCTCCTCGTCCCCCACCACCGACTCCAGCATGGTGGCGACGGTCTTCGCGGTCTTCTCGCTGACCACCCGGGTCTTCTTGGGCGCGGGGGCCGGGCTGAAGCGGCCGTCGGGCCCTGTCGTACCGCGTACGAGGGTGGGCTCGATCCGTACGCCGCCGTTGGCGATGGTCGAGTAGACCGAGGCGGCCTGCATGGCGTTGAGGGAGAGTCCCTGGCCGAAGGGGATCGTGTACTGCTGCGAGGTGGACCAGTCCTCGGGCTTGGCGAGGATGCCCCGGGTCTCGCCGGGGTAGTCCAGGCCGGTGGGGCGGCCGATGCCGAACTTGGTCAGATACGAGTAGAGGACCTTGTTGGCCTCGGCCTGGGTCTTGCCGAGCTGGCCGGTGGCCAGGATGGAGCCGATGTTCGACGACTTGGCGAGGACGCCGTTGAGCGTCAGATACCAGGTCGGGTGGTCGATGTCGTCCTTGAAGAGCCGGTCGCCGCGGTGCAGCCGGTTGGGGACGACGACATGGGTGCCGGGGGTGGCGACCTTCTCCTCCAGTACGGCGGCCATGGACATGACCTTGCTGGTGGAGCCGGGCTCGTACACGTCCTGGAGGGCGGCGTTGCCCATGGCGGCGGCATCGGCCTCGGAGAGGTCGTTGGGGTCAAAGCCGGGGGCGTTGGCCATGGCGAGCACCTCGCCGGTCCTGGTGTCCTGGACCATCACATAGCCGCGGTCCGCCTTGGAGGCGCGCACCTGCTCGGTGATGGCCTGCTGGGCGGCCCACTGGATGTCCCGGTCGATGGTCAGCTCGATGTCGGAGCCGGGCACCGCGGGCTTCTCCCGGGAGCTGGCCGTGGGGACGCGGCGACCGCCGGACTGGGCGTAGGTGACCTCGCCGTCCTCGCCCGCCAGCTCCTTGTCGAGCATGGACTCGACGCCGCCGGCGCCATGGCCGGCGGCGTTGACGTATCCCAGTATCCCGGCGGCGAGATCGCCGTTCGGATACACGCGCTTGCTGCTGGCCTCCTGGAAGACCCCGGCCAGGACGCTGACGCCGGGGCCGCCGCCCGGGGTCTTCTCCTTGCTCGCCTTTTCCGCGAGGACGCTCTTGAGGTCCCTGATCTGGTTCCAGACCTGGGGGGTCTGGCGGTGGGCGAGGACCGTGTAGCGGGACTTGGGGGTCCTGAGCTTCTTGACGAGCGTGCCGGTCTCGGCCCCGAGGATGGGGGCGAGCAGCGCGGCCGCCTTCTCGGGGGCGTCCTGGATCTTGCTGAAGTCGGGGGTGAACATCAGCGGGTCGGCGGTGATGTCGTACGCGTCCACGCTGGTGGCGAGGGCGATCCCGGAGCGGTCGGTGATCTCGCCGCGCTCGGCGTCGATGCGGTGGCTGAGGTAGCGGCTCTTCTCGGCCTTGGCCGCGTACGCGCTGGCGTCGACGGCCTGCACCTGGAGCAGCCGGACGACGAACACCAGCATGATCAGGGTCAGGGCCAGGCTGACCAGGCGCAGCCGGGGGCGGGGGCTGCCGAGCCGGATCCGCTGCGCCGCTGCGGCCCCGGAGCGCGGGCGGCGGGCGGCGGGTCGCGAGGCCGGGTGCGACGTCGGGCGTGATGCCGGGCGCGAGGAGGCCCGCTGGGGGCCGCCGCTTCCGGAGCGCGCGGGCTTCGGCACCCGGCGGCGCGGTGGCGGTGGGTCCTTGGGGGGCACTGCGTCACCTGCCGGAGATCGTCGGAGCCGGTGTTCCGGGGAGCTGTACGGGGACCTCGCGCAGGGCCGCGGAGGCGTACGGGGACGGCACCGCCATGGACCCGCCGGACGGGGCCGGTGCCGAGGGCGCGGGAAGAGCGGGGGCGGCCGGGGAGGGGACCGGGCCCACGGCCGGGGCCGGCGAGGAGGGGACGGGCGCCGGCTCCGGAACCTCCGGCGGTGTCTCCTCCATCGTGTCCATCGCGGACGGCGGTACGGAGGGCCGGCCGGACGGCTCCGCGGACTCCGGCGTGCCGGCCGCGGCGGGCACGCCCCGTACCGTCCCGTCGGGGTTGAGGAAGGCGGGGCTGCCGCCGGGCACCATGCCCAGCTCGCGGGCCCGCCGCTCCAGGGCGTTCGGCGCCAGATAGGCGTCCACGTCCCGTTGCAGCGCCTGCTGTTCGTCGGTGAGATCGGTGGTGCGCTTCTTGAGTTCGCTGAGCCGGAACGAGCCTTCGTTGAGCGAGGAGTTCAGCAGCAGCAGCGTGATCAGTCCGCCGCCGAGGAGCAGGACGACCAGCAGGACGAAGGGGGTGCGGGCCGCCGAGCTGGACCCGGCCGGCATGAGTTCGGCGAGCCGTGCCGCCCGTCCCCGGAGGTGCTTGGCCGGTCCGCTCACCGGGCGTCCTCCCGGATCCGCCGCGCTCCCCGCAGCCGGGCCGGAGCCGCGCGCCGGTTCTCCGCGACCTCTTCCTCCGTGGGCAGTTCGGCGCCGCGGGTGAGCAGTTCGAGCCGGGGCTGGTACTGCTCCGGTACGACGGGCAGGCCGGGCGGCGCGGTGCCCGCGGCGCCGGCCGCGAAGACCTGTTTGACGAGACGGTCCTCCAGCGAGTGGTACGAGAGGACCGCGATGCGGCCGCCGACGGCGAGGCTCGCCACGGCCGCCGGGATCGCCCGCTCCAGTACGGCCAGTTCGCCGTTGACCTCGATGCGCAGGGCCTGGAAGGTGCGTTTCGCGGGGTTGCCGCCGGTGCGCTTGGCGGCCTGCGGCAGGGCGTCCCGGATCAGCTCGACGAGCCGGGCGCTGCGGGTGAAGGGCTCCTTCTCGCGCTCCCTGACGATCGCGGAGACGATCCTCCTGGCCTGCTTCTCCTCGCCGTACGCGCGCAGGATCCGTACCAGTTCGCCGGGCGGATAGGTGTTGAGGACCTCGGCGGCGCTGACTCCGGCCGTCTGGTCCATGCGCATGTCGAGCGGGGAGTCCTGGGCGTACGCGAAGCCGCGCTCCGCCTCGTCGAGCTGCATCGAGGAGACGCCGAGGTCGAAGAGGACGCCCTGGACGCGGGGGGTTCCCAGCCGGTCGAGGACCTCGGGCAGCTCGTCGTAGACGGCGTGCACGAGGGTGGCGCGGTCGGCGTACGGGGCGAGCCGCTCGGCGGAGAGCCGCAGCGCCTCCTGGTCGCGGTCGAGGGCGATCAGCCGGGCGGCGGGGAAGGCCGTGAGCAGGGCCTCGCTGTGGCCGCCGAGGCCGAGGGTGCAGTCCACGACGACCGCGCCGGGCTCGGCGAGGGCGGGGGCCAGCAGGTCGAGGCACCGCTGGAGCATCACGGGGACGTGCCGGACCTGGTTCATGCCCGCCCCTCCCTGGGGCCGCCGCCGGTACGTTCCGCGGGCGGCCTTCCGCCCCGCGTGTGCGGGGACCCGCCCCGCGTGTGCGGGGACCACAGTGCCTGAGCTGTGCGCTCCGCGGGCGCGCGGCCTTCCGTGACTCGCTGGCTGCGCTCGCTCATGCGCCCTCTCAGGTCCGGCGCGGCCATACGTACCGCCGGGTCCCCGCCCGCTCAGAAGGGGAGGTCCGCCGGCGCCGGGAAGGGCGTCGGCCGACCGTCGAGCGGGAGGAGGCCGAGCCGCACGTACGCCGCACTCGCGGGGAATTCGGAATGTGTCCGGGGCGTGCCCGGGATCTTCGCGCCACTTTAGTCCACCGCCAGGTGCGGTTCCCGGTCAATCAACCGGCCAGCGCGTCGTCAGGATCACTTGCCACAAGACCATAAACGGAACAATTCACCCGTTCAGTCCCGTCACACGCACTCTTGTGGGGTAGCTCACACCAAGCCAAGTTGACGTTCTTTGTCCATTCTCACACCGGGCCCAACCGCCTCCGGACCATTACCGTCATAGGTATGTCGACTTCCGCACACCTGCCCGCAGAGCACTTCGTGGCTCCCGCCGGTGCGGCACGCACCGGCGGGACGGTCACGGACCGCCTCGTAGACGCGAACCAGCTTTACGCCGCCGGGTTCACGGACCCCGGGATGGACGCGCGGCCCGTCCTGCGCGTGGCCGTGGTCGCGTGCATGGACGCCAGGCTCGACCTGCACGACGCCCTGGGCCTCTCCCTGGGCGACTGTCACACCATCCGCAACGCCGGCGGCGTGGTCACCGACGACGTCGTACGCTCCCTCACCATCAGCCAGCGCGCACTCGGCACCCGCAGCGTGGTGCTGATCCACCACACCGGCTGCGGCCTGGAGAGCCTCACCGAGGACTTCCGGCACGAGCTGGAAATGGAGGTCGGACAGCGTCCTTCCTGGGCCGTGGAGTCGTTCCGCGATGTCGACCAGGACGTACGGCAGTCGATGCGGCGCATCAGGACGTCGCCCTTCCTGCTGTACACGGACGACATCCGCGGGTTTGTCTTCGACGTGAAGACGGGCCTGTTGAGAGAGATCGACCCGGCCGCCTGACAGTCACCGGGACGAGTTGGACGGCAAAGCCGACAAAACCCTCCCACTTATCCACAGGCGAGTGACACGAAGCGGTAACGGCAACAAGAATGCGTCTGTGACAGCGTTCCGGAACTTTCCGGGGACGGTGTCCGTGTTTCGGGGTGGGCCGGGCCGTCCGATGAGCATCGGCCCGTTGAAAGGGCCGAGGAGGGCCGGGTGACGACCTATGACGATCGAGCGAGCCTCACTGATCTGACCACCACAGCGGAGCGTGTCCGCACATCGGTGGAGGGTGTGATCGAGGGCAAGCCTGAGGTCGTACGGCTTTCGCTGACCGTGCTCCTCGCCGAGGGGCATCTTCTGATCGAAGATGTCCCCGGCGTGGGCAAGACGATGCTGGCCAAAGCGCTGGCGCGGTCCATCGACTGTTCGGTGCGGCGTATTCAGTTCACTCCCGACCTGCTGCCGTCGGACATCACCGGGGTGTCCATCTACGACCAGCAGCGGCGGGACTTCGAGTTCAAACCGGGCGCGATCTTCGCCCAGATTGTGATCGGCGACGAGATCAACCGCGCTTCGCCCAAGACCCAGTCGGCGCTGCTGGAGTCCATGGAGGAGCGCCAGGTCACCATCGACGGGCAGACTTATGAACTGCCCAGCCCCTTCATGGTGGTGGCCACCCAGAACCCGGTGGAGATGGAGGGCACGTATCCGCTCCCCGAGGCGCAGCGCGACCGTTTCATGGCCCGGGTGTCGATCGGTTATCCCAGCCCCGAGGCCGAGTTGCAGATGCTGGACGTGCACGGCGGGATCTCCCCGCTGGACGACCTCCAGCCGGTGGCGCACGCGCATGACATCGTGAAGCTGATAGACGCGGTGCGTACGGTCCATGTCGCCGATTCCGTACGGCGGTACGCGGTGGAGCTGGTGGGCGCGACGCGCAACCACGCGGAGATCAGACTGGGCGCCTCACCGCGCGCCACGCTCCATCTGCTGCGCGCGGCGAAGGCCGCGGCCGCGCTGAGCGGCCGGGACTACGCGCTGCCGGACGATGTCCAGGCGCTGGCGGTCGCGGTGCTGGCGCACCGGCTGCTGCCCACGGCCCAGGCGCAGTTGAACCGCCGTACGGCCGAGCAGGTCGTGCTGGAGATCCTGCAGCGCACCCCGGTGCCCACCGGGGACGGCGGGCACGGCCAGGGCCGTCAGGCACCGGCCGGACCGGGCGTGCCCGGTATGCCCGGTGGTCCTGGCGGGGCCGGCGGCGGGGTGAGCGGGCCCGGCGGGGTCGGCGGGCCGCTCTACGGCCGGCAGGCCGGCGTACGGCGGCTGTGATGGCATCCGGGGGGCCGGCCGCGGCGGACAGCGAGGACAGGGGCGGGCTGCGGCCCGCGCTGGCCGGACTGACCACGCGCGGCCGGTCGTTCCTGGCCGCCGGTATCGCCGCGGCGGTCTGCGCCTTCGTCCTGGGCCAGTCGGATCTGCTGCGGGTGGGGTTTCTGCTCGCCGCGCTGCCGCTGATCTGTGTGGCCGTCCTCTACCACACCCGGTACCGGGTGGCGGGCAGCCGCCGGCTGTCGCCCTCCCGGGTCCCCGCGGGCTCCGAGGCGCGGGTGCAGCTCCGGATGGACAATGTCACGCGGATGCCGACTGGGCTGCTGATGCTCCAGGACCATGTGCCGTATGTACTGGGCCCGCGGCCCCGGTTCGTGCTGGACCGGGTGGAGCCGGGCGGCCGGCGTGAGGTGTCCTACCGGGTGCGTTCCGATCTGCGCGGCCGGTATCCGCTGGGGCCGCTCCAGCTCCGGCTGAGCGACCCCTTCGGCATGTGCGAACTGACGCGCTCGTTCAGCGCGTTCGACACCCTGACGGTCGTTCCGCGCACCGAACCGCTGCCGCCGGTAAGGCTCATGGGCGAGTCCACCGGGCACGGCGACGGACGGCAGCGCTCGCAGGCGCTGGCCGGCGACGACGATGTGATCCCCCGCGGCTACCGGCACGGTGACGATCTGCGCCGGGTGCACTGGCGATCCACCGCGCGGTACGGCGAGTTGATGGTGCGCCGCGAGGAGCAGCCGCAGCGGGCGCGGTGCACCGTACTGCTGGACACCAGACGGAGCGCCTACCAAGGGTCGGGGCCCGACTCCGCCTTCGAGTGGGCGGTGTCCGGCGCGGCCTCGGCTCTGGTGCATCTGCTGGAACACGGCTTCGCGGTACGGCTGTTGACGGACACCGGCGACTCGGTGCCGGGCGACGGCGCGGACGGCTATGCCGGGGCGACCCAGGGCGCGGCCGACTCGGCCGGGCTGCTGATGGACACCCTCGCGGTCGTCGACCACTCCGAGGGGACGGGCCTCTCGGGTGCGTACGAGATCCTGCGCGGCGGCGAGGGGCTGCTGGTGGCGTTCTTCGGCGATCTGGACGAGGAACAGACCGCGGTGGCGGCCCGGATGCGGCAGCGCAGCGGCATAGCCGTCGCCTTTGTGCTCGACAGTACGGGCTGGACGCCCGGCCCGGGGGCCGACAGCCAGGTCGAGGAGCGGCTGCGGCAGCTTCGCGAGGCGGGCTGGACGGCGCTGGCCGTGCCCTCGGGCGCGGCGCTGCCCGAGCTGTGGCGGCAGGCCGCGCGACAGCGCTCGGAATCGGCCGTCCCGGGCGGTACGACAAGCTTCTCCGGAGGATGGGCATGAGCGGTCGTGGAAGGCTGGCGCTGTGCGCCTTCGCCGCCACGCTGATGGCGGCGGGCGCGCTGGTGCCGCTGGTCCGGCCGGCCACCTGGCTGCTGCACGCCGCGATCATGGTGGGGCTGGTGAGCGGGGTGGGCGCCCTGGCCAGGCGGGTGCCGCTGGCGCGGGCGCTGACCGTGGCGCTCCAGGCCGCCGCCGCGCTGCTGATGCTCACCGTGGTCTTCGCCTCGGACCGGGCGCTGCTCGGCTTCCTGCCCTCACCGGGGGTCTTCCAGGAGTTCGGGCGGCTTCTGACGGCGGGCGGCGAGGACGTCGGGCGGTACGCGATACCGGCGCCGGCGACCGACGGCATCAGGCTGATGCTGGTCGGCGGTGTCGTGGTGATCGGGCTCGCGGTGGACGCCCTCGCGGTGACCTTCCGCAGCGCGGCCCCGGCGGGGCTGCCGCTGCTCGCGCTGTACTCGGTCGCGGCGGGGCTCTCCGGCGGCGAAGGCGGCTGGCTGTGGTTCCTGCTCGCGGCCTCCGGCTATCTGCTGCTGCTCCTGGCCGAGGGCCGGGACCGGCTGTCGCAGTGGGGCCGGGTGTTCGGCGGTGCCTCGCGCTCGCAGGGCCGGTTCGCGGCCGGCCTGGAGGCGGCGGGCCGCGCGCCCGCCCCGGTCCGTACCGGCCGCAGGATCGGGGTGGTCGCGCTGGGCATCGCCCTGGCGGTCCCGGCGGCCCTGCCCACCCTGGACGGCGGACTGCTGGCGGGCGCGGGCAGCGGGAACGGCTCAGGGCTGGGGGGCGGGACCATCTCCGCGGTGAACCCGCTGGTCTCGCTCCAGGACAATCTCAACCAGCCCGAGGACCGCGAGGCCCTGACGTATCGGACCAACGCGCCGAACACCCAGAACATGTATCTGCGGATCATGGCGCTGGACCGGTTCGACGGGACGGCCTGGAAGTTCTCGCAGCGCAAGGTCGAGGACGTACCGGACGGGCTGCCCGACCCGCCGGGCCTGAGCAAGGGAGTGAGCACCCGCGAGATCACCACTGTGATCTCGGCCGCCGGCTGGTACCAGCAGAACTATCTGCCGATGCCCTATCCGGCGAGCAGGGTGAAGATCGACGGCAACTGGCGCTTCGAGCCGGAGGGCCGGACGCTGGTGGGCGACCGGGGGCAGTCGACACGCGGCGCCCAGTACGAGGTCAGCAGCCTCCTGGTGAACCCAACAGCGGAGCAGCTCGCCAACGCGCCCAAGGCCCCGACATCCCTGCGCCGCGAGTACACCGAGGTCCCGTCCTTCCTGCCGCCCGTGGTCAAGTCGACCGCCCTGGAGGTCACCGCGGGGGCGGCCAACGATTACGAGAGGGCCGTCAGGCTCCAGGACTGGTTCGCGCTGGACGGCGGCTTCACCTATGACACCCAGGTCGATTCGGGCACCGGCGTCACCGCGATCACGCGCTTCCTGAAGAACAGGGAAGGCTTCTGCGTCCACTTCTCGTTCACGATGGCCGCCATGGCCCGCACCCTGGGCATACCGGCGCGGGTGGCGGTGGGCTTCACCCCGGGCTCTCCGCAGTCGGACGGCAGCATGTCCGTCGGGCTGCGTGACGCGCACGCCTGGCCGGAGCTGTATTTCGAGGGGGTCGGCTGGACCCGCTTCGAGCCGACCCCGAGCCGTGGTACCACCCCCGACTACACCCGCCCGGACGTCCCCGCCAGTACCGAGAGCGACCCGAGCCGCCCCGAGGCCTCCGCCTCGGCCGCGCCGTCGGCGGCACCGTCCGCCGCGGAGAGCTGCCAGGCGCAGGCGACGCCCTCGGCCGAGTGCGCGGCGATCGTGCCGGGCGCGGCGGCGCCGGACGCGGACTCGGGCAGCCCGTGGCGCGGTCTGCTGGTGATCGGCCGGGCCCTGGTGCTGCTGGCGGGGCTGATCGCGCTCATCCTGTTGCCGCTGCTGTTGCGGGCCGACGCGCGGGCGAGACGGCTGGGCTCCCGTGGCCGTGCGGAGGCCGACGCCCGGACGCGGACGCTCGCCGTCTGGCAGGAGATAACCGATACGGCCTGGGACCTCGGCATCCCTCCCGACAACGCGCAGACACCGCGCAGGACGGCGGCCCGGCTGGTGCGGCTGGGCAGGCTGGAGGGCCCCGCGGCGGAGGCGGTGCACCGGGTTGCGGGCTCCGTGGAGCAGGTGCTGTACGCGCGGGAGCCCCGGCCGGGTACGGGGCTGGCCGAGGACGCCCGGCTGATTCGCGCGGGGCTGCGCGCCCCGGTGAGCCGCTGGACCCGGCTGCGGGCACTGCTGGTGCCGCGCTCGTCCGTACGAGTGGTCTGGGCCGCTTCGGCTCGCTGGAGGGCGTTCACGGCCCGCTGGGGCACACGCCGTGGCCGTACGGACACCCCGCGACCGGCCGTCACCCGCTGACGCGCCGCCCGCTCACGCCCGGGAAACGACTGATCCGGGTACGGCGCTCCGGAAACGGGTGGGGGGGGGAAGACCTTCGCTTTCTCCCCCCCCCCCCCCGGTCCCACCCCTTGACCCCCGGGGATCCCCCTCCCCTTTCTTTTCCGCGGCGCTTCCCCCCCCCCCCTCTCC
>NZ_JBHVGV010000003.1:414013-434470 GCF_042800555.1 Streptomyces sp. NPDC057617 | reverse complement strand
GGGCCTCCACCTTTGGGCGCGCTCCCCTCCCATGCTTGGAAAAGGGTGGCTCTGGGTGCGGCGCTCGGGAAGGGGTGGAGGGGCGAACGCTTTGCGCGTTCCCCCCTCAGCCGTACGGTCAAATCCTGGAACCGCGGGGACTCACTGGCCCTGTTCGTCACGGCGGCGCTGCCACCGCTGCTCGATCCGGTTCATCATCGAGCGACGCTGTCTCGGTTGTCGCTGGGCGGCCGGGGCCGTGCCCGATGTCGGCTGCTCACCCGGCTTGGGCGCCTTGCGCCACCCTGTGACCGCCAGGACCGCACAGCCCAGCATGACGAGGAATCCCACCACGCTGATCCAGATCTGCTGGGCGACCATTCCGGCCATGAGGAGCGCGATACCCACCAGGAAGCCTGCCACTGCCTGGTAGACCCGTCGCCGGGTGTACGTACGCAGCCCGCTTCCCTCAAGCGCTGTCGCGAACTTGGGATCTTCGGCGTACAGCGCTCGCTCCATTTGCTCGAGCATTCGCTGCTCGTGCTCCGAGAGCGGCACGGAGTCCTCCTAGTCGTCGGTCGCGGGGGGCGACCGCTATGCGGCTCCTTCAAGGATAGGCAGGGAATCGCCCCCGTGAAACCCGCCCTCAACGCCATTTCGCCATTCTGGGCCGACATGTCGGCTCGGTTGTTGAGGCGTTGATTCCCCAACCACCGATCCGTCATGCCGGATGGTGTACACCGATCATACGGCGCCCGGCGCCCCATCGGGGGGCCTGTGGCGCACTCCATGTGCGGCTGCGCCGCTGATCAGCCCGGCGATCACCGCGCGGCCCCCCGCCGGACTCAGTCCCGCTTCTCGCCCAGGACATGGAGCTGGGTGGCCACCGCGTGGAACGCGGGCAGTTCGGCGGCGGCCGCTTCCAGCTTCAGCAGGGCCTCCAGGGCCCCGGGCTGGGTGTCCACCAGGCTGCCGGGGACCAGGTCCGCGAAGACCCGTACACCATGGACGGCCCCGATCCGCAGACCGGCGCCCGCCGCCAGGTCCGTGAGCTGCTCAGCGGTGAAGCGCCGGGGCACCGGGTCGCCCTCGCCCCAGCGTCCCTCCGGGTCGGTGAGCGCCTGCCGGGCCTCGTTGAAGTGCCCGGCGAGCGCCCGGGCCAGCACGGCGCCGCCCAGGCCCGCCGCGAGCAGGCTGAGCGCGCCGTCCGGGCGGAGAGCCTCCACCGCGTTCCGTACGTCCTGCGCCGGGTCGTCCACATACTCCAGGACGCCATGGCACAGCACCGCGTCGAAGCCGCCGCGCTCCACCACGTCGAAGAGCCCGTGAATATCGCCCTGCACCCCGCGGACGCGCTCGGCCACGCCCGCCTCGGCCGCCCGGCGCTCCAGCGCGAAGAGCGCGTTCGGACTCGGGTCGACCACGGTGACCCGATGCCCCAGACGGGCGACGGGCACCGCGAAGCTGCCCGTACCCCCTCCCGTGTCGAGCACGTCAAGGACGTCCGTCCCCGCCACCTTGGCCCGGCGTTCGAGAGCGTCCTTCAGGACCTCCCAGACCACGGCGGTACGGAGGGAGCCGCGGGGGCGCGATGGGGTCTCCCCACCGGCGACAGGGGAACGGTCCGACACGGCAGTTGACTCCTCGGCGCGGTGCCGCCCCGGGCGGCGGGGCGTGGAACGGTGCGGGCTCCGCCCACCCTATTGCCTCGGCCGTCCCCCGGGCTCATCCAGCGGCGCCCCCCTGCCGCGGCTCCTCGGCCGCCGACCGGGGCAGCATCGGCTCCAGCACCAGCAGCCGCTCCACCAGGCGCAGGAACATGGCCGTGTCGCGCAGCAGATCGTCGGCGTCACGGCTGCTCGCCGCGCCCCGTATGCCCGCCTCGGCGCGCGCCCTGCGCTGGGCGCCCGAGGCGAAGAGCGCGCTCCACTCGGTCAGCTCGGGGGCTATCTCGGGCAGGACCTCCCAGGCGCTTCTGATCCGGCGCCGCCCGCGCGGGGTGGTCTCGGGGCGGCCACGGGCCGCGAGCACCGCGGCGGCGGTGCGCAGGGCGGCGAGATGGGCGGTGGCATAGCGCTCGTTCGGAGTGTCCAGAGTGGCCGCCTCGTCGAGTCCCGTACGGGCCTGGGCGAGCAGATCGAGGGCCGCGGGCGGCGCCGAGGCCCGGCGGCGCACGGGGTGGACATCGGTGGGCGGTCCGGTCAGTGAGGGGGCAGGGCCGTCTGTACGAGGCCGGCGCGCGGCACCGGCGTAGGAGCTGGCCATGACGAACCTCCTGTCGTCGTGTGACGGCGCTGTGGCCGTATGTGTCCATCTTGAGGGGCACCACTGACAATCGGCTCTGACCTGCGGTTTTGCTTCGCTCATAGGTTCGGAGTAGTTTTTGCACTGACCGGTCAGTGCAAATAATGACCACCGGTACGACCAGTACGAGGAGGGCACGTGGACAGCGCGGAAGGCAGGCCGGGTGCGGCGCTGGGCGGACAGGGCGCGGCCGTCATCGCCAAGGACTTCGGGGTCAGGGGCCCGCGCGGCTGGGCCTTCCGGCAGGTCCGTATCGACGCCCCGCCCGGCACGGTCGTCGCGATCGAGGGCCCCTCGGGCTCCGGGCGCACCTGTCTGCTGCTCGCGCTCACCGGGCGGATGCGCCCCTCCGAAGGCCGGGCGGAGGTCGGCGGTCTGGCGCTGCCGCGCGCCATGGCCGCCGTACGCCGGATCGCCGCGCTCGGGCATGTCCCCGGCGTCAGCGAACTCGATCCGGCGCTGACCGTCGAGGAGCATCTGCGCGAACGCGCCCTGCTGCGGCGCCGGTTCGGCCAGTCGCCGCGCGCCCTGCTCCGGCCCCGCGCCCTGCTGCACCCCCGCGCCGAACGCGCCGAGCGGGCCGCGGAGAGCCGCGACCGTATCGCCGGCGCCCTGGCAGCCGCCGGGCTCGACACCGCCGCCCTGCCGAAGGGCGTTCGCACCCGCGCGGATGATCTGGAGCGGCTGGAGGCGCTGCGCCTCCATGTCGCCCTCGCCCTGATCGGCCGCCCCCGGCTGCTCGCCATGGACGACGTGGACCTCAAGCTCTCCGACTCCGACCGCGCCGAGGTCTGGCGGCTGCTGCGGTCCGTCGCCGAGCGCGGTACGACCGTCCTCGCCGTATGCAGCCAGGCGCCCGGCGACACGGAAACTGTCGTCCTTCTTAAAGAAGCCGTCCGCCTTAAAGAAGCCGTCCGCGAAGAAGCCGTCCTCCTCGAAAAAGGACATGGAGAAGGACATACGGAAGCGGACGCGAACAAGCCCGACGCCGAGCACGACTCCCGGAAGGAAACGGCCGATGCGCTCGCCGAGACTCGCCGCGCTTGAGCTGAAGCGGTTCGGCAGGGGACGGCTGCCGCGCGCCGCGCTCGTCGCGATCACCCTGCTGCCGCTGCTGTACGGCGCGCTGTATCTGTGGTCGTTCTGGGATCCGTACGGACGGCTCGACCGGATACCCGTCGCGCTCGTCAACGACGACAGGGGCGCCACCGCCGCGGGCCGGCGGATCGCCGCCGGCGACGAGATCACCCAGGGTCTGCGCGACAGTGAGGTGTTCGCCTGGCACGAGGTGAGCGCCGCCGAGGCACGCAGGGGCGTGGAAGACGGCTCGTACTACCTCTCCCTGACCATGCCCGCCGACCTCAGCGCGCGGATCGCCTCCGGTTCCGGCGCGGCACCCGAGACCGGCGCGCTCCAGGTCCGTACGAACGACGCCAACAACTACATCGTCGGCCAGCTCTCCCGGACCGTCTTCGCCGAGGTACGGACCGCCGCGTCGACGCATGTCTCGCGCTCCTTCCTCGACCGGATCTTCATCTCCTTCTCGGACATCCATGACGCCACCGAGAAGGCCGCACAGGGCGCCGACCGGCTCAAGGGCGGTATCGGGCAGGCGAAGAAGGGCTCCAGGGACCTCGCGGCCGGGCTGAAGACCGCCAAGGACGGCAGCGGCGATCTCGCCGGCGGGCTGAAGAAGCTCGACAAGGGCGCGGGCGATCTGGAGACCGGCGCCCGGCAGGTCGCCGAGGGCACCCAGTCACTCGCCGACCAGGTCAACGGCGCGGCCGAGGAGGTACGTCCGTACCTCAAGGACAACGGGAAGACGATCGCAGGATCGGCTCAGTTGGTCGCGGATTCCTCCCGCGCGATACGGGACAACCTCGGCGTCCTCGTCAAGGCCGCGCCCACCGCGGCGGCCGGTGCCCGGCAGGCCTCCGCCGAGCTGAACACCGTCTACAGGACGCACTGTGAGGAGGCACCGGACCCCGACCCCGCCGCCTGCCCGCCACTCGACCGCGCCAGGACGGCCGCAGCCGACGCCTCCAGGGTCGCCGATGACGTCAACACACTGGTGACGGAGAACAACGGCGATCTGAAGGCGCTGGACGGTCAACTCGCCACCCTCCAGAAGGAGGCGACGGCGCTCGCCCGGCGCGCGCCCCGTCTCGACGAGGACCTGGAAGCCGCCGTCACCAAGATCAACGCGCTCAACTCCGGCGCCCAGAAGGTCGCCAGAGGCGCGGACCGGCTGCATACCGGGCTGACAGGTGCCAAGAAGGGCTCCGCCACCCTCGACACCGGTATCGGCGACCTCAGGACCGGCGCGAACTCCCTCGACAGCGGGCTGTTCACCCTCGCCGACGGGTCGGCCGAACTGGCCGGAGGCCTCCATGACGGCGTCGGCGCCATCCCCGACTACGACAAGGCCGACCGGGACCGGCGTACGGAGGTGATGGCCGACCCCGTCCGGCTCGCCTCGCGCTCCCTGCACGCGGCCCCCAACTACGGCACCGGCTTCGCCCCGTACTTCATTCCGCTCTCCCTGTGGGTCGGCGCGATGGTGACCTACATGCTGATCCAGCCGCTCAACCGGCGCGCGCTGGCCGTCGGCGCCTCCGCCGCGCGGATCGCGCTCGCGGGCTGGCTGCCGGCCGCCGCGATCGGACTGGTGCAGGCCGGCGCGCTGCTCTCCGTACTGCACTGGGCGATCGGCCTGGAGATGGCGCACGCCGCGGGTACGGCCGGCTTCCTGGCTCTGGTCACCTGCTGCTTCACCGCGATCGTCCAGTGGCTGGGCGCCCGGTTCGGACCGGCCGGGCGGATCCTCGTACTGGCGCTGCTGATGCTCCAGCTCACCTCCGCGGGCGGCACCTATCCCGTACAGACCAGTCCGGGCTTCTTCGGTGCCGTCCACCCCTTCCTGCCGATGAGTTATGTGGTGGAGGCGCTGCGGCGGCTGATCACGGGCGGCGGACTCGGGCCGGTCGGGCAGGCCTGCGCGGTGCTGGCTGCCTTCACCCTCGGCGCACTGGCACTGACCGCCCTGGCCGCGCGGCGGAAGCAGGTGTGGACCCTGGACCGGCTGCGGCCCGAGCTGAGCCTGTAAGGGCGCTCGTGGGGGCGGTGGGGAGCCGCGAGACCTGTGAGAATCGTCGCCATGGACAGCAGCAGCACTCGCCGCCGGGCCACCCGCCAGAAGCTCTACGAGGCGGCGGTGACACTCATCGCCGAGCAGGGGTTCTCGGCGACGACGGTGGACGAGATCGCCGAACGCGCGGGAGTCGCCAAGGGCACGGTCTACTACAACTTCAAGAGCAAGACGGAGCTGTTCGAGGAGTTGCTGCGGCACGGCGTCGGTCTCCTCACCTCCTCCCTCCAGTCCGCCGCCGACATGACGGCGCGGCGCGGTGGCTCCGGGGTCGAGGCGCTGGACGCGATGATCAGAGCCGGTCTGGTCTTCATCGACCGCTATCCGGCCTTCACCCAGCTCTATGTGGCCGAGCTGTGGCGCACCAACCGGGCCTGGCAGTCGACCCTGCTGGTGGTACGGCAGGAGGCCGTCGCGGTGGTCGAGAGGGTGCTGCGGGAGGCTGTCGGGAACGGCGAGCTGAGCGACGAGATCGACATTCCGCTGACGGCGGCGGCGCTGGTGGGGATGGTGCTGGTGGCGGCGCTGGACTGGCAGGCGTTCCAGCCGGAGCGGTCGATCGACGAGGTGCACGCGGCGCTCTCGCTGCTGCTGCACGGCCGGGTCGGCGGGCGCTGAGGCGGACGGGCGCCGGAGCGGGCGGGCGCCGGCGTACGAAAAGTCCGGCGCGGCTCGGTCCTCCTGAGCCGCACCGGACATCCGTACCCGCTGCCTGCCACCTGCTGGTGCCCGTTGGCACCCGTTTCCCCCTGATACGTGAGCCGGAGAGCCCGAATCCCCGTGATCCCCCGTGGTCCCGGGCCCTCCGTCGTGCGCCCCCGTTCCGTCGGGGGAGCCGCGCCGTTCCGCCGCCCCGTGTCGGCGGTGCCGGCGCCGCACCCCTTCCGTGGTCCCCACTCTCCCGTCCGCGCAGGTGACGCCCCATCCGCGCGCCTACTCAACTCCCCTGCTGAGTACGCGTACTCAGTCCTCCGTACTCGGGCCCACGCCCGTCCCGCGCCGGACCCGGGCTGGATACGATCCCGTCCGTGTCCGTACTCCCCCTGATCTTCACCAGTGGCTGGGCCAGCGGCATCAACGCCTATGCGGTGGTCCTGCTGTTCGGGGTCTTCGGCGCGACCGGGCTGACCGACGAGGTGCCCGAGTCGTTGCAGCGCGCCGATGTCCTGATCGCCGCGGCGGTGCTCTTCCTCTGCGACACGGTCGCGGACAAGATCCCGTACGTCGACTCGGTCTGGGACGCCGTGCACACGGTCGTCAGACCGCTCTCCGGCGCGGTGGTCGGCGCGCTGCTGGCCGGCCAGAGCGGCTCGCTGCCGGAGATCGCGGCCGGCGCGGTCGGGGGCTCGACGGCGCTGCTCAGCCATCTGGTGAAGGCGGGCACCAGGATGGCGGTGAACACCTCCCCCGAGCCGTTCAGCAATATCGCCGTGAGCACGGCCGAGGATCTGGGGGTGGCCGGGATCATCACCTTCGCGGTCTTCCATCCGGTGGCCGCCGCCGTGATCGCGGGCACGCTGCTGGTGCTGGGCATCGCGACCGTGGCCTTCCTCGCCGCCAGGATCCGCCGTTTCCGGCGCCGCCGGGCACAACGCCGGGCGGAGAAACGCCTGGCCGGAGGCGGGATTCCGGCACCGCCGGGATGAACTGTCAGTGGCCCCCGCTAGGGTCCCTGACATGGCACGGATTGTGGTGATCGGCGCTGGGATGGGCGCCATGGCGGCGGCTGCCCGGCTGGCTGTCGCGGGGCACCGGGTGACGGTGTACGAACGCTCGGCGACGTATGGCGGGTCGCTGGGCCGGTTCGAGCTGGACGGGTTCGTGTTCGACACGGGCCCCGGTCTGCTGCACCTGCCCGCGGTCTACCGCGATCTGTTCGTCAAGACCGGCAAGGAGCCGCTGGAGCGGTGCGTCCGGCTCGACCAGGTCGATCCGGCGAGCCGGCATGTCTTCGCCGACGGTACGGATGTGCGGCTGCCGAACGCGTCGCGGGCGGGGGTGGTCTCCGCTCTGGACGCGGCGCTGGGCGCGGGGGCCGGTGAGCGATGGGGGGAGTTCCTGGGGCGGGCCAGGGACGCCTGGGACCGCTCGCGCCGGCCCCTGCTCGAAGAGCCGCTGCGTTCCGACTGGCAGGTGCTAGGGCGCGATCCGTATCCGGCGGTGCGGCAGCGGCGGCTGCTGCGCGGGGCGCGCCGGGCCGCCGACGTCGCGGAGATCGGCGCCTGGGAGCTGGCCGATCCCCGGCTGGCCGCGCTGCTGGACGGGTACGCCCTGTCGTACGGGCTCGATCCGCGCCACACCCCGGCGAGCGCGGCCCTGCTCCCGTATCTGGAGCAGACCTTCGGGAGCTGGTATGTGCGGGGCGGGATGCGGGAGTTGGCCCGTGCGGTGTACGAGCGGTGCCTGGCGCGCAGGGTGGAGTTCGTCTTCGGGGCCGAGGTGACCCGGATCGCCGAGAAGGACGGCGTGGCGACCGGGATCGAGCTGGCCGACGGCACGGTCGTGGCGGCCGACCGGGTCGTGGCGGGCATCGCGCCGGAGCGGTTGGTGGAGCGCGAGCTGTGGGGGGACGGTGAGATACGGCCCCGGAAGCCGGGCGGCGGCGTGGTGCCGGGCCGGTTCACGGTGCTGCTGGCGCTGCGTGGCGCGCGGGACGCGGACGCCGTACACCGGACGGTGGTGCATTCGCCCGACGGCAGCGCGGAGGCGGCCGAGGTCTTCGCGGGCCGGACCGCGCAGCGGCCCACGGTCACGGTGCTGCGGCCGGACGACCCGGGGACGCGGCCCGACGAGGGCCATGAGGCGGTCACGGTCACCGCGACGGTCGCCCCGCACGGCCCGGTCGACTGGGCGGACGGAGCGCTGCGCGAGCGGTACGCGGATGTGCTGGTGGCCGCGGCGGAGGCGGCCGTGCCGGGGATCGCGGACCGGGTGGTACGGCGCGGGATACGGACGCCCGCCGACACCGCCGCGGAGACGGGCGCGGACGGCGGCTCGGTACCGGCGCCCGCGCTGGCCGGGGCGGGCGGCCGGATGCTGCACCCGGCGAACACCACGGGGCTGTCCGGGCTGTATCTGGCGGGCGGCTGGGCGCATCCGGGCGGCGGGCTGGCCCATGCGGGGATGTCGGGGGCGCTGGTGGCCGGACTGATCGTGGAGGGGGCGGACTTCAGGGGTTCGCAGTGAGGCAGGGGAGGCAGCGGTGGAAGGCAGGGGCAGGGCCGACTGGCCTGATGGGGCGTCAGTAGCGGTACTGCTCGCCGTAGTTGGGGTCGTAGCCCGGCTGGTGGGGCTGATCCTCCGGCATCGGCGGGGCCTGGCCGGCCTCGCGCTGCTGCGGGACCCAGACGCCGCCCGGCGGGGTCTCCGCGCCGTACTGCTGGCCGCTGTACGGGTCAGTGTACTGCTGCTGGCCGCCGAAGCTGTCGTACGAGCCGTACTGCTGGCCGCCGTTGGCCGGGTCGGCGGCATACGGGTCGGCGTAGCCGGGGTACTGCTGCTGGCCCGTGTACGGATCGGCGTACTGCTGCTGCGCGTAGACGTCCTGGCCGGCGTAGGGGTCCTGGCTCGCATAGGTGTGCTCGCCGGAGTGGCCCGGGTGGTAGGCGTCCTGGCCCTGGTAGGCGTCGTGCGCCGCGTAACTGCCCTGTTCCGCGTAGCCGCCCTGGTCGGCCGGCTGCTGCTGGTAGCCGGGGTAGGCGTCGTAGCCGCCGCCCCAGCCGTTCGGGTCGGGCGGCTGCTGCGGCCGGCCCTGGCCGCCCGGGTCGTGGGCGGTGGCGTCGTACCCGTTGTAGTCGTTGTAGACGCCGTACTGCCCGGTGTCGTCGGGGAGCGGCTCCGGCTCGTAGACCGCGGTGGAGTCCATGGACGCGGCGACCGGCTCCAGCGGCTCCGGTACTTCGGCCGCCTCCGCCGGTTCGTACTCCAGATCCGTGACCTCCAGGGCCGGGTCGCGGTCGGCGTCCGCCCGGCCGTTGTCCTTCCGGCGGCGGCTGGCCCCCGGACTGCCGCCTATCGCCCAGCCGGTGGAGAACCCGCGGCGGAACGAGAGCGTCACATAGGTCTGGCCGACCGCGAACGCGACCGCGCCCAGGGCGATCACAAAGACGGAGGGCATCAGGACACCGAGGACCACACCCATGAATCCGAAGAAGGCAAGGAGTCGCCATCGCAGTCGCGCCTTGTACTGGAGCAGCACCTCGCCCAGCAGCCACAGGGCCACGATTCCGAATGCGATGTAGAGGACCGTCCAGCCCATGCCCGCCCCTCTCCTGCGGCCACCAGCCCGGGACAGGGCGGGTACGGCCGGTCACGACTGCTCGTGCAGTCCGAGATTCTCGTAGATTTCGAGCGTTGCGGTGGAGTTGTTGAGGGTGATGAAGTGCAAGCCGGGAACACCCTCGGAGAGCAGTCGCGCGCAGAACTCCGTTGCGAACTCGATGCCAATGGAGCGTACAGCGGCGGGATCGTCCTTGACGGAGAGGATCCGCTCTTTCAGTCCGGCCGGGAAGGCAGCGGTGCTCAGCTTCGGCAGCCGCTCCAGCATCCCTACGCTGGTGACCGGCATGATCTCCGGAATGATCGGGGTCGCGCAACCGGCGGCACCGACCCGGTCACGAAGCCTCAGATATCCCTCCGCTTCGAAGAACATCTGCGTGATCGCGTAATCGGCGCCGGCGTGGCACTTGTCCACGAAGTGCCGGATGTCGGTTTCCCAGTCGGAGGAGCGCGGATGCATCTCGGGGAAGGCCGCCACCCCGACGCAGAAGTCGCCGGACTCCTTGATGAGCCTGACCAGTTCGGCGGCATACCGCACACCTTGGGGGTGTTTGACCCACTCCCCCATGGGATCGCCGGGCGGATCGCCCCGTACGGCAAGGATGTTGCGGATCCCGGCATCGGCGTACTGGCCGACCATATTGCGCAGTTCGGCGACGGACTGGCCGACGGCCGTGAGGTGCGCGACCGGGGTGAGTGTGGTGTCGGAGGCGATCCGTTCGGTGGCCCTGACCGTGCCGTCCCGGGTGGAGCCGCCCGCGCCGTAGGTCACCGAGACAAAGCTCGGTGCCACCGCTTCGACCCGGCGCAACGCGTTCCAGAGATTCCGCTCGCCCTTCTCCGTCTTGGGCGCCCAGAACTCGAAGGAGAACGATGCCTTGCCGGTCGCGAGCAGATCACGCACGGTCAGTGCGTGATCCGATCTGGTCGAAGCGGTGCCGGAGGCCATATGGGCAGATTATCGAGGGTGCGGCGGTCACCCAACCGGGCGGGGTCATTTGCCCGGATCAGGACACAATTGCCCTCAAGCCCGTTCCCGTACGCGCTTGGCCAGGGACGCCGTCGCCGCGGCCGGGTCGTCGGCCTCGGTGATGGCCCGTACGACCACGATGCGGCGGGCGCCCGCGTCCAGTACCTGATCGAGATTGGCCGCGTCGATACCGCCGATCGCGAACCACGGCCGGTCCGTGCCCAGCGCCGCCGCGTGCCGTACGAGACCGAGCCCCGGCGCATGGCGGCCGGGCTTGGTCGGGGTGGGCCAGCACGGGCCCGTACAGAAGTAGTCCACACCGGGCTCGACGGCGGCGGCGTCCACCTCGGCCTCGGCATGCGTGGAGCGGCCGATCAGCGGGGCGTCGCCGAGGATCGCGCGGGCGGCGGGGACGGGCAGATCGCCCTGTCCGAGATGCAGCACGTCGGAGCCGATGGCATGCGCCACATCCGCGCGGTCGTTGACGGCGAGCAGCGCGCCATGGCGTCGGCAGGCGTCGGCGAAGACCCGGAGGTGCGCCAGCTCCTCGGCCGCCTCCATGCCCTTGTCCCTGAGCTGCACGATGTCCACGCCGGACGCGAGCACCGCGTCCAGGAACTCCGGGAGGTCCCCCTGCCGCTTGCGGGCGTCCGTGCAGAGATAGAGCCGGGCGTCGGACAGAGACGCGCGCGCGTCGGGCATGGGAGTTCCCCCCGTCGGGTCGGCGGTGTGCGGAGGCGCCCGGTCCTGTCCGGCCGGACAGGACCTGGGCCCGCCGGACGGCTGCCGGGGCGCCGCCGCACACCGCGAGTGATGATGGGTCGATCAGACGGCGAGCGCCTGGGCCCGGCGCTTCACCTCCGTGCCGCGATTCTCCCCGAGCGCCTGCGCGGGCGTGCCCGGCAGGGTCGGGTCGGGGGTGAAGAGCCATTCGAGCATCTCTTCGTCGGTGAAGCCGTCGTCCCGCAGGAGCGTCAGGGTCCCGGCGAGGCCCTTGACGACCTTGTTGCCGTCGACGAAGGCGGCGGGCACCTGGAGCGTCCTGTTCTCGCCCCGGCGTACGGCGATGAGCTGGCCTTCCTTCACCAACTGCCGCACGCGCGTCACCTCGACATCGAGCGCTTCCGCGATGTCGGGCAGGTGGAGCCAGGCGGGGACGAGAGCATCGATCTTTGCGTCAATCTCGGTCACACGACAAGCGTGCCATCCCGGACTGACAGACGCCACGAACCGGCTCCGGCCGGGGCAGCCCGCACGAACCGCCCGCGCCCGGCCCCGCCCGCACGACGGCCCGCCCGCACGGGCCGCGAACAGCAACGCCACCGAAACGTCTCAGAAGCCGCCTCCCCGTCGGTACGCCTCAGAGCACCGCTTTCCGCAGCGGTACGGACGGGTCCGCGGCCAGTGCCGGGTCCAGCCGGGCGCCCGCCTCGATCAGTTTCCGCCCCTGCGCCAGATCGCGGGGCCTGCCGACCGCGAGCAAAGCCACCAGCACCCCGTCCCGCAGCCACACCACCGACCAGGCGGCCTCCGCGGGACCGCCGCGCCACAGCAGGGTGTCCGCCGCCGCGTGATGCCCCGCGTACTGGACGAACCGGCCGAACTGCTCCGACCAGAAGTACGGCACCGGATCGTAGATCTGCTCGCTCTCGCCGACGGCCTGGGCGGCGACCGTACGCGGTCCCTGGAGCGCGTTGTCCCAGTGGTGGACGAGCAGCCGCTCGCCGTAGCGGGCGGAGGGGAAGGACGCGCAGTCGCCGACCGCGTACACATCGGGCAGCGAGGTCGCGAGCCGCTCGTCGGCGACGATCGCCCCGTCCGGGCCCAGCGCGATTCCGGAGCCCGCCAGCCAGTCGGTCGTGGGCCGCGCGCCTATGCCCACCACCACGGCCTCGGCGGAGAGCCGCCGGCCGTCCGCGAGGACCACCGTGCCCGGCTCGACGGCGGCGACCCGGGCGCCAGTGAGCAGTTCGGCGCCGCTCTCCGCGTACCAGTCCGCCATGGGAGCCGCCACCTCGGCCGGGAGGGCACCGGGCAGCGGCCGGTCCGCCGCCTCCACGACCGTCACGGCACACCCGGCCGCGCGGGCCGCCGTGGTGAACTCCGCGCCGATCCACCCCGCGCCGACGACCACGGTCCCGGCCCCCCGGTCCAGCACGGGCCGCAGCGCCTCGGCGTCGTCCAGGGTGCGCAGCAGATGGACACCGGGCGTGGCCGCGGTGCCCGGCAGGGCGACCGGCTCTGCGCCGGTGGCGATGACCAGCAGGCCGTACGGTACGGGCCCGGCCCCGGTGTCGACCTCCCGCGCGGCGGGGCGCAGTCCGGTCACCTCCACGCCGAGTCTCAGCTCGACCCCGAGCGCCGCGAAGTCGATGTCGTACGCCGGGCTGTCCGCCGTGCCCAGCAGCACCGCCTTGGAGAGCGGCGGCCGGTCGTACGGCGGGTGCCGCTCGGCGCCGATCAGGGTGACCGGGCCCTCGTACCCCTTCTCGCGCAGGGCCACGGCGGTCTGCACGCCCGCCATGCCCGCGCCGACGATGACGACGCCCGGCCGCGCGCGATGTGCCCGCTGTGCCGGGAGTTCCCGCTGCCTCTGCTGCTCGCTCACCCGATCACCATATGCAGCCGGTCAACCGCCGGGCGTACCCCGCCGGAGGTTCTCGCGGCTCCGGCGCGGCCTTACCGCGCGGCGGGCCGCGCGTTAGTCTGGCCGGTGACACTACCTCGCGGGAGTCCGGACGCACCGGACTGAGAGGGAGGCTGGAGCGGCCTCCGACCGTACGAACCTGATCCGGGTCATGCCGGCGAAGGGAGGGGCTGGACGCCCATGCAGTCACCCCATCCGTCATCCCATCCGCAGTCACCTCACCGGGGAACGGGGAGCGGTTCCGATGTCCTGGTCATCGGCGGCGGAATCATCGGCCTGGTCACGGCCTGGCGGGCCGCGCAGCGCGGGCTGAGCACCGTCGTCGCCGACCCCGGTCCGGGCGGCGGCGCCGCGCGGGTCGCGGCGGGCATGCTCGCCGCCGTCACCGAACTCCACCATGGCGAGCAGGTCCTGCTCCGGCTCAATATGGCCTCCGCGGAGCGCTATCCGGACTTCGTGGCCGAGCTGGAGGAGGCCAGCAGCCAGGAGACCGGCTACCGCGCCAGCGGCACGCTGGCCGTCGCCCTCGACACCGACGACCGCGCCGAACTGCGCGAACTGCACGATCTCCAGCGCCGCTCGGGGCTGGCCTCCGAGTGGCTCACGGGGCGCGAATGCCGGCGCCTCGAACCGATGCTCGCGCCGGGCGTACGCGGGGGCCTTCGGGTGGACGGCGACCACCAGATCGATCCCCGCCGGCTGGCCGCGGCGCTGGTCACGGCGTGCGAGCGGGCCGGGGTGGTCTTCCACCGGGCCCTGGCCGAACGGCTCTCGGTCGTACGGGACCGGGCCGCCGGCGCCGTACTGACGGGCGGGCGCGTGCTCGCCGCGGACCAGGTGGTGCTGGCCGCCGGCAGTCTGAGCGGGCGGCTGGCGGGCGTGCCGCACGAGATCCGGCCGCCGGTACGGCCCGTCAAGGGCCAGGTGCTGCGGCTGACCGTGCCGCGTCCGTATGCGCCGTTCCTGACCAGATCGGTACGGGCGGTGGTGCGCGGCAGCCATGTCTACCTGGTGCCGCGCGAGAACGGCGAGCTGGTGATCGGCGCCACCAGCGAGGAGCAGGGCTGGGACACCACGGTCACCGCGGGCGGGGTGTACGAATTGCTGCGCGATGCGCATGAACTCGTCCCCGGTATCACCGAGCTGCCGCTCACCGAGACCCTCGCCGGACTGCGGCCCGGCTCGCCGGACAACGCGCCGCTGCTGGGGCCGACCGCGCTGCCGGGACTGCATCTCGCGACCGGCCACTACCGCAACGGGGTGCTGCTCACGCCGGTCACCGGCGATGTGCTGGCCGAGGCGCTGACGACCGGCGAACTCCCGGAACTGGCCCGGCCGTTCACCCCGCGCCGCTTCACCTCCGTACCGCAGGACCTCACCTCCGTACCACGGGAGCTGACCGTATGAGCATCTCCGTCCGGGTGTCCGTCTCCGTGAACGGCGAGGCGCGCGACCTCGCCCCGGGCACCACGCTCGACGTCCTGGTCGCCGCGCTGACCCCCGCGCCCTCGGGTGTCGCGGCCGCCGTCAACGAGATGGTGGTGCCACGGGGGCGCTGGGCCGGAACGGTGCTCGGCGAGGGTGACCGGGTGGAAGTCCTGACCGCGGTCCAGGGGGGCTGAGCGGGGATGGCGGACGACCGGTTCACCATCGGCTCCACCGTGCTGGGCTCCCGGCTGATCATGGGGACGGGCGGGGCGCCGAGCCTCGACGTACTGGAACGCTGCCTGGTCGCCTCCGGCACCGAACTCACCACGGTCGCGATGCGACGCCTCGACCCCACGGTCCAGGGGTCCGTCCTGTCCGTACTCGGCTCCCTCGGCATCCGCGCCCTGCCCAACACGGCGGGGTGCTTCACGGCGGGCGAGGCGGTGCTCACGGCGCGGCTGGCGCGTGAGGCGCTCGGTACGGACTGGATCAAGCTGGAGGTGGTCGCGGACGAGCGGACGCTGCTGCCGGATCCGGTGGAGCTGCTGGACGCGGCGGAGACGCTGGTCGACGACGGGTTCACGGTGCTGCCCTATACGAACGACGATCCTGTGCTCGCCAGAAAACTGGAGGACGTGGGCTGCGCGGCGATCATGCCGCTGGGGTCGCCGATCGGTTCCGGTCTCGGCATCCGCAACCCGCACAACTTCGAGCTGATCGTGGAGCGGGCGGGGGTGCCGGTGATCCTGGACGCGGGGGCGGGTACGGCGTCGGACGCGGCGCTGGCGATGGAGCTGGGGTGCGCGGCCGTGATGCTGGCGTCGGCGGTGACGCGGGCGCGGGAGCCGGTGCTGATGGCGGAGGCGATGCGGCACGGGGTGGAGGCGGGGCGCCTGGCGTACCGGGCGGGCCGGATCCCCCGCCGGCACTTCGCGCGCGCGTCGTCGCCGACGGAGGGAATGGCGACGTGGGACCCGGAGCGCCCGGCGTTCTCGTGACGAGCACCCGGAAACAAGCCCGTCCGGCGATTGAGGACACAGCACAGCAAGCCCGTACGGCGATTGAGGACACAGCACAGCAAGCCCGTACGGCGATTGAGGACATGGGACCGCCACGGCGGCGCGGACGTGGCTCGTAGACTCAAGGGGTGGATACGAGCCTTCAGGATCCCATCGTCGGGCAGGTGCTCGACGGGCGTTACCGCGTGGACGCCCGTATCGCCGTCGGCGGCATGGCCACCGTCTACCGGGCCGTTGACACCCGTCTCGACCGGGTGCTCGCGCTCAAGGTCATGCACCCCGCCCTCGCCGCCGACGTGACATTCGTGGAGCGGTTCATCCGGGAGGCCAAGTCCGTGGCGCGGCTGGCGCATCCCAATGTGGTCGCGGTGTTCGACCAGGGCGCGCAAGGGGCGTACGTCTATCTGGCGATGGAGTACGTCGCCGGGTGCACGCTCCGCGACGTACTGCGCGAGCGGGGCGCGCTCCAGCCACGCGCCGCGCTGGACATCCTGGAGCCTGTGCTCGCCGCGCTCGGGGCCGCGCACCGCGCCGGGTTCGTCCACCGGGACATGAAGCCGGAGAACGTGCTGATAGGGGACGACGGCCGGGTCAAGGTCGCCGACTTCGGCCTCGTACGGGCCGTGGGCGATGTCACCAACACCACCGGCACAGTCCTCGGCACCGTGTCGTATCTCGCGCCCGAGCAGATCGAGTACGGCACCTCCGACCCCCGGGTCGACGTGTACGCCTGCGGGGTTGTCCTCCACGAAATGCTGACCGGCGCCAAGCCGCACTCCGGGGACACCCCCGCGCAGGTGCTCTACCGGCATCTGAACGAGGACGTTCCCGCGCCCTCGGCCGCCGTTCCCGGGCTCGCCGTGGAGCTGGACGAGCTGGTCGCGGCGGCCACCGCCCGTAACCCGGATCTGCGCCCCCACGACGCGGTCGCCCTGCTCGCCAGGGCCCGGGAGGCCCGCGCCACGCTCGGTGACGCGCAGCTCGACGCCGTACCGCCGGGGGCCAGGACCCAGGAAGAGGCCGGGGCGAACCACCGTACGGCCGTGATCCCGCGCCCCGCCGTGCACCGCACCAGCCGGCTGGAGATGCCTCCGCCCGGCCGCCCTGACCGGCCTTCACGCACAGGGTCGTGGCGCGCGCCCCGCAGAGGGGTCGTCGCGGCCGTCGTCGCCGTGCTGCTGCTGTTCGGGGTCGGGGCCGGTGTCTGGTACATCAATTCCGGCCAGTTCACCCGCGTCCCCTCGCTCCTCGGCCAGACCGAGCAGCAGGCCAGGCAGCGGCTCGCCGACGCCGGGCTCGAAGCCAAGGTCGTCAAGGACTTCAGCGACACCTTCGACCGCGGCACGGTCATGCGCAGCGATCCCGCGCCCCGGTCCCGGATCCGCGGCGACGGTCCGGTGACCCTCGTCATCTCGCGCGGCCCGGAGACCGTCCGCGTCCCCGATCTGACGGGCATGCCCCTGGCCCAGGCGCGGCGCGCGCTGACCAGGGCCGGGCTCGCCGCAGGGGTGGTCAGCCGGGAGTTCGACGAACAGACCGCCCAGGGCTCCGTGCTCAGTTCGGCGCCGGAGGCCGGGACCTCCGTACGCCCCGATTCCGGGGTCGCGCTCGTGGTCAGCAAGGGCAGCCCGGTCGATATGCCGGACGTCACCGGGGAGTCCGTGGACGACGCCACCGCCGAACTGGAGGAGGCGGGCCTCAAGGTCAGGATCGCTGCCGTACGGGTGAACTCCCCGGAGGACGAGGGCTCGGTCGCCCGGCAGTCCGCCGCCGAGGGCTCCCAGCTCGCCCGCGGCGACACCGTCACGCTGACGGTCTCCAAGGGCCCGCGGATGATCCCCGTACCGGACGTCGTCGGCGAGACGACCGACAAGGCGAAGAGCCTGCTGGAAGCGGCCGGCTTTGTGGTCGAGGTCGACCGCGGCTTCCCGTTCCTGGACGACACCGTGGCCGAGCAGTCGGTCGACCCCGGCGACGAGGCCCCCGAGAACAGCACCATCACCATCACGACCAAGGGACTCTAGAACTCCATGCGCAACCCTGTCGGCTGCCATGTCCCCGTGGCCGGCGGCCTCGCCACGACGGGTCTGGCGTACGCGCGCGACCTGGATGCCGAGGCCGTCCAGGTCTTCGTCGCCAATCCGCGCGGCTGGGCGACACCCACCGGGAATCCCGCGCAGGACGAACGGTTCCGCGCGGAGTGCCAGGCCGGCGGGATCCCGGTGTATGTGCACGCTCCGTATCTGATCAACTTCGGTTCGCACACCGCGGCGACCGCCGAGCAGTCGGTGGGGTCCCTGCGGCACAGCCTGCGCAGAGGCCGGGCGATCGGTGCGCGGGGCGTGGTGGTGCATACGGGCTCGGCGACCGGCGGCCGTACCCGCCAGGTGGCGCTCGCGCAGGTACGGGAGCGGATGCTGCCGCTGCTCGACGAGCTGACCCATGACGACGACCCGTATCTGCTGCTGGAGTCGACGGCCGGACAGGGCTTCTCGCTCTGCTCGCGGACCTGGGACTTCGGCCCCTACTTCGAGGCGCTCGACTCCCATCCGAAGCTGGGCATCTGCCTGGACACCTGCCATGTGTTCGCCGCCGGGCACGATCTGGCGGGCCCGCACGGGATGCGGCAGACGCTGGATCTCCTGGTGGGTACGGTCGGCGCGGGCCGGATCAAGCTGATCCACGCCAATGACTCCAAGGATGTGGTCGGCGCGCACAAGGACCGGCATGTGAACATCGGGGCCGGGCAGATCGGCGAGGAGCCCTTCCGCGAGCTGTTCTCGCATCCGGCGACCGAAAACGTACCGCTGGTGATCGAGACGCCCGGCGGCAAGGAGGGTCAGGCGGCGGACATACGCCTGCTGAAGAAGCTGCGCGACAGCTGACCGCGCCGAACCGAGCCGATCCGGGCCGGGCCGGGCCGGCGAGTGTCCCGCAGCTCCGGGCCGGTCGCCCACAGGGCTTACAGCTCCGGTCCGTCCCCCGGCAGCTCCTGGTACGAGTAGCGCTGCTCCGCCCAGGGGTCGCCGACATTGTGATAGCCGCGCTCCTCCCAGAAGCCCCGGCGGTCGGCGGTCATGTACTCGACGCCCCGGACCCACTTGGGCCCCTTCCAGGCGTACAGATGCGGTACGACCAGCCGCGCCGGAAACCCGTGCTCGGCGGTGAGCAGCTCCCCGTCCTTGTGGGTGGCGAAAATCGTACGGTCCGACGCGAAGTCGGCGAGCCGCAGATTCGAGCTGTAGCCGTACTCGGCCCAGACCATCACATGCGTCACGGCGGGCCCGGGCGGTGCCAGGTCCAGGATCGTACGGGCCGGTACCCCGCCCCATTCGGAGCCCACCATGCTGAACTTCGTCACACAGTGCAGATCGGCGACAACGGTGGAGAACGGCAGCGCCGAGAACTCCTCATGCGTCCAGCAGCGTTTGTCGCCGTCCGCGGTGGCGCCGAAGACCCGGAATTCCCAGCGGTCCGGCCTGAATTTCGGTACGGGTCCGTAGTGGGTCACCGGCCAGCCGCGCTGGAGGCGCTGCCCTGGTGGCAGCCGGGCCTGATCCGGCTCTCGATGCTCCCGGCTCTCCGGCTGACCCATGCCTTCCATGGTGACAGACGGGTGGGGGTGCTCATGACCAGGTCGGACCGATTCCGGCAATTGCTGATAAGCATGTAGTTATTGGCACCCGTCCGGAAGGAGTCTCCGCGATGCAGGGCGACCCCGAGGTCATCGAATTCCTCAATGAGCAGCTCACGGCCGAGCTGACCGCGATCAACCAGTACTTCCTGCACGCGAAGATGCAGGAGCACTTCGGCTGGACGAAGCTCGCCGCCCACACCAGGGCCGAGTCGTTCGACGAGATGCGCCACGCGGAGCTGCTGACCGACCGGATTCTCTTTCTGGAGGGCCTGCCCAACTACCAGCGGCTCTTCCATGTACGGGTGGGGCAGACGGTGACGGAGATGTTCGCGGCCGACCGCGAGGTGGAGGTGGAGGCGATCGACCGGCTCAAACGCGGGATCGCGGTGATGCGGGCCAAGGCGGACCACACATCGAAGCGGATCTTCGAGTCGATCCTCGCGGACGAGGAGGACCACATCGACTATCTCGACACCCAGCTCGATCTGGTCGGGAAGCTGGGCGAGGCGCTCTATATCGCCCAGGTGATCAAACAGTCCGACAGCCAGGACAGGACCCAGGACAGGATCTAGGGCCTCTCGTTGAACGAAAGACCCTAGGCGGCCTCGGTCAGGACCGCCTCGACCACGGCCAGGGCCTCCTCGGTCAGGGGCGCGGGGGCCTCGGCGGGCTCGCCGAGCAGATCCCGGCGCGGGCAGCCGGCGCCCCGGCCGAGGATCGACTGGATACGGCGTACGCACGAGCCGCAGTCGGTGCCGGCCTTGCTGACCGACGCGATCCGGCGCGGTGTGCACGCCCCCGCGTCCGCGTGCGCCCTCACCTCCGTCTCGGTGATGCCGAAGCAGGAGCAGACGTACACGCGGTTCACCTCCCGGCGGAACGGTCGATCGGGCCACCCCTCCAGTTGGTGAGGTCAGCCTGACCTTACCTTCCATTTCCGGCCAGCAGAAGGCCGGAAAGCGCCGGTGGGGGGGGGGGGGACCCAGACCCGCCCCCCCCCCCCCAAAAACAACCGCCCCTTTCTCCTCCACCCCCTCCCAAAACCAA
>NZ_JBHVGV010000003.1:318855-414003 GCF_042800555.1 Streptomyces sp. NPDC057617 | reverse complement strand
GAGAGACGAGTCCTCCGTGCGCTCAGTGGCAAGAAGAGGAGAGAAAGAGAGGGGGGGGGGGGCACGAAGACCACACACCCCCCCCCCCCACCACACAGAAGCCGCTGCTACTGGTCGCGGTACATCTCAGCGACCAGGAACGCCAGGTCCAGCGACTGGCTGCGGTTGAGCCGCGGGTCACAGGCCGTCTCGTACCGCTGGTGCAGATCGTCGACGAAGATCTCGTCGCCGCCGCCCACGCACTCGGTGACATCGTCGCCGGTCAGCTCGACATGGATACCGCCCGGGTGGGTGCCCAGGCCCTTGTGGACCTCGAAGAAGCCCTTGACCTCGTCCAGCACATCGTCGAAGCGCCGGGTCTTGTGGCCCGAGGCCGCCTCGAACGTGTTGCCGTGCATCGGGTCGGTCACCCAGGCCACCGTGGCTCCGGACGCCGTGACCTTCTCGACCAGCGCGGGCAGCTTGTCCCTGACCTTGTCCGCGCCCATCCGGACGACGAAGGTCAGCCGGCCGGGCCGGCGCTCGGGGTCGAGCCGGTCGATGTATGTGAGCGCCTCGTCGACCGTCGTGGCCGGACCGAGCTTGATCCCGATCGGGTTGTTGATCCGCGAGGCGAACTCGATATGCGCGCCGTCCAGTTGGCGGGTGCGCTCACCGATCCAGACCATATGGCCCGATACGTCGTACAGTCCGCCGGTACGGGAGTCGACCCGGGTCAGCGCCGACTCGTAGTCCAGCAGCAGCGCCTCGTGCGAGGAGTAGAACTCGACCGTGCGGAACTCGGCCGGGTCGGTGCCCGCCGCCTTCATGAAGTTCAGCGCGTTGTCGATCTCGCGGGCGAGCTGCTCGTACCGCTGGCCCGAAGGGGACGACTTCACGAAGTCCTGGTTCCAGGCGTGCACCTGGCGCAGATCTGCGTAGCCGCCGGTGGTGAAGGCGCGGACGAGATTGAGGGTCGCGGCGGACGCGTGGTACATCCGCTTCAGCCGCTCGGGGTCCGGGATCCGGGCCTTCTCGTTGAAGTCGAAGCCGTTGACCGAGTCGCCGCGGTACGACGGCAGGGTCACGCCGTCGCGGGTCTCGGTGCTCTTGGAGCGCGGCTTCGAGTACTGCCCGGCGATCCGGCCGACCTTCACCACGGGCACGGACGCCGCGTAGGTGAGGACCGCGCCCATCTGGAGGAGGGTCTTCAGCTTGTTGCGGATCTGATCCGCGGAGACCGCGTCGAACGCCTCCGCGCAGTCGCCGCCCTGGAGCAGGAACGCCTCGCCCTTGGCGACAGCCCCGAGCCTGGCGCGGAGCTGGTCGCACTCGCCGGCGAAGACGAGCGGCGGATAGCTCTCCAGCTCCGCCACGACGCCGCGCAGGGCCTCCTGGTCCGGATACTCCGGCTGCTGGGCTGCGGGCAGGTCTCGCCAGGACGGCTCGTAGGTCGCGGAGTTCTCAGCGTTCACTGTCACGCGCCCCAGATTACGTGGTCGCGCGGTGCGGTACGGGCGGCTCTCACAGTATGGAACGTGAACCTTTGCCGTCCCGGCCCTGCTCAGCCGCCCTGTGCACCCGGGCTCGTGCGTCCCCGTGCGTTGGGGCACGTATGTCCCGTGCGTTCGGGCTCGTACGGTCGGGCCCATCCGCTCCGGCTCCCGCGCTCCATGCGCTAGGGTGCCTGCCATGCTCGCGCTTTCGCATCAGACCTGGTGGTGGACCGCTCGTCCGGCGGCCCACTGATTCAGCGCGCAGCACGAATCGCGAAGGCCGCCCGAGGGGCGGCCTTCAGTCTTTTCCGGGCCGGTGGGCGGGCCGGGGAGAAAGCGGCCGTTCCTCCTCCCCTCTCCGGAAGGAACACCGCAGATGCCCGAGAATCCGCTCGACCGCCTCACCCACGACGGCTGCCCGCCCTTCGCCCTGCTGCGCCGCCGCACACCCGGCCGCGCGCACGACACCGTGGAGCTGCTGATCGGCCCGGTGCACGAGGCCGCCCGGCTCGCCGATCTCCCCTGCGGCGACACCCCCGCGCTCGCCGTGGTGCCCTTCCGGCAGATCAGGGAGCGTGGCTTCGACGTACGGGACGACGGGACGCCGCTGTCCGTGCTGGTCGCGGACGAGTCGTACGAACTGCCGCTCGCCGAGGTGCTCGACCGGCTGCCGTCCCACGCGGTACAGGTCGAGGACGGCGCGTTCGATCTCGACGACGAGCGGTACGGGGAGACCGTACGGCGGGTCATCGAGGACGAGATCGGCCGGGGAGAAGGCGCCAACTTCGTCATCCGGCGCACCTTCGAGGGCCGGATCCCCGGCTTCTCCCGGGCCGACGCCCTCGCCCTCTTCCGGCGGCTGCTCGCCGGGGAGCGGGGCGCGTACTGGACCTTCGTCGTCCACACTGGGGAGCGCACCCTCGTCGGGGCGAGTCCCGAGGTCCATGTCCGGACAACCGGCGGGACGGTGGTGATGAACCCGATCAGCGGGACCTTCCGCTATCCGCCCGAGGGGCCGACCGTGGAAGCGCTGCTGGACTTCCTGGGCGACCGCAAGGAGACCGACGAGCTGTCCATGGTCGTCGACGAGGAGCTGAAGATGATGTGCACGGTCGGCGACCGGGGCGGGGTGGTGATCGGGCCCCGGCTCAAGGAGATGGCGCATCTCGCGCACACGGAGTACGAGTTGCGCGGGCGGTCCTCGCTCGATGTGCGCGAGGTGCTCAGGGAGACGATGTTCGCCGCGACGGTCACCGGCTCGCCCGTGCAGAACGCCTGCCGGGTCATCGAACGCCACGAGGCAGGCGGGCGCGGCTACTACGGCGGTGCGCTCGCGCTGATCGGGCGGGACGCGGGCGGCGCGCAGACGCTCGACTCGCCCATTCTGATCCGTACCGCGGACATCGGCCGCGACGGCGGGCTGCGGGTGGCGGTCGGCGCGACGCTCGTACGCCACTCACGGCCGGAGAACGAGGTGGCCGAGACACACGCCAAGGCGGCGGGGATGCTGGCGGCACTGGGCGTACGGCCCGGCCGGCCGCACGACACGTCCGGGCGCCCGCGGCTCGCCGACGACCCGAGGGTACGGGCGGCACTGGACGCACGGCGGGCGGACCTGGCGCCGTTCTGGCTGCGGATGCGGACCGGTCCCGCGACGCTCGCCGGGCACGCGCTGGTCGTGGACGGCGAGGACACGTTCACGGCGATGCTGGCGCATCTGCTGCGGTCCACGGGCCTGGAGGTGACGGTACGGCGGTACGACGAGCCGGGCCTGCGCGAAGCCGCGCTCGGGCACGAGGGCCCGGTGGTCCTGGGCCCCGGCCCGGGCAATCCCACAGACTCCGCAGCCCCGGCCGACCCGAAGATGCGGCTGCTGCGCTCTCTGGCGGCCGGGCTGCTGGGTGAGCGTCGGCACGGGCTGCTCGGGGTCTGCCTGGGCCATGAGCTGATCGCGGCGGAACTGGGCTTGGAGCTCGTACGCAAACGGGTCCCGTACCAGGGCACACAGACCAGGATCGACCTGTTCGGCCGCGAGGAGACGGTCGGCTTCTACAGCAGCTTCACGGCCCACTGCGACGCCGAGGGCGTGGCGGAACTGGCAGCGCACGGCGTCGAGGTCAGCCACGCCGGCCCCGAAGTCCACGCGCTACGAGGCCCGGGCTTCGCCTCGGTCCAGTTCCACCCGGAATCGATCCTGACCCTGAACGGCCCGCAGATCGTGACGGCGCTACTGACGGCGGTCGCGGTACGCGCGTAGGGCCCGCGGGGCCGTCCTCAAACGCCGGACGGGCTGGAATTGCCAACCGGCGCCGATCGGCGACATCAAGCCCGTCCGGCGATTGAGGACGAACCGGCCGGCCGGGCGGGCCCGGTTAGCCGAAGAACACGCTCACCTCTTCGTACAGTTCCGGCCGCACCGTCTTGAGCTGCGCCGTCGCCTCAGCGATCGGCACCCGCACAATGTCCGTCCCCCGCAGCGCCACCATCTTCCCGAAGTCCCCGTCCCGCACCGCGTCGATCGCGTGCAGGCCGAAGCGCGTCGCCAGCCAGCGGTCGAAGGCGCTCGGGGTGCCGCCGCGCTGGACATGGCCCAGGACCGTCGTCCTGGCCTCCTTGCCCGTACGGCGTTCGATCTCCTTGGCCAGCCACTCGCCGACGCCCGACAGCCGGACATGCCCGAACGAGTCGAGCGTGCCGTCCTTCAGAACCAGATCGCCGTCCTTCGGCATCGCGCCCTCCGCGACGACCACGATCGGCGCGTACGACGCCTTGAACCGCGAGGTCACCCACGCGCAGACCTGCTCGACATCGAAGCGCCGCTCCGGGATCAGTATCACGTTCGCGCCGCCGGCCAGCCCGGAGTGGAGCGCTATCCAGCCCGCGTGACGGCCCATCACCTCGCAGACCAGGACGCGCATATGGGATTCGGCGGTGGTGTGCAGCCGGTCGATCGCCTCGGTGGCGATACCGACCGCGGTGTCGAACCCGAACGTGTAGTCCGTGGCGGACAGATCGTTGTCGATGGTCTTCGGCACTCCTACGCACGGGACGCCGAACTCGTCGTACAGCCGCGCCGCCACCCCCAGCGTGTCCTCGCCGCCGATCACGATCAGCGCGTCGACCCCGTGCGCGGCGAGGGTCTCCCTGATCCGGCGGACCCCGTCCTCCGCCTTGAGCGGATTGGTGCGGGAGGAGCCGAGGATGGTGCCGCCGCGCGGCAGGATGCCGCGCACCGCGGGGATGTCGAGCCGTACGGTGTCGTCGTCCAGCGGGCCGCGCCAGCCGTCCCTGAACCCGGTGAACTCGTACCCGTACTCCTGGACGCCCTTGCGTACGATCCCGCGGATGACCGCGTTCAGCCCGGGGCAGTCGCCGCCCCCGGTCAGTACTCCGACTCGCATGGAAAGCACTTCCCTTCGCCGTCGGTGGGGTACCCGGGCCACAGGCGGGGTGACTCAGGTCACTTCGGCATGGTGCGCGGGAGGCGTCACGTTGCACCAGAGGTCGGACCGAGGTGGTTGCACCGGATCCGCCGGGACGGCCGGTTCCGGAATGTCCCGGGCCGGTTCAGGCGTCGTGTTCCGGTCATGATCCGGTCATGATCCGCCTGCGGTCCGGGACGTGGTCCCGACGCGGTCACAGCGCGGTCTCACGCGGCGGTCTCACGTGTCGTCGAGGCCGCGTTCGATCGCGTAACGGACCAGTTCCACCCTGTTATGCAATTGTAGCTTTCCAAGGGTGTTCTGCACGTGGTTCTGCACCGTTCGGTGGGAGATGACCAGGCGCTCCGCGATCTGCTTGTACGAGAGTCCCTTGGCGACCAGCCGCAGGACCTCGGTCTCCCGGTCGGTCAGCCGAGGCGCCTTGGGCTCGTCCGCGGCGGCGGGCGCGGGGTCGGAGGCGAGCCGCCTGTACTCCCCGAGCACCAGGCCCGCGAGGCCGGGGGTGAAGACCGGATCGCCCTCGGCCGTACGGCGCACGGCGTCGGTCAGCTCTTCCGTACTGGCCGACTTGAGCAGATAACCGGTGGCGCCGGACTTCACCGCCTCCAGCACATCGGCGTGCTCGCCGCTGGCGGAGAGGACCAGCACCCGGAGGCCCGGGATGGAGCCGACCAGATCCTTGCAGACCTGGACGCCCGGCATCCCGGGCAGATTGAGGTCTAGGACGAGCACCCGGGGAGCGGCCGCCCGTGCGCGGCGCACCGCCTGCGGGCCGTCCCCGGCCGTGGCGACCACCGCGAAACCGGCCGTCTCCAGATCGCGGGCGACCGCGTCCCGCCACATGGGATGGTCGTCGACGACCATCACCCTGATCGGCCCGTGAGTCTCTTCTTCGTCCGCCGCGCCCTGCCCGCTCATCGTTCCGCCTTCCCCCGTACCTGTGGTGCCCGCGGTGCCCGTGGCACCCTCAGCTCGACTTCCGTGCCCTGGCCCGGCACGGAGACCAGCTCGGCCGTGCCTCCCAGCTCGCGCAGCCGGCCCCGGATCGACAGGGCGACACCGAGGCGCCCCTCCCCCTCGGCCTGGGCGAGCCGGCCTTCCGGAATGCCGGGGCCGTCGTCCCTGACGGTCACGATCACTTCCTCCGGCCAGTCCTCGACCAGGATCCAGGCGCGGGCACCGGCGCCCGCGTGTCTGCGGACATTGTCCAGTGCGGCACTGACAGCGGCCGTCAGTTCCCTGGCCGCGGCCGGTGGCAGCAGTACGGGGGCGCCGGGCTCGGCGAAGGTGACCTTCGGTCCGGTGTACGGGGCGAGCAGCGAGCGCAGATCGCACGGTCCCTGATCGCCGTCCGGCCCGCCGTCGCGCTCTTCCGTATCCGTACGTACGGCCGCTCCCGGCGCGGCGGCCCCGGAGGCGGCCCCGTAGGCATCTTCAGAGGCGTCTGAGGCATCTTCAGGGGGACGGACCGCGGTGACGAGTCCGCTGGAGACCAGGGTGCGCAGGGCGATCTCCTGCTCCCCCGCCAGCCGGCCCAGTTCCGCGGCCTCGCCGCCCAGCGCCGTACCGCGCCGCTGCACCATGGCCAGCACCTGGAGCACGCTGTCATGGATGTCCCGGGCCAGCCGCTCCCGTTCCCGGGTCGCGGCCTCGATCTTCAGGGCGCGCGCGAGGGTACGTTCGGAGGCCCGGGCGACCTCGACGACATAGCCGATGGCGATGGAGGCGACCCAGACGAGCAGCACGTTGTGGAGGGTGTCCCGGCTGGGGTGGCCGCGCTCCACCAGATTGGCCGCGGCGACGAACGAGGAGGCGACGCCGGCCCAGCGCCAGCCGCCCTTGATCGCGAAGGCGAGGACGGAGCCCGCGGTCCATATCGACGGCAGGGTGGGCGCGTCGATCTGCTGGGCGTCCGTGTCGGCGAGCGGGGTGAGCAGGATGCCGGTGAGGGCGACGGTGAGATCGACGACCAGGAAACGCTTGGTGCAGCTCTCGGCGTTCGCGACCCTGGGGAGGGTGGCGAAGGTCCAGACGGCCAGGACGGCGAGGAACGCCTCGGCGATCCAGGGGCGTTCGAAACGGCTGGGCTCAAGGACGAAGATCAGGACCGCGTAGAGCATGGTGAGGGGCCGGTAGAAGGTCAACGCGCGCCACAGCGGCTGCTCGACCGACATACGCCGCTCCCCGCGAGGCGCGGCGCGTCTCCAGCGCGCGATGAGGCCGCGCTTCCAAGGTGCCGCGAAGCCGTCTGTCCAGCGCGCCGCGAACCCCTGCCGACGGTCGATGGTCCTCTCCCCCCTGTGAACACTCCCCGTTGTGGATCTGCTCCGAGCGGATCAGAGGATCTGCCCGCGCGCGGATCACTCGCCGCCGGTGCCCCCGCCGGTGCCCGCCGCCTTTGCCTGTTCGGCGAGTTGGCGCTTGGCCGCCGTCGCGTAGATGTCCACGTACTCCTGACCCGAGAGCTTCATGATCTCGTACATGACCTCGTCGGTCAGCGAGCGCAGGATGAAACGGTCGCCCTCCAGGCCCTGATACCGGCTGAAGTCCAGCGGCTTGCCGATCCTTATCCCCGGACGCATCAGCTTGGGCATGACCTGGCCCGGCGGCTGGATCTTCTCGGTGTCGATCATGGCGACGGGGATCACGGGCGCGCCGGTCGCCAGCGCCACCCGCGCCAGGCCGCCGGGCTTGCCGCGGTAGAGACGGCCGTCGGGCGAGCGGGTGCCCTCCGGGTAGATACCGAAGAGTTCACCGCGCTCAAGGACCTTGATCCCGCTCTGGATCGCGGCCTCGCCCGCGCCGCGCGCGCCCGAGCGGTCCACCGGAAGCTGGCCGACGCCCTTGAAGAAGGCGGCGGTGAGCCTGCCCTTGATACCGGGCGAGGTGAAGTACTCGGCTTTCGCGATGAAGGTGACCTTGCGGTCGAGAACGGCCGGCAGGAAGAAGGAGTCCGAGAACGAGAGATGGTTGCTCGCGAGGATCGCGGGACCCTCGGCGGGAATGTTCCCGAGGCCCTCCACCCAGGGCCTGAAGGCGAGCTTCAGGGACCCTCCGATGGAGAACTTCATCGCACCGTAGATCAACTCGAATGCCTCCTGTCGCGCTGTCGGACAGACCTTAACGCGTGGCGGGCGGGTGCCGCCCTTCCGCTCCTGCCCGGCTCGTACCCGGTCCCGCCCGGCTGTTTTCCACAGGGGCCGGACGGATCTGGTCGGTGTCGGTCCGGTCGCGTACGGTGAAGTACACCTTCCGAACCTCACGAACAGGAGACCCCGGTGCCGGTCCTTCCAGGAGCCGAGCCGTACCGCCATGAGGGCGGCGAGGTCGGCGTCCTTCTCTGTCACGGATTCACCGGTTCCCCGCAGTCGTTGCGCCCCTGGGCCGAGCATCTCGCCGGGCACGGGCTCACCGTGTCCCTGCCGCTGCTCCCGGGCCATGGCACCCGCTGGCAGGACATGCAGCTCACCGGCTGGCAGGACTGGTACGCGGAGGTGGACCGGGCGCTGCGGGAGCTGCAGGAGCGGTGCCGCCAGGTCTTTGTCGCCGGGCTCTCGATGGGCGGGACGCTGGCGCTGCGCCTCGCCGCGAAGCACGGCCCGTCGGTCGGCGGGGTCATGGTGGTCAACCCCGGGATCGCGACGCATGGAGCGGCCGCCCGTCTCCTGCCGGTCGTCCGCCATTTCGTGCCGACGGTCAAGGGTCTCGCGGGCGACATCGCCAAGGAGGGGGTCACGGAGCTGGGGTACGACCGGGTGCCGCTGCACGCGGCGTATTCCTTGCGGAACTTCTTCGGTCTGGTGGACGGGGCGCTGCCCCAGGTGACCCAGCCGCTGTTGCTGCTGCACAGCCCGCAGGACCATGTCGTACCGCCGGAGGACTCGGCCAGGATCCTGAGCCGGGTCTCGTCGCGGGATGTTCGTGAGGTCCTGCTGGAACAGAGCTACCACGTAGCGACGTTGGACCATGACGCGGAGCGGATTTTCGAGGAGAGTCTCGCGTTCATCGGCCGCCTCGCTCCGAGTGTCGTCCGGCAGAAGGGGAGCACCAGCGGTGGCTGAGCATGACGCGGACCGGGAGCCGCAGCCGATCGACGAGGACGCGGCCTGGGCGGCGATCGTCGCGGGGTACGGGGAGGAGCCGGCGGATCCGCCGGGCGCAAAGCCGTTCAAGTCGGTGGACGATCTGGCGTTGCTGGAGAGCGAGAAGAACAGCTCGGGGCCGGGCGCCGGATCCGATCCGGAATCGACGGTTCCGCCTCCGGGGTCCATGCCCGAGAAGGAGACCAAGGAGATAGACGACGGGAAGCCCGTGCTGGGCGGCTCGGTCGTCTTCGCGCCCGGGGTCGGCGGCGCGGGTCCGCGTGACTACGCGGTGCAGGAGCCGCGGGAGGAGGACTTCGACGAGGGCGACGAGGGGCATTTCGTACCGCCGGAGCCGCCGCCGCTGCCCGAGTCCGATGTGACGGCCAAGTTCGCCTGGCTCGCCGTGGTCGGCGGTCCGGTGCTGATGCTGATCGCCGTGCTGCTGCAGTGGGACATGACGTGGTGGCTCACGACGATCTGTGTGGGCGGCTTCCTGGGCGGCTTCGCCACGCTGGTGGCGCGGATGCAGCAGGACGACGACGAGAACGACGACCCGGGCCGCGGCGCGGTCGTCTGAGCCGCCCGGATCGGGGGTGGCCGCGGGGGTGGCCGCGGGGGTGTACGGGGAGGGCGGGGGCGGGGGCGGGCAGTCCGGCGAGGGGCCTCAGGACGATGCCGGTACGCGGAGGGCGGCCAGCACCGGAAGATGGTCCGTCGCCGCCCTCAGATCGGCCTCGGTGATGCCCGGCAGCCCCCGGGGCACCCCGCAGCCCAGGACCTCCACACCCCCGGTGGCGAAGACCGCGTCGATGCGCTGGTGGGGGTGGTCCGGGGTCGAGGTGTATTCGTCGCCCCAGGGCTTCGCCGTCCAGCAGTCCTGGAGTTCCCCGGCCAGCAGCCGGAAACTCCGGCCGTCGGGGCGGTCGTTGAGGTCTCCGGCCGCGATCGCGTGCGGTACGTCCATGGCCTTGAGGCGGTCGAGCAGCGTCTCGGCCTGCGCGTACCGCTCGTCGGGCCGCAGGCTGAGATGGCAGCTCAGCACGCCGAGCCGGGCCTGTCCGATCCGTACCACCGCGGTCGCGAAGCCGCGCCGGTGCAGACCCGGGGTGAGCGGCAGCAGGATGTCCTCGGTCCGCTCGACGGTGGCGCGCAGGGAGCAGAGCAGCAGCGGCCCGGAGGCGGTGGCGCCGCCGCTGAGGACGACGAGATCGGTCCGGGCGGCCAGCCAGGCGGCCCGTTTGCGCCAGCGGAAGAAGCGGGGCGCTTCCTGGATGAAGACCAGATCGGGAGCACAGGCCCGGATGACCCGGGCCAGCGCCTCGCGGTCGTCACGCATGGAGCGGATGTTGTAACTGAGCACCCGGATCACGGCCGAACCGTCCGGCTCGGTAAGGGAGTCGGGCAACGGGGACATCGCCATCCCCTCAAGATACGGGACCGCAGTACTTCACCGGGCCCGCCCGGCTGCCGGTTCGTCGTCAAGCGCCGGACGGGCTCTGTGTTGTGTCCTCAATCGCCGGACGGGCCGGGTCAGCCCGTCCAGCGCGCCGGGGTCAGCCCTGGCGGGCCAGGTCCGCGGCGCCCACCAGGCCCGCCTCGCCGCCCAGTTGGGCCGCCAGGACCTGCGCGTGCGGGCGCCATTCGCCGCCGATCAGCCAGCGCCTGAAGGACTTGCGGATCGGGTCGAGGACCAGTTCGCCCTCGTCCGAGACACCGCCGCCGACGATAAAGGCCGACGGGTCGAAGAGCGAGGCCAGATCGGCGAGCCCGGCGCCCGCCCAACGGGCCAGCTCCCGGAAGGAGTCGACGGCCACCGGGTCACCGGCGCGGGCGGCGGCGCTGATGTGCCGGCCCTCGATGCCGTCCGGGGTGCCGGTGCCGAGGCCGAGCAGGATCTCCGCGTTCTCCGGCGTCGCGTTGGCGCGCTGCCTGGCGTACCGGACGAGGGCGCGCCCCGACGCGTACTGCTCCCAGCAGCCCTGGCTCCCGCAGCCGCACAGCAGACCGTCCGGCACCACCCGGATGTGCCCGAACTCCGCGGCCACACCGAAGCGTCCGCGGCGCAGCTTGTTGCCGATGATGATGCCGCCGCCGAGCCCGGTGCCGAGTGTGATGCAGATGACGTCGTCGTGGCCCTGCCCGGCGCCGAAGCGGTACTCGCCCCAGGCCGCCGCGTTGGCGTCGTTCTCCACGACGACCGGCAGCCCGACCCGCTGCTCGACCTTGTCCTTGAGCGGTTCGTGGCGCCAGTTGATGTTGGGCGCGAACAGGACGGTGGCCCGCTTGTCGTCGACGTACCCGGCGGCCCCGATACCGACCGCCTCGATCTGGTGTCCCCGGCCGGCACCCGAGACGGCGGTGCAGATCGCGTCCACGATGCCTTCGGCGGTCGGCGGCGTGGGCACCTTGTGCGTCTCCAGGATGGTGCCCTCTTCGTCGACCACGCCCGCCGCGATCTTCGTGCCGCCGATGTCGACGCCGATGGTGAGTCCCATGTGTCCCTCAGTTTTCGGTCGAGCCCCGCTGTGGTCAACCGTACCCGAGGGCGGGCTCCGGGCAGTCAGTCCAGGTCGATGTGGCCGCTCGGACCAGGTCCTTCGTCCCTGGGGTCCGTGGGGTCGTCGGACTTCTTCGTGTCGTAAGGGGCGTCCTTGGCGAGCGGCGAGGGCGCTCCGGTGGATGGCGCCGTCGGCGCCGAGGAAGAGTCGCGGGTCCAGCGGCCCTCCTCGGTCTCGACCGCGGAGCGGTAGGCGGCGAGGAGTTCGTTGCCCGCGGCTGCGAGATGGCCGAAGACACCCGGGTTCCGCTCGATGACCGGCTCGACGACGGCCTTGGCCTGGTTGATGAACTGCTGTACGGCGCCCTGCGCGGCGATGCCGAACAGGGGACCCGGCAGCGCGGAGACCCGGTCGGCGACGGCGTCGACCAGCTTGCGCAGCTCCTCGGCGGCGGAGACGGGCGGCGGACCGTATTCCGCGCGGCGGCGGGCCCGCTCCGCCTCCAGATCCTCGGCGCATGCCGCGGCCCAGGCGTCCGAGTCGGTGGCGGGGCGCTCGGTGGCATCGCTCATGGAGACTCCTGCGTCAGAGGCAGAGGCCTTCCGCCATGCGCAGCGGAAGGGGTTCGTACCTTCGACGGTACCCGAACGCCCGGCGAGCAAGTCCTGTCTCCCGCCGTTCGCCCGCAGGGCGGGCTTTGCGGCGTTCGGTGCGTGCAGATGCAAGGCGGAGGGTCGTCCTCGTACTGGGCGTACTCGGACGATCCCGACAACGCAGCAGATGCGCGTGCCGGGCGTCGCGAAGCAGGCGGGAGACAGGACTTGCTCGCCGGAAGACGTTCAGGGCGTACGGGGCCACAGGGCGGGGTCCGGGGTGAATCTCACCCGCAGCACGCCGTCCGTCAGGGCCGCACCCGTCACCGTGCAGCGGCGCAGCGCGGACGGCAGGGGCACGATACGGCGGAACGGCCCGACGGTGAGCAGGAGTTCGTCATCCCGGCGGATCAGGGACAGCTCGCTCTTGACCGCCCCGGGCAGGGGTACGCACCACACGAGCAGACCGTCCTCCGCGAGCCGGTCCTCGACGGGCCACTCACCAGCACCCACGCCTGGTTCACCGAGCCCGGCGGCCAGATCCGCGAAGCCCTCGAAGTCTCCGGTGCCCTCGCCGAGCCGCGCGAGATCGTCCGGGCCGTACGGGTCCCGTCCCAGGTGCCCCACCGGGCACAGCGCCGCCCCGGGCGCCCACTCCTCGTACCACTCGTCCAGGCACTTCCGCTGCTGCGCGACCAGTGTCGCGAGCCAGGGTCCGGCCGCCTCGGCGGGCAGGATCCGGTTGGGTACGAGCGCGTCGGCCCGCAGCCCGTACAGCGCGAGCCCGGTGCGCGCCACCCGCAGCGCCTCCGCCGCGGCCGGCCCCGGCTCCGCGACCAGCCGTACGGTCGTCGCCGGGTCCTGGATCACCGCCTGGACGGCGGCCAGCTCCGCGTCCCGCCGGGCGGCCGTCTCGTACAGCCACTGCGCGGGCATCGGTACGCCGGCGAGCTGGGCCATCATCGGGCGCAGCGCGCGGGCGGCCTGCCGTTCGCGGGGCAGCAGCCGGCGCAGATAGCGGCGGAGCTGCTCGGGCAGGGCGAGCACGGCCAGCGCGTCCCGCAGCGGCGGCAGATCGACGACCAGGACGTCCCAGTCGCCGGCGGCGGCCCGGCGTACCGCGTGGAGGAGGGCGAACTGGTCGCTGCCGGGCAGTTCGGTGAGTTCCTCGCCGGCCAGCCGGCGGGCGCCGAGCAGATCGAGGGCGGTGGCGGCCCGCTCCTGGAAGGCGAGCAGTTCGTCACGGAAGTGCTCGCCGGAGTCGATACGGGCGGCCCACAGGCCGTCGCCCGCGCCGGTGGGCCTGGAGCCCACCGGTATGCCGAGCAGGGTGTCGAGCGGGTCGGCGGAGAGCAGCAGGACGCGCCCGCCGCGCCGGGCGGCGGCCAGCGCGGTCGCCGCGGCGATGGTCGTACGGCCTGCCCCGCCGGGACCGGTGACCAGGACCGTACGCACCGGATCAGGCTCCGGGGGTGGATTCGACGCGCTTCTTCAGGCCCGCGAGCGCGCGGTCGATGATGACCTTCTCCGCCTTGCGCTTGATCATGCCGAGCATGGGGATCTTGACGTCGACGGTCAGCCGGTAGGTGACTTCGGTACGGGCGCCGCCGCCCAGGGGCACCAGGTGGTACGAGCCGTCGAGGGCGCGCAGCATCTGGGACTTCACCAGGGTCCAGCTCACCTCGTTCCCGCCGGTCCAGGTGTAGGCGAGGGTGTGGTCGTCCTTGATGGCTCCGGCGTCCAGCACGAGCCTGACCTGCTGGGCGCGGCCGTGCCCGTCGGTGGCCAGCACCTCGGCCTCCTTCACCTCGCCCGTCCACTCCGGATAGCGGGTGAAGTCGGCGATCACGCCCATGACATCGGCCGGTGCCGCCTCGATCGTGATGCTCGAACTGGTGTGTTCCGCCATCGCCGTGCTCCTCCGGTACTGGATACGCGGTGTGCAGGCTATCGCGAGTGCGCGGGTCACCATTCCAGGGCCCACGGGCGCCCGGTCGCGGCGAAGTGACCGACATTCACGCACTCCGTGGAGCCGACGCGCATCCGGCGGGCGAGCGGCTGGTGGACATGGCCGAAGAGGGCGTAGCGCGGTCTGGTCCGCCGGATGGCGTCCAGCAGGGCACGGCTGCCGCGTTCGAACCGGCGGGGGACGATGTCGTACGTCAGCTCCGGCACGTCGGGCGGGATGTGCGAGCAGAGGACGTCGACCTCGCCGAGCGCCTCGACCTTCGCCGCGTACTCCTCGTCGGAGATCTCGTACGGGGTGCGCATGGGGGTGCGCAGGCCGCCGCCGACGAAACCGAAGACCCAACCGCCCAGTTCGACCCGTTCGCCGTCGAGGACGGTGGTGCCCGCTTGCGCGTACTCGGGCCAGAGTGCCGGTATGTCGACATTGCCGTAGGTGGCGTACGTCGGGGTGGGAAACGCGGCGAACATCTCGGCGTACTGGCGGCGCACCGCGCCCTCGATGGCCTCGGCGGGATCGAGAGCGAGCCCGTCCCACAGCTTCCGGCCCAGGTCACGGGCCTCTTCGAAGCGGCGGGCGGTACGCAGTTCGACGATCCGGTCGGCGTTCCGGACACCGAAGAGATCGGGGAAGATACCGCGCGAATGGTCCGCGTAGTCCAGGAAGAGCACCAGGTCACCGAGGCAGATCAGGGCGTCGGCGCCTTCGCCGGCGGTCAGCAGGCCCTGGGTGTTCCCATGCACATCACTGATCACATTGACTCGCATACCTGGCATGGCGATCACCCTAGAACGGGCTTCCCCCACCCGATAGAGGGGGCCGGACCTGCGGTTCCTTCCGTGGTGTCAGAGGTGTGGACTACTGTGCGCGCAGTACCGTCTTTTTACGTGTGACGCAGGGAACATCTGGCCGGGACCCCCTATGCGTAAGTCAGTACCGGTGGGTAACGTCCGGGCAGTCCAGTCGTGCTCGCCACGTGGCGTCGGCGCCCGATGAGGAGCAGCAGTCTTGCGCGAGTTCAGCCTTCCGGCCCTGTACGAGGTCCCCGCGGACGGCAATCTGACGGATCTCATCCGCCGCAATGCCGCTCAGTATCCCGATGTGGCGGTCCTCGGCCGCAAGGTGGCGGGCGAGTGGACCGATGTCACCGCCACCCAGTTCCTGGCCGAGGTGCGGGCCGTCGCCAAGGGCCTGATCGCGTCGGGCATCCGGCCCGGCGAACGGGTCGCGCTGATGTCGCGTACCCGCTTCGAGTGGGTGCTCCTCGACTTCGCGATCTGGAGCGCGGGGGCGGTCACCGTGCCGGTGTACGAGACGAGTTCGGCCGAGCAGGTGCAGTGGATCCTCGGTGACTCGGGCGCGGTCGCGGTGATCGTGGAGAGCGACGCGCACGGCGAGGCGGTGGACTCGGTCCGGCACGCGCTGCCGGATCTGCGGGATGTCTGGGAGATCGACCGGGACGGCGTCCGGACGCTGACCGAGGCGGGCGCGGACGTGCCGGACGCGGTGGTCGACGAGCGCGCGGCGACGGCGAAGGCCGACGATCCGGCGACGATCGTCTACACGTCGGGCACCACCGGCCGCCCCAAGGGGTGTGTGCTGACGCACCGCAGCTTCTTCGCGGAGTGCGGGAACGCGGTGGAGCGGCTGAAGCCGCTGTTCCGTACGGGCGAGTGCTCGGTGCTGCTGTTCCTCCCGGCCGCGCATGTCTTCGGGCGGCTGGTCGAGGTGGCGGCGGTGATGGCGCCGATCAAGCTGGGCTGCGTACCGGACATCAAGAACCTGCCGGAGGAGCTGGCCTCCTTCCGGCCGACGCTGATCCTGGGCGTGCCCCGGGTCTTCGAGAAGGTCTACAACTCGGCGCGCGCCACCGCGCAGGCGGCCGGCAAGGGCCGGATCTTCGACCGGGCGGCGCAGACGGCGATCGCGTACAGCAAGGCGCTCTCCACTCCGCGCGGCCCGTCCCTCGGTCTGCGGGTCCGGCACTGGGTCTTCGACCGGCTTGTTTACGGGAAGCTACGCGCGGTGCTCGGCGGGCGCGGGGAGTACGCGATCTCCGGCGGCGCCCCGCTGGGTGAGCGTCTGGGCCACTTCTTCCGGGGCATCGGCTTCACGGTCCTGGAGGGGTACGGGCTCACGGAGTCCTGCGCGGCGACGGCCTTCAACCCCTGGGACCGCCAGAAGATCGGCACGGTCGGCCAGCCCCTGCCGGGCTCGGTGATCCGTATCGCCGACGACGGCGAGGTCCTCCTCCACGGCGAGCACCTCTTCACGGGGTACTGGAACAACGAGGCGGCCACGGCGGAGGCGCTGGCCGACGGCTGGTTCCACACGGGTGACATCGGCACGCTGGACGAGGACGGCTACCTCACGATCACCGGCCGCAAGAAGGAGATCCTGGTCACCGCGGGCGGCAAGAACGTCGCGCCGGCCGTCATCGAAGACCGCATCCGCGCGCACGCGCTGATCTCCGAATGCATGGTCGTCGGCGACGGCCGGCCGTTCGTGGGCGCGCTGATCACCCTGGACGAGGAGTTCCTGGCGCGCTGGGCGAGGGACCACAACAAGCCGACGGGGTCCACGGCGGCGACGCTCCGGCTGGACCCGGAACTGCTGGCGGAGGTGCAGCGGGCGGTGGACGAGGGGAATGCGGCGGTGTCGAAGGCGGAGTCGGTACGGAAGTTCCGCATTCTGACGAGGCAGTTCACGGAGGAGGCGGGGCATATCACGCCGTCGCTGAAGCTGAAGAGGAATGCGGTGGCGAAGGACTTCGCGGACGAGATCGAAGCGATTTACCAGCGCTGAAGCGGGCACCGGACGCGCTGCCGGGCCGTGTCCTCAATCGCCGGACGGGCTGGCTGTGCTGTGTCCTCAATCGCCGGACGGGCTCGAAATGCGCCGCTACAGCAGCGCTCGCAGGTTCGAGGCCAGGTCGTCCCAGCGCCAGGTTTCTTCCACCCATGTGCGGCCCCGCTCCCCCATGCGGCGGCGTAGCGCCTCGTCCTCCAGGAGCGTGACGATGCGGTCCGCCGATTCTGACGCTGCCAGCTCCGGCGGGGCGCCGGGGACCACCCAGCCCGTTTCGCCGTCCAGGACCGCGTCAGGCGCGCCGCCGGAGTCGCCGGCGACGACCGGGAGGCCCGTGGCCGAGGCCTCCAGGTAGACGATGCCGAGGCCCTCCACGTCGAGGCCGCCGCGTCGCGTCCGGCAGGGCATCGCGAAGACGTCGCCCGCGCCGAAGTGGGCGGGGAGGTCGGCCCAGGGGACCGCGCCCGTGAAGCGCACGGACCCGGCCACCCCCGTCTCCGCCGCCAGCTTCCGCAGCTCCCCCTCGTACGGCCCGCCGCCCACGATCAGCAGGACCGTGTCCGGCACCCGCGCCAGGATCGCGGGCAGCGCGCGGATCAGCGTGTCCTGGCCCTTGCGCGGCACCAGCCGGGAGACACAGACCACGACGGGCCGGTCCGCCAGCCCGAGCCGCTCCCGTACCGCGGCGCCGCCCGAGTCCGGGTGGAAGGTCTTCTCGTCGACGCCGGGCGCCAGCCGCGTCATCCGCGCGGCCGCCTCCGCGGAGAGCGCGCCCGCGATCCGCGAGCGGGTGTACTCGCCGAGATACGTGAGCGTGTCCGTGGAGTCGCCGATCCGCCGCAGCAGCCCCCGCGCGGCGGGAAGCTGCGCCCAGCCCGCCTCATGCCCGTGCGTCGTGGCGACCAGGCGCCGCGCGCCGGCCTTCCGCAGCGCCGGGGCCATCAGCCCGAGCGGCGCCGCCGCGCCGAACCACACGGACTCGCAGCCGTGCTCCCGCAGCAGCCCGGCCGCCCGCCGGGTCACGCGCGGGGTCGGCAGGAGCATGGTCGTACGGTCCCGTACGACCGTGAACGGCTGCTCGGCGTCGAACGCCGCGGTCGCCTCCGCGCCCTCCCGGCCCCGCTTCCACGTCGACGCGTAGACGACGAGCCGCTCGGGGTCCAGCCGGAGCGCCATGTTGTGCAGGAACGCCTGGATGCCCCCGGGCCGCGGCGGAAAGTCGTTGGTCACGATCAGTGTCTTGTGCATCGCCGCCGACAGTACTCGCCACCGCCCGCGTCCAACGGCCCCGCCTCATGGATCGGCCCCGGCCCCGCCCGGCATCATGACTCCCGCGATCGGGAAGAAACCAGCGGTAAATCGCACGAACGGCAGGAACAGCCGGCAACCGGACGGGGTGGTCATGGCGGGCACGCGCGGCACTCGGCGCCCCCCTGTCACCGTCCTTGTCGCGGTGTGGGCCCTCACCAGGGCCGTCCTGCTGCTCTCCGTCTTCAAGGTGTTCACCGTGCCGGGCCCCGATGTGACCGGCGATGTGTCGGTGATCTACCAGGGCTGGTACGAGGTGCTGAAGACCGGCACGTACCCGCTGGACGATGTCACCTGGCAGTACCCGCCCGCCGCGGCCCTCGCGATCCTCTCCCCCGCCGTCCTGCCGTTCCTCGGCTATGCCGCCGCGTTCTTCGTGCTGGCGTTCCTCTGCGACGCGGTGGTCCTCGCGCTGTTGCTGCGGGCCGCCCGGGGCGCTGACCGGTCGCTCCGGGGGGCGTGGCTGTGGGTGGCGGGGGTGCCGCTGCTGGGGCCGACCTCGTACGCGCGGTACGACCTGATGGTGACGGCGGTGGCCGTCGCCGGGCTGCTCGCGGGCGTGCGCAGACCGCGCACGATGGGCGCGCTGGCCGGGTTCGGGGCGCTGCTGAAGGTCTGGCCGGCGCTGCTGCTGGCGGGCACCCCGCGCGGCCGTACCACCCGCCGTGCCTGGACCTCGGCGGCCGTCACCGGGACCGCGCTGATCGTGGCCTGCTGCGTGGCGATGCCGGGCGCGCTGGCGTTTCTCACCTTCCAGCGGGACCGGGGCACCGAGATCGAGTCGCTGGGTGCCCTGGTCTTCCAGGTGGCACGGCACCACGGCTGGGACGGCAAGGTGCTGCTCAACTACGGTTCCGTGGAGTTCGTCGGGCCGTATGTACGGCTGGTCAGCACGGCCGCGATGGGGCTGACCGCGCTCGCCCTCTGCTGGCTGCTCGTCTGGCGGCTGCGGGCGCGCGCGTACGGTCCCGGCACGCCCGGCGAGGCGGCCTTCGTGGCGGTGCTGCTGTTCACCACCACGAGCCGGGTGATCAGCCCGCAGTACATGCTCTGGCTGGTCGGTCTGGCCGCGGTCTGCCTCGTGCCGCGCTCCTCCCGGATGGCGGTGCCCGCGTGGCTGGTGCTGGCGGCGACGGCGGTCACCCTGCTCGAATTCCCGCTGCTGTTCTCGCATGTGGTGGCGGGCGATCCGGTGGGCGTGGCGCTGCTGTTCGTACGGAACGGGCTGCTGGTCGCCGCCAGCCTGATCGCCTGCCGCCGGCTGTGGCGCGGGACCGTACCCCGGCCGGGAGCGCGGGCGGACGGCGAGCCGGTCAGCCCAGCCGCTGCCGAAGATAGTCGCGCCAGCGCGCGGTGAAGTCCTCCGGGGTCGTGGCCAGGACCGTGTGCAGGGCGTCCTCCACGGCGCCGTCGCGCCCGTCATGGGCACCGACCGCGCGGTAGAAGTCGGTCAGCTTCCGCTCGCCCCAGCGCCCGGCGATCAGCTCGCAGGCCAGCCAGCCGCCCTCGTACGCCCCGGCCAGCCGGTCCGCACCGGCGCCGAAGGCGAAGTCCTCGTCGGAGGGCAGCGCGGCGGGGGTGTCGCCGTCGCGCACGGCGCGCTGGAGTTCGGGTGCGATCTGCTCGGCCGTACGGTCCGTCCCCCGGTACGCGGCCCAGTCCGCGAAGCCCTCGGAGAGCCAGAGCGGGGTGGCGGCGGAGGTGGCCGCGCGGGTCGCCACATGGGTGGTCTCGTGGGTGAGGACGACATGCTGTCCGAAGGCGCCGAGGGTGTCGTACGCCGTCGGGTTGACGACGACCCGGTCGGCGGGCGAGGCGCCTTGCGTGCCGGTGCCGTCGGCGGAGATGCCCGTGGTGACCGCGGCGATGTCCCGGTAGGCGTCCTTGGAGGCGCCCAGGAGCCGCGCCATGGCCTCGGACGAGGCCGGCACGAGCAGGACCTCCCGGCGGGCCCAGCCGCCCGGCCAGGCGTCCGTGACGGCGGGCACGGCCGCGTCGGCGGCATCCGCGATCGCCCGCAGCCGGGCGTCGTCCTGGCCGACCCCGAGGACGAGGCTGCGCGCGCCGCGTACGGCCCGTACCGGACCCTGCTGCCAGAGCTGCTGGGCGCCGCTCCCCTCGCCCGGCCGGTCGGCGGTCACGTACCACTGCCCCGCGCGCTCCCGCAGCTCCAGCGTGCGCGGCTCCGAGACCGGCGCGCTGTCGTAGCCCGCGATCCGGTGGCGCAGCTCGGCGCGGACGGTGGCCCGGTCGCCGGAGCGTTCGACATCGGTGAGCCGGTACGTCCAGGACCCGAGCGGCACCTCGGCGAGGTTCCCGAACTCCCGCCGCCCGGCGGCCCGCAGCGCGGTCGCGGAGGGGTCGATGACCGCGAGATAGGCCCGCTCGTCCCGGTCCATGACGGCCGCGGCCCGGCGGTCCAGAGTGGCGGTGATCTCCCGGGCCGTCTCCCGGGCGGTACGGTCGGCCCCCTCGGCCGGCGCCGTACACCCCCACCCGGACAGCATGAGCAGCACGACGGCCGTCCACCGTCCCACCACGCCCCACGCCGCCCGACCTGCCACAGCGCCGATGGTACGAGGTGCCTGGTGCGGGCCGGGGCCCGTCAGACCCGGGTGACCGACGAGACCGGCATCATGCCCACCGGGTCGTAGCGCACCGCCGCGCCCGGGTACGGGGCGTGGATCACCTGGCCGTTGCCCGCGTACATCGCGATATGGCTGGCGTCGTCGCGGTAGGCCACCAGATCGCCGGGGCGCGCCTCGGAGAGGGAGACCTGGCGGCCCGCGTACCGCTGCGCCTGGGAGGTGCGGGGCAGACCGACGCCCGCCTGCGCGTACGACCACTGGGTGAGGCCCGAGCAGTCGAAGCCGGAAGGCCCGTTGGCGCCCCAGACGTACGGCCGGCCGACGGCCCGCTGCGCCGCGAGAAACGCCGCCGAGGCGCGCCCCGAGGCCGGTCCCGCGCCGGAGAGCACGGGCAGTCCGTCACGGCCGGAGCGGGAGGCGCGTGCGTAGGACTCCCGGTCGGCGGCGGGCAGGGAGTTCAACAGCCGCCGCGCCTGGGCGAGTTTGCGTTCGACGGTGTGCTTGTGCCGGGCGACGACGGCCCGGCTGCGCTCCAGTTCGGCGAGATCGTGGGCGGCTTCCGCCCGTACCTGTCCCAGCCTGCGCTGGGCGCGCTTGAGTTCGGTCAGGGCGCCGGACTGGCGGGCGCCGACCCGTTCCAGTAAGGACGCCTTGTCGAGATAGCTGTCGGGGTCGGAGGAGAGCAGCAGGGCGAGCGCCGGATCGAGCCCGCCGGAGCGGTACTGCGCGCCGGCGACCGAACCGAGCGCTCCGCGCATCCGGTTGACCTGTTCCTGGCCGCGCGCCGCGCTGTCCCGGGCCCGGTCCACCAGCGTCCGCAGCCGGTCCGCCCGTTCCGTCGCCCTGTTGTACAGCTCGGTCGCCTTCTCGGCCTCCTCGTAGAGCCGGTCGACCGTGGCCCGTACCTCCTCGGGCGTCTGCCCCGGGTCGGCGCCCGCCGGGGCCGCTCCGAGCGCCACGGCCGCCGTGGCCGCGGCGGCGGACAGGGCCACCGCCGCGCTGCCGCGCGAGGCGGGGCCGGGACCGGACTGTGAGGGACGGCGATGGGACACCACAGGAAGCCGCACTTCCTTCCGCTGTACGCACTGACGCGGCCCCCCGGCCGCCCGGCGGGCGGACCACTGGCCGGAGCCGCGGGAGCAGACAGTAGCCGGACGGCCACGGAGCGGCCAACGACCGCCCCGGGCACACAAAGCGGCGCCCCGCCGTAGACCACAGGTCATCGGCGGGGCGTGGTGTCAGCGGAGCGCACCGGAATTCGCCCGAATGGGCGGCGTCACGGACGCCGGCGGGGGCAGCGGTGCGTCAGATGCGGTGGTGCCTCAGATACGGACGCCGAACTGGAACGGCATGTTGTTGATCGACTCGTACCGCACGCTCGCACCCGGCTTCGGCGCGTGCAGCACCTGTCCGTTGCCGGCGTAGAAGCCGACGTGGTGCAGGTCTCCGTAGAAGAGAACGAGGTCGCCCTGCTGGAGCTGGCTCATCCCGATGCGGGTACCGGCGCCGGCCTGGGCCTCGGAGGTCCGGGGTATGGAGACCCCGGCCTGGGCGTACGCCCAGGAGGTCAGCCCGGAGCAGTCGAAGGAGCTGGGGCCGGAGGCGCCGTAGACGTACGGCGTGCCGATCTTGCTCTGCGCGGCGGCGAACGCGGCCGAGGCGCGCTGCGAGGCGGGCACCGAATTGCCGAGGTCCGCGCGGGAGGTGGCGCGGCTGGAGCGGGATTCCTCGGCGGCGAGCGAGGCACGCTCCTGCTCGGTGAGCGTGTTGAGGAGCTTCTGCGCGGCGGCGAGCTTCTCCTGGACCTCGGCCTTCTTCGTACCGAGTTCCTTGCGGGTCTCAGCGAGGTCCTGGACCTTGGCCTGGGCCTCCTTGCGCTGCTGCGCGAGGGACCGCTGCTTCTCCTGGATCTGCTGGAGCGAGTCGGCCTGCTTGGCGCTGACCTGGTCGAGCGTGGACGCGCCCTCCAGATAGCTGTCCGGGTCGGACGAGAGGAAGAGCTGTACGGAGGGGTCGATACCACCGGTGCGGTACTGGGCGCTGGCCATCGAACCGAGGCTGTCGCGCAGGTCGTTCAGCTCGTCCTGGCCGCGGGCGACCTTGTCCTGGAGGGCGTCGACCTGCTTTTCGAGCTTGCCCTGTGCCTCCTTGGCCCCGTTGTACTTCTCGGTGGCCTTCTCCGCGTCCTCGTAGAGCTTGTCGACCTTCTCCTTGACGTCGCTCTTGCTCGGCTGCGGGGCGGCCTGAGCGGCCTGGGCGGTCAGAGCGACAGCGGCGGCAGCGGTCGCGGTGAGCACGGTCACACGGGCGCGGCTCGGCTGCTTGGGACGACGGTGGGACGCCACGGAGGCGAGCTCCTTCTTCCTCAGCCGCCTACCGGGCCTCGGGGACACAGGCCCCGGCTCCATACGTTCCACACCCCTGCCAACTGGGCTGAACTGCATGAAATCGGCGGTTCCTTCGCTGTCACCCCGGGTGGGTGATCAACCGCGCGAAGGTTCGACGCCTGACCATAGTGACCTTCTTGTGATCAGTTCAAATCCTCACGAGGAAAATCTCCATCACGACGCGCATAATTTACAGACAGTCCACAGACAGTGATGGACATTTGACGCTGCGCCCCATGAAGATATGACCAATTCGGTCATAAGCCTCACAAGTTGACTAGACGCGCGAAAGCCGCTTCAGCAACAAGGCGGACGCGACGGGCCTGGCCCCGGCCCGCGCCACCCCGTCGGCGACCTCACGGTCGGTGGAGACCACCACCACCGGCCGTCCCGGCGGCTCCGCCCTGACGAGCTGGCGGATCAACTCGTCCGCCGTCACACCGGGTTTGGAGAACAGCACCCGCACCCCGCGCGGCGGCGCCAGCAGCACCGGGGCCGCCAGCTCCGCGCCGTCGAAGACACAGGTCGTCTCCGCGCCCGACTGCGCCGCGAGCATGGCGAGCCCGCCCAGCAGCCGCAGCCGCTGCTTCTCCAACGGCATCGTCGGATAGCCGGTCTTGGTGACGTTGTAGCCGTCCACGATCAGATGTGACTGCGGCAGCGACAGCAATTGATCGAGCAGTGCCGGATCGGTCTCGGACAGCGCGCGGGCCGCGACGTCCTTGGGCGACATACGGCCGGGCTCCACCGCGTCCACCGTGTCGGCGGGGCGCCCGGTGGCGGGCGGCAGCGCCAGCTCGCGCCGCAGCCCCTGCGCCGACTCCAGCACGGTGTCCAGCAGCAGCCGCAGCCGCATGTCCTCCACCGAGCGGCCCTCGCGGGCGGCCCTGCGGCTCGCCTCGACCGACGCCTCCGCCTCGGCGAGCCGTGCCTTGACCCGGCGGGTCTCGCTCTCGGCGGCCGACACCTGCGCGGCGGCCTCGGCCCTGACCGTCTCGGTCTCCGCCTGGATACGGCGCAGCGCGGCCTCGCCCCGCTTCACATCGCTCTGGGCGCTGCGCAGTTTGCGGTGGAGCGCCTCGGCCTCCCTGCGGGCCGTCTCCAGCTCCGTACGCAGCCGCTCGGTCTCGCTCTTCGTCAACGCCCGCGCGACGGCCAGTTCCTCGCGCAGCCGCTCCAGCTCGCGCCGGGCCTCCTCGTCGGCGCGCTCGGCGTCCGCGCGCTGGGCCTCCTCGCCCGCCGCGGCCACCAACTTCACCCATCCGGGGGGCCTGAGCACATACGCGGCCGCCGCGACGTCCACCGGGTCCGCGGCGGCGGGCGGCGATCCCGACTCCAGCGCCCCGGCCAGCTCCGGCTGGGACTGGCTGATGCGCTCGCCGATCCGCTGCCGGAACAGCGGATCGCTCTCCAGGGCCGCCGCCATCGCGTTGCCCGCGAACTTCGCCCGCCGGTTCGGGGTGAACCGGGCGTACTGCCGCAACTGCGTGGGGAGTTCGGTGAGGGTCAGACCGCCGAAGGCGTCCGAGACCAGCGCGATGACCCGGCGCCGTACCCCGTCCGGGAGCGGGCGGTCGAGCGCCTCCGCGGCGTCACCGCCGGCCGCGCCGGCCGGCTCCGCACCGCTTGCGCCCTGCTCCACATCCGTCACCCCATACCCTTTCGGGCGGCTCCCTCAGGAACCGGCGCCCGGCCTGTCCACCAGTTCGATCTGATCCACCGCGTTGCACCACCGGCACCGCACCGACTCGATGGTCTCACTGACCACCTCGCGCTCCTCGACCGTCGGTTCCCCCGCCAGGTCCAGATGGACGTACTCCACGGCCTTGGACGACCGTGTCACGTCGAAGCGCGTGAGATTGCCGCACAGGGTGCAGCGCCACCGGGTGGCTGCCGTCGGCCGGGGAACCGTCGTCATCAGTGCGCCCTCTTTCACGTCGTCCCGTTCGTTCCGGTCGTGCGGTCCCGCTGCCCCTCGCGCCGTCGTCCGTGGTGCGCCGTCGAACAGCGGATGTACTCCCTGCAACCCTACGGCCTCGCGGGCACCCCAGGGAGCGGCGAGGCGCTCTGTACCGGTCAGTCCCGGTACGCCATGCTCTGTCAGTGAATACGTGGCGGACGACGGCCGGCGGACCAGCGGTGACCTACACACTGATCGGGCTCTGCTGTCTGGCTTTCCTGTTCAGCCCGGCCTCGGGCTTCAATCCCGCGTACGGAACGGGAGAAGCGCGGCTCGCCGCCCAGAGCGCCTATTTCGAACAATGGGGTGTCGTCCCCGTCGAGCTGCTGAGCGCCTCGCCGCGCGCCCTGCTCAGTCCACTGACCGCGCTGTTCGTGCACGGTAGCTGGCTGCATCTGCTCGGGAACATGCTGTTCCTGTTCGTCTTCGGCACGATGGCGGAGGAGCGGATGGGCCGGATCCACTTCCTGCTCTTCTACCTCGGCGTCGGCTGTCTCGCGCTGCTGGCGTACGCGCTGGCCAACGCGGCCTCGCACCAGACCCTGGTGGGCGCCTCGGGTGCGATCTCGGGAGTGCTCGGCGCCTTTCTCTTCCTCTTCCCGAAGACCCGGGTCACCAGCCTCTTCCCGTTCCTGTTCTTCCTGCCGCTGCGCTTCCCCGCCTGGATGGTGCTGATCTTCTGGTTCGCGCTCCAGTGGCTGGCGGCGCGGGGCGCGAGTTCGGGGCCGGGCGTCGCGTATCTGACGCACCTGGTGGGCTTCGGCGAGGGCTTCCTCTACACCTGGGTGCGGTACTGGCGTACCGATACAGTGGGAGACCACACCGCGGCCACCGAGGGAGAACGTCAGCCGTGATCACCGCGATCGTGCTCATCAAGACCAGCGTGGACCGGATCCCCGAGATCGCGGAGGCCATCGCCGCGCTGGACAGCGTCAGCGAGGTCTTCTCGGTCACCGGTACGTACGACCTGATCGCCATGGTGCGGGTGGCCAGGCACGACGATCTGGCGGATGTGATCCCCGGCAGGATCAGCAAGATCGAGGGCGTCGAGGCCACGGACACGCATGTGGCGTTCCGTACGTACTCGCAGCACGACCTGGAAGCGGCGTTCGCGATCGGCCTCGACGCCTAGCCAGTCCGGCGGCGGCGCGGGGGTTTGTGCGCCCGTACGGTCGTTACGCCGCCGGCGCTCCGGACCGGTCGGGGACGCAACGGCCGTCCTCCGTACGGTAGTTCCAGCGCGCCCCGTCGTTCACCAGCTCCCGTACGGCGCGGACGAAGCGGTCCACGTGCTCGTCCGGGGTTCCGGCGCCGAAGCTCACCCGGATCGCGTTGAGCGAGCGCTCGCCCGGCTCCGCCTCCGGGGCGCCGCACTCCCCCGGGTCCTGCGGGTCCGTCCCCAGCAGGGTCCGCACCAGCGGGTGGGCGCAGAACAGCCCGTCCCGTACGCCGATGCCGTACTCCGCGGAGAGCGCGGCGGCGAAGTGCGAGCTGTTCCAGCCCTCGACCACGAACGACAGAACGCCCACACGCGGGGCGTCGTCCCCGAACAGCGACAGCACCCTGACCTCGGGCACCTCCGCGAGACCCGAGCGCACCCGGTCGATGAGCTGCTGCTCGCGCTCGACGAGCGTGTCGAAGCCCGCCTCGGTGAGCGCCTTGCAGGCGGAGGCGATCGCGTACGCCCCGATCACATTCGGCGAACCGGCCTCGTGCCGGGCGGCCGTGGTGTGCCACTCGACGTCGACCCCGCCGTCGGCCCTGCGCGCCACCGTACGGCTGGCGCCGCCGCCCGCGAGATACGGTTCGGCGTCCCGCAGCCAGTCGGCGCGGCCCGCGAGGACCCCGGAGCCGAACGGCGCGTACAGCTTGTGCCCGGAGAAGGCGACCCAGTCGACGTCCAGCGCGGCGATGTCCACGCGGTGGTGCGGGGCGAGTTGCGCGGCGTCGAGGACGATCCGGGCGCCATGGGCGTGCGCGGCGGCGGCCAGTTCCCGTACGGGCCACAGCTCGCCGGTGACATTGGAGGCGCCGGTGACACACACCAGCGCCGGACGCCGCGAGTCCCGCCGCGCGAGCGCCCGTTCCAGGGTGGCAACGGCCTCGTCGGGGGTGCGCGGGGCGTTGAGATAGCTGATCCCGGCGTCCCCGGCGCGGGCGTCCCGCCAGGGCAGCAGGGAGGCGTGGTGCTCGGTCTCGAAGACGAACACCTCGCAGCCGGCGGGGAGTACGGCCGCGAGCAGATTCAGCGAGTCGGTGGTCGAGCGGGTGAAGACGACCTGGTCGTCGGGGCGGCAGCCGAGGAACTCCGCGACGGTGCGGCGGCTGTTCTCGAACAGGTCGGTGGAGAGCTGCGAAAGATACCCGGCGCCGCGGTGCACACTGCCGTAGTACGGGGCGTACGCGGCGACATCGTCCCAGACCCGCTGGAGCGCGGGGGCGCTGGCCGCGTAGTCGAGCGCGGCGTAGGTGACTTCGCCACCGGTGACCAGCGGCACGGTGACATCACGCCCGAGAACGGGAAGGGGGGCGGCGGCGGTCGTGCTGACGGCATTCGGGCTCACGGAAACGGCTCCCTTGGGGACCAGGACCCCAAAGGGCCCGCGCTTGCCGCGGACCTCGCTGCCCACGGCCTGGTCTTCACCCGGGGCACCCCGCCACGGACGGAGGGTTGCCGGACAGCGAGCCGGGGCCGTAATCGCTGTCGCTCATGACCTGGTCGAGGAGTATGCCACAACGTCCACGCGGGTGCGCCTGCGTCCGCGATCCGGGACGCGCTGGCGTAAGCGGTTCCGTCCTCAAACGCCGGACGGGCTGGATTTGCCCGCACCCGGGTGCGCAACTGGTGCCGCCCAGCAAAAACAAGCCCGTCCGGCGATTGAGGACACAACACAGCAGCCTGTCCGGCGATTGAGGACACAGCACAGCAGCCCGTCCGGCGATTGAGGACGAACGGGCCGCCGCCCGCCGCTCAGGCGCCCGTGTTGCTTGCCTCCACCCACCGCTCCAGCGTCCGCCTCGCCTCGCCCGAGTCCACCGCTTCCGCCGCCCTCGCCATCCCCGCCCCCAACTGCACCGCCAGCGCCTCCCCCGTGGGATCAAGCGCCACCAGTGCCGCCGCCGCGTTCAGCAGGACCGCGTCGCGGACCGGGCCCGGCTCGCCGGCCAGCAGCCGGCGGGCGACATCCGCGTTGTACGACGCGTCCGCGCCCCGCAGCGCCTCGATCGGCACCAGGTCCAGGCCCACATCACGCGGGTCGAAGGACTCCTCGGTGACCTTGCCGTCCCGTACCACCCACACCCGGGACGTCGCGGTCGTCGTCAGCTCGTCCAGGCCGTCGTCACCGCGGAAGACCAACGACGAGTTGCCGCGCTCGGCGAGCACCCCCGCCACGATCGGCGCCATCCGCAGATCCGCGACGCCCACCGCCTGGGACCCGACCCGCGCCGGATTGGTCAGCGGACCCAGCACATTGAAGGTGGTCTGCGCGCCGAGTTCCTTGCGGGCCTTGGCCGCGTACCGCAGCGCCGGGTGGAACTTCACCGCGAAGCAGAAGGTGATCCCCGCTTCCTCGGCGACCTCCACGACCCGCTGCGGGGTCAGCTCCAGGTTGACGCCGAGCTTCTCCAGGACGTCCGAGGCCCCGCTCGCGGACGAGGCCGCGCGGTTGCCGTGCTTGACGACCTTGGCACCGGTGCCCGCCACCACGATCGCCGCCATCGTGGAGATATTGACGGTCTTGGCGAGATCCCCGCCCGTACCGACGATGTCGACCGTACGGCCCGGCACCTCAATGGTGTTGGCGTGCGCGTACATGGTGCGTACGAGGCCCGAGACCTCCTCCACCGTCTCGCCCTTCGCCCGCAGCGCCACCGCGAACCCGGCGATCTGCGCGTCGGTGGCCTCGCCGCTCATGATGCGGTCCATGGCCCACGCCGTGTCCTGGAGGCTCAGGTTCTCGCCGCGCAGCAGCGGGTTCAGCACGCCGGGCCAGGTGCGGTCCGCCACGGTGTCGCCTCCGACGGGGGTCACAGCGCTCATGCTCGCTCCTGGTGGGTGCCCGGGGATGGGTACGGGCCGTACAGGGCCCGCCGTAAGCGTATCGGCGGAGCCAGGGCCGCAGGCACGAGTGACCGGAGTACGGACGCGCCCGGGCACACCTCGTACGCACACCTCGTAGGCGCACACACCCCGTACGTCCGCCCGCCCACGCACGCCGAGGGCCCCGGCCGGTTCCCTCGCGGGAGACCGGGCCGGGGCCCTCGGTGGTGGCGACCTGTTACGGCCGGATCAGTGCTTGCCGTGGCCCGTGGTGATCTCCTCGTGCCCGTGCCCGTGGCCGTGCGCGGCCGCGATCTCGTTGTACTCCTCGGCGGTCGGCTTGGGGATCTGGCTGCCCTCGCCGTAGTAGCCCTTGCTGAGCTTCACTCGGAGCTTCTCCGCGGGGCCGACCTTGCGCCGTACGCCGTTCTCGTCGACCGGCGGGCCGATCTCGGCCGGCTTGTGCTGGTCGTGCGCGGTCAGCCGGTGCAGATCGGCCTGGTCCAGCGGGGTGTGCACCTCGATGAACTCACCGTGCGGCAGCCGCTTGATGATCCCGGACTCGCGTCCGTGCAGCACCTTCTCGGCGTCGCGTCGCTGGAGCCCCAGACAGATCCGCTTGGTGACGACGAAGGCGACAACCGGTCCGACGAAGAAGGCGACCCGGACGAACCAGGTGATCGCGTTGATCGACAGATGGAAGTGCGTCGCCCACAGGTCGTTGCCGCCACCGACGAGCAGGATGAAGTACCAGGTCAGCCAGGCCACACCGAAGGCCGTACGGGTCGGTGCGTTGCGTGGCCGGTCCAGGATGTGGTGCTCGCGGGGATCGCGGGTGACCCAGCCCTCGATGAACGGGTAGACCGCGATCGCGACCAGCACCAGCGGGAAGATCACCAGCGGGATGAACACACCCAGGACAAGCGTGTGCCCCAGGAAGTTGATCTCCCAGCCGGGCATCACACGGATGAGCCCTTCGGAGAAGCCCATGTACCAGTCGGGCTGGGCTCCGGTGGACACCTGGTCGGGGCGGTACGGACCGAGCGCCCAGATCGGGTTGATCGTGGCGATGGCCGAGACGATCGCGATCAGCCCGAAGACCAGGAAGAAGAAGCCTCCGGCCTTGGCCATGTAGACCGGCAGCAGCGGCATGCCCACGACGTTCGTGTTCGTACGTCCGGGACCCGCGAACTGGGTGTGCTTGTGGTAGAAGACCAGGATCAGATGGGCCACGACCAGGCCCAGCATGATGCCGGGCAGCAGCAGGATATGGACCGAGTAGAACCGGGCCACGAAGTCGCCGCCGGGGAACTCCCCGCCGAACAGGAACATCGAGAGATACGTCCCGACCACCGGCACCGACAGGATCGCGCCCTGCATGAAGCGCACACCGGTACCGGAGAGCAGGTCGTCCGGGAGCGAGTAGCCGGTGAACCCGGTGAACATGCCCAGCACGAACAGCAGGAAGCCGAACAGCCAGTTGATCTCACGCGGCTTGCGGAACGCGCCCGTGAAGAAGACGCGCATCATGTGCACCAGCATGGCCGCGAGGAAGATCAGCGCGGCCCAGTGGTGGATCTGCCGGATCAGCAGACCGCCGCGGACATCGAAGCTGATGTCCACCGTCGAGGCGTACGCCTCGGACATCCGCACACCCTGGAGCGGTACGTAACTGCCGTGGTACACCACCTCGTTCATCGAGGGGTGGAAGAACAGCGTCAGATACACACCGGTGAGGATGATGATGATGAAGCTGTAGAGGGAGATCTCACCGAGCATGAAGGACCAGTGGTCCGGGAAGATCTTCCGCATATTGGCCTTGGCCAGGGAATAGATCCCCAGCCGGCCGTCCGCCCAGTCGGCGACCCGCTCACCTGCGGGGGCCCTGCGGTTCTTGTCGTCCGAAGAAGCAGTGCTGGTACTCATCCGCGCTCCCAGAAGGCAGGACCGACGGGCTCGTCGAAGTCGCCGAGCGCTTCGAGGTTGCCCTCGGCGTTCACACCGATCCGGAGCTGCGGAAGGGCGTGACCGGCCGGGCCGAAGATGACGCGGGCGCCGTCGGAGAGGTCGAAGGTGGACTGGTGGCACGGGCAGAGCACATGGTGCGTCTGCTGCTCGTACAGGCTGATCGGACAGCCGACATGGGTGCAGATCTTCGAGAACGCCACGATCCCCTGGTGCGACCAGTCGAGTTCGCGCTTGTCCTTGATCTCGTCCGGCTGGATCCTGACGATCATCAGGGCCGCCTTGGCGATCTGCTTCTGGAAGTCCTCAGCGTGCTCCTCCAGGCCCTCGGGCATGGCGAAGGTGAGGGAGCCGACGACGATGTCCTCGGGGCGCAGCGGCTGGTTGGTGTTCATGTTGATGAGCTGCTTGCCCTTGGCCCACAGCGTGGAGCGCAGCTTCTTCTCGGGCAGCGGGCCCAGATCGCGCAGCAGCACCACACCGGCGAGCGGCACCAGCGCCATCGCGCCGAACATCGTGTTGCGGATCAGCTTGCGGCGGCCGAAGGCCGACTCCTCGGCACCGGCCGCGAAGTCCTTGAGGACCTTGGCCTTGACCTCGGGCGGCGCCTCGATGGGGTGCCGCTCGTCCGCGGTCTCGACGTCCGACATCAGCGTACGGGCCCAGTGGACCGCGCCGGCGCCGATGCAGAACAGCGCCACGCCCAGGGTCACGCCCAGGGAGAGGTGCAGGATGCTGACGTGCCCCAGCGGCCAGACATAGACGATCTTGCTGACCGGGAAGGCCACGAACGAGGCGATGAACGCGACGGTCGCCACCATCGACAGCACGAACAGCAGGGCGACCGTGCGCTCGGACCGCTTGGCCGCGCGCTCGTCGATGTCCTGCATCCGCGGCCGGTGGGCCGGCAGACCGGGGTCGGCGAACGGGTCGCCCCCGGGCTCCACCGCGCCGCCCCGCTCGCTCGGCAGGTTCTCTTCGGGAAACTCTTCTTGGCTACTCATGACTTCTTGGCCTTAGCGGTGTGGGCCGCGACCCAGACGGCGGCTGCGATCAGGACACCCAGACCGAAGATCCAGCCGAACAGACCTTCGCTGACCGGGCCGAGGCCGCCCAGCTTGAGGCCTCCGGGGCTCTCGGCCTTCTCTCCGTTCACCGTCTGGATGTACGCGATGATGTCCTTCTTCTGCTGCTCAGGCATCGTCGAGTCGGGGAACGAAGGCATGTTCTGCGGGCCGGTCTGCATGGCCTCGTAGATGTGCTTCGGACTCGCGCCCGCGAGACTCGGTGCCGTCTTGCCGTGTGTCAGGGCGCCACCCTCGCCGGTGAAGTTGTGGCACTGGGTGCAGTTGGTACGGAACAGGTCGCCGCCCTTGGCGATGTCCGCGCCCGCGGGGCTGTACTGCTCCTTGGTCGGGATCGCAGGACCGGCGCCGAGGGAGGCGACATACGCGGCGAGCTGGTCGATCTCGGCCTGCGAGTAGATGACCTTCTTCTTCGGCACCTGTGCGCCGGGCTGCTGCGCGGGCATCCGGCCGGTGCCGACCTGGAAGTCCACGGCCGCGGCGCCGACGCCGACCAGGGGCGGGCCGTCGCTGCTGCCCTGACCGCCGGTTCCGTGGCAGCTTGAGCAGCCGACGGTGTAGAGCTTCTTGCCCTCCTCGATGGCGAGGGACTGGGCGGTCTCGTCAGCCTGTGCCTTGCCCGCGGGCGCGAACGCGGCGTACAGCCCCCCGGTGGCCGCCAGCGCGAGGAGTAGGACGACGACCGCCGCCAGCGGATGGCGTCGTCGTGCGGAGAGCTTTTTCACGGATTACCCCGGTGTCAGGATCTTCTGCGTCGGTGTTGCTGGATTGTGTGCGCTCCGGGCGCGGTGCCCGGCTACTTGATCAAGTAGATGGTGGCGAAAAGGCCGATCCAGACGACATCGACGAAGTGCCAGTAATAGGACACGACGATGGCGGCGGTCGCTTGCTCGTGGGTGAACCTCTTGGCCGCGTAGGTCCTGCCCAGGACCAGCAGGAACGCGATGAGACCTCCCGTCACATGCAGACCGTGGAAGCCGGTCGTCAGGTAGAACACCGAGCCGTACGGGTCGGAGGACAGCGAGAGGCCGTCCTTCTTCAGAAGCTCGGTGTACTCGAAGACCTGACCGCCGATGAAGATCGCGCCCATCACGAACGTGACCACGAACCAGGAGCGGAGCTTCTTCACATCGCCCCGCTCCGCGGCGAAGACGCCGAGCTGGCAGGTGAGGGAGGAGAGCACCAGGATCGTGGTGTTCGTCGCCGAGAACGGGATGTTCAGGTGCGACGCCATCTCTTTCCAGTGCGCCGCGCCCATCACCGATCGCAGGGTGAAGTACATCGCGAAGAGGGCCGCGAAGAACATCAGCTCGGAACTCAGCCAAATGATGGTTCCGACGCTGGTGAGGTTCGGCCGGTTGACCGACGGGTGCGCGTGCCCGGTTTCTACTGTCGTTGCTGTCGCCACGACCGACATTATGTCGGTCGCTTATCCCGCGCTGACTCCGGGGGGTGCCGTTCGGTGTGTCCGTGGACGTGTGCCCAGCTCGAACGGGTCGGCGAAGGCCGGTGAAGGCTGTCCGTACCCGTGCTGACTCGCTGTCCGACGGAGTAGCATCCGCGCATCGGTTCATGGCAATGGAGCCCTGAAGCCTCGCAGACACTGATGTCACGGAGGAACAATGCAGCCGACCGCCACGGTGCTGGTCTACAGCGACGACGCGAACACCCGCGAGCAGGTCAGGCTGGCAGCGGGACGCCGGCCGGCCGCCGATGTGCCGCCCGTCGAATTCGTGGAGTGCGCGACCCTGCCCGCGGTCCTCGAACAGCTCGACAGGGGCGGAATCGACGTCTGTGTACTGGACGGCGAGACGGTCCCGGCGGGCGGTATGGGCGTGTGCCGGCAGATCAAGGACGAGATCTTCCACTGCCCGCCCGTGCTGCTGCTCATGGGCCGCCCGCAGGACGCCTGGCTGGCCACCTGGAGCCGCGCGGACGCCGCGGTGACCCTGCCGGTCGAGCCGGTCGGCTTCGCGGACGCCCTGGCCGCCCTGCTCCGCCAGAGGCTGGCCATCAACGCCTGAGCCGCCCGGGCGCGCGGCCGCGCCGAGCACACCGTACGGAACCGGGCCCCGCCGCCGCAGTGGCAGCGGGGCCCGGGTGTACCCAGGTGTACGAGGACGCCGTGCGAGGCGGTCGTACGGTACGGAGCCGGGGTCAGACCAGGGGGCGGAGGCGGGCCGGGTCGGCGGGGCTGGTGCCCTCTCTCACCCCGGCCAGCAGGACACTGCCCTTGCGCCAGTCCTCCCAGTCGACGTTCCAGTCGCCGAAGCCGTTGCCGAAGTCCTCCATGTAGTCACCGGCGCTGTTGATCACCTGGACGAGATCGCCCTCCTGCACGTTCTCGAAGAACCAGGCGGCGTTGCCGGTGGACATGCCGACACAGCCGTGGCTGACGTTCGCGGATCCCTGTGAGCCCACCGACCAGGGCGCGGCGTGGACGTACTCACCGCTCCAGGTGACCCGGGTCGCCCAGTACACCGGCAGGTCGTAACCCTCACCGCCGCCGATGCCGACGCTGGTGCCCCGCATCCGTACGAAGTACTCCTTGCCCAGGATGACCTTGATGCCGTTACGGGTGGAGTAGCCGGGCTTGCCCGTGGTCACCGGGATGCTGGTGACCTCTTCGCCGTTGCGGTACAGCGTCATGTAGTGCGAGCTGGCGTCGACGATGGCCTCGACCCGGTCGCCGGTGGTGAGTTGGAGGGGCTTGACCTGGCCGCCGTACAGCTTGTCGCTGATCTTCACACCCTGGAGGGTGCTGAACGCGGTGATCTTGCCGTTGGCGGGCCAGTACTCCTTGGGGCGGTAGTGGAGTTCCTCGTCGTCGACCCAGTACCAGGCGCCCTCCTCGGCGGGGGGATTGGAGCGGACCTTCAGCGACCGCTCGATGACATCCCGGGCCTTCTTGTTGGTGATCGGCTGGCTGAGCGTGGCGGTGATGGGCTGCCCCACCCCGTACTCGCCCTTGTCTGGGCCGAATTCGACCGACAGGGTCCGCTTGGCCGGGAGGGTCTCGAAGGTGAGGGTCCGCGCACCGGGTTTGCCCTTCTTGTTCTCGGTGGCGACCCTGACGGTGTAGCGGGAGCCGGCCGCCAGCGGTGCCGTGGAGTGCCAGCGCAGCCCGTCGGCGGTGAGTTCACCCGCCAGATAGTGGCCCGCCTTGTCGACGGCGTTGACGTCCGTGATCCGCTCACCCTTGGCGGTGACTTCGAGCGGCTTGTTGGGATCGACCTTCGCTGCGCCCGCGGGCGTGCTGAAGACGATCTTCCCCGGGGCGGCTTCGCGCGGCTTCCCGGAGAGCGGGTGCGGCCCGTCGTCACCGCACGCGGTCGCGCTCGCCCCTAGGGACACGACCAGCAGAGTGCAGGTGAGGACGGCGCGCAGACGTGGCGTGTGGTTCATGAGCACACGGTAGGAAGATCTTTCCGGGGAGCGCGCGGCGAGCGGGGCAAACGGGGGGCCCGGCCTACTCCGAAAGAGTCGGCCGGGCCCTGGGACCTGTCTGCGGTGTTCTACTGGTTCTGGTTCTCGCCCCGGTAGAACTCGAAGACCCAGCCCCACAGGCCGATCAGGATCAGCGGCAGCGAGAAGTACAGCAGCCACCAGCCGATCGCGATTCCGAGGAACGCGAGCGCGCCACCGACGCCGAGCGAGAACGGCTGCCAGCTGTGCGGGGCGAAGAACCCCACCTCACCGGCCTCGTCCGAGACATCGGCTTCCTTGTTGTCCTGGGCCATCGCGTCCACCCGGCGGGCGGTGAAGGCCAGATAGAAGCCGATCATGACGCTCAGCCCGAAGGCCAGGAACAGCGCGGTCGTACCGGCCGGCTCCTTCGACCACACGCCGTACAGCACGGCGGCGGCCAGGATGAAGACGCTCAGCCAGATGAACATCTTGCCTTGGACCTTCACTTCGCGGCCTCCTTTCCGCCGACGAGGGCCACGGCCTCGGCCTCGTGGCCGAGGTTTTCGAGCGCGGCGATCTCAGGGTGGTGCAGATCGAACGCCGGGGACTCCGAGCGGATCCTCGGCAGGGAGACGAAGTTGTGCCGCGGGGGCGGGCAGGACGTCGCCCACTCCAGCGAACGGCCGTAACCCCAGGGGTCGTCGACCTCGACCTTCTTGCCGTACTTGGCCGTCTTCCAGACGTTGTAGAGGAACGGCAGGATCGACAGACCGAGGACGAACGAGCTGATCGTGGAGATGGTGTTCAGCGCGGTGAAGCCGTCCGAGGCGAGATAGTCCGCGTACCGCCGTGGCATGCCCTCGGCACCCAGCCAGTGCTGGACCAGGAACGTCCCGTGGAAGCCGATGAACAGCGTCCAGAAGGTGATCTTCCCGAGTCTCTCGTCCAGCATCTTGCCGGTGAACTTCGGCCACCAGAAGTGGAACCCGGCGAACATCGCGAACACCACGGTGCCGAAGACGACGTAGTGGAAGTGCGCGACGACGAAGTACGAGTCGGAGACATGGAAGTCCATCGGCGGCGACGCCAGGATCACACCGGTCAGGCCACCGAAGGTGAAGGTGACCAGGAAGCCGATCGTCCAGAGCATCGGTGTCTCGAAGGACAGCGAGCCCTTCCACATGGTCCCGATCCAGTTGAAGAACTTCACACCGGTCGGTACCGCGATCAGGAAGGTCATGAACGAGAAGAACGGCAGCAGTACGCCGCCGGTCACATACATGTGGTGCGCCCACACCGTGACGGAGAGACCCGCGATGGAGATGGTCGCGCCGATCAGGCCGATGTAACCGAACATCGGCTTGCGGCTGAAGACCGGGATCACTTCGGAGATGATGCCGAAGAACGGCAGGGCGATGATGTACACCTCTGGATGGCCGAAGAACCAGAAGAGGTGCTGCCAGAGCAGTGCTCCGCCGTTGGCCGCGTCAAAGACGTGCGCCCCGAACTTGCGGTCCGCCTCCAGGGCGAAGAGCGCGGCGGCCAGCACCGGGAAGGCCAGCAGGACCAGCACACCGGTCAGCAGCACGTTCCAGGTGAAGATCGGCATCCGGAACATCGTCATGCCGGGGGCGCGCATGCAGATGATCGTGGTGATGAAGTTGACGGAGCCGAGGATCGTACCGAAGCCGGAGAAGGCCAGACCCATGATCCACAGGTCGGCGCCGATGCCCGGCGACCGGACCGCGTCCGACAGCGGCGCGTAGGCGAACCAGCCGAAGTCGGCGGCACCCTGCGGGGTGAGGAAGCCGCTGACGGCGATGATCGAGCCGAAGAGGTACAGCCAGTACGCGAACATGTTCAGCCGCGGGAACGCCACATCGGGCGCCCCGATCTGGAGCGGCATGATCCAGTTGGCGAATCCCGCGAACAGCGGCGTCGCGAACATCAGCAGCATGATCGTGCCGTGCATCGTGAACGCCTGGTTGAACTGCTCGTTCGACATGATCTGCGTACCGGGGCGGGCCAGCTCGGCGCGCATGAAGAGCGCCATCACACCGCCGATGCAGAAGAACACGAACGACGTGACCAGGTACATCGTGCCGATCGTCTTGTGGTCGGTGGTGGTCAGCCACTTCACGACGACATTGCCCGGCTGCTTGCGCCGTACCGGCAGCTCGTTCTCGTACGAGTCGTCTGCTGCTGCGGCGGCACCCTGGGGTTCGTTGAGGATGCTCACAGTTTGTTCGTCTCCGCGTTCTTGGCCGGATCCGTCTGCGCGATGCCCGACGGGAGGTAGCCGCTCTGGCCCTTCTTGGCCAGCTCTTCGAGGTGCTGCTGGTAGCGCTCCGGGGAGACCACCTTGACGTTGAAGAGCATCCGCGAGTGGTCGACGCCGCACAGCTCGGCGCACTTGCCCAGGAAGGTGCCCTCCTGGTTGGGGGTCACCTCGAAGGAGTTGGTGTGCCCCGGGATGACGTCCTGCTTCATCAGGAACGGCACCACCCAGAAGGAGTGGATGACATCACGCGAGGTCAGGATGAACCGGACCTTCTCCCCCTTGGGCAGCCACAGGGTCGGGCCCGGATTGCCGGTCTGGGGGTTGCGCTGGCCCGGGACACCGGCGTCATAGACACCCTCGGCCCCCTGGGGGAACTGCTTGGTGAACCGGTTGGGAATGGCGTCGAGTTCCTTGGGGACCGTGGTCCCCGTCGACGGGTTGCCGTCCACGTTCTCGATGTAGTTGAAGCCCCAGCTCCACTGGTAGCCGACCACGTTCACGGTGTGGGCGGGCTTCTCGGAGAGCGAGAGGAGCTTCGTCTCGTCACGTGCGGTGAAGTAGAAGAGCACCGAGACGATGATGAGCGGGACCACGGTGTACAGCGCCTCGATGGGCATGTTGTACCGGGTCTGCGGAGGTACCTCCACCTTGGTGCGGCTGCGGCGGTGGAAGATGATGCTCCACAGGATCAGACCCCATACCAGGATGCCCGTGACGAGCGCTGCCGCCCACGAGCCCTGCCAGAGGGAGAGGATCCTGGGCGCCTCCTCCGTCACTGGGGTGGGCATTCCGAGGCGGGGGAAGTCCTTGTATGTGCAACCGGTGGCGGTCGCGAGGATCAGGCCCGCAGTCAGCACCTGCGGCAGCTTCCGCCGCATCGGGCGCCGCGACGAGCGGTCGGAGCCGTTGGGACTCACGTAGCGCCTTCCCGAGAGTCTCGCCCGCGCGGCCGGCCGCGGCCGTCTCGCTGGTCGGTCGCCGGCCCTGACGCGGGCAGGGGTTTGGATGTTTATGCGGACCAAACCCTACTGGACGCGAATTGGGGCCGTGCGGGGAGGGTGCCCAACGCGCCGGAGCCCCGTCCCGGCACCCTACGAAGGCCTCTTCCGCACCGTATTAGCGTGGTGGTGTGTCCTACTTCGACGTCGCTTCCTCCGCTCCGCTGCACCCCGTCGCCCGGCAGGCGCTTCAGGCGTCGCTCGACGAGGGGTGGGCGGACCCCGCCCGGCTCTACCGCGAGGGGCGGCGGGCCGTGCTGCTGCTGAACACGGCGCGGGAGGCCGCCGCGGAGGCGGTCGGCTGCCGTCCCGACGAGCTGACGTTCACCCCTTCGGGGACGCACGCGGTGCACTCCGGGATGGCCGGGGCGCTCGCGGGCCGCCGCCGGACCGGACGGCATCTCGTGGTCTCCGCGGTCGAGCACTCCTCGGTGCTGCACGCGGCGTCGGCCCATGAGGAGGCGACGGGCGGCGCGGTGACCGAGGTGCCGGTGGACCGGTACGGGGCGGTGGCGCCGGAGACGTACGCGGAAGCCCTGCGCGAGGACACCGCCCTGGCCTGTCTCCAGTCCGCCAATCACGAGGTGGGTACGGAGCAGCCGGTGGCCGCGGTCGCCGAGGCGTGCCGCAGCCGGGCGGTCCCGCTGCTGGTGGACGCGGCGCAGTCGCTGGGCTGGGGTCCGGTGGAGGGCGCCTGGTCACTGCTGACGGCGAGCGCGCACAAGTGGGGCGGCCCGGCGGGGGTCGGGCTGCTCGCCGTACGGAAAGGTGTCCGCTTCGCGCCGCGGGGTCCGGCCGACGAGCGGGAGTCGGGGCGCGCTCCCGGCTTCCAGAACATCCCTGCGATCGTGGCCGCCGTGGCCTCGCTGCGGGCGGTGCGCGCGGAGGCGGCGGACGAGGCGGTACGGCTGCGGGCGCTGGTGGACCGGATCAGGGCCCGGGTGCCGGAGCTGGTGCCGGATGTCGAGGTGGTCGGCGATCCGCAGCGCCGGCTCCCCCATCTCGTCACCTTCTCCTGTCTCTATGTCGACGGGGAGGCGCTGCTGCACGCGCTGGACCGGGCGGGCTTCTCGGTCTCCTCGGGCTCGTCCTGTACGAGCAGCACGCTGACCCCGAGCCATGTGCTGCGGGCGATGGGGGTGCTGTCGGAGGGGAATGTCCGGGTCTCGCTGCCGCTCGGTACGCCGGAGGCGGAGGTGGACCGGTTCCTGGAGGTGCTGCCGGGCGCGGTGTCCGGCGTACGGGAGCGGCTCGGCGCCCCTGTCTCCCCCGGCGCTCCGGGCGGAGGGCAGCCCTCGCTGGTGGTGGACGCGCTCGGCAAGCGGTGCCCGATCCCGGTGATCGAGCTGGCCAAGGTGTTCGGCGGGGTCCCGGTGGGCGGGACGGTGACCGTCCTGTCGGACGACGAGGCGGCGCGGCTGGACATCCCGGCGTGGTGCGGGATGCGCGGCCAGGAGTATCTGGGCGAGCAGCCGGCGGACCACGGTGTCGCTTATATGGTCCGCCGGGTCTCGTGATCCCGGAAAGGGGCTGTCCGGGGAGCGCTGCTCAGGACCCTGGTGAGGGGCTGTCCCGGAGCGCTGCTCAGGACCCCGGTGACGGGCTGCTCACGCCTGAGGGGCTGCTCAGGCCGCCGTCTCGGGAAGGTGCGCGTGGACCTCGGCCGCGGCGTCATGTCCGTACGCCTTGGTGAAGCGCTCCATGAAGTGGTTCCTGCGCAGGGTGTACTCCTGCGTGCCCACGGTCTCGATGACCAGCGTCGCGAGCATGCAGCCGACCTGGGCCGCGCGCTCCAGTCCGACGCCCCAGGAGAGGCCGGAGAGGAAACCGGCACGGAAGGCGTCGCCGACTCCGGTCGGGTCGGCCTTGGTCTCCTCCTCCGCGCAGCCGACGACGATCGGCTCCTCGCCGGTCCGGTCGATCCGGACGCCCTGCTTGCCGAGGGTGGTGACGCGATGGCCGACCCTGGAGAGGATCTCGGCGTCGCTCCAGCCGGTCTTGGACTCGATGAGCCCCTTCTCGTACTCGTTGGAGAAGAGGTACGTCGCGCCGTCGAGCAGCGTACGGATCTCCTCGCCCTCCATCCGCGCGATCTGCTGCGAGAAGTCGGCGGCGAACGGGATCCCGCGCGTACGGCACTCCTCGGTGTGGCGGAGCATGGCCTCGGGGTCGTCCGCGCCGATCAGCACCAGGTCGAGCCCGCCGACCCGGTCGGCGACCTTCTTCAGCTCGATCAGGCGGGCCTCGCTCATCGCGCCCGCGTAGAAGGAGCCGAGCTGGTTGTGGTCGGCGTCCGTCGTGCAGACGAACCGCGCGGTGTGCAGGACCTCGGAGATCCGGACCGACTCGGTGTCCACACCGTGCCGGTCGAGCCACCCGCGGTACTCGTCGAAGTCCGCGCCGGCCGCGCCGACCAGGAGCGGCCGGGTGCCGAGCTGGCCCATGCCGAAGCAGATGTTCGCCCCGACGCCTCCCCGGCGCACCTCAAGGTTGTCCACGAGGAAGGAGAGGGAGATCGTGTGGAGCTGCTCGGCGACCAGCTGGTCGGCGAAGCGGCCGGGGAAGGTCATCAGATGGTCGGTGGCGATGGAGCCGGTGACTGCGATTCGCACGGCGTGAACGCTCCTGCTGAAGGAGAACGGTGGACGGTTCACGCTACCCGGTCATCGGGCGCCCTTCCTAAGCTCTGGACAACTCCGAGACCGTCCCGATAGCGGCTCTCCAGCGGAATCCCCGGCCGTGTCCGCCGGAATCCCCGGCCGCTGTCCTGCGGGGAACCGCCCGGGCCGCCGTTCCGTCCCACCGGTGTCGTGGGCGGATCGGGCTGGATCGCGGTCGAGGGAGAACAGCGGTGAGCGGTACGGAGCGGCCTCAGCGAAGCCCCGAGCAGGGCACGGACCGCGTGGACCGGGAACGCCGGCGGTTTTCGCCGCTCGCGGTCGCCACGGTGGCGGCGGCCGTACTGATAGCCGGGGGCGGTGGCGCGTATCTGGCCACGAGCGCTTCCGGCGGCGGAAGCGGCTCGGACGGCGGCGGCGGGAGCGGTACGCCGAAGGGTGGCGACCGCAACCCGCCGCCGCTTGCTCTGGACGAGCCGGCGGGCGCGGATCAGCCCGCGGGCTCCGCCGAGGGCGGTGCGCCGGGTATCGCGCCGGGCGAGCCCGATCCACGGGGGTTCGTCTACCGTGCCAGGGGCCCGCTGCCGGACGGCCCCGGTACGGCCCGTGTGTACCGGCCGTCCGGCGAGGTCACGGCGGACGAGGTGGCCGGGCTGGCCGGGGCGCTGGGGCTGGCGGGCGCTCCGCGCCAGGACGGTACGTACTGGAAGGTCGGCACGGACAAGGACGGTTCGGGGCCGCTGCTCCAGGTCGCCCGGCAAGCGCCCGGGACCTGGACCTTCGCCCGGTTCGGGCCCGCGTCGGGCGGTGACGACTGCCGCAAGGTCACAAGCTGCGCGGGCGGCGGCTCGGGTGACACCAGTGGTTCGGGGGACCCTGGTGGCTCGGGGGCGGGCGCCGTGAGCGAAGAGACTGCGAAGAAGGCGGCGGCTCCGGTACTGAAGGCGGCGGGCCAGGGCGATGCCGAACTCGACGCCGGTCAACTGATGGGCGCGGTACGGGTGGTGAACGCGGACCCGGTGGTCGGCGGGCTGCCCACATACGGCTGGTCGACCGGGATCCAGGTCGGCGCGGACGGCCAGGTGGTCGGCGGTACGGGCCAGTTGGCGGCGCCGGAGGAGGGCGCCGCGTATCCGGTGATCAGCGCGGACAAGGCGCTCGAAGAGCTGAACAGGACCTCCGGCGATCTGCGCGTCCCCGGCCCGATCGTGGACTGCGCCACCTCGATGCCGCTGGAGAAGCCGTTGGAGAAGCCACTGGAGGACGGCACGTCCGCGGACCCGTGCGCGCCGCGGACCGTGGCGGACGCGGCGCCGGTGGAGATCGGGCGGGCGGTGTTCGGTCTGGCGCTGCGGTCCTCGGGCGGGCAGGGCGTGCTCGTACCGGCGTGGCTGTTCGAGGTGGTGCCCGGCGGCGGTACCCCGCCGTACACCCTGGCGCAGACCGCGGTGGCTCCGGAATTCCTGACCAAGGCGGCGCCGGAGGACTCGCCCGCGCCGGAGCGCAAGCCGGGCGACGACGGCCTGGGCTTCACCTCGTACGGCGTGGACGGCCGGACGCTGAAGCTGCGCTTCATGGGCGGGGTGTGCGGCTCGTACGCGGCTGTGGCGGACGAGAGCGGTACGGCGGTGACCGTACGGCTGTCCTACACGGAGCCGGCGCCGGGGACGGTCTGTATCACCCTCGCCAAGGAGCAGACCGTGTCGGTGAGGCTGGCGGAGCCGCTGGGCGGCCGGCAGGTGATCGACCGGGCGTCGGGCGAGCGGATGCCCAGGCTCTGACGGCGGCCCGGCCCAGGAGAGCGGCCGGGCCACGGGACGTGCGTGCCATCCGGGCACGCATAGGGAAGGCGGCGGGCCCGAGGGGGGACCGCCGCCTTTCTGTACCCCTGTGCCGCTCGGGCGGAGGGCTTAGCGGAGGGCTTAGCTGAAGGAGTCGCCGCAGGCGCAGGAGCCCGTCGCGTTCGGGTTGTCGATCGTGAAGCCCTGCTTCTCGATGGTGTCGACGAAGTCGATGGAGGCACCGCCGAGGTACGGAGCGCTCATCCGGTCGGTGACGACCTTGACACCGCCGAACTCCTTGACGACGTCGCCGTCCAGCGAGCGCTCGTCGAAGAAGAGCTGGTAACGCAGGCCGGAGCAGCCGCCGGGCTGTACGGCGACCCGCAGCGCGAGATCGTCCCGGCCTTCCTGGTCCAGCAGGGCCTTGACCTTGCTGGCGGCGGCGTCGGACAGGAGGATGCCGTCGCTCACGGTGGTGGTCTCGTCCGATACGGACATCGTCTTCTCTCCCGGGTTGTACGGACTGCTTGCCGACAGTGCAACCGGCTCGGCCGCGGATTCATTCCGGGCGCTGGCGCGTGTCTTGTGCCGTTCGTGTGCCGCCTTCATGCTCGCACACCCGCTCGCTGATCGTCAGCGGCCGACGGCCGCGGGAATGCGTCACATCGACGCTATCGCCATCGTCAAAGTGACACGAAAGGAGTTATGATAGATAACGTCAATTAGACGAAAAGGCTTCGCGGACCTTCGTTCGCGGGGAATTCGCGGGAAAAAACCCGCAGATCCGCAGACTCGCAGAGAAGAAAGGGTGCGTGACGTGACCACCGCCCAGCCCCGACAGGACCTCGATGTCCAGCCGACGCCCCTCGCCCTGCTGCTGCTCGGCCGGGAGGCCGACCCGCGGAGCGAGCGGGGCGTGGAGTGTCCCGGCGATCTGCCCTCCCCGTCCGACCCGGACCTGGTGGAGCGCGCCCGCGCGGCCAAGGAGAAGCTCGGGGACAAGGTGTTCGTCCTCGGCCATCACTACCAGCGCGACGAGGTCATCCAGTTCGCGGATGTCACCGGGGACTCCTTCAAACTGGCCAGGGACGCGGCGGCGCGGCCCGACGCGGAGTACATCGTCTTCTGCGGTGTGCACTTCATGGCTGAGTCCGCAGACATCCTGACCTCGGACGACCAGAAGGTCGTGCTGCCGGATCTGGCGGCCGGCTGCTCCATGGCCGACATGGCCACGGCCGAGCAGGTCGCGGAGTGCTGGGACGTGCTGACCGACGCGGGCATAGCCGAGCAGGTCGTGCCCGTCTCGTACATGAACTCCTCGGCCGACATCAAGGCGTTCACCGGCAAGCACGGCGGCACGATCTGTACGTCGTCGAACGCCGCGCGCGCCCTCGACTGGGCCTTCGAGCAGGGCGAGAAGGTCCTCTTCCTGCCCGACCAGCACCTAGGGCGCAATACCGCGGTACGGGAGCTGGGCCTGTCCCTGGAGGACTGCGTCCTCTACAACCCGCACAAGCCCAACGGCGGTCTGACGGCCGAGGAACTGCGGAACGCGAAGATGATCCTGTGGCGCGGGCACTGCTCGGTGCACGGCCGGTTCTCGCTGGACTCCGTCCGGGAGGTACGGGAGCGGATCCCCGGGGTGAATGTGCTGGTGCACCCCGAGTGCAAGCACGAGGTCGTGGCCGCGGCGGACCATGTCGGCTCGACGGAGTACATCATCAAGGCGCTGGAGGCGGCCCCGGCGGGCTCGAAGTGGGCGGTCGGTACGGAGCTGAACCTGGTCCAGCGCCTGGCGAACCGTTTCGCCTCGGAGGACAAGGAGATCGTCTTCCTCGACAGGACGGTCTGCTTCTGCTCAACGATGAACCGGATCGACCTGCCGCACCTCGTCTGGGCACTGGAATCACTGGCCGAGGGCAACGAGGTCAACCGCATCCAGGTCGACAAGGAAACAGCGGACTTCGCACAGCTGGCCCTGGAACGAATGCTGGCACTGCCGTAGCCGACGCGGCCTGGCGGCGACGCGGCCTGGCGGGGGCACCCACAACGGGCCGCCCCCGCACGGCAGCGGCCGCATGGGCCTGCCCTACGAGTCACACGGAATCACCGTACGGCCGCCTCCCCTCGGCAACGCGCGTCTTCGCGGGCTTCGGTACGAACATGCCGGCCCTGCCTCCTCTGACCTTTCGGCGCTTCTGACGCTGACTCCGTACCTGTCAGCCCGCTACTGGACGCGGCGTTCGGTACGGACGAGCGCTTCCACGACCTGTACCAACTGGCAAGGAGGGAGGCGCATCCGGACCAGTACTGCCGTACATGGACGTCGAGGGACAGGCCGAGGTCATTGGGCAGTACGGCGCGCAGATCCTGCCGGGACTGCCGCAGACCGAGGACTACGCCCGCGCGTTCTTCAGGGCTCTGCCTGGGCTGACTTCCGAGAAGCGCGAGGAGCGGGTCGCTGCCCGCACGGCCCGACAGGAACAACGGCGATCAGAGCCACCCCCGTTCCACTGCACGATCGTTGATGAGTCGGCATTCCGGCGGCCGGTCGGCAGCAGGGAATGCATGCATAACCGGCTAGCCTCGCCGCTCGCCCATTGACGCCGGGCCGCAGTGAAGAGGTGGAGGCGCCAGTACGAGCGGCTGCGTGCCAATGCGCTCTCGCTGGTACTGCTGGCGGGAGGGCGGCCCCAGGGAAGGGGTCCCCGGGTAGATCCGTCGCTGGTGCCCGTCCTCCTTCCCGGGTTGCTACGCAGGTCGAGGAAACGCAGTAGCGTGCCCGCGACCTGCGCGAAGCGTTGGACCCTGCGGCTGCCGAGGTTCACGCAGACTTCACGAAGTCGTACAGGAACGCGCTGAAGGAGTCCGCCACCCAGACCGGGCCGACGGAGTCCTCGGTGAGGCAGTGGACTCCGCCGTCGCGCAGGTCGACGTAGTAGTAGATATAGCCCTGGTGGGAGGCGACGAACAGGGCGTCACGAAGGTCGCAGTCGATGCCGAACTCCGCGCACATCGCCTCGGCATTGGCCCGGATGCCCAACACCGCCGGGTGGAAGATGGTCTCGCCGATGAGCGTTCGCCCGGATCCCGCACCCATGCAGCGCAGGAAGTCGGCGTACTGGGGCGCCAGCAACACCCCCTGATCCCGGGAGATCTCCTCGATCGCACTGTCGGTGAGCCCCCGGGACTGACGGTCGTCGACAAATCCCTCATCGACCAGGCGCACGTACACCGACCAGAACGGTCCTTCCGGGTACACGTGCCGCTTGCGGAACAGCTTCATCTCCGAAGAAGCCGCCTCCAGGCCGGACAGGAATTTGGAAATCAATTCCGTTAACATGACTTCCATCCTGGCAGAATCGACGTGTTCAACTTCAGTAGACGGCTTCCAGGTAGTCCTGGAGTGACATCGAAGTGCGTACGCTTCCCCCAGTCGCCGGAAACTGACAGTCCGCTCCACGCCCTGCGAGGAGAAGTCGATCTCACCGCACCCCGCCTTGGGCCGCGCCCTCGGCGACCAGGACGACGACCTGACGGCCTACTGACCGCAGCCGTCGTCCGTTGACGTTGTCAGCCTGCCGTCAAACGACCGGAAGCTCCACCGAACAATACGCCGGTGGAGCTTCCAGAATTTATGGAACGGCCCGGCAAGACGGCCGGAATCGCGCTACTCCAGATTGCCGAGAGTCCCCTGCGGACCCTCGGCCGTGATCGCGCGGAAAGCCTCGACCATGGCGGCCCCCCTTGGGCACGATCACGAGATCAGAACACTGGAAGAAGACAGAAACCCCTTCTTTCGAAGGCTGTCATTCACTATTCCTATCAGCTCAGAATCGGCTTTCTTATTTCCGCTGACCAGGCGGTATACGCGCCCGGATGAAGTGGCCCTAACCCCGACCGTCGGCCCATTCTCAGCAAATTTCGGAAGTACCCGAGTAGCAAATTCCTTAAACCCTACCGCGCCTTTTCCGATACCCAGGGCACGCGCCCAACCTGGGCCGGGAACCCATGGGACGACGTTCTGCTGTGGTTGTCTGTATTCGCAGTCCGATCCGTCTACATCGCAGAGTAGTTGAGGATCAGGCTCTCCAAAGACCAAGTTGAAAGCGAATTTGAGTGCGTCGAGAACAGGATCGTTGATGCTATCGCCCTTGTAGGGCACGGGCGAGGGTGCTGGCCCTGGGCTCGGTCTCGGCAGGCTACCGATGGTTCCATTGCTGGGTGGGGAGGCTGTACCGCCACCGCCGCCGACACCACCGCCACTACCGCCACCCCCACCACAGTGGTAGTAGCAGTCGTTCGGTCCTGTGCCTCCGGCGGGTATGCCGGGGGTGGGGCTTGCGGGGCCGGCAGGTCCGTCGTTGCGGGGCTCGCTGTGGCCCGTACCGTCGTCGATCCACAGTCCGGTGGGGTCACTGTGAGTGGCGGGGTTGTTGTTCCCGTAGCTGTACCCGTTGAGGGATTGTGGCTGTGCCGGATCGAGTACCGGGTCGACGCTGATGAACTGGCCGATGGCCGGGTCGTATTCGCGGGCGCCTATGTGGGTGAGTCCGGTGTCGGTGTCCTTGCTCTTGCCGAGGAAGCCCTTGTCGTCCGGCCAGGGGCCGTGGAGGGGCGTGCCTCTGTCTTTGCCGAAGGGGGTCAGGTAGCGCTTGGTCAGAGCCTGGGTGTCGGCTGTGATGGCGGTGGTGCCGGTGCCCTGCTGGTCACCGGCAAGATAGGTGATCGTCTCTGCGCCGGACTGATTGCTGCGCAGGGCGACCGCGGAGCCTGCGAAGGTGTAGTAACGGTTGGCCCACTTCTTCCCGGCCTTGAGATGGACTTCCGTGGCGCCGAGGTAGAGGACGGTCTCCCCGTCTGCGGCAGTGGTGCGGCGGATCAGGAGGCCGCCGTCGGCACCGTAGACGTAGTCCGTGGCGCGGGCCGCGCCGTTCGGGTCCTCGGCCAGGCGGGAGAGCCGGCCTTCGTCGTTCCAGTCGAGCCTCTGCGTTGTGCTGCCGTCCGGGCGTTTGGTGGTGTTGCCGTCCGCGTCGTACGTGTACTGGGCGGTGGTGCCGGTGCAGGAGCCCGTCGTGATCGTGGCGAGCAGGGTGTGGGGCTGGGTGGTGCCCGCCTTGTAGCAGTGGGTGGTGGTCGTCGAACTGCCGCCATGGGTGGTTTCGGTCGCCCGCTGGCCGGCGGTGTTGTACGTGTAGCTGGTCCAGTACGGGGCGGCGCCGCCGAGGTTGGCGGTCGTGCGGCGACTGGCCGCGCAGTCGGCGTCGGTCGGTGTCCAGGCCTCGGTCAGGCGCTGGTACCCGTCGTAGGAGAAGCACTGGGTGTCCGCGGCACCCGTACCGCCCAGGGTCGTGGTGTCGGAGACCTTGGTGACGTTGCCGGCATCGTCGTAGCCGTAGCGCAGGTTCAGCGCGTCGTAGGCATGGGACTGAGCGCGCACCTGAGTCCGCAGGAGCCGGTGAGTGCCGTCCTCGTAGCCGTTGGTGACGTCGATCTTCTTGGTGCCGGTCGCTTCGGAGACACCGAGCTGGAGGGTGGAGACCTGGGCCAGATCGGTGTAGGTGGTGTTGAGGACGATGCCCTTGCTGCCGCCGGTAAGGGTCGTGGGCAGACCCTCGCTGGAGTACTTGTACCCGACGATCTCGGAGGCGAGGCCGCCGGCCGCCGGTTCCGTGGTCTGCTGCAGCGTGCCGTCGATGTTGTAGTAGCTGGAGAATTTCAGCGTGTTGGTGGCGAGGGCGCCGGAGGTCACCAGCAGATCGTCGGACGGAAGCGTGAGGCTGGATCCGGTGACGTTGTAGCGGCTGTCGTAGGCCGTGACGCTCTGGGTGTACGCCTTGCCTCCCGCTCCCCCCACATACCTGGTGGACTCGGCGGGTTGACCCTTGCCGGAGGTGACGGTGTCGTAAGTGAGGTGGGTGAGCTTGTTGGCATCCGTCTTCTGCGCCGCGAGCACCGTGGGGCTGGTCAGGTCCGCGTTGGCGGCCGACTTCCAGGTGTCGGTGACCCGGCCGAGCACGTCGTAGGCGGAGATCACCGCCTGTCCGGTGGACGCCTTGCTCCAGGACACCTGGTCGAGTGCCGTGTAACCGGTCGTCGCGGTGCCCTTGTCCGGGTCACTCGCCGCAACCTGACGGCCGTAGAGGTCGTAGGTGTACGACCACACGGCGTCGTCCGGGCCGGTTACGGTCTTCTGCTTGCCGTCGGGGGTGTAGCTGAAGCGGGTGCGGGTGTACTCCGCCCCCGTACCGCTGCCGTACTCGGTGTCTGCGGGCGAGGTGCTCGCGTACTGGCGGGTCTCGACCGTGCGGCCGAGGGCATCGGTGATGGCACGGCTCGCCGAGCCGCCGGGGATGCCGCTGGTGGCGGTGGAGTCACCCGTGTAGGCGGTCGTGGTCTGCCACTTCTGCACCCCGCCGACCAGGAACGCTGTCGTCACCGGCCGGCCAGCCGCGTCGAACTCGGTCTTGGTCAGGCTCGGCGTCTCTCCGTACTCGGCCTGTGTGTATGTGCCCGAGGGGGCGGCGGAGTCGTAGATGTCGGCGTAGGACTCGTAGGCCAAGCCCCGGCTGTCGTAGCGGGTGTCGGTCAGGATCCGGCCGCTCGTCGCGCCCGGCGACTGCGTCTGAACGGGACGCAGCAGCGAATCGTAGATGGTGTAGGCGGTGGAGTAGGTGTCACCGTCCGCCTTCAGGGTGCCCGTGGAGGTCCAGGACGGGGTGGTGCTGGAGACGGAGTAGTCGAAGACATAGTTTGCGCTCTGCCCGCCGGTACGGATCCGGTTGGGCAGCCACACCGCGGTCGCGCGGCCGAGCGCGTCGTAGGCCGTCTCTGTGACCCGATTGTTCGGATCGAACACCTTCGTGGACTGGCCGCGTGCCGGGTCCACATATGTGTAGGTGCTGTACTTCGGGTCCTTGGTCTGGATCCGGGTGACCGGGCCGGTGTCGGCGGGAATGTAGATCGTCGCCATCGGATTGCCGTCCGCGTCCGTCGTGGTCGCGATGCGGCCCAGCGTGTCGAAGGTGGACTTACCGACCGTCTGCCAGGAGGACGGGGTGCGCTCGCCACCGGAGACGGCCGCCGGGTACGCGGAGGCCCGGCCGGTCCAGGACGCCTCTCCCTTGGTCGGGGTCTGCGACGCGCTCCAGACCGTCGCGTTCGGATTGTCGTAGACGGTCGCGGTGTCGGAGACGACGTCACCGGAGGACGCTGCGCCCGACGGCAGCAAGAGGTCCGCCTCGGCGACCGAGCATGCCCTGCCCACCGTCCGTATCCGAGAGGTGAGCGAGTTGATGCCAAGGCTGTCGTTGCGGGCGTACCAAGAACGTGTGCAGGTCTCGTCACCCGTCTTGGCCGTGTCGCCGGTGTTGTCGACCTTCACGACCATGCCGTAGTCGTCGTACGTGGTGGTGCCGGCCGTCGAGTGCCAAGCCTGCGTAGCCGTCAGATAAGTGTGCGTGGCCGTCTTGCCGGTGCGGACGTAGTACGCCTCGGTGTCGGCGTACGACTTGTGCTGCGTGGCCGTCTTCTTCGACCAGGGGTCGTTGACGGTGACCGAGACGGGAGTGGTCCCGTTGTAGGTGATCTGCTCGCGGAGGAAGCCGGAGTAGGGCTCGCTGTCCTTCTGGTCCGCCACATTCAGACCCTCGAAATCCAGCCCGGCCACGGTCGCGCTGCGTCGGGCGTCGGGGTCGAGGCCGCCGTCCGCCTTCAGGAGGCGGTCGCCGTCCATACCCTGCAAGTACACCGACGTCGTCTTCGACAGCCCGGAGCCGGATCCCTGGGTGGCGGTGACCGTGCGGTAGCCGCGCCAGATGGACCAGGTGCGTTCGTCGGCCGGGGTGAAGGGCGAGTCGTTGTAGTGCCAGGCAGGATCGGCGTAGGCGTAGTGACTCTCCACGGTCACGCCTTGGCCGGTGGGGTCACTGGTGATCACATCGGTGACCCGGTACTTGTGGAACCAGTCGATCGAGGCTTCCTCGGCGCCGTTGATGTGCCAGTACTGCGCGTAGCAGGACGACGAGTTCTGGTCCTCGGCCGCGGGCATGGCGCTGCCCCGCACGCATTCCGGGTCCGAGAGTGTCACATCGGTGATGGCGCCGGTCTCCGAGGTGACGGTGCGAATGCGCGGCCGGGTCAGCGGCAGGATGTCGTCCCGGTCGCCGTCCACGCGGTTGGGCCGCATGTCGTAGGCCAAGCTCACGGGGTTGAGGCTGATGGCTGTGCCGTTCTTCCCGGTGCGCTTCACGCTCTTGAGCGTCAGGGTCTGGTCGGTCGTGTCACCGATGTCCCCGCCGTCCAGGTACTGCTGGGTCAGATCCCAGGTGTCCACCGCAGAGAAACTGCCGGCGGTTGCCGACCAGACGGAGGTGTCGATCCTGGTCAGCCGCTTACGGGAGAAGAATGCCGGCCCGACGGCATCACAGTCGGCCCCTGACGCGCAGATGGCATCGAAGGGGACGTCCGGCCAGTTCGGAGCTGTGGAGTCCTTCAACTCCGTGCAGTCGGAGGCCGTACAGCGCTCCGTATACGAGAAATCGACCTTGCCCGAGGTCACCCCTGAGAACAGGGCATCGGCGCGCTGCCCATAGAGGATCTTGGTCAGGTAGCCGCCGCGGGTGTAAGTGGCGGTGGCGGTGTCCGCGCCGTTCTTGGCGTAGGAATTGGTCTCCTTGGTGTACCAGTACGACATCGCGTTGTCGTGCGGGTCCTCGACGTAGTCGAGGTTCCACCGCCACGCCTGCGTCACCGCGCGGTCGGCGAACGCGCTGCCCTGGTCATAGCCGGGTTCGCCGGAGTCGTCACCGAACACCGGCACCGTCCATACCGAATTGGTGCGCTCGGTGCCGGCGCCGGACAGCTTGTTCAGGCCGAACACGTACCGGGTGCCGTCCCCGGTGGTGACCGTCCAGTACTCGCCGTTGTTGTCGCCGTTGTCCGCTCCGGTCGACAGCGTCACCGTCGAGGCGTCGTCGTTCTTCAGCCGCCACGTGCCCGTGGTGTCGTCCTTGACCAGCTCGGAGGCTTTGCCGTTCAGGACCAGGCTGGCGTTGTCGATCTTCCAGCACTGGTCGAACTTGTCTTTCTGCCCGTCGTCGTCGCACGAACCGTAGGTGCGCTCTATGTACGAGTTGGCGGACAGCTCGAAACCCTCACCCACCTGGGTGGACTGGTTGTTCGTCGACGCCGTCTTCCCGTCCACGGATCCCGAGTCGTAGGAAAGGGACAGGGAAGGGGAGGGTCCGGGGGCCGGAGGAGTTGCCATCGGGTACGACCAGGTGAACGCGCCCGACGACCCGCCCGCCTCCCACGTGGCCGACGGAGACAACTGCGTGGCCGAGTAATTGCCCGAACCGGACGCCGACTCGCCCGCAGTGGTCGCCGCCAGGGCCAGCACAGTAGGAGCGGAGGCCGACAGAGCGACCGTACCGGTGACCGTCCGGGCGGAGATGTCGTTGGCCGACGCCACCGGGGTGGTCCTCCGGCACTCCGCCTTCTCCGGCGTGGTCAGGGCACACTCCGGCAGGCGGACCAGTCCCAGCCGCCCCGACCAACCTCCGCCATAGGCCGAGGCGAACTCCCCGTACCCCACGCTCACTTCACCGGCACCGGACCGCGAGGTCTCGGCCGACAGCAGAACCCCCTTGATCCCCAGGGCTGTCGCAGCCTGGTGACCGAGCACCTCCACCCGCACCGACCCGTCAGCGGGCAGGCTCCCGGGGGACTTGGCGGACTTCTGCGTCTTCGGTGCGTCCGGTGCGCTGACGGCGAGTGGCAGGCCACCCACCTCCGCGGCGGGCGTCCTTCCTGCGGTGCCCACGCTCAAGCGGCCTTCGCCGCCCCGGGGCCACACCGCTTTCTGCTCGCTCCTCGCGTTCTTGGCCCGGGCCTCGTTCTCCTTCCGTACGGCGGCGGCCTTCTCGCGCTCGGCCTTGGCACCGAGCCCGGTCACCGCCTCGGTCCTGCTGACCTTCCTCTCCCACAACGGCTTCAAGCCGTCCGGGCCCTCAGCAGCCCAGGCCACGGGAGTCACCCCGCCGCCGACCACTGCTACGGCCACCGTCAGGACCAGTACATTCTTGGCCCGCTCATGCCAACGTCGTCGACGCGTCATCCGTCTTCCGAACACCAACAACCCCCACAAGTGTCGTGAATCAGCCAGAGAAGGAACAGCGGACCTCGCACAGAGGCACCGCGCCGTACATGTGGTGCGGCCAGGAAACGGTGGCCAGTGCCGCGTGAACGTGCGGCACCGGCCACCGCACCAGATCAGCCGGACGCCTCGTCGCTCTCGTCGTCCTGCGCCACATTGACCAGGTCCTCGACCTGGTCATCGTCGGCCGCGGCGCCGACCCAGATCTTGATGTCGGTGATCTCGCCCGGCAGGTAGTGGCCCCATGTCTTGTTCACGAAGCCCTTGCCACCGGCCAGCTCATCCGCCCCGATCATCGCGGTGTACGCGGTGTCCACGTCGTTCTGGACGGAGGCGAGGTACAGACGGATCGTCCCTTCCTGGGCGTCGTAGACCCCGGTCAGGCGCACCGCGCCGTCGGAGGCCACCTCGTTGGAGTCGACCGCGGTGAAGGATTTGTCGCTGTTGAGGCGGCCGAAGCGCCAGTACCCCACGGACCTGGTCAGCAGCTCGCCCGTCTCTTCGTCCATGTACTCCTCGGAGCTGGTGCGCTCGTACCACAGGCCCCACGCCGAACCGTCCGCCGTCCGCTGCCCGAGGACCTGGGCCGTATAGCCGTCCGGCTTGGTGCGCAGCACCTTCTGGTTCAGCTCGACTTCAGTGGTCACCGTGAACGATTCCCGGTCGTCGACGACCGGTCCCGGCGTGGTGACCGAGTCATTGGTACCGTCCAGCACGATCGCGTCGTTGACGACGGAGGCCCCGTCGTTCATCTGGAGCGAGCGGCCGTACCCGCTGACCGTATCCGTGAGGGCGGCGGTGCCCGTGCTGCCCAGCGGTTTCCACTGCGCCACGAGTTCCACAGCCCGTGCGGTTCCGTCCGCGTTCAGGAGCTTGGCCACCTTGGCGACCTCGGCGTCCGGCAGGGCCGTCTGGAACGCGGCGACCTCGTCGACGCCGCCCTTCCAGTAGTCGTTGTACGTGCCGTTGTAGCCGCCGGCCCGTCCGATCTGGAAGTTGCCGTCGACCGCGGTCGGCCGCCCCGCCTCGGGGACCGGGACCGGATCACCCTGGCGCTGCCCGTTCACGAAAAGGCTCAGCGTGTGCGCCTCACCGTCGTAGACACCCGCCAGATGCGTCCAGGTCTTCAGGGTGATGCCGGGTGTCGCATCGGCGCTCGCGCCGATGTACTTGCGCGCGCCGTTTGCGTCGTACCAGTGCGTCAGGAACACCCAGCGGCCGATCCCGTGCGAGTAGTACAGCGAGATGCCCTTGTTGTCGCTGCCGGTCTGGGAGAGCACCGTATGGAAGGAGCCGTCGTCCGTCGGATACGCCCAGGCCGAGACGGTGAACGAGGACTGTGTGTTCACCACGGGCCCTGACGACGCCGCATACCCGGTCTGCTGCGAGCTGTTGGTGGCGTTCAGCCACAGAGATCTGTCCGCATCGCCCAACCGGGCCTGCGACGACCAGCCCGCACCGGCCTCGTACAGGGTGAGTTTGTGCCGGCTGCCCGGCGCCGTCCCCGCATCTGCCGCAGTCGTCCCCCCGGAATTGGGGGCAGAGTCATTGAAGTGCCACAGGCCCGAGGGACCTTCGCCCTCTGCGACATTGAACCGGATCGCTGTGGTCTCCCCCGACTGACCGGTTCCCACGCTGTCCACCGCCCGTACGTTCAGGACCTGCACGCCCGAAAGAGCCGGCTTGACCGACCGGGTGAGCGAACTCGTCGCCGACACCTTCGTCCACGACTTGTCGGTGGCGAGCTTGTACTCGAACGCGACGATGTTGGCATCGGCGGAGTTCTTACTGAACGTGAACTGCCCCGCAATGCCGGGACCGCCCGTCGCCGCACCGCAGCCGTCCCCGTCATCGGGGCACACCGCGTACACCGCTCCGGCAGGCGTGGTCACCGTCGGCGCCTTGGGACGGGTCGAGTCGACCGTGAAATAACACCAGCCCTTCGTCGTCACCGTGCTGTGGCTCTCGATCGTGCCGGCGCCACTGTTGTAGTAGGAGCGCGTGAACACGGCCATCCGGTAGGCGGTGTTCTGCGCCAGGGTGATTGGCGAGTCCACCGTCACCGTGGCGTTGTCCCCGACATAACCACTCGACGGACGGATCGGCTCGGTCGCCACGACCGACCACCCATCAGACGTCTTCTGCTGGACATAGAAATGAGCCCGCAGACTCGCCCCGCTCTCACCGCCGGAAGCCGCCTGCACCTGGGCACTGAACTTCGGTTTCGGGTTGGAGATCCAGGCCGGATCGGATGCGTTCGTCTCGCACGAGGAGGCGACGCTCGGGCTGGTCGGCACCGCCGGCTCCCCGACGTAGGTCACGGCCAGCACCGCATCGTTCCGGAACCGCTTCCACGCCGATGCGTCGCCCTCGTCCTTCGCCTTGAGCATCAGGGTCAGGCGTGAGAACTTACCGTCCGCGAAGCTCTTCACGGTCGGTGTGAGGTTCTCGTAGCTTTCATTCGGGTCGTCGTTGAACTCGATCGGCGCCGCCGGGCTGTCGGGATCGCACGACGAACCCCGCCCCGCGGATACGTTCCGGTCACCCACCAAGTCGATGGCGGACGGGCGCGTGGCCCACGTTGTGGACGAGGAAATATTGCCCATCCGGTACAACTGCACCCACCGCGGGTCGCACTGGAACGCCCACGGCTCAGTCACCCGGAACGTGGCATCCAGAACCCGCTTGCCCTTGAGGCTCGCCGGGGAGAACTCGAAGTACAGGCGCTGCACATACCCCGGGCCGCAGTAATAACCGCCCCACGTACCGCACTTGCCGACACCCTGCCCCAGGTTGTCGCTGCCGTTGCCCCACCCGTACGACTCGTAGCCGTCCGACCGCAGCAAGGTCCGTTCCGCCTCACCCCATGACACAGTGGGATCGATGTAGAGCGGGAAGTGCTGTACCTCGGTGTTCACCAGCAGGTCCGGGTCGGGCCTGACCGTGAGGGAGTCCTCGTCCACCGCGACATCCATCGGCCTCACCGTGTCACCGGCCATCGGCTCAGCACCGGACCCGCCGTCGTCGGCGACCTCGCCGGAATCGGTCGAGGCGTCAGCAGCCCGCAAGGACGACGTCTCCACCGCCGGCGGTGTGGCGCTGGAGCCCGCCGAGTCCCACATCTGTGCCCTCGGTGCCCGAAACACCCAATTACCGTCGGCATCGACAGCGTTGAAGCCGCCGCTGTTGTTCTCAACGACACTCAGCCGTGACGTCTTCAGCGAGTACTCAATCCGTTCCAGTTCCGGGCGTGCGGCGGCCTCGGGGGTCTTGACAACCAGGACATGCCGGAAACCCTCGGCAGAGGCCGTGACTTTCAGATCCACGTCCTTCAGGACAGCGCGATAAACAGCGCTCGTCCCGTCCAGCTCAGGTTCCGGCAGCGCGCCGAGCCACCCCAGAGCCAGAGACTGGCCATCCTCCTCGATGCGCACCAGCGGATCGCCGTCCCCGCCGCCGGAGAACTCCATGCTCACCGCAGCGGCCTTGGGCGCCACCGTCCCGTCCGCCCGGCGCACCAGTGTCGCGTCGGGAGTCTGCCAGCCCCCGTCAGCCGTCGCCACCCGCACCGGGACGGCCGACTGCTCCAACGTGAGCGTCGACCCATCCGGGTTGGCATAGACGGTCGTATCCGACGACCGCTCCCCCACCACCTCAACCCGCTCACTGGTCTCAGCCGCCGTCACCAACGCCCGCGCGGCCTCACTCTGCTCCGACCCGCGTTCCGACGCAGCGGACACCCCGGACACCCCGGACCGCGGAACAGCCTGCACCGATGCAGGCAACGGCCCCAGCACCAGCGCGCCGGCAGTCAACGCCACCAGCACACCACTCGACCAATCTGGTCTTCGGCAACGCACAGCCATCAGTCCCCCCGTTCACGAACCGCGCCAGACCTTGAACCCGTTCAAAGCCGCCACATAAAAACACCCAGCAAAATCACAGGACAAGGATCTTGGGGAGAGAATGAGACACCGTGATCCTTCACGGGACAAGGATCTTGAGGGAAGAATGGGATACCTTGATCCATTTCCGACTTCCGTTTGTGCAGATTGCATGAAGAATGAGGATGGCTTGAAGTAGTGTGGTGAAGTTGCTCGTGCTGCACCGCAGTTTCTGCTGCAGACACTGGATGGCCACGAACAGTTCGTCGCGGCAGGGACGCCGGCGTGGGCGGAGGGGACCACTTTCTGCCCAGCGAGTAACAGGGGCCGGCAGCCCGGATCGGCACCCGGCCGCGCTGCTTCCGTAAATCGCTGGCGCGGTATATGGACAGAGGCGGATGATCCGCAGGGTCCGGGGCCGCTATGGACCCTCGCCACCCGTCCGGGAGACCTTGTGATGACCCTTCCCGAGTCCGAGCCGTCCGGGTCCCGGACCGAAGTACGCGCGGCGGCCGGGGCGCTGCGTGGCAGCTGGGAGGCGGGGGTGGCGGTTTTCCGTGGCATCCCGTTCGCCGAGCCCCCGGTCGGTGCGTTGCGATTCGCCGCGCCGCGGCCGGTACGGGGGTGGAGCGGGGTGCGGGAGGCTGTCTCGTACGGTCCGCCGCCTCCGCAGGGCGGCCACTTCGGCATGGACGCGCTGTCGCGGGACGCGGCGGACGACAACTGGCTGACGGTCAACGTCTGGTCGCCCGACCCCGGCCCGGGCGCGGGGCTGCCGGTGATGGTGTGGATCCAGGGCGGCGCGTACGTGATCGGTATGTCCGGCCTCCCCGAGTACGACGGCGCCCGGCTCGCGCGGGACGGCGGCGTGGTCGTGGTGACGTTCAACTACCGCGTGGGTATCGAGGGGTTCGCACAGATCGAGGGGGCTCCCGCCAACCGGGGTCTGCTCGACCAGGTCGCAGCTCTTGAGTGGGTGCGCGACAACATCCGGGCCTTCGGCGGCGACCCCGGCCGGGTCACGGTCTTCGGCGAGTCGGCGGGCGGGGGATCGGTCGCCGCGCTGCTGGCGATGGAACGTACGGCCGGGCTCTTCCGCCGGGCCGTCGCGCAGAGCGCGCCGGGCACGTTCTTCTCACCGGAACTCGCCGCGGACATCGCCGGTGCCTGCGCCGCCGAGCTGGGGCTGCGGCCCACGGTGGCCGACCTGTCCGGCGTTGCCCCGCACCGGCTGCCCGCCGCCGGCGACGCGGTCGGCGCGAAGCTGGACCGGTGGGCGGAACGCTGGGGCCGGCCCGCGCACAGATCGATCCCCTTCGCGCCCGTGGTCGACGGCGATGTCCTGCCCGTCACGCCGTGGCAGGCCCTGGCCGACGGCGCCGGGCGCGATGTCGGACTCCTCGTCGGCCACACCCGCGAGGAGCAGCGCCTGTTCACCGCGCTCGGCGGTCTGCTGGGCGAGGTGACGGAGGAGCAGGCGGCGACCGCCCTCCGTGTCTTCACCCCGGGTCCGGACGGCGCGCGCAGCTACCGCGACGCGTTCCCGGCGGCAGGCCCGGACGAGCTGTACGAACTGGTCCATTCCGACTGGCTGTTCCGTATGCCGACGCTGCACCTCGCCGAGGCCCAGACTGCCGCCGGCGGCCAAGCGCACGTCTACGAGCTGACCTGGCCCGCCCCGGGCATGGGCGGCGCCCTCGGCGCGTGCCACGGCCTCGACGTACCACTGGTCTTCGGCAACCTGGACCGCGGCCAGCCAGCGATGCTGATCGGTGAGGCACCCTCCCCGGAGGCGGAGGCCCTGTCCGCACACATGCGAGCCGCGTGGACGTCGTTCGCAACCCATGGCGACCCGGGCTGGCCGCCGTACGACACCGATCAGCGCCTGGTGCAGGTCTTCGACAGCCGGCCGGTTGTGACGACCTACCCGGAGGAACCGTCCCGCCGGATCTGGCAGAACTACGAGTTCCCGGCGCTGCCGTTGATCGGGGGGTAGCTGCACGGCCGGCTGAAGGTCAGGGCCGAGGGGTAGTCGGGGTGGGCGGGGCTGCGGGGGAAGGAAGGGGCGGCCTCGCCTGAAACGACACCTGCCGGCCCACCCCGACCCGACCCCCGCCAACCCGGCTCAGTGCCGCGGCGCCTTATACGCCTTCGGCAGCCGCATCCCCCGCTCCGCCATGATGTCCCGCACCCGGTCCGGGTAGTCCGTGATGATGCCGTCGATACCCATGTCCATGAGCGCCTCGATCGTCGCCGGGTCGTCGCACGTCCACGGGATGACCTTCAGACCGCGCTTGTGGGCGTCGGAGATCATCTTCTTGTCCGGGTAGAAGCGGAAGTTCGGGTCCGCGACCGTGCCGTTCTGCGGGAAGCCGTAGTTCGGGGACAGCGCCGTGACACCGCGGATGGTGGACGCCGCCTTGACGAAGTCGCCGTCGTAGTCGTCCGCGTCGATGCCGCCGAGCCACGGGGACGCGCCCTCCTTGCCGACCTGGAGGAAGTCGTAGTTCGTCAGCGCCACCAGCGGGTACTTCGGCGCCAGCTTGTGCATCTCGTTCAGCGCGCCCCAGTCGAAGGACTGGATGGTGACCTGCTTCTCGATGCCCGAGCGGTGGATCTCCTCGTACACGCGGCGGACGAACAGCTCGCGCGGGGCGGTCTGTTCGGGCGCGCCCGCCTCCACCTTCGTCTCGATGTTCAGCTTGACCTGCTTGGCCTTGTAGCTCTTGACCAGGTTGAGGACGTCCTTCAGCTCCACCATCCGGAAGCCCTTGATCTGCTCCTGCTCGGGGTAGCCGGGCAACTGCTCGTAGCCGCAGTCCATGGTCTTGAGCTGGGCCAGCGTCAGGTCCTTGATGTACTTCCCGACGTACGGGTACATCGGGTCACCCGGCACCACCGGCGCGGTGTCCTTGCACTTCTGGGCGCTGATCTGCCGGTCGTGGTTGACGACGACCTTCTGGTCCTTGGTGACGTGGGTGTCCAGTTCCAGCGTGCTCACCCCGAGGCGCAGCGCCTTGCCGAACCCCTCCAAGGACTCCTCGGTGGTCAGACCGAGGCCGCCGCGATGCGCCTGAAGGTCGAAGTGGGTCTTCCGGGGCGGTACGTGATCGTGGTGGCCGTTGGCCGTGGTTGCCTGCGCAGTCGCCGGGAGGGCGAGCGCCGGCATGACGGCCAGGGCAGCGAATCCATGCCAGAGGGACATCTGAACCTCATCTGTTTCGGGCGGACTGGACTCGGTGACGCTAATTCGCCGGGCCCGGTGCGCATGAAGCTCAGACGTTAGGGGGCCATGAACGCCCGGGGAACGGTTGTTCCCCACCCAAGTTCCGCGCGAATCCCCGCACATGTCCCCCACACAAGTTCCGCCCAAAAAGCCGTCGCCCCGGACTGCCCGCACATCGCGGGCACTCCGGGGCGAACAGCCCTCAAGCCGTCATCACACGCCGGCCGGTTCCGGGTCCGGAGCGGCCTCCGGCGCCGGCGCGCCGCCCGACCTCGCGTGCCGCTTCGCCGCCTTCTTCTTCGCCCGGCGCTCCTTGCGCAGCTCGACCATCGCGTACAGCGTCGGTACGAGCAGCAGCGTCAGCAGCGTCGAGGTCACCAGACCGCCGATCACCACGACCGCGAGCGGCTGGGCGATGAAGCCGCCCTCGCCCGTGATGCCCAGCGCCATCGGCAGCAGCGCGAAGATGGTCGCCAGCGCGGTCATCAGGATCGGGCGCAGCCGGTGACGGCCACCCTCGACGACCGCCTCGACCACGCTGAGCCCCTGCCCGCGGTACTGGTTGATCAGGTCGATCAGCACGATCGCGTTGGTCACCACGATGCCGATCAGCATCAGCATGCCGATCATCGCCGGGACACCCATCGGCGTACCGGTCAGGATCAGCAGCCCGATCGCGCCGGTCGCCGCGAACGGGATCGACACCAGCAGGATCAGCGGCTGGATCAGCGAGCGGAAGGTCGCGACCAGCAGCATGAAGACGATCGCGATGGCCGCCAGCATGGCGAGGGCGAGCTGGGTGAACGCCTCGCCCTGGTCCTGCGAGACACCGCCGATGGACGCGGTCGCGCCCTCCGGCAGATCCAGCGCGTCGATCTTCGACTGGAGCGAGGCGCTGACCGCGCCGGTGTTGTCACCGGTCGGCCTGGCCGTGATGGTCGCGGCGCGCGAGCCGTCGATCCTGGTCATCGTGACCGGGCCCGGCACCAGCTTCACATCGGCGATCTGGCCGAGCTTGACCGGCCCGAGCTGCAGGTTCCTCAGCTCGGCGATCGTCTTGGCCGGCTTGGCGGACGTGATCACGACATCGCGCTCGGTGTCGTCGAGGATCGCCTTGCCGGAGGTGGTGCCCCGTACCGCCTGGCCGACGGCGAGCCCCAGCGTCGTATCGGTGTATCCGGCGTCCGCGGCCTTGGAGTTGGCCTTGACCGAGATGCGCGGGACGCTCTGCGAGAGGTCGCTCTGTACGTCGGTGACGTCCTTGAGGCCCGCGACGGTGTCCCGTACCTGGTCCGCCGCCGTGCGCAGGGTGGTCGCGTCGGCGGCCTTGACGACGACGCTCAGGTCCTGGCTGCCGAAGCCGTCACCGGCGGAGATGGTCGTCTCGCCGATGCCGTCGAGCCCGGCCAGCTCCTTCTCGATCCGGTCCTGCGTGGCGTCGAACGACGCGTTGTCCTTGAGGGTGACCTGGTAGGACGCCTGGTTGGCGCCCGTACCGCCGCCGAAGGCCGCCATGAAGCCGGAGGAGCCGACGGTGACCTGGTAGTCCTTGATGTCGTCGATACCGCCGAGGACGGCCTCGACCTTCTTCGCGGAGGCGTCGGCCGCCTCCAGGCTGGTGCCCGGGGCCAGCTCCTGCTTGATGGAGAGCACTTCCTGCTCGCCCTGGTCGAAGAAGTTGGTCTTGAGCAGCGGCGCCATGCCGAAGGTGGCGAGCAGCACGACGATCGCGATGGCGGCGCTGGTGAGGCGGCGGCGGGTCGCGAAGCGCAGCACCGGCACGTACAGGCGCTGGAGCCGGCTGCGGGCCTCCTTCTCCTCGGCCTGGCGGCGCGCTTCCTCCGCGCCGAGTCCTTCCGTACCCTTCGGCGCGCGCAGGAACCAGTACGAGAGCACCGGCACCACGGTGAGCGAGACCAGCAGCGAGGCGATCAGCGCCGCCGTCACGGTCAGCGAGAACGAGCCGAACAGCTCGCCGACCATGCCGCCCACCAGACCGATCGGCAGGAACACCGCGACGGTGGTGAGCGTGGACGAGGTGACCGCGCCCGCGACCTCCTTGACCGCGTTGAGGATGGCGCTCTCGCGCTCCTCGCCGTAGCCCAGGTGCCGCTTGATGTTCTCCAGGACGACGATCGAGTCGTCGACGACACGGCCGATCGCGATGGTCAGCGCGCCGAGGGTGAGCATGTTGAGGGACAGGTCCCGGGTCCACAGCACGATCAGCGCCAGCACGACGGACAGCGGGATGGAGACCGCGGTGACCAGCGTGGAGCGGATCGAGGCCAGGAAGACCAGGATCACGATCACGGCGAAGACCAGACCGAGCGCGCCCTCGGTGGTCAGGCCGGAGATGGACTTGGAGACGGCCGGGCCCTGGTCGCTGACGACGGTCAGGGTGGCACCGGCGCCGAGGTCCTGGCGCAGCCCGGGCAGCTTGTCCTTGACCGCGTCGGAGATGGCGACCGCGCTGCCGTCGTTGTCCATGGTGGCCATGACCGCGAGGCTGGGCTTGCCGTTCGTACGGGTCAGCGAGGTCGCGGCGGACGGCTTCTGCGTGACGGTGGCGATGTCACCGAGGCGTACGGGCTTGGGGGCGCCGGCGCCCGGCTGGCCGCCCGACTGGGGCACGATCCGCAGGTCCTCGATCTGCTTGAGCGAGGTGAAGCCGCCGCCGACCTGGACCGTACGGCTCTTGCCGTCCTCGGAGAACGAACCCGCGGGGATCGCCGCGCCGCCCGCCTTGAGCGCCTCGGAGAGGGCCATGGTGTTCAGGCCGGCCTCGGCGAGCTTCTTGTCGTCCGGGGTGACGGCGACCTGGAGGTCGCGGACACCGTCGATGGTGACCTGTCCGACGCCGTCGATGTCCTCCAGGGACGGGACGACCGTACGTTCCAGCTGGTCGGCGAGCGCCTGCTGGTCCTTGTCGGAGGTGACGGCGAGGACGACGGTCGGGATGTCGTCCGTCGAACCGGCGACGACCTGCGGGTCGACCTCGGAGGGCAGCTGGGCGCGGGCGCGGTTCACGGCCTGCTGGACATCGGCGACGAGCTGCTTGGTGCCCTCGCTCCCGAAGTCGAAGCTGGCCATGACCAGGGCGTTGCCCTCGCTCGCGGTGGAGGTGATGCCGCTGATGCCGTCGACGCCCTTGAGGGAGTTCTCCAGCGGCTCGACGACCTGCTTCTCGACCACATCAGGGGAGGCGCCCTGGTAGGGGGCGAGCACCGACACCATCGGGAGTTCGATGGACGGCAGGAGCTGCTGCTTGAGCTGCGGTATCGCGATCACTCCGAAGATGATCGCGATGATCGACATCAGCCCTATCAGGGCCCGTTGCGCGAGGCTGAATCTGGACAGCCAGGACATTGGGGTCTCTCTTCTGTGGTGTACGCGGCAGTTTGGCGCGGCGACCCGGTTCCGGGTGGCCCGTCCCTGAAGGTCCGGCTACGGGTCGCCCGTCGACCGGTCGGGATTGTGGCCCCTCTGGGATTGCGGCCCCTCTATACGATCTGCCATGCGAGGGCGCCCGCGCGTAGCCCCCAGGTCCATTTCCTTATGCGCCGCGTACCGCGCCTGTAGTACGCGAGGGTGGGCAGCTACTCCACCCTTGGACGTACCAGGCCCGATTCGTACGCAATCACCACCAATTGCGCACGATCACGGGCCCCGAGTTTCGCCATGGCCCGGTTCACATGGGTCTTCACGGTGAGCGGGCTGACGGCCAGACGCTCGGCGATCTCGTCGTTGGAGTGGCCGCCCGCGACCAGCACGAGGACCTCGCGCTCGCGCCCGGTGAGGGCCGTCAGCCGCTCGGCGTGCCGGGCCGGGCCGCGGTCGCCGGAGGGGGCGGCGCTCTGGGCGAGGAAGGTGGCGATCAGGCCCTTGGTCGCGGCGGGCGACAGCAGGGCCTCGCCGGCCGCGGCGACCCGGATGGCGTTGAGCAGTTCCTCGGGCTCCGCGCCCTTGCCGAGGAAGCCGGAGGCGCCGGCGCGCAGCGACTGTACGACGTACTCGTCGACCTCAAAGGTGGTCAGCATCACGACCCGTACCCCGGCGAGATCGGGATCGGCGCTGATCGCGCGGGTGGCGGCGAGGCCGTCCGTACCGGGCATCCGGATGTCCATCAGGACCACATCGGCCCGGGTGGAGCGGGCGAGGGCCACGGCCTCCGCGCCGTCGGCGGCCTCCCCGACGACCTCCATGTCGGGCTCCGAGTCCACCAGGACCCGGAACGCGCTGCGCAGCAGTGTCTGGTCGTCGGCGAGCAGCACCCTGATCGTCATGCGTCCTCCGTGCTCTCCCCCGTACCGCGGGCGGGCCGGGCGGCCTCGGTGTGCCGGGGGTCCCGGGTGTCCCGGGTCTTCGGGGCTCCGCCCGCCGGGGTTTTCACGGGAAGTATCGCCCGGGTGCGGAAGCCGCCGCCGGGGCGGGGTGCCGCGGTGAGGGTGCCGCCGAGGGCGGTGACGCGCTCGCGCATACCGATGAGGCCGTGGCCGCCGCCGTCGGCGGGCTCGCCGGTGCCCTTGCCGTCGTCGAGGACGGTTATCTCCAGGGCGGCGCCGATCCGTACGACACGGACCTCGGCCGTGGCCGCGGGGCCCGCGTGCTTGCGCACATTGGTGAGGGCCTCCTGGATGATCCGGTACGCGGCGAGGTCGACGGCGGCGGGGAGGCGGGGGCGCGGCGGGGTGCCGGGCTGGTCGTCCGTCTCCTCGAACTCCGCGCCGGTCGCGGCGAACCGTACGGGCAGTCCCGCGTTCCGGAAGGTGTCCAGGAGGCCTTCGAGGTGGAGCAGGCCGGGGGCCGGTTCGGTGGGGGCGGCCGGGTCGCCGGACTGGCGGAGCAGACCGACGGTGGCGCGCAGCTCGCTGAGCGCGGAGCGGCTGGCCGCCCGTACCTGCGCGAGGGCCTCCTTGGCCTGGTCCGGGCGCTTGTCCATGACATGCGACGCGACCCCGGCCTGGACGTTGACCAGAGCGATGTGGTGGGCGACGACATCGTGCAGATCGCGGGCGATCCGCAGCCGCTCCTCGGCGACACGGCGGCGCGCCTCCTCCTCGCGGGTGCGCTCGGCCCGTTCGGCGCGTTCGCGCATGGCGTCGATGAAGCCGCGCCGGCTGCGTACGGCGTCGCCCGCGGCGCTCGCCATCCCGGCCCAGGCGAAGATCCCCAGATTCTCCTGGGCGTACCAGACGTCGGAGCTGGACATCATGGCGACCGCGGTCAGCACGGCCATGGTGGCGAGGCCGACCCGCCAGGTGGTGGGGCGGTCGGTGTACGCGGCGACGGTGTACAGCGCGACGACGGTACTGAGCACGACGGGGGCGGGCGACCGGACCGCGATCAGCTCCACGATGGTGGCGCCGCAGGTGCACAGGAGAACGGGCATGGGCGCGCGCCGCCGGAACACGAGCGCGGCGGCGCCGAGAACCATCAGCACAACGCTGAGCGCGCCGGGGGTACGGGCACCGAAGTCCGGTCCGCCATGGCTGCCACGGGGCCCGGCGAAGGAGCCGAGGAGCATGCAGAGGAGAAGGACGGCGGCGAGGGCGGCATCAGAGACGAGCGGGTGCGTACGGGCCCAGTACCGGGTACGGGCGAACGCGGCGCCGATGGCAGTCACGCGACCAACGGTACGGGCCGCGGTGCGTAGTGGTCCGGGCGCCTGGATTCGCCGGGCCCGTCCGGAGCCGGTTCGCCCTCAATCCCGGACGGGCTGTTCTGTGTCCTCAATCGCCGGACGGGCTTGATTCTGCTACGGCGTGGGGATCAGGCCCTCGTCGTTGAGGAGTGCGCGGACCTCTTCCAGGGTCGCGTCCCGCGCCGGGAGGATCAGTTCGGACGGCTCCAGCACGTCGTCCGGCAGCGGCTCGCCCAGTTCCCGGACCCTGGCCAGGAGCGCGTGGAAGGTGCGGCGGAAGCCGTCCCCGTCGCCGCTCCTGACCTCGGCCAGCAGTTCGTCGTCGAGCTCGTTCAGTTCGGCGAAGTGGCTGTCCGCCAGCCTCACCTGGCCCTCCCCCATGATCCTTACGATCATGACGAGTCCCTACCGTTCGCTCACTGCTTGCGCAGATTCGGCGGCGTGTCCTCCGTCTCGGCCGGACCGCCCTCGATCGCCTGCTTCGGTGCCGAGCCGCCCGCCAGCTCCGCCTTCATCCGCTGGAGCTCCAGCTCCACATCCGTGCCGCCGGAGATCCGGTCCAGCTCCGCCGCGATGTCGTCCTTCGCCATCCCGGACTGGTCGTCCAGCGCGCCGGAGGCGAGCAGTTCGTCGATCGCGCCGGCCCGCGCCTGGAGCTGCGCGGTCTTGTCCTCCGCCCGCTGGATCGCCAGGCCGACATCGCCCATCTCCTCGGAGATGCCCGAGAAGGCCTCCCCGATCCGGGTCTGCGCCTGCGCCGCGGTGTAGGTGGCCTTGATCGTCTCCTTCTTCGTACGGAAGGCGTCGACCTTGGTCTGGAGGCGCTGCGCGGCGAGCGTGAGCTTCTCCTCCTCGCCCTGGAGCGTCTGGTGCTGCGTCTCCAGGTCGGTGACCTGCTGCTGCAACGCGGCGCGGCGGGACAGCGCCTCGCGCGCCAGGTCCTCACGCCCGAGCGCCAGCGCCTTGCGGCCCTGGTCCTCCAGCTTGGAGGACTGGCCCTGCAACTGGTTGAGCTGCAGCTCCAGCCGCTTGCGGGACGTCGCCACATCGGCGACCCCGCGGCGTACCTTCTGGAGCAGCTCAAGCTGCTTCTGGTACGAGTAGTCAAGGGTCTCGCGCGGATCCTCGGCCCGGTCAAGGGCCTTGTTCGCCTTCGCGCGGAAGATCATCCCCATACGTTTCATGACACCGCTCATGGGCTTCGCGCGCCCCCTTCTGACGGACTCCGCTCCAGCACTCCAACAGAACCCACAGTACGGGCCCTGCCTCTATTACCGCACTGTTCAAGTGCGGATGCGCTCCTCCCCAAGGACGACTGCTGCCCGGTCCCGCTCCGGCGCAAGGAGTAGAGGACCATCGGGGACATCGGGGACCGCGTCCCCTCTGTCCCGGTACGTTCGCACTGTCCACACCTAACGACGCGTGCCGTTGCGGGATCGTTCCCCGGCGGGGTGGGGTCCAACCACGGCACCCCGTACCCTTGGGCTTTGTGTTCCGTAGCCGTTCCAAAGAAGAGAAGGCCCCCGCCACCCAGGTGACGCCGGACTCCTCCACGCAGCAGCGCGACCCGCAGGCACCCAAGGGCCGCCCGACCCCCAAGCGCAGTGAGGCGCAGTCGCAGCGGCGCCGTGCCTCCACGGTGCCCGCCGACCGCAAGACCGCCATGAAGCGGCAGCGGGAGGTGCGCCGCACGGAGCTGGCCAGGCAGCGGGAGGCGCTGGCGAGCGGGGACGAGCGGTACCTGCCCGCCCGCGACAAGGGCCCGGTGCGCCGGTTCGTCCGGGACTATGTCGACGCGCGGTTCTGCATGGCGGAGTTCTTCCTGCCGCTCGCCGTGGTGATCCTCGTGCTGAGCATGGTCAGGGTCGCGCAGCTCCAGACCGTCTCGCTGCTGCTGTGGCTGGTGGTGATCGTGCTGATCGTCGTGGACTCGGTCGGGATCTCGATCCGGCTGCGCAAGCAGCTCGCCGAGCGCTTCCCCGACACGCCCAAGCGCGGTGCCGTGGCCTATGGCCTGATGCGTACGCTCCAGATGCGCCGACTCCGGCTGCCCAAGCCGCAGGTCAAGCGCGGAGAGCGGCCCTGAGCGCGGAGATCCCCGGTTTCGCGGGAGCGTCGGCGAGCTGGCTCGCCGGACTCGGCGGCGTGCGCAATGTCGTACGTCAGGAGCTGGTCGCGCGCCAGCTCGACGAGCAGATAGCCGGCCGCTTCCCGGTGGGGCGGCGGCTGCGTGTCCTCGATGTCGGTATGGGGCAGGGCACCCAGGCCCTGCGGCTGGCACGCGCGGGGCATTCGGTGACCGGTCTGGAGTCCGACGCGGGCATGCTCGCCAGGGCCCGGGAGGCGCTGGGCGGCGAGCCCGCGGGCATCCAGGAGCGGGTCCGGCTGATCGAGGGCGACGGTCTGGAGACCGGTGTCCACTTCCTGCCGGGCAGTTTCGACCTGGTGCTCTGCCACGGTGTGCTGATGTACGTGAACGAGCCGGACGCGCTGCTCGCGGGTCTGGCCCGGGTGCTGGCGCCGGGCGGGCTGCTCTCGCTGCTCGTACGGAACGGGGACGCCCTGGCCCTGCGGCCCGGGCTGGCCGGGGACTGGGCCGGGGCGCTGGACGCCTTCGAGGCCGGTACGTACACCAACCGGCTGGGGCTGCGGGTGCGCGCGGACCGGCTGGACCGGCTGACCGCGACCCTGGCGGGGATCGCGGCGCCGCTGCACGCCTGGTACGGGGTGCGGGTCTTCACGGACGGGGCGGCCGACGGCACGGAACCGCCGACCGGTGACGACCTGGACCGGCTGCTGGCCGCGGAGGACCGCGCGGGGCGCACGGAACCGTACCGCCGGATCGCCGCGCTGCTTCATCTGTGCGGAGTCCGTGGCTGAGAGCCGCGCGGCCGCCGAGTCAGGCGATCGGGCCCGGATCGCGTCCTCATGGAAGTGAGCGACACTCAGAGCACGCGGCGCGACGCCCGGACCACGCAGCGCGACGGCAGAGCCCGCGAAGAGCGGGAGCCGCGCCCCAGCGCGGCGGAGGACAGGGCACACGACAGGGCGAAGGACGGTACGGCGGAGAACCTCTCCGCGAGGGAGACCTGGCGGGCGCTGTACCGGCATTTCCGGCCGCACCGCGCGACCGTCGCCCTCGGCGGTTTTCTCGCGCTGATCGGCACCGTGAGCGGACTGGCCCAGCCGCTCGCCGCCAAGTCCCTGGTCGACCGGCTCGGCGAGGACGGCTCGATCACCGGGATACTGCTGCTTCTCACCGGTCTGGTGCTGGCCGGTACGGCGATCGAGGCGGTCGCCTCGTACATCCTGGAGCGGACCGCCGAGTCGGTCGTCCTCGCCGCCCGCCGCACCCTGATCGGACGGCTGCTGCGGCTGCGGCTGCCCGCGGTGGAGCGGACCCAGCCGGGCGATCTGATGTCCCGGGTCACCTCGGACACCACCCTGCTGCGCGCGGTGACGACCCAGTCGATCGTCTCGGCGGCCACTGGCGGTCTCGCCTTTCTGACGACCGTCGTACTGATGGGCCTGCTGGATCCGGTGCTGCTCGGGGTGACGCTCGGGGTGATCGTGCTGATCGGCGGCGCGGTGGCCCTGGTGATGCCCCGCATCTCGCGGGCGACCCGGCAGTCGCAGGCGGCGGTGGGCGAGATATCCACCGTGCTGGAGCGGGCCTTCGGCGCGTTCCGTACGGTCAAGGCGTCGGGCGCGGAGGAGCGGGAGACGGCCGTGGTGGCGGCCGCGGCGCAGGAGGCCTGGCGGCACGGCGTACGGTCCGCCAAGTGGCAGTCGGTGGCCGGGGCCTCGGTCGGGCTGGCCATCCAGGTGTCGTTCCTGGCGGTGCTGGGGATCGGCGGGGCGCGGGTGGCCTCGGGGGCCATCGCGGTCTCCACGCTGGTCGCCTTCCTGCTGTATCTGTTCTATCTGATCGACCCGGTGTCGAAGCTGGTCACGGCGGTGACGCAGTACCAGGTGGGGTCGGCGGCCATCGCCCGGATCGCGGAGGCGGAGCGGCTGGAGACGGAGACGCTGGAGCCCGGGGAGCCGGAGGCCGTCGGGGGCCGCGGTCCCGCGACGGTGACCTTCGAGGACGTCACTTTCCGCTACCGGGACGATCTCCCGTATGTCCACCACGGCGTCACCTTCGAGGTCCCGGGCCCCGGGATGACGGCCTTCGTCGGCCCCTCAGGCGCGGGCAAGACCACGGTCTTCGGGCTGATCGAGCGGTTCTACGAGGCGACCGGCGGCCGGGTCCTGATCGACGGCCGGGATGTACGGGACTGGCCGCTGACCGGGCTGCGCGCGGCGATCGGCTATGTCGAGCAGGACGCGCCCGTACTGGCCGGGACGCTGCGCGAGAACCTGGTCTTCGCCGCGCCGGGCGCCTCCGACGAGGAGATACGGGAGGTGCTCGTACGGGCCAGGCTGGACGGGCTCGTGGAGCGGCTGCCGGACGGTCTGGAAACCCTGGTCGGCCACCGCGGCTCCAAGCTGTCGGGCGGCGAGCGGCAGCGGGTGGCGATCGCGCGGGCGCTGCTGCGCAAGCCCCGGCTGCTGCTCCTGGACGAGGCGACCTCGCAGCTCGACGCGGTCAATGAGCTGGCGCTGCGGGACGCGGTGGCGGAGGCGGCCCGCGAGGTGACGGTGCTGGTGGTGGCGCACCGGCTGTCGACGGTGACGCTGGCGGACCGGATCGTGGTGATGGACGCGGGGCGGGTACGGGCGGTGGGGACGCACGAGGAACTGGTGGCGAAGGATCCGCTGTACGGGGAGCTGGCGGCGACCCAGTTCCTGACGGCGGCGCGGTGAGGGGGCGGGTGCGGGAGCGAGTACGGGTGCGGGTGCGCTGAGCGGGACCGGTGGGTTCGTGCGCGCGGCGGGGCGAGTCGGCCGATCAGGGCGTGCCCTTGCCCGTACCCCCTGATCGGCGGCGTATCACAGGCCGCACCAACAGGGTGAAAGGGATACTCCGGGCATGAGTGCTTCCCTTCGCCGCGGGCGCCCGCACCGGCTGCTGCCGCCCCTGACCGCCGTGGTCTGCACCGCCGTGGTCTGCGCGGTCGCCCTGGCGGGCGGCTGCGCCGGCGCCGCCGCGGGCCCGGGCAGCGGCCCCCTGCCCAGCGCCACACCCCGGCCCGCCGCCGTACAGCGTTCCGCCAACAGCCTCCAGACCGACTACGAGGCCGTCATCAAGGACGTACTGCCGTCGGTCGTGCAGATCGACACGGGGAACGGTCTCGGCTCGGGCGTCGTCTACGACGACAAGGGCCATATCGTCACCAACGCCCATGTGATCGGCAGCCAGCGGACGTTCGCGGTCACGGTCGCCAACAGTGAGCGGCAGTTGGGGGCGAAGCTGGTCTCCAGCTTTCCGCAGCAGGATCTCGCGGTCATCAAGCTCGACAAGGTCCCGGGCGAGCTGAGGGCGGCGACGTTCGGCGACACGAACAAGGTGGCGGTGGGTCAGATCGTGCTGGCCATGGGCTCTCCGCTGGGTCTGTCGGGCAGTGTCACCCAGGGCATCGTCTCGGCGGTCGGACGGACCGTCAGCGAGAGCGCGGCGGGCGGCGGGACCGGCGCCACCATCGCCAACATGGTGCAGACATCGGCGGCGATCAACCCGGGCAACAGCGGGGGCGCGCTGGTCAATCTGGACAGCCAGGTCATCGGCATCCCGACCCTGGCGGCGACGGACCCCCAGCTCGGCAACGGGGCCGCGCCGGGCATCGGCTTCGCGATCCCCGCCTCGATGGTACGGACGGTCGCCGACCAGATCATCAAGTACGGCCGGGTCACCGACTCGGGCCGCGCGGCCATGGGCATCACGGGCCGTACGGTCCTGGGCGCCGGCTTCCAGCCGGCGGGCGTCGCGGTGGTCAAGGTGACGAAGGGCGGCGCGGCCGACCGGGCGGGGATCAAGGTGGGCGACATCATCGTGAAGGTCGACAGCACCGGGATCACGACGATCACGTCGCTGTCGGAGGCGCTGGCTCCGCACAAGCCGGGCCAGAAGGTGAAGGTGACGTATGTCCGGTCGGGCGGGACGAAGACGGCGGAGGTCACGCTGGGGGAGATGTAGGGGGGTGCCCTGTGCTGTGTCCTCAAACGCCGGACGGGCTGCTGTGTTGTGTCCTCAAGCGCCGGACGGGCTGGATGTGCCGGACGGGCCGGGTTGGCCGCCGGTCTGGCTGGATTGGCGGCCCGCACCAGGCGGAAAGCCGGCGCCCGCGCCCCGATCGGTCGTCCGGGCGCGGGCGCTGTCGCGTGTGCGGCGGGCTCTCGTTCAGACCTCGTTGGCGCGCAGGCTCATCGGGCCGTAGATCTTGCTGCCGTCCTCGAACAGCGAGACCTGCTCGGCGCCGCCGTCCAGCAGTTCCTTCCACGCCTCGCCGACCCACGACTCGGCGTCCCCCTGTGTGGAGAACTCCTCCGGCTCCACCGCAGGCGGGACCTCCGTACCATCGGCCTTCTCGAACCGCCACGTCCACGCCATATGCGCCTCCCGGGTCCCGCGGAACTGATCGATTTCCTGCCCGCAGCGTAGCCGGGCGCGCACCCTCGGCGGTGACACGGGAGGATCACCCCGTGGAACTGACTCTGCTCGGCACCGGAGCCCCCGCCGGGCTCCCCCGCCCGCACTGCCCCTGCGCCGCCTGCGCGACCGCCCGCGGTGACCGGGCGCGGGCGGCGACCGCGCTGCTGGTGGACGGGGTGCTGCTGCTGGACCTGACCCCGGGCGCCGCGTTCGCGGCGGCCCGCGCCGGGCACTCGCTCGCGGGCGTACGGCAGGTACTGCTCACCCATCCGCACGACGGCCCCGCGGTCGAACTGCCCGCCGGACTGCCCCCGGCGGGGCGGGTGGCGGACGGACGGGTGCTGACGCTGCTCAGCGGGCACCGGGTGCGGGCGGTGGCGATGGACGCGCCGGGCACGGGGTACGAGGTGACGGGGCCCGGCGGGGAACGGCTGCTCCACCTCCCGCCGGGCGGCGCGCCGGCCGGGGTCTCCACCGACGGCCGCGCGGCGCCCGCCCCTTACGACCTGGTCGCCGCGGATGTCATCGGCCGGCCGGACGCGGTGGCGCGGCTGCGGGCGGCGGGGGCGGTCGGTCCGGCGACCGATGTCGTCGCGGTCCATCTCGACCACGACGTGCCGCCCGGCGCCGAACTGGACCGGCGGCTCGCGGCGGCGGGGGCGCGGGCGGTCCCGGACGGTACGACGCTGACGGTCGGCGCGTACCGGCCTGGCCCCGAGGTGCCCCGGCGCACCCTGGTCACCGGCGGGGCGCGCTCCGGCAAGTCCTGGGAGGCGGAGCGGCGGCTGGCGACGTTCCCGGGTGTGCTGTACGTGGCGACGGGCGGGCGCCGCGAGGACGACGCGGAGTGGGCGGCCCGCGTACGCGCCCACCGCGACCGCCGCCCCGCCTCCTGGTCCACCGCCGAAACCTGCGACCTCGTCCCCCTCCTCGCGGCCGAGGGCCCGCCGCTGCTCATCGACTGCCTGTCCCTCTGGCTCACCGACGCGATGGACCGCGTGAACGCGTGGGACGACGCGGCGTGGGCGGCGGGCGGGGCCGACGCGCTCCGCAAACGCACCCAGGAACTGGTGCACGCGGTGCGCGAGACGCGGCGGACGGTGGTGCTGGTCACGAACGAGACGGGGTCGGGGGTGGTCCCGGCGACGGCGTCGGGCCGCCGCTTCAGGGACGAACTGGGGCGGCTGAACGCGGGGGTGGGGGACGAGTGCGAGTCGGTCCTGCTGGTGGTGGCGGGCCAGGTCCTGACACTGCGGTGAGGCGTGCGGCGCGGTGTCTCCGCCGGGCCCGCCCGGCTGGCCGGTTCGTCCTCAATCGCCGGACGGGCTTGATTTCGCGCACCCGGCACCGGGGCGGGCGGTTCCGTCCTCAAACGCCGGGCGGGCTGGATTTCGCGGCCCGTACCGGAAAGTCGCCCACCGGCGGGACCCACCACCCGAGCCCGTCCGGCGATTGAGGACGAACCGGCGTCCCGGGCGGGCCCGGGAGGACAGCGTGACCCCGGTAATCTTCAGAGGTGCTGAATCTCGATGACTTCTCCGACCTGATCGAGCGGCCCGACAGCGGGACGCGGCGCGATGCCGAAGAGCGGCGGGAGCGGCTCGTCGTCCCGGCCGGCGCGCTCGGGCGGCTGGACGAGCTGGGTGAGTGGCTGTCAGCCGCGCAGGGGTCCGTGCCGGTCAAGGCCGTACGGCAGCCGCGCGTCGTGCTGTTCGCGGGGGATCACGGGGTCGCCGGGCTCGGGGTGTCGGGCCGGCAGGCCGGTGGCGCGTACCGGCTCGTACGCGACGTACTGGACGGCGTGAGCCCCGTCGCCGTGCTGGCCCGCCGCGCCGGCGTACCGGTACGGATCGTGGACGCCGGGCTGGACTGCGACCCGGCGCTGCTGCCCGAGGACGTCGTACGGAACCGGGTCCGCCGCGGCACCGGGCGGATCGACATCGAGGACGCGCTGACCGTCGAGGAGGCCGAGCAGGCCGTACGGCTGGGCATGGCGATCGCCGACGAGGAGGCGGACTCCGGCACGGATCTGGTCGTTCTGGGCGACCTGAGCGTCGGCGGCACCACCCCCGCGTCCACCCTGGTCGCCGCGCTGTGCGGCACGGACGCGTCCGTGGTCACCGGCCGCGGCGGCGCCGGTATCGACGACCTGGCGTGGATGCGCAAGTGCGCGGCGATCCGGGACGCGCTGCGCCGCGCCCGGCCCGTACTCGGCGACCAGTTGGAGCTGCTGGCGACCGTGGGCGGCGCGGATCTGGCCGCGATGACGGGCTTTCTGCTCCAGTGCGCGGTACGGCGGACGCCGGTGATCCTGGACGGTGTGGTCTCGGCGGCCTGCGCACTCGTCGGGCAGCGGGCCGCGTTCCGCGCGCCCGACTGGTGGCTGGCCGGGCAGGCGACCGGCGAGCCCGCGCAGGCGAAGGCGCTGGACCGGATGGCGCTGGTGCCGCTGCTCGACCAGGGCGTCACGGTCGGCGAGGGCGCGGGCGCGCTGCTCGCGCTGCCGCTCGTCCAGGCCGCCGCCGCCCTCGCGGCCGAGCTGCCGGAGCGCGGACCGGCAGAGGACGCCGAGCCCGAAGAGGAGAGCCTCAAGGCCGACGAAACCCTCAAGGCCGAGGACAGCGCCGCCGGCTGAGGCATCACCACATCGACGGAGGCCGCCGCCACTGACGGCGGCCTCAGCCATCCCATGGACGACAACTGCCCCATATGATCGTTTTTATGGGAGAAGTCCGTTTGGCCGCCGATCGATCGAGCCGAGGCGGCGAGCGCTCGCGCCGCGCCGCGGTGTCCGCCGTCTGGTACCTGCGCGCCGTCGCCTTCGTCAATTTCCTCAGCGCCGTCTGGGTCTCCTTCGGCCAGGACCTGCGGCGCCACAACACCGACGACTACTTCACCCCGTATCTCCTGACCGCGGGTTTCGCCTCCGGCGCGTTCACCCTCTTCCTCGCCGTCACCATGCGCCGCCGCAAGCGCGCCGCCTGGATTCTCAATCTCGTGCTGTCCGGGCTCTTTCTGGTGCTGTTCGCCTTCGGCATGGCCTTCCCGGAGATCAGGCGCTATCCGCAGAACTGGATCTCCATCGCCCTGACCGCCGCCTTCGTCGGTGCGCTGGTCCTCGGCCGGCGGGAGTTCTACGCGAAGGGCGACCGTGCCAATCCCCGGCTGGCCGCGGTCGTGGCCGCCGGCGGACTGCTCGTCACCTCCCTGCTGGCCGCGCTGCTCGTCACCGTCACCAACACCGCCCGCGGCGGCTCGGCCTTCACCGAGCGCTGGCGGTACGGAGCGACCCGGCTGGTCTCCCTGACCGCCGACGACGCCCGCTATCCGGGCATCGCCACCCCCGGCTGGACCAATGTCACCATCAACGTCCTGTCGACCCTGCTGCTGCTCGCCGTGCTGTACGCGGCGTTCCGCTCGACGCGCGCGGTCGACCCGCTCACCCTGGAGGACGAGGCGCGGCTGCGGCTGCTGCTCGACCGGTACGGCGAGCGCGACTCCCTGGGCTATTTCGCACTGCGCCGCGAGAAGAGCGTCGTATGGTCCCCGACCGGCAAGGCGGCCATCACGTACCGGGTCGTCGGCGGGGTCTCGCTGGCCTCGGGCGATCCGATCGGCGACCCGGAGGCCTGGCCCGGCGCGATCGTGCCCTGGCTGGCCGAGGCACGCGAACACGGCTGGATCCCGGCGGTCATGGGCGCGGGCGAGGAGGCCGGCACCATCTACGCCCGGTACGGACTCGACGCGCTGGAGCTGGGCGACGAGGCGATCGTCGAGACGGCCGACTTCGCCCTGGAGGGGCGCGCAATGCGGACCGTACGCCAGGCGTACAACCGGGTCGCGCGGGCCGGCTACCAGGTCCGGATCCGGCGTCACGAGGACATCCCCGCCGGGGAGATGGCGGATCTGCTGCGCCGTGCCGAGGACTGGCGCGACGGTGCCACCGAGCGCGGCTTCTCCATGGCCCTCGGCCGGCTCGGCGACCCGGGCGACGGCCGCTGTGTGATGCTCGAATGCTGGCTCGGCGAACCGGGCGGGGCCGAGGGGCGGCTGCGCGCGGTGCTGAGCTTCGTACCGTGGGGTCCCAAGGGCCTCTCGCTCGATCTGATGCGCCGTGACCGCGACAGCGAGAACGGTCTGATGGAGTTCATGGTCATCGAACTCCTCCAGCGCGCCGGGGAGATCGGGATCACCCAGCTCTCGCTGAACTTCGCCATGTTCCGGTCGGTCTTCGAGCGCGGCGGAAAGCTGGGCGCGGGCCCGGTGCTGCGGCTGTGGCGTTCGCTGCTGAGCTTCTTCTCGCGCTGGTGGCAGATCGAGTCGCTGTACCGCGCCAACGCCAAGTACCGGCCCATCTGGGAGCCCCGCTTCATGCTCTTCGAGAAGAGCGCCGACCTGCCGCGCATCGGTGTCGCGGCGGGCCGCGCGGAAGGCTTTCTGGAGGCCCCCGGACTGCCGCGCTGGCTGCGCCGTGACCGCCTGGGGTCCACCCGCTGACCCTGGTCCCCGGCCGGGCCCGGGCTACGCTCGCGCGATGACCTCCCAGGATCGCAAGGACGGCATACCGGCCGGCGGAGCCGACGGCGAGGGCGCCCGCGTGCCCGTCACCGACGGGCTGCGGTTCGCCTTCGGCACCCTCACCGTCCTCCCCGTCCGGGTCACCCGCTGGGACCGCGCCGCCGCCCGCGCCGGGATGCTCTGCGCGCCGGCCGCCGGACTGGTGGTCGGCCTGGCTTCGGCGGCCCTCGGCGGGCTGCTGCTCCTCGCGGGCGCGACGCCGCTGCTCGCGGCCGTGGCCACCGTCGCCGTCCCCGCCGTCCTCACCCGCGGGCTGCATCTCGACGGGCTCGCCGACACCGCGGACGGCCTCGGCAGCGGCCGGCCCGCCGAGGAAGCGCTGCGGATCATGAAGCGCTCGGACATCGGCCCGTTCGGGGTGATCACGCTGCTGCTGACCCTGCTGGCCCAGGTCGCGGCGGTGTCCGGGCTGTACGGGGAGAGCTGGGCGCGCGGCGCGGTGGCGGTGGCCGTGGCGGCGGTGGCTGCCCGGCTCGCGCTCACCCTCACCTGCCGTACGGGCGTGCCCCCGGCCCGCCCCGACGGACTGGGCGCGGCGGTCGCGGGCACGGTGCCGGTACGGTCCGCCGTCCTCGCGGCCGTCCTCGTCACGGCACTCTGCGCGGCGGCGGGCGGACTCTTCGGGATCTCCGGCTCCGTACGGCACACGCTGGCGGTTCTCGCCGCGCTCGGTGCGGCGCAACTGCTCCTGCGGCACTGCGTACGGCGCTTCGGCGGGGTCACCGGCGATGTTTTCGGCGCCCTCGCGGAGACCGCGGCGACGGTGGCGCTTGTCGTACTGTCACTCGGTTAAAACGCGGCCACAGACGGGTGAACCGCCGCCCCCGTCGAGGGCGTCCATCACTCAGCGTAGGCTCGTTCCCGCCGCTGTCGGGGCCGAAATACGATATGGCGGGCTCGGTCGGCCCACCCTTCGACCGCCAATGAACACAACGGAAGCGAGATTTCACCACCGTGACTGCTCTCACTCTCAGCACTGCCGGCGCGGCGTCCCTGCGCGCCGACGCGATCGTCGTCGGCGTCGCGAAGGGCGCAAAGGGGCCGGTCGTGGCACCGGGCGCCGAGGCCGTGGACAAGGCGTTCGACGGAAAGCTCGGCAGCGTCCTGGAGACCCTCGGTGCCTCGGGCGCCGAGGGCGAGGTGACCAAAGTGCCCTCGCCCTCCGGACTGAAGGCCCCCGTCGTCCTCGCTGTCGGGCTCGGCCCGGTACCGGGCAAGGACGACTCGTACGGTACGGAGCCGCTGCGCCGCGCCGCCGGGTCCGCCGCCCGTGCGCTCTCCGGCCGCAAGAAGGCCGCGTTCGCGCTGCCCGTCGAGTCGGCCGAGGCCGTCGAGGCGGTCGCCGAGGGCGCGCTGCTCGGCGCGTACGCCTTCCTCGCGTACCAGGGCGGCGAGAAGAACGGCAACGGGAAGAACGGCAAGAACGGCGGCAACGGCAAGGCCGAGAACGGTCCGAAGCTGCCGCTCGGCGAGGTCCTGCTCGTCGGCACCAAGCCGCGCGACAAGGCGGTCAAGGCCGCCGCGGACCGCGCGATCGCGCTGACCGAGGAGGTCAACCGCGCCCGTGACCTGGTCAACACCCCGCCGAACGATCTGACCCCCGAGGCGTTCGCCGCCGTGGCCACCGCCGCGGGCAAGGAGAACGGCATCAAGGTCCAGGTCCTCGACGAGAAGGCGCTCGCCAAGGGCGGTTACGGCGGCATCCTCGGCGTCGGCCAGGGCTCGGCCAATCCGCCCCGCCTGGTGAGGCTCTCGTACACGCACCCCGACGCGGTGAAGACGCTCGCGCTCGTGGGCAAGGGCATCACGTACGACTCGGGCGGCATCTCGCTCAAGCCGGCCGGCCACAACGAGACCATGAAGTGCGACATGAGCGGCGCCGCCGCGGTGTTCGCGGCCGTGGTCACCGCCGCGCGGCTGGGCCTCACCGTCAATGTCACCGGCTGGCTGGCCCTGGCGGAGAACATGCCGTCCGGCTCGGCCGTCCGCCCGGGCGACGTCCTGCGCATGTACAGCGGCAAGACCGTCGAGGTCCTCAACACCGACGCCGAGGGCCGGCTCGTCCTGGCGGACGCGCTGACCCGCGCCTGCGAGGAGAAGCCGGACGCGATCGTGGACGTGGCGACGCTGACCGGCGCGATGGTGCTGGCACTGGGGCACCGTACGTTCGGGATCATGGCGAACGACGACGCGTTCCGTACGACCATCCACGAGCTGGCCGAGGAGGCGGGCGAGGCGTCCTGGCCGATGCCGCTCCCCGCGGATCTGCTCAAGGGCATGGACTCCCCGACCGCGGACATCGCGAACATCGGCGAGCGGATGGGCGGCGGGCTGGTCGCCGGACTGTTCCTGAAGGAGTTCGTCGCCGAGGGCATCACCTGGGCCCACCTGGACATCGCGGGCCCGGCCTTCCACGAGGGCGCCCCGTACGGCTACACCCCCAAGGGCGGCACCGGCTCCGCGATCCGCACGCTCGTCAAACTGGCTGAGTCTTTTTAGGGCTCGCGCGACCGGCATAGCCTGTGGCGGCAGGAATACGAGACCCGCCCCCGGGTGTTCCGCATCCGGGGGCGGGGAGACCCTACGCCGGGGTAACCCCCTGGGCCGGTGCGTCCCTCGTCTCAGACTCCAGCCCCGCGTCCCACCGGTCCCGAACAAGTGCGAAGATGGGTTCTCGGCAGGACAGGGCCCCCACCACAGGGCCGAAGAGAAGCGGCCGAACACCAGCCGCCGCCCGGTCATGGAGACCGCGCCCGGCGCACATGCATGGAGGACGTGACGTGGCGAACGACGCCAGCACCGTTTTCGACCTAGTGATCCTCGGCGGCGGTAGCGGTGGTTACGCCGCGGCCCTGCGCGGAGCGCAGCTCGGCCTGGACGTGGCCCTGATCGAGAAGAACAAGCTGGGCGGCACCTGCCTGCACAACGGCTGCATCCCCACCAAGGCCCTGCTGCACGCCGGCGAGATCGCCGACCAGGCACGCGAGGCCGACCAGTTCGGTGTCAGGACCTCTTTCGAGGGCATCGACATCGAGGGGGTCCACAAGTACAAGGACGAGGTCGTCTCCGGCCTCTACAAGGGTCTTCAGGGTCTGGTCGCCTCCCGCAAGGTGACCTACATCGAGGGCGAGGGCCGGCTGTCCTCCCCCACCTCCGTGGATGTGAACGGCCGCCGCGTCCAGGGCCGCCATGTCCTCCTCGCGACCGGCTCCGTGCCGAAGTCGCTGCCGGGCCTGGTGATCGACGGCGAGCGGATCATCTCGTCCGACCACGCCCTGACGCTGAACCGGGTCCCGCAGTCCGCGATCATCCTCGGCGGCGGTGTGATCGGCGTCGAGTTCGCCTCGGCGTGGAAGTCCTTCGGCACGGATGTCACCGTGGTCGAGGGCCTGAAGCATCTTGTCCCGGTCGAGGACGAGAACAGCTCCAAGCTCCTGGAGCGCGCCTTCCGCAAGCGCGGTATCAAGTTCAACCTCGGTACGTTCTTCGAGAAGGCCGAGTACACGCAGGACGGCGTCCGTGTCACGCTGGCCGACGGCAAGGCCTTCGAGGCCGAGGTGCTGCTGGTCGCGATCGGCCGCGGCCCGGTCTCGCAGGGGCTCGGGTACGAGGAGCAGGGCGTCGCGATGGACCGCGGCTATGTCCTCGTCGACGAGTACATGCGGACGAACGTGGCGACCATCTCGGCCGTCGGTGACCTGGTCCCGACCCTCCAGCTCGCGCACGTCGGCTTCGCCGAGGGCATCCTGGTGGCCGAGCGGCTGGCCGGTCTCAAGACCGTACCGATCGACTACGACGGCGTGCCGCGGGTGACCTACTGCCACCCCGAGGTCGCCTCCGTGGGGATCACCGAGGCCAGGGCCAAGGAGATCTACGGCGCGGACAAGGTCGTCGCCCTCAAGTACAACCTCGCGGGCAACGGAAAGAGCAAGATCCTCAAGACCGCGGGCGAGATCAAGCTCGTCCAGGTCAAGGACGGATCCGTGGTCGGTGTCCATATGGTGGGTGACCGTATGGGCGAGCAGGTCGGCGAAGCTCAGCTCATCTACAACTGGGAGGCTCTGCCTGCCGAGGTCGCGCAGCTCATCCACGCGCACCCGACCCAGAACGAGGCGCTCGGTGAGGCCCATCTCGCCCTCGCCGGCAAGCCCCTCCACTCCCACGACTGATTCAGTCCGGGCGCTGACGACCACCTACCGCACATTCGTTAGGAGCAACTGAAACCATGGCGGTTTCCGTAACCCTGCCGGCGCTCGGCGAGAGCGTCACCGAGGGCACTGTCACCCGCTGGCTGAAGGCCGAAGGCGAGCGCGTCGAGGCCGACGAGCCGCTGCTCGAGGTCTCCACCGACAAGGTCGACACCGAGATCCCGGCCCCGGCCGGCGGTGTGCTGGCGTCCATCAAGGTCGCCGAGGACGAGACCGTGGAGGTCGGCGCCGAGCTGGCCATCATCGACGACGGTACGGGCGCTCCCGCGGCCGCCCCGGCGCCTGTCGCCGAGCCCGCCCCCGTACCCGCGCCTGCTCCGGCCTCGGTGGCCGAAGCTCCGGCTCCGGCCCCCCAGCCCGCTCCCGTACCGGCCGCCGCTCCGGCGGGCGGCGCCTCCGGGACCGATGTGGTCCTTCCGGCGCTCGGCGAGAGCGTCACCGAGGGCACGGTCACGCGCTGGCTGAAGGAGGTCGGCGAGTCGGTCGAGGCCGACGAGCCGCTGCTTGAGGTGTCGACCGACAAGGTGGACACCGAGATTCCCGCCCCGGCCTCCGGTGTGCTGCTGGAGATCGTGGTGGGCGAGGACGAGACCGCCGAGGTCGGCGCCAAGCTCGCCGTGATCGGCGCCCCGGGTGCCGCTCCGGCAGCGCCCGCCGCCCCGGCAGCGCCTGCTCCGGCCCCGGCCGCCCCGGCGCCCGCTCCGGTCGCCGCCGCGCCCGCCCCGGCCCCGGCTCCCGCGCCGGTGGCTCCCCCGGCTCCTGCCGCCCCGGTCGCGCCCCCGGCTCCGCCGGCCCCCGCGCCCGTAGCGCAGCAGCAGCCCGCTCCCGTCGCTCCGGCGGCGCCCGTGGTGAGCCCCACGGCCGCCGAGGACGAGGGCGCGTATGTCACCCCGCTGGTACGGAAGCTCGCCGCCGAGAGCGGTGTCGACCTGAGCACGGTCAAGGGCACCGGCGTCGGCGGCCGTATCCGCAAGCAGGACGTCATCGCCGCCGCGGAAGCCGCCGCCCAGGCCGCGAAGGCGGCCGCGGCCCAGGCAGCCGCCCAGGCCAAGGCCCCGGCCGCCGCTCCCGCCGCGGTGTCGAAGGCGCCGAAGCTGGAGGCGTCCCCGCTGCGCGGCCAGACCGTCAAGATGCCCCGGATGCGCAAGGTCATCGGCGAGAACTTGATGAAGGCCCTGCACACGCAGGCCCAGCTCACCTCGGTCGTCGAGGTGGACGTCACGAAGCTGATGCGGCTGCGCGCCCAGGCCAAGGACTCCTTCGCCGCCCGCGAGGGCGTCAAGCTGTCCCCGATGCCGTTCTTCGTCAAGGCGGCGGCCCAGGCGCTGAAGGCCCACCCGGTCATCAACGCCCGGATCAACGACGACGGCACGATCACCTACTTCGACACCGAGAACATCGGTATCGCGGTGGACTCCGAGAAGGGTCTGATGACCCCGGTCATCAAGGGCGCGGGCGATCTGAACATCGCCGGTATCTCCAAGAAGACCGCGGAGCTGGCGGCGGCCGTCCGGGCCAGCAGGATCACTCCGGACGATCTGGCCGGCGCGACCTTCACCGTCAGCAACACCGGTTCGCGTGGCGCCCTGTTCGACACGATCATCGTGCCGCCGAGCCAGGTCGCCATCCTGGGCATCGGCGCCACGGTCCGGCGTCCGGTGGTCATCAACCACCCGGACCTGGGCGAGACGATCGCGGTGCGCGACATGACGTATGTCGCCCTCTCCTACGACCACCGCCTGGTGGACGGCGCCGACGCCGCCCGCTATCTGACGGCGGTCAAGGCGATCCTCGAAGCCGGCGAGTTCGAGGTGGAGCTGGGCCTGTAGGGCCGACGGACAGCCCGTACAGCCGGGTTATGACACTGCGCCCCCGCCCGGATCCGCTCCGGGCGGGGGCGCCGTCGTGAGGGGCACGCGCCGTATTGTCTACACATCGACCGCTGCCACCGAGGAGCGTTTCATGGTCCAGCCCGTCATCCACTCGCTCCGCGAGCAGATCCGCGAGCACATCGTGGAAGGCATCGTCAGTGGCCGCTGGAAGCCGGGCGAGCGGATCGTGGAGCGCCGGATCGCCACGGAGCTCCAGGTCAGCCAGACCCCGGTACGTGAGGCGCTGCGCGAGCTGGAGAGCCTGCGCCTGATCGAATCGGCCCCCAACAAGGGCGTACGGGTACGGAATCTGACCGCGGCCGATCTGGAGGAGAGCTATCCCGTACGGGCCGGTCTTGAGCAGATCGCCGCCGAACTGGCCGCCGAGCGGCTGGCCCTGGACTGCTCCACGCTGGAGCCGCATGTGGCGGCGCTGTACGAGGCGGACCGCAAGGCGGACGGTACGGGCCAGGTGCGGCACACCGTGGCCTTCCACCGGGAGCTGGTGCGGGCCGCCGGCAACGGCGTCCTGCTGCACACCTGGGAGGGGCTGGGCATCGAGGTGTTCACGGCCCTGTCGATCCGCTGGCTGGGGACCGTACAGCAGTCGTACGCCGAGGAGCACGAGGAGCTGGTCGAGGCGTTCCGGAGACGGGATCCGCTCATCGGCACACTGGTGAAGGACCATGTGCTCGGATGTGCGCCGCGCGCCTGATCCACCCCTTCCGTACCGCTTTGTCACCCGTCACTGGGTGCCCCTGTCTGGGGCACGGAATGCCAATTTCTTCCGATCGAGAAGTTTTGCCCGGCAACCCTTTGATCGATCATCGATCAGCGACTTACAGTCAAAGGCGGGCTGCACCCAGCCCCTCCGCCCTGTCCTGCCAGACAAGGCTTTTCTCCACCCCCCTCCTGTCGGAAGGCGGCGACCATGCCCGACCCCGTAGGCAAGCTTCCGAGCGAGCTGGACCAGCTCCCGGACCGTGACGCCGAGGAGACCGCCGAATGGGCGGCCTCCCTCGACGCCGTGACCGAGCACGCCGGCCCCCACCGCGCCGCGTATCTGATGCGCCGCACCCTCCAGCACGCCGGAACGGCCGGGGTCCCGGTGCCGGCGCTCCTGGAGACCGACTACGTCAACACCATCCCCACCGCCGCCGAGCCGGTCTTCGACGGTGACGAGGAGATGGAGTCCCGGATCACCGCCTGGAACCGCTGGAACGCGGCGGCGATGGTCACCCGCGGCTCCCGGCTCGGGGTCGGCGGCCATATCGCGACCTTCGCCTCGGCCGCGTGGCTGTACGAGATCGGCTTCAACCACTTCTTCCGTGGCAAGGAGGGCGGGGACGGCTCCGGCGACCAGCTCTACATCCAGGGCCACGCCTCCCCCGGTATCTACGCCCGCGCCTTCCTCGACGGCCGGCTGACCGAGGCCCACCTGGACAACTTCCGCCAGGAGGCGGGCGGCCAGGGGCTGCCCTCGTACCCGCATCCGCGGCGGCTGCCGTGGCTCTGGGAGTTCCCGACCGTCTCCATGGGCCTCGGCCCGCTCTCCGCGATCTACCAGGCGCGTTTCAACCGCTATCTGTCGAACCGCGGGATCAAGGACACCTCCGCCTCGCACGTCTGGGCCTTCCTCGGCGACGGCGAGATGGACGAGCCGGAGTCGACGGCTGCACTCGCCCTGGCGTCCCGTGAGCAGCTCGACAATCTGACCTTTGTCATCAACTGCAACCTCCAGCGCCTCGACGGCCCGGTCCGCGCGAACTTCAAGATCGTGCAGGAGCTGGAGGCCCAGTTCCGCGGCGCCGGCTGGAATGTCGTCAAGTCGCTGTGGGGTTCCGCCTGGGACGAGCTGTTCGCCCTGGACACCACGGGCGCGCTGGTACGGCGGCTGCGCCAGGTGCCGGACGCGCAGTTCCAGACGTACGCGACGCGGGACATCGCGTATGTCCGCGAGCACTTCTTCGGTGTCGACCCGGCTCTGATCGAGATGTCGAAGCTGCTGTCGGACGCGAAGATCGCCGAGTGCTTCTTCACCTCGCGCGGCGGCCACGAGGCCCGCAAGGTGTACGCGGCGTACCGCGCGGCCCTGGCGCACAAGGGCGCCCCGACCGTGATCCTGGCGCAGACCGTGAAGGGCTACACCCTCGGCCCGGGCTTCGAGTCGCGCAACGCCAACCACCAGATGAAGAAGCTCTCGGGCGAGCAGTACCGCTCGATGAGGGACCTCCTCGGTCTCCCCATCCCGGACGCGAAGCTCAACGAGGACCTGATGCCGTACGGCCACCCGGGCGCGGACTCCCCGGAGGTGCGGTACCTCCAGGAGCGCCGGGCGGCGCTGGGCGGCCCCGCGCCGGCCCGCCGGGTGCATCCGGTCGTGCTGCCCGAGCCGTCCGACCGTGCGTTCCAGACGGTCTACAAGGGCTCGGGCAAGCAGCCGGTGGCGACCACCATGGCGTTCGTACGGCTGATGAAGGACCTGATGCGGGACAAGGAGACCGGCAGGCGCTGGGTCCCGATCGTCCCGGACGAGGCGCGCACCTTCGGTATGGAGGCGCTGTTCCCGTCGGCCGGCATCTACTCGCCGCTGGGCCAGACGTACGATCCGGTCGACCGCGACCAGATCATGTACTACAAGGAGGCCAGGGACGGCCAGATCCTCAACGAGGGGATCACCGAGGCCGGTTCGATGGCCGACTTCATCGCCGCAGCGACCTCGTACGCGACGCACGGCGAGCCGATGATCCCGTTCTACATCTTCTACTCGATGTTCGGCTGGCAGCGTACGGGCGACCAGATGTGGCAGCTCGCCGACCAGCTCGGCAAGGGTTTCATCGTCGGCGCCACGGCCGGCCGTACGACCCTGACGGGCGAGGGGCTCCAGCACGCGGACGGGCACTCGCATCTGATCGCGTCCACCAACCCGGCCTCGCTCAACTACGACCCGGCGTTCGCGTACGAGATCGCCGTGATCGTCAAGGACGGTCTGCGGCGGATGTACGGTCCGGACGCCGAGGACGTCTTCTACTACCTGACGGTCTACAACGAGCCGATGCCGCAGCCCGCGATGCCGGAGGGCGTCGAGGAGGGCATCGTCAAGGGCCTGTACCGCTTCAAGGAGGGCGTCCCGGCGGCCGCGGACTCGCCCCGTACCCAGCTTCTGGCGTCGGGTACGGCGATCCACTGGGCCCTGGAGGCGCAGGAACTGCTCGCCGCCGACTGGGGCGTCACGGCCGATGTCTGGTCCGCGACCTCCTGGAGCGAGCTGCGGCGGGACGCGATGGAGGCGGACGCGGCGCTGCTGCGCGGCGAGGAGCGGGTGCCGTATGTGACCCGGACGCTCTCCGGCGCGCCGGGCCCGGTCCTCGCGGTCAGCGACTGGATGCGCCAGGTCCCGGACCAGATCAGCCAGTGGGTGGAGCAGGACTACACCTCGCTCGGTACGGACGGCTTCGGCCTCTCCGACACCCGTGACGCGGCCCGTCGCCACTTCGGTGTGGACGCCCGGTCGGTCGTGGTGGCGGCGCTGGCGCAGCTCGCCCGCAGGGGCGAGGTCAAGCCCGAGCGGGTCGTCGAGGCCCGCGAGCGCTACGGCCTCTGACCGGAAGGCCATTCGGCCGACAACCCCGGACGCGACGCCCCTCCCGTTCACAGGATCCGGGAGGGGCGCCGTCCGTAAGGCCCCCGCGCTCAGCGTGCGAACCGGGGCAGCCACTTGACCTGGTAGTCGGGGTGCCCCGCGTGCTCGGCGGCCAACTGCCGTACGACAAAACCGAGGCCGACCGCCCGCCCCGAGGCGAAGTCGCGCACCGGGCGGTCGATGTCGAGTGCCGCCACTTCCGTGTACTCGTCGAGGAGCACCCTGTTCGTCTCGATCCGGCGGAGGGTGTACGCGGGGTCCTGGCGCGCGATGTGCCGGTCGTAGCCGCGCGTGCGCACGGCGAAGGCGATCCCGCCGGTACGGTCGTGGATCTCGCCCGGCGTTTCGGGCGGGCACCGCCAGTCCTCCTCGCCGGCCTCCCGCGCGATCCGCTCCTCCTCGTCGAGGCGAGCCCGGACAAAGGCCACCAGGTCGGTGTCGTGGTCTGTCATGAGTTCCGATCCTTTGCCGTCCCGTACACGGTCTGTCTGTGATCTATACGGGATCTGGGCGCCTATACGCCACTTGTCATGGAATCCGGCCACGCGAATTGGCCAACCGCTTCCACGGCCCGCCGGGCTCCCCGGCATCATGGAGTCATGCGCGCTGCCCGGCTGATCAAGATGGTTCTCCTGCTCCAGTCCAGACCCTCCATGACCGCTGCCGAGCTGGCGCGGGAGCTTGAGGTCTCCGAGCGGACCATCACCCGGGACGCCCAGGCGCTGTCCGAGGCGGGCGTGCCGGTCTACGCGGACCGGGGCAGGAGCGGCGGATACCGGCTGATCGGCGGCTACCGGACCCGGCTGACCGGTCTTGCGCGCAGTGAGGCCGAGGCGCTGTTCCTCTCCGGAGTGCCGGGCGCGCTGCGGGAGATGGGGCTCGACGACGTGTCGTCGGCGGCCCGGTTGAAGGTGTCGGCGGCGCTCCTGCCGTCGCTGCGGGACGCCCCGGACTCGGCGTCACAGCGCTTCCATCTCGACGCGCCCGGCTGGTATCAGGAGCCGCAGACACCGGAACTGCTTCCTGCGATCGCCGAGGCGGTGTGGGACGACCGGCTGCTGGGCGCCCGCTACCGGCGCAGGGACAGCGAGGTGGAGCGGGAGCTGGCGCCGTACGGTCTCGTGCTCAAGGCCGGGGTCTGGTACCTCTGCGCCTGTGTGCAGGGCACGTTCCGGGTGTACAGGATCGACCGGTTCACCACGGTCGAGCCCCAGAAGGAACGTTTCGTCAGGGAGGAATCCTTCGATCTGCCCACCTTCTGGGACGAGCAGTCGGCGGAGTTCGCGCGCTCGCTGCTGCGCACCGAGATCGTGGTACGGCTCTCCGCGGACGGCGCCCGCAGGCTGCCGTATGTCGTGGACCGGGCCGCCGCCCGTGAGGCCGTCGCCGCGGCCGGCCCCGCCGGCGCCGACGGGCTGCTCACCGTGACACTTCCGGTGGAGTCCGAGGACGTGGCGTTCGGGCAGTTGCTCACCCTCGGCCCGGACGCGGAGATCCTGGAACCGGCCTCGCTGCGCGGGCGGTTCGCCGAGGCGGCGGAACGGATGCGCGCGCTGTACGGGTGAGAGCGCCCCGTACACGCCCACGCACACACCCCCCCCGTACACACTCACGCACACGCCCCTGCACACGCCCCGTACGGGCCCTCGACGCGCCCCTGTGCATTGCTTCCCGCGCACGGGTCTCCGCGCATCAAAATGGCCCCCAATGGCGGGGCATTGGCAGTGGCGAGATGTCCGCTTCCGGCAACTCTCCTCCATTGGCAGGCTGTTGTAGAGTTTGGCTGTGTCCGGAGACAGCGCCCTGACCGAGGGACAACAGCGTCCACGGGATGTGGTCGCGGACGCGCTGCGCCATCACATCTCCCAGGGGGAGCTGCGCGTCGGCGAGCGGATTCCCACCCAGGCCGAGCTGAGCGAACAGTACGGAGTCCCGCGCGGCGCGGTCCGCCGGGCCCTGGAACTCCTCGAACACGAGGGCCTGATCAAGCGCGCCCAGCAGGGCACTCCGGCGACGGTCGCCAGGACCACCCCGCTGGCCTCCCCGCTCCCGGCCGAGCCGCGAGGCCACGGCCGCGCCGATGACGTACCCGCCCCGCGCCGCCATCCGCCGCGCCCCGCAGGGGTGTTCCTCGGCGAGCGGGTCGCCCAGTGCTTCCGGCACCGGCGGGTGACCATCGACGCGTACTGCCTCAACGGCGAGACCCTCGCCTCCGCCCTCGCGGGCCCGCTCGTCGCCCTCGGCACCGCCGGCGTACGGAACCCGGAGCGGATCGCCGTACGGATCCTGCTGCCGAACGCCGACGATCCGCTGGCACTCCCCCAGGTCGTCGGCGAGCCGGCGAACACCCGGCCACGCGAGCGGCTCCGGGAGACCACCGCCCATATCTACGGATCGTTGCGCCACTCCCTGCGGATGCTCACCGTCCGCGGACTGGTCCCCGAGGTGTCGGTGGAGGCGCGGAAGGTCTCGATCAGCCCGACCCAGAAGGTGTACATCCTCAATGGGCAGGAGGTGCTGGCGGGCCACTACCAGGTGCAGTCGCGCCGGGTGGACCTCGACCGGGACGACCCGATCGAGATCTACGACATGCTCGGCGTGGAAGGCATGCTGTTCCGGCACACCGCGGTCGACAACGACCATGTCACGGCGGCCTATGTGGACCAGACCCAGCAGTGGTTCGACTCGCTGTGGAACACCATCGCGGTGCCCTGGGACTCCTGACGGGCCCCTGCCGCCGGCCCCCCTGTCACCGGGGGTTCGGCCCGCGGCGACCAGCACCGCCGGGGGCTCAGCCCGAGGCCACGAGCAGCAGGATCAGCAGCACCGAGGCCGCGCAGAGCAGATTGACGGTCTGTGTCCGGTCGGCGCGGTCGGCTCGTGCCGCGCGGATCAGCAGGGCGCAGACCAGTACGCCCATCGACCCCTCGGGCCCCAGGATCCCCGCCAACTGCGCCGCCCGGGCCGCCAGTTCCACCAGCCATTCGATACGTGTCAGTGCCCCCATGGCATCTCCTCCGCTTCCGATTCATCGCGCTTCGACCCTGCATGAACGGGACACCCTGCGGTTGGCACCCCGTTGGCAGAGAAAAGCTGCGGAGAGAAGGCCAATGGTCGGGTATCGGTCCCCTTCCCATACCCACTGGTAATGGTGGCCATTGTGGTGCAGGCCGCCCGGCCTGACCGCTCGGCCGGTCACTTCACCGGCCAGCGGGGCGAGTTGACCGGCGGTTGCAGGTATCTGTCCTGGCTTGAACGGCGGTTGTAGCCTCGGCTGTGTGATGCCCCCAGAGCGGGGAGGAGGCGACGACCTCCCCCAGTACCGCTCCATCGCCGACGATCTGCGCAGCCAGATCCTGGAGGGCCGGCTGCCCGCCGGCCAGACGCTGCCCAAGCAGCACCAGCTCCAGCGGCGGTACGGCGTGGGCCGCGGCACCATCCAGAGCGCCCAGCAGATGCTCCGTGACGAAGGCCTGCTGGAGGAGGGCGCTCCCGGCCGGGCCGCCCGGGTCGCCAACCGGACTGCCAACCTCCAGCCATTGGCCCACCACATCACCCGTGCCTTCGCCGCCCGGCATGTCACCCTCGATGTCTGGTCGCTGACCACCGAGCAGCTCAGCAAGGCGGTGCAGAACGAGGTCGAGGCGATCCGCGAGGGCCGCCGCCGCCCGCCGGAGTCGATCACCGTACGGGTCCTCCTGCCGGACCTGGTGACCAGCCACCCGTATCCGCGCCACGCCGACGACCCCGCCGACCCCAGGCCGCTGGCGAGGCTGCGCCATGTGATCCGTACGTACGCCGGGGCGCTGGAGCACTCGCTGACCCTGCTGGCAGAACGGGGGCTGGTCGAGCAGGTCTCGGTGGCCGTCCGCGGGCTGCCGACGATCCCCGGCGAGAAGCGCTATCTGATCAACGGTACGGAGCTGCTGACCGGGTACTACTGGCTGGAGCGCGGCCAGATGCAGAACAATCCGGACGGCGCCTCGCTCGACGTACTGGAGCTGCGCAGCGGCGATCTGTTCGCGTCGTCGCTGACCGCGGAGGGGGCGAGCGTGGTGGAGCGGGCCCGATTCGAGCAGATCGCGCGCTGGTTCGAGTCGCGCTGGGAGCAGGTCGCGGAGCCGCTGCAGCTGGCGGACCAGCCGGGATCCTGAGCGGCGGGCCGGCCGGGATCCGAGGAACCTGCCTGCCGCGATCCGGAGATCCGGACGGACTGATTCCGTGGAGCCGGCCGGACGGGATCCTGGGCGTATGCCTCGCGCGTGTGAGAAAGGCGCATGATTTCGGCGGCTCCGCGTGCGCGGCCCTCCGCCAAGCACGATGCTTGACCCGTGATGGACGAGACGGAGTTCTGGGAGATCGTCGACAGCACCCGCGAGGCCGCCGAGGGCGACCCCGAGGACCACGCCGACCTGCTGGTCGAACGGCTGCTGACGCTCGATCCCGACTCCGTCCTGGACTTCGCCCGGCACTTCGAGTCCCGCTACAACCGCGCCTACCGCTGGGATCTGTGGGGCGCCGCCGCCGTCCTGCTCGGCGGTGCGAGCGACGACGCGTTCGACTACTTCCGCTGCTGGCTCATCGGGCAGGGCCGGGAGATCTTCGAGGGCGGGGTGCACGACCCCGACAGCCTCGCCGAACTGCTCGACGAGTTCGACGAGGACCTCGACGGGGACGGCGAGGAGCTGGGGTACGCGGCGGACGAGGCGTACGAACAGCTCACCGGGGTGGTGGCGCCGGACCTGGGCATCCCGCCGCAGACCGCGGAGCCGCAGGGCACACCGCTGGACTTCGAGGACGAGACGGCGCTGGCGGAGCGGTTCCCCCGGCTCTGGGAGCGCTTCGGCGCCCAGACGGCGGGGGAGGTCAGGAAGGGCCGCTAGGGCCCGGCCGGGCCTGACGCCCGGGTCTCACGGTCACGCCGGGCCCGGCCCGTACGGTTGGCGCGTGCCCGAACCGTACGGTCACGTGCCCGGCGGCGCCGGGCGCTCACTCCGTCAGCGACAGCCCCATGAACACGTCGTCCACGTACTGCCCCTCCACACAGAACTCCTCCGGCAGCACCCCCTCCACCACGAAGCCCTCGGACTCGTACAGCGCCCGCGCCGCCGTGTTGTACCCCAGCACCCGCAGCGTCAGCCGCCGCGCTCCCTGGTTGCGCGCGTGCAGGGCCGCCGCGCGGAGCAGGGCGCGTGCCACGCCCCGGCCGCGCGCCCACTCGTACACCGCCAGCCCCTGTATCTGCCGTACATGCGCGTTGGTGGCGAGCGGGGTGGGCCGTCCCACCCGTATGTACCCGGCGATCCGGTCCTCGCCGCCGTCCACGTCCATCTCCGCGACGAGATAGTCCTCGGGCGCGTGCGTGGCGTCGAAGAACGGGCCGAGGGGCGGCTCCGGCCTGGGGGTCACGGCATGCAGCGGCGACCAGGTCCGCAGGTTCAGATCGGACAGGACGTCCGCGTCCGCGGGGGACGCGGGGCGTATCCGGGGCGGTGTGCGCGGTTCGGACCTGGGTGAAGGCAGTGGAGATACAGGCATGATGCCACTGTGCCACGCGGCGTTCCGGGGCAGGATGGGGCCATGAGGATCGCGGTCACCGGCTCCACCGGGCTCATCGGCACGGCACTCGTACGCTCCCTGCGCGCTGACGGCCATGAGGTCGTACGGCTGGTGCGGCGCCCCGCGCGGGCGGACGACGAGGTCGAGTGGGATCCCCTGCGCCAGCGCGTCGACACCGGCCGGCTGCACGGCTGCGAGGCCGTCGTCCATCTCGCGGGCGCGGGCATCGCCGGCCGCCGCTGGACCGAGGCGTACAAGAAGGAGATCCGGGACAGCCGGATCCTCGGTACGGCCGCGATCGCCGAGGCCGTCGCCTCCCTCGCCGAGCCGCCCCGGGTGCTGGTGTGCGGCTCCGCCATCGGTTTCTACGGCGACACCGGCGCCCGGGCGGTGGACGAGAGCGCGCCGCCCGGCGACGGTTTCCTGCCGTCGCTCTGTCTGGCGTGGGAGGAGGCCGCCGTGCCCGCGGAGGAGGCGGGGGTACGGACGGTGTACGCCAGGACGGGTCTGGTGGTCTCGCGCGCGGGCGGCGCGTGGGGGCGGCTCTTCCCCGTCTTCCGCGCCGGTCTGGGTGGGCGGCTCGGCAGCGGGCGGCAGTACTGGAGCTTCATCTCCCTGCACGACGAGGTGGCGGCGCTGCGGCATCTCATCGACACGGAGTCCCTGGAGGGCCCGGTGAATCTCACGGCGCCCGAGCCGGTGACCAATCGCGAGGTGACGGCGGCGATGGGGCGGGTGCTGCACCGGCCGACCCCCTTCCCGGTCCCGGCGGTGGCGCTGCGGGTGGCGCTGGGCGATCTCGCGGAGGATGTGCTGGGCAGTCAACGGGTGCGGCCGGCGCACCTGTTGGAGTCCGGCTTCACGTTCGCGTTCCCCACCATCGACGAGGCCATCCGCGCGGCCTAGGTCCTGTCCGGCGGCCTTCTTACGGAGGTCCGCGCGCACCCCCCATGCACCGGTGACCCCTCACACGCGCGGCACCGGAGACGCCCTCCTCTTCCTACGCTCGACCGGAACTGGAGCCTCGCCCGGGTCTCACCGGGCGCCGGCCGCGCCGACATCGGGGAGGGGCACGTGCTCAGCACCGCACACCACTCGACCGCACAGCAGGCGGACGTCGTCATCATCGGAGCCGGCATCGCGGGTTTGTCGGCGGCCCGTCATCTGACCAGCGCAGGTGTAAGAGTCACTGTCCTGGAGGCCGCCCCTTACGTGGGCGGCAGGATGGCGACCGATGAGGTCGACGGCTTCCGGCTCGACCGCCAGGGGCAGTTGCTCACCACTTCGTATCCGGAGCTGCTCCGTACACCGGGTCTGGACGGCGCGGGGCTGCGGAAGTTCTCGCCGGGCGTGCTTGTGCACAGCGACGGACGCAACTACCGGACCGGGGCCGTGGGGAGCGCGCGGAGCGCACTGACGGTGGCACGCGCCCTGGCGAGCGCCCCCCGCCCGCCGCTGGGCGGCGCGGTCGACCAGGCCCGGCTCAGCGCCGTCCTGGGGCGGCTGGCGGCGATGCCGACGAGCCGACTGCTGACCCGGCCCGAACGCACCGCCCTGGAGGCGCTGTCCGCCCGCGGTCTGCCCGCCCGTACCGTCAACGGTTTTCTCCGCCCGCTGCTGTCCGCGCTGCTCTGCGACCCCGATCTGGGGACGTCCAGCCGCTGCGCCGATCTCGCGCTGCAAGCGTTCGCCCGGGGCCGGCTGTTCGTCACCGCGGGCGGTGCCTCGGCGCTGCCCGAACTGCTGGCGCGGGCGCTGCCGGAGGGCACCGTCCGTACGGATGTGTGCGTCACGGACGCGTCGATCAGCTGTGTCACCACCAAGGAGCACGGCGAGATCACCGGCCGTGCGCTGGTCCTGGCGACCGGCGCGCGGGCCGCGGCCGAGCTGCTGCCGGGGCTGCGGGTGCCGGACTTCCACCCCGTGACGGTTCTGCACCACACCGCGCCGGAACCGCCGATGACCGATCCGGCGCTGCTGCTGGACGCGGACCGGGGCGGTCCGGTCGCGCACACCGCCGTGATGAGCGCGGTCGATCCGGCGCGGGCGCCGGAAGGCCGGGTGCTGATCTCGTCGACGGTGCTCGGCACCCCTCCCCCGGCCGCGGATCTCGACCGTACGGTCCGCGCGCATCTCGCGAAGCTGTACGGGACGCCGACCGACGACTGGGAGCTGCTGGCCGCCTACCACGATCCGGAGGCGGTCCCCGCGATGCCCCCGCCGCACGATCTGCGGCGCCCGGTGCGGCTGTTGTCGGGGCTGTACGTGTGCGGGGACCACCGGGACACGAACACGGTCCAGGGCGCGCTGTTCTCGGGCCGCCGCGCGGCGCACGCGATCCTGCGTGACCTGGGGGTGCGGCCTACGGAAGAAGCGGAAGAGGCGGGACCGGAGCAACTGCCCGCGGTGGCGTAGGGCGTGCCGGTTCCCGGGCCCGTCCGGCTGCCGGTTCGTCCTCAATCGCCGGACGGGCCGGTGTGTGTCCTCCACCGCCCGACAGGCAGAGTTTTGGCCCTTTCGGCTATTGCGAAAACCAACCAACTTTTTCCGGTCCGCCC